>JBJEME010000065.1:0-60643 GCA_051879515.1 Lachnospira sp. | reverse complement strand
TCATTCATTTTTCATCGTCCGCTTACCGCGGCGACTTGTATATAATATCATTGCTGTCACCTTATGTCAACAATATTTTTTAAAATTTTTGAATATTTTTTTTGAACACAATATCTAGTCTATTTCATTTTAACTAATCACAATTTATATTATTACAACTCCATCATATACACATTTCGTAAATAACTACCCCAAAGCCTTATTGTACATTTATTCTCCATATTCATCTTTATAAATGAACCATTGCTTGGTAGATTGTCAGGATGTGCCGTCGCTACTATATATTTCTTGCCTTTGTTTTTTGCTACATCCACTAATTTCATATTAATATTATACATAAGGCCTTTTCCTCTGTATTCGGGTCTTACCATGCATCTTCCAATCTCCGCTACAGCTCCCTTAATAGCATTATTTCCCATGTGAAAGTCCTCTTCACCGCGTGCTTTACCAATAGCCTCTACCACATCAGCATATTCTGTTTCATCAAAGAACAGACCACAAGCTGCAACAAGTTTTTCCCCATCAAATGTTCCAATAAAACATGTCTTTTCTGTATTAAAGAAATCAGCCCTGCTTTCATTTGAAATTGGCAGCCACCATTCTTTATTAGGAAGATTGGTTTCTATTAGATTAACTAGCTCTTCCAACTGGCTCCTGTCTTTTTCTTCTAAAACTCTAAATTCCATTTATTTTCTCCTACTCAATTATTAAATTACCCACAATTAAAAATGCGACACTTTTATGCTTATATTTTTATCTATGCCTTAACAGAAGTCCTGCCAAGGTTGGTTTTTCAGAAGAATCTTTGCTTTCATTCTCTTTCTCAAGCCTTGCTATTCTCTGACGAATTTCCTGCATTCTCACGTCCAGATTAGCACTCTGTTCTGCACAGTCGTAAAGCTCCTTCGCAAGCTTATCAATTTCACTGTCAGGAATATTTTTCTTATATCTTAGCTTATGCTCAAGACTTGCCCAGAAATCCATAGCAATTGTTCTAAGCTGTACTTCAACTTTCATTGGACGTTTCTCATTCTGAAGAAAAATCGGAACCTCTACTATTAAATGAAGACTGCGGTATCCGCTTTCTTTCGGATTCTGGATATAATCCTTTTTCTCAATAAGCTTAATGTCATCCTGCTTAAGGAAACAGTCTGCCAGCATATAAATATCTTCCACAAATGAGCAGACAACTCTGACTCCTGCTATATCTCTTACATTTTTTTCAATCTCAGCCATGTTGAGTGGGATATCCTTCTTTCTGGCTTTTTTTATAATTCCTTCAAATGATTTTATTCTGCTTTTAATTGATTCAATAGGATTTCTGTCATACTGAAGCGAAAATTCTTCATTAAGGACCTTGAATTTTGTCTCAATTTCCATAATTGCACATCTGTAGTATGCCATCAGCTTAATAAATGGCTGGGAATTCTGTTTAAAAAAATCTAAGAATTCATCAGACATTAAATTTTCTTTTACAAATCTTTCCTGTTCCTGCCTAAATAATTCATCTATTCGCATATTTTATACCTCTGCCGTTATAGGATTTAAAAATGTTTTATACCTCGTAATCAAGACACACCCTGCTTGCTGTGTAAGGTCTAACCTTGCCGTCTGCAACAGCTACATGTTCAGGGTGAACTGCATATCCTTTAAGTGATGCCTCATCTTCAAAAAGTGAATCCAGCATAAGATCTGCATTGGAACTTGGCAGCCCTTCTGTGTTTACCTTTATCTCTATGAGTCCCGGTATTTTTCCTGCAAGCCCTTCCAAGCCTTCCTTTATGCCTTTCTTGATTTCCGCCTTTTTATCTGCATCAAATTCTTCTTTTAAAGTCCATAAAATTACATGTTTAACCATAAGCTCATCTCCATCGCAATATTTGATGTTTGGGGCAAATGTTCTTTGCTCCCAACTGATGCCTATGACATGATACGTTGCTTTGCAACTCTCACAAGCCATCAAACATCATTTATATTATATCTGCTAAACATTTTTTTCACAATAGGATTCGGGTGTCAAAAACCCAATTTAAATTCTTGCTTTGGCAAAATGCACAAAAAATTATTGTTTGCATTCCATTGCGCTAAGCGCTCCGATGAGCCTCTGAGCAAACAAGTCGCTTCAGCTTAGGCTTCTCGACTTGTTTAGAGTCTCATCTCCACAGCGCAAAAGTCATTTAAACAATCATTTTTTGTGCATTTTGCCAATTCAACTCTGTATAATGGGCTTTTGACACCCGAATCACAATAAGATAAAAAATAAACACCGTATAACACTTGACAACAGTTTTATACTGTTATACTCTGTTATAGTAGGAGGAAATAAAAATGAGAATAATTGTAAACAATTCTTCCATGGTTCCTATATATGAGCAGATTATTGACCAGATTAAAATGCTCATCCGAACCGGGGAGTTAAAGGAAAACGACATCTTACCTTCTGTTCGTACCCTGTCTAAGGATTTGAAAATAAGTGCTCTGACGGTTAAAAAAGCATATGACAATTTGGAAAGTGATGGTTTTACGATTACAGTTCACGGAAAAGGAACATATGTAGCTGCCACAAACAAGGAACTGTTGTTAGAAGAACAGAAAAAAGAACTTGAAGCAGAGTTGGACCATGCCATTCAAAAGGGCAGACGCTGTGGAATCAGCGATGAGGACATTAGGACTTTATTTGAATTGATAATGGAGGGGTAATTAATGTTAAAGATTGAAGGACTAAAAAAGAATTATAATAATTTTTCCCTGGACTGTTCGCTGGAGGTTATACCCGGCTGTGTAACAGGATTAATCGGTCAGAACGGTGCGGGAAAAAGTACTACTTTTAAATCAATTTTAGGATTAATTTCTACTGACGGCGGAAGTATCACACTTCTTGGAAAAGACTTGAAAAGCTTTACTGCTAAGGATAAAGAAAATCTGGGTGTGGTGTTGTCTGACTCGGGCTTTAGCGGATATCTGACAATTAAGGATATTATTCCTATATTAAAAAATCTTTACAGCCATTTCGACTATACATTTTTTATGGAGCAGGCAAACAGATTTCAACTGCCTTTCGATAAAAAAATCAAAGATTTTTCGACGGGTATGAAGGCTAAATTGAAATTGCTTGTGGCAACCTCACATAATGCAAAATTGATGATTCTTGATGAGCCGACTGCCGGATTAGATGTGATTGCGCGGGATGAAATTTTGCAGATACTTAGGGAATTTATGGAACAGGATGAAGAACACTCCATTTTAATTAGTTCTCATATTTCAAGTGATTTGGAAACCTTATGTGATGATATTTATATGATACATGACGGAAAAATAATCATGCATGAGGACACAGATATCTTGCTTAGCGACTACGCTCTGCTTAAAGTCGATGAAGAGGAATTTGCCGGTTTAGATAAGCAGTTTATTCTCCGAACGAGAAAGGAAAGCTTTGGATACTGCTGCCTGACAAACCAAAGACAATATTATATGGAAAATTATCCGAAGATTGCCATAGAGAAGGGCACAATAGACAGTATTATAACAATGATGATAAGGGGGCAGATGTAATGAAAGGATTGTTAATTAAAGACTTCAAATTGCTAAAAATGCAGAGAAATTTCTTCCTATTAATTCTGTTTATTTCAATAGGAATGGTTGCATATATGGAAAATATAACATTTGTATTTGGATATCTCATGTTTATAATGTCCATGTTTTCACTAAGCACAATCAGTTATGACGAATTTGATAACGGAAACAGTTTCTTGTTTACTTTGCCTGTAAGCCGCCGCGGTTATGTTGTTGAAAAATATATTTTCAGCATATTACTGGCACTTGGCTCGTGGATTCTTTCAATTCTAATATCTGTTATTTCAAATTCTATACGTGGAACAGGCGACATGTCAAATGTGTTTATTGCATCTCAGCTTATTCTTGCTGTGGTTTTTATTTTTCAGGCATTGATGATTCCTCTACAGATTAAATTCGGATCAGAAAAAAGCAGAATTGCCATAATAGCAGTTGCCGGAATAGTCTGCATTATAGGATTTTGTATTATGAAGGCAATCGAGTTTCTTGGAATTGATGTAATAAGCTTTGTTAATAAGCTCTCTTCCATTGGCATAGAGGCAATCGTGTTGGCTGCTGTTACAGTTGCAGTATTTGCTTTAATAATTTCAATAAAAATAAGTACCTTTATTCTGAATAAGAAGGAATTTTAGACAAGATACAATATGGAAGTTCTAAGAACTTTCCTATTGTATAAAAAAGGAAGTCAGATAAACTCTGACTTCCTTAAAAAATGCTAAAACGGAGCAGGAGGGATTTGAACCCTCGCGCCGGTTGCCCGACCTACACCCTTAGCAGGGGCGCCTCTTCAGCCTCTTGAGTACTACTCCAAGATTCCCATACCAAAAGCATTATTCAATGTTTTAATATCTGAAACCGCATTAAACTCACGTCAAATGCTTGATTATTATAACAGAGGCTGTCGGACATGTCAATATTTCAAGTGTAATAATATTGAAATAATATTGAAATATTTATTTTAATTATTTAACTATTCTTCTTCTATTTCTGATAGCAAAAGCACCTGCACAAAATGCTAGAATCATTATTATACTATACAATACAGCATTTGTACTATCACCGGTATCTGGTGTCTGAGAATCTGCGTCTGGTGTCTGACCTTCACCTGGTGTCTGACCTTCACCTGGTGTCTGTCCCTCACCCGGTGTCTGTCCTTCGCCCGGTGTCTGTCCTTCACCCGGTGTCTGACCTTCACCCGGTGTCTGTCCTTCGCCTGGTGTCTGTCCTGGGTCTGTAACATCGACATATGCCAAAGCGTATGTTGAGAACTTATCTGACTCAAATGTCACTATACCATCTGCTACAGATGAAGTAATTTCCTCTGCCACACCACCATGTACTCTAATCATCTTGAATGTTCTTGTTGTCTTCTCATCTGTGCTTGTCAAATCAGATGTTAAAGTAAGCTGTAGCTTAATTTTCTCCTTTGTGCTTGTTACAGCTGTAACATCGTTACCAATCTTCTTGTAAAGCTTAATATCAAGATATTTAGCAACCTTGCCTTCTGAAAGAATAGCTTCAACAAGAGCCTTATCACTTGCATCAACATTTTCAACTAAGCTAACTTCTGCATAGATTTCACAATCACTTCCATTTGCAATAGCAGCTAAATCGCTTTCAGTAAGTACAGCTGACTTCAGACTCTCAAGTGAGTTAGCCAGTTTAGCAGAAAATGCATTTTTAGACTCATCTGTTGTATTAGTAACATCGCCAGGCAAAGCTGGTGCTTCAGCCTTTGTAAATTTAGCACCAAGATACTTTCCATCTACACCTGCAGTGTAAAGTGAACTATCTTCCTTAATTTCAAATAATCCATTAAGATAAATGCTACCATCTTCATTTCTAAAGATTTCATGATAATTGGTTGCATAAGTACTTGCACTTTCATTAAATCCCGGAACAACTGTATTTACAAAATCAGCTGCTGTAATTGTCTTATCTGCAGCCTCACTTCCTGTGTATTTCACCTTGCTGCCGTCAAAAGTACTTGAGTCAACCCAGTAAACTGCATTATTTGTCTTTAAATCTTTGTAATGGTAAAAGCTCTTTGTAAGTGTACCCTTAAACTGATCTGTTGATGCGCCCTTATCCTTTACAAAAGAAACAAGATTAGTGTAAACTGCTGATGAGCCTGAACGGTAGCACATGAAGTTTGCCTTATTAGCATCATATGCGCCGTTATAAACTGCCGAACAATTAGAAAGCTTAATTGCCTCCGGATTGTTGTTATCAGTAAAACCTGTTGCACCATTATTAAATGCTAAGCAGTTCTCAACAATATGTGGGGTTGCAACTCCAGAGCCTCCAAGCTTAAAGCCGTTCATATCTCCTTTAGCAGAACCTTCACCGTTAGTAAGCTTACCATTACCAAATGCTACACAATTCTTGATTGTTACAACACCGATTGGTCCTGTTTCTGTCTTAGCATATAAATCCCAACCATCATCTGAATTACAGTATGATATACATCCATCAAATACATTGCCTTCACCACAAGTTAACTTTGCAGCAAATCCATCCGCATTTTCTGCTGTCGCATCATCCTTATTGTTAAATGATGTACAATTAAGAATTAAGTTGTTAGATGGCCACTGTGAAATTGAAGCATAGCTTGTATTAAAGCGGCTTAACTGTAAACCTGTATCATGATTAGAATAGAACTGGCAAAGTTCAATAATATTGTTGTCACCAGAAAGTAACATACCATTATCACCTGCATTGCAGATGTCAATGTCATAGAAATGCCAATATGATCCATCAAGGACAATTCCTCTCTTAGAACTGTCTTCCTGCATTCCGTCAAAATCAATTGTTACTCTCTTTCCGTTAATACTACTGATAGTCTTGTAATTACCCTCTGAGCCTGAATTATTCTCTTCAATCACAACTGAATCACCATAGGCATCGTAAAAATAATATGTACCGGAGAACATCCAAATTGTATGACCTTCTGTAATGCTATTAACAGCTGTAACAAAATCCATTGGATCTTCAAACGAACCAGTTGCTGTATTCTTACCTGTTACAGAAACATAGAGGTCGCCTGTCTTAAAGTCAGGCGCCTGCTCCCTAACCTCATCATTATCTCTTATTACAGGTGGATTAGCTGCTGCATCCTTAACTGTAATACACTGGAAGTTAATACCGCCGCTTTCAGAATAAAGATAGTATGTACCTGCCTCAGTAGCATCAAACTTATAACATGCAAGAGATGTGCCTATAGATGCTGTTTTTACAACCGATAATGTTCCATCCTCTTTAAGAATAGAAAAATCCATAGTTCTGGTATCACTACTATTAGATGACACACAAATCACTTCAACTGAAGAAGCCTTTGTAACTTCAAAGCTTATGCTTCTATAGTCTTTGCCACCTGCGCCACCGGTCTTAAGACGATTCTTAAAAGTTACGCCATTGAATGCCTTTCCCTTTGCATCAACGCTTACTGTATTAGTTGAATCAGCGTGAATTGCAAAAGCACCTACTTCAAATGTCGATGAATAGGTACCTGTAGCAATACTATCTGCATTAAGTACCATTTCTTCTTCGGCAACTGCCTTTTTCACATTACCTGTGAAAATCGCTGCCATCGTCAGAATTAACACAAGGGCAGCCGATAAAAATTTTTTAGTTCTTTTCATAAAACCCTCCTTAAAAATACATAGCTTAATTATGACACTTTATTATATAACAGTCAAATCTAAAAATAAGAAATGTATTAATTCAGCTATGACTTCAACCAAAGAACTTGTCTTAACTAAAATAACTGACCCGGAAGCTTCAATTTTTCCTTTACAGGAAAATTACTGTCGAATGCTTCCGCCTCTGCTTCATCCACGAAATATCCCTGAGGTGTTGAATACTCCCCTGTAATACCATCTAAATATCCCGGAATCAATTCCTTACACAGAAAAAATGGTGCATCTTCACCTTCCGGTAAGCCATGGTAACGAATGCCAAATGTGCTTGCCTGGGCAAATCCACTCTTTCCATAAAAGTCAATATTTCCTTCAAAGCAAACAGCACCACAGCCAAGCTCTCTAGCTTTTTCCAGTGAATAATCTAATAAGAATTTTCCATATCCCTTTCTTTTAAGTTCCGGGGTAATACAGATTGGTCCCATAGTCATAATTGGTATATCTCTTCCATCATCAGCCTTTATGTTTGCTCTCATAAACATGTTCTGACCTATAATACGTCCAGCCTCTTCCATAACAAAATCCAATTCCGGCACAAATGCCGGGTCATCCCTGAGCTGATTTAACACAAAATGCTCCAGACAGCCCGGACGATATACATTCCAAAAGCTTTCTCTTACCAGATTCTCCACTTCACGGTATTCTTCTCTTTTCTCTAAACGTATGATTATGTTGTTTGTGTTCATTTTTCCCTCCTGTTTTTATGAAATATGTCATATTCTACTTCTCTTACTCTTACTTATCATTCGCATGACTCTGAATAAAGCTTTTCATGTGACTGCAAAGAATTTCTCTATACTCCTCATTTTCTCCTGTTTTGTCGTACATGTTAATGAGAAGGAAAAGAGGTGCATAGAATTCTATTGCAAGTTGTCTGGGATTTTCCTGTCTTAATACACCCTGCTCTATCATCTCGCGAAACAAATCTTCCATATATTCAACCGGTCCGGCAACAATACACTGACTATAAAGCTCTGCCATTTCTGTGTTGCGATATTGCTCCAGTACCAGCATCTTACGAAAATCAGACGCAAAATCATCCTGTGTCCAGAATATATACTGGGCAAGTGTAAAATCCATTATTCTTTCTAAAGATTGATTTTTATATGTTTCCGGCTGTGTTTCGTATTTTTCTTGTGGTAATTCGTATTTTTCCGCCCTTTTTGCATCAATCTGATACATTCTCTCAACTATGCAGTCAAAAATGTCACGCTTATTTTTATAGTGCTTATATAGGGCACCCTTTGTCATTCCCAATTCTCCTGCAATTGTACTTACTGAAACAGCCTCATAGCCATCCCTTGCAAACAGGCGTAGTGCAGTCATTAATATTTTTTCCCTTGTATCAGACATCATTAACCTCCTTATAGTAAACGACCGTTCACTACGATTATAGTAAACGGTCGTTTTCTTGTCAATTTATTTTTATAATATTTTATAGGATTGTTCCATACCTCGTACTCCCACAATCCTGGTATCATCTTATTAGAAATTAAGGGTTTGACACAACACGTCAAACCCTTTAATTATTGAAAATACTCTTTTATCAATATCCGGTAAACATAAACATAACCTGAAATACAAAGATTAATATACCCACAATCAGACCTACAAGATTCCATATCTTACATGCATTGAATTTCTTCTCAAAGGTAGCGTAATCACCGGATGCGTATGCTTTCTTCGCACCTTCATTATAAATAATTGCAATTATACCAAATAATTTTGAAAACATAACAGCATTGACTATACTTAAAACCAGCCACGTTGTATACCCTTCAAACTTACCTGCATTTGGCGGATAACTATTATATCCTGGATTATAGCCGTTATTATAACCGTTATTATAGCCTGCATTATAACCCGGATTATATCCATTATTATAACCTGCATTCTGATTATAATTATTCTGGTATCCATTAGGTGCATCATAACCGTTATTATAGCCATTGTTATTATTGTAATTATTGTTATACCCGTTATTATAGTTATTATTGTAGGCATTATTGTAATCTGTGCCATAATTCTGTCCTACACTGTCAGTATAACCATAGCCCGAATTCTGAGTACTGTTATCCTGATAGTTGTATCCGTTATTATAATAACCATTATAGTTAGCATTAACGTTATCTACAGCATTCCCTGTGTTCTGAATACTATTGTCCGGATATACATACCCTGTATTCTGTATGCCTGGATCAGTATATCTGTCATTAGTATTAACATTATTATTTGGTTCATTACTACTCTGATTTCCATATGAATTATTGTCATATGAATTCTGTGAATAATTATCCATTTCTTTCTCCTCTATTATCTGTCAGTAATTATTTGTTACAAAAAAATTTTATAAAAGTCTTTTCTCATAGTCAAGTATAATTATTATTTTTCAAAATAATCATTTTTCTTTTTACCTAAAATAATTATTGCTGATGTCAATAAAAATGATGCTGCTGCCATAATTAAATATAACATTAGCGCTTTATTATCTCCTGTCTGTACGTTTTCCTCAGTTGTGATCTCCTCTGTACATGATTCTTCCTCCGTTGTGGTCTCTTCCTCTGTTGTTGGCTCTTCCTCCGTTGTCGGCTCCTCCTCTGTTGTGGTCTCCTCTTTTGTTGTAGGCTCCTCTTCTGTTGTGGTCTCTTCCTCTGTTGTCGGCTCTTCCTCCGTTGTGGTCTCCTCTTCTGTTGTCGGCTCTTCCTCCGTTGTGGTCTCCTCTTCTGTTGTCGGCTCTTCCTCTGTTGTCGGCTCTTCCTCTGTTGTCGGCTCTTCTTCCGTTGTCGGCTCTTCCTCTGTTGTCGGCTCTTCCTCTGTTGTCGGCTCTTCCTCTGTTGTCGGCTCTTCTGTGCATGTTTCCTCCTCCGGCTTATCTATATATACCTTTGGAATTGGGAAATCCTTACTGGTCTCTTTTTCTTCATCATCTGTATAGTAAAATGTTGTTGTTTTATTAGTGTCATATGGTGTATTTTCATCTAATTCAGGTAATTTTTCCTCATCAACTGTTATCTTATAAGTCATCCTTGCAGTAGTATTTGCTGTCATATTTCCTACATTCCAGGTAATAGTATCCCCACTTTTATTTATAGAAAATGAGCCCTGAGATACTTTTACTGAATCTTTAATTAAAACAAAATTCTCACCCATAGGATCAATTACACGTGATTTTGATGCTGAATAAATGATACTTCCAGCAATATTATTGTATATTTCTGAAATATTCTCATCACTTGCCGAAATCATATAGTTTTTATCATTTACAATTTCGCTGATTACTTTTTTTCCTGCATCAGACATTTCACCGAGAGTTATTCCATATATATTTATTCCGCTCTGTTTTGCAACATCCGCCTCATATTTTGTAGCGTTTATAACTGCGTTTGATATTTTAAAGCCCTCTTGCCTTAATAATCCTCCTATGTTTTCCGTTTCCCCATGGGAACATGCAGAATATAAAATAGAATCCACTGTATAGCTGCATTTGCTGTCACTACCGTTTCCTACAATTTTATTATAATTAATTTTTTTAATATTGTAGATGTCCGAATTTTTCAATTTTGCATTAATGGAATGTCTTGAATATAATTTTCCATAAATGCGGCATTCATCGCTAACAGTAAACAATGACAAATCAGTAGTGTCAATTTCACTGATTTCAAATGCAAATGTCGGTTCTCCGTCTGTCAAAAGTACAATATTCTTTTTGTCAGCAGTAGATTTTGCCAGTATATCTTCTGCTGCCTTAATTCCTGCATGGATATTAGTTCCTCCATCTACATCCGTGCCTGAACAAGTTAAACTGTTAATATATTTTTCTATATCATTTTGTTTCTTGTTGTCATAGAAATCTGTAGTTGTCACACCCTTTTGATAAGTTACTACTGCCACTCTTGTGCTTACATTACTCAATAATGCCTTTGCTGCACTAATGGCTGCCTGCTTCGTCTTTTCGAATCTGCCGTTATCAGCCATACTGTTAGAACGGTCAATTACAAATACAATATCAGATGTTGTTACTTTTTCTACTCCATCAATTGTTAATTCAATCTCCCACATATTTTTTTCTTCCGAAACTGCAGTCGCTTTCTTTGAAAGCTTTACTTTATCATCTGAAGCATTAACAACATAGTTCTTTGAAAACATTGTTGTTGTCACCGAAACAGTAATTAAAATAATTGCCGCAATAATGCTTAATATTGCTCCCTTTTTTTTCTTTCTGATAAATGATTTCATTACAGCCTCCTATACATAACTACATGGTTTTCATTAACCAACCTCTTCCGGCGCAAAAAAATAGAACGAAAGATAACACATATTTGTTCTTTCGTTCTATTTGTCTTAATATTTTTACTATTATATATAGGATTCTTATTTTTATACCAAAATTATGAAATTATTTGATACCAGGGTTAAAAGGTATGAACCCACATGAGCTTGCTCTTATGTGGGTGAATGACCTTGGAACCCGCCAAAACATGAGCATAAAAGTGGGGCGTAAGCTCCACGATATGCGAATGTTTTGCAGGATTGTGGGAGTACGAAGTACGGAACAATCCGCAGGTATCATGATACCAGGGTTAAAAGGTCTTAAGCCCACATGAGCTTGCTCATATTTTACAGTATTCCTGAATGGCAGTCTCGTAAAGATTATTCCCTTCACTGTCTATTACTACAATAACGGGAAAATTCTCCACCTCAAGCTCTCTTATGGCCTCTGTTCCCAGATCATCATACGCAATAACTGTTGATTTTTTGATACATTTTGAAAGAATAGCGCCTGCTCCTCCAACTGCAGCAAAATAAACACATCCATTCCTTACAATGGCATCCTTAACTGCCTGAGACCGCTTACCCTTTCCAATCATGCCCTTTAATCCTCTGTCAAGAAGCTCCGGAGCATATTTGTCCATTCGGCTGGCTGTAGTTGGCCCTGCTGAACCAATAGGCCTGCCCTCTCTTGCAGGGGATGGTCCCATATAATAAATAATGTTATTAGCCATGTTTATTGGCAGTTCCTCACCCTTTTCCAGACTTTCCGCCATTCTTTTATGAGCCGCATCCCTGGCTGTGTAAATTGTACCTGTTATATAAACATAATCTCCTGACTTAAGTGATTTAGCATCCTCGTTACTTATTGGTGCTTTTATGTACTTATCCATAAACTATCCTCCCATTAAATTTCCCTGTGTGAATGTCTGTTAACATGACAACAAATGTTTATTGCCACTGGAAGTCCTGCAATATGTGTAGGGTATGTTTCTATATTTACAGCAAGTGCTGTCTTTACTCCGCCAAGTCCCCCCGGACCAATACCTAATTTATTAATCTTTTCAAGCATTTCTTTTTCTAAGTCACGAACATACTCTATAGGTGATTCCTCGTTCAGATTTCTCGTAAGAGCTTTTTTTGCCATCCATGCACATTTTTCAAATGTTCCTCCAATACCTACACCTACCACCATAGGAGGACAGGCATTAGGACCGGCATCCTTTACTGCTGTAAGAATGGCGTCTTTTACACCTTCTATTCCGTCTGCCGGTTTAAGCATAAATACGCGGCTCATATTTTCGCTTCCAAATCCTTTAGGAGCAACAGTTATATCTATCTTATCCCCAGGTACTATCCCAAAGTGAATAATAGCCGGAGTATTATCCTTAGTGTTTTCCCTGTAAATAGGATCCTTCACAACAGATTTTCTTAAGAATCCGTCAACGTATCCTCTTCGAACTCCCTCATTTATTGCATCAGTAATATCTCCTCCTACAAGGTGAACTTCCTGTCCGATATTGATAAACACTACCGCCATTCCTGTATCCTGACATATTGGAATCATATCATTTCCCGCTATTTCAAGATTTTCCTTAAGCTGATTTAAAACCTGCTTTCCAAGCGGTGATTTCTCCTCATCAACAGCTTTTTCAAAAACCGTTTTCATATCATCTGAAAGAAAATGATTTGCTTCTATACACATTTCTTTTATATTGTCAGTAATCTCTGATACATTTACTTCTCTCATACGTTTAGTACCTCTTTATAATGAATTTAACACAATTATAATTCCGCCAATAATCACAAATATAACCAGAATAATTCCAAGAATCAGCGGCCATAATTTCTTCTTAACCCTGGGTTTCCCATGTTGTCCCTGCATCGTATTTCCGTTTGGTATCATCTGCCCGCCCGGACCGTAATTTCCCTGCATTGGCATCCTGTTTGGTATCATCTGTCCTCCCGGACCGTAATTTCCCTGCATTGGCATCCTGTTTGGCATTACCTGCCCGCCCGGACCGTAATTTCCCTGCATTGACATCCTGTTTGGTATTACCTGTCCGCCCGGACCGTAATTTCCCTGCATTGGCATCCCATTTGGTATTACCTGTCCGCCCGGACCGTAATTTCCCTGCATCGGCGGCTGTCCCTGCATTGGTATACCCTGTGGTGCCTGACCTCCATTTGACTGTGAAAACTGATTATAATTAAATTGAAATCTACAATTCATACAGATTCCGGCATTATCTGCATTACCACCATATCCGCATCTTGGACATATTTTCATTATCTTATTCCCTCTTTTAAAATACTGCGCCTTAAAAAGACGCAGTAAATCATATAAACTTAAGTAATCCTTAGTTTTCCTTATCCTGTTTAGCCCTATTTAATAATTCATCAATTGAATTATCTATTTCAGCATTTGTTATATTGTCTGTGGTTTCCTCTGCGGAATCATTTGTTGAATCATCATTCTCATCTGCCTCTTCAAATCCTTCCGCATCTGTGCCTTCCTCATTGGCTGGTTTTTTTCTAACCTTAGAAACAGTGGCGACCTTTACACCTTCATCAAGATTTATAAGCTTAACTCCGGATGTTATTCTTCCAAGCTTGGAAATATCTGTACACTCCAGTCTAATAATAATTCCTTCTGTTGTGATAAGCATAATTTCCCTGCTGTCATCAACTGCCTTTGCTCCAATTACATTACCTGTCTTTTCAGTAATCTTGTAACACTTAACACCTTTTCCACCACGGTGCTGAACAGCATATTCATCAATATCTGTTCTCTTACCCATACCATTTTCGGAAACGATAAGCATTGTATCACCCTGTTTATTAAGCTGCATGCCTACCACTTCGTCTTCGTCTAAAAGATTCATTCCGATTACACCCATTGCACTTCTTCCTGTTGCACGGACTTCCTCTGTCTTAAATCTTATGCACTGTCCAAACTTAGTAACCATAAGCACTTCTGTTGAATCGTCTGTAAGCTTAACCTCAATAAGCTCATCATCATCACGAAGGGTAATTGCCTGAATTCCTGACTTTCTGATATTAGCAAAATCTTTTACTGGTGTCTTCTTTACAATACCTTTTCTCGTAGCCATAAACAGATAATCTTTATCCTGTAACATATCCACCTTTACAGGAACAACAGCTGTAATTGTTTCCCCCGGCTGAAGCTGGAGAAGATTGATAATTGCTGTTCCTCTTGATGTACGGCCTGCTTCAGGAATTTCGTACGCTTTCAGCTTATATGCACGACCTGTATTAGTAAAAAATGTAAGTACATGATGAGATGTTGTCATAAACAAATCTTCAATATAATCTTCTTCAATAGTCTGCATACCTTTAATTCCCTTGCCGCCTCTGTGCTGGCTCTTGAAATTATCAGGTGTCATGCGCTTCACGTAACCCATATTGGTTCTTGCGATTACACATGGCTCATCCGGTATCATATCTTCCATAGTGATGTCAAATTCATCGAAGCCTATTGCAGTTCTTCTGTCATCACCATATTTATCTGAAATTTCTAATATTTCTTTTCTGATGACTCCAAGAAGAAGCTTTCTGTCAGCAAGTATTGCCTTGTACTCTGCTATCTTTTTGTGAAGCTCATCCAACTCAGCCTGAAGCTTTTCCCTCTCCAAACCTGTGAGAGCCCTGAGCCTCATATCTACAATAGCCTGTGCCTGGGCATCTGATAATGCAAATTCAGCGATAAGTCTTTCCTTTGCAATAGCAACATTTGCAGAGCCTCTGATTATAGAAATAACTCTGTCAATATTGTCAAGGGCAATCATCAACCCCTCTAAAATATGAGTTCTTTCTTCTGCCTTGTTAAGATCATATTTTGTTCTTCTTGTCACAACCTCTTCCTGGTGAAGAAGGTAATACTTAAGCATCTCCTGTAAATTTAATACCTTTGGCTGATTATCAACTAATGCAAGCATAATTACGCCAAATGTATCCTGCAGCTGTGTATGCTTGTACAACTGATTAAGAATAATATTAGGATTAACATCTCTTCTTAACTCGATGGCAATTCTCATACCCTCTCTGTCAGACTCATCTCTTAAATCAGTAATACCATCTATCTTCTTATCTCTAACAAGGTCAGCTATTTTCTCGATAAGTCTTGCCTTATTAACCATGTATGGAAGCTCAGTAACAACAATTCTGTTCTTTCCATTAGCCATAGGCTCAATATTGGTAACGGCACGTACTCTTATTTTAGCTCTTCCTGTTCTGTATGCTTCCTCGATTGCCATCTTTCCAATAATAGTACCGCCGGTAGGAAAATCCGGTCCCTTTATGATTTCAAGAAGCTCCTCAACTGTTGTTTCCCTGTCTTCTTCAACACTATTGTCAATCATTTTGACAACTGCTGCTATAACCTCACGCAAATTATGAGGAGGTATATTGGTAGCCATACCTACCGCAATACCTGAAGTACCGTTACATAAAAGGTTTGGATATCTTGAAGGAAGTACAGTCGGCTCTTTCTCTGTCTCATCAAAGTTAGGAATAAAATTAACTGTATCCTTCTGTAAATCTCTTGTCATTTCCTGAGAAATCTTAGAGAGCCTTGCCTCTGTATATCGCATAGCAGCTGCACTGTCACCATCAACAGAACCAAAGTTTCCATGACCATCCACCAGAGGATATCTTGTATTGAAATCCTGTGCCAGTTTAACCAATGCTTCGTAAATAGAAGAATCTCCGTGTGGATGATATTTACCCATTGTATCACCGACAATACGGGCACATTTTCTGTGTGGCTTGTCAGGATCATTATGAAGCTCTACCATAGAGTACAATATTCTTCTCTGTACAGGCTTAAGACCGTCCCTTACATCAGGCAACGCTCTTGATGCAATAACAGACATGGCATAGTCAATATAATAACTTTCCATGGTTTTTTGCATATCTACGCCTTGAACTTTATCAAAAATATGTTCATCCATTTATTTTTTTCCTTTCTGAACTTAATTTTTAAATATCCATATTTGCAAATTTAGCATTTGCCTCAATAAATTCTCTTCTTGGCTCAACCTTGTCACCCATAAGAGTAGAAAATGTTACATCAAGTTCTGAATCATCATCATCATTCATATCTACACGAAGAAGTACTCTTCTTGCAGGATCCATTGTTGTTTCCCAAAGCTGCTCTGCATCCATCTCACCAAGACCCTTGTAACGCTGAACGCTGTTATTCTGGTCTCTGCCGATTTCAAGCATAATCTTATTTAATTCCTCGTCATTGTATGCATACCATACCTTCTTATTCTTCTCTATCTTATAAAGAGGTGGCTGTGCAAGATAAACATGTCCCTGTCTTATAAGCTCCGGCATAAATCTGTAAAGGAATGTAAGAAGTAATGTAGCAATATGAGCTCCGTCAACATCGGCATCAGTCATGATTATAATCTTGTGATACCTTAACTTGCTTATATCAAAATCTTCATGTATTCCTGTACCAAAGGCTGTGATCATAGCCTTAATTTCAGCATTGCCAAGAACATGGTCTAATCTTGCTTTCTCAACATTTAAAATCTTTCCTCTTAATGGAAGAATAGCCTGTGTTGCACGGCTTCTTGCAGTTTTAGCAGAACCGCCGGCTGAATCACCCTCTACAATATAAATCTCGCAGTTTTCAGGATTCTTATCTGAACAGTCAGCTAATTTTCCGGGAAGTGACGTACTTTCAAGAGCAGTCTTTCTTCTTGTTAAATCCCTTGCTTTTCTTGCTGCCTCTCTTGCTCTCTGGGCAAGAAGTGATTTCTCACAGATTGTCTTGGCAATTGCAGGATTCTGCTCAAGGAAAATTTCAAGCTTATCACTTACAATGCTGTCCACTGCACTTCTGGCAATAGTATTTCCAAGCTTCTGCTTTGTCTGACCTTCAAACTGTGGGTCTTCAATCTTAACAGAAACAATTGCAGTAAGACCTTCCCTTATATCATCACCTGAGAGTCCCTGGTCATTGTCCTTAAGAATCTTATTCTTTCTTGCGTAATCATTAAATGTCTTAGTTAAGGCATTTCTGAAACCTGCAAGATGAGTACCTCCCTCAGGTGTCTTAATGTTATTAACAAATGAATCGCAAACCTCATTGAAACCGTCATTATGCTGGAATGCAACCTCAACTGCCACATTATCCTTCACACCTTCACAGTAGATAATTGGAGCATATAACGGTTCCTTACTCTTATTAAGATATTCAACGAATTCCTTAATACCACCTTCGTAATGGAATACCTTTTCCTGTTCAATTCCTTCTCTTAAATCAGTAAGAATAATTTTTATTCCCTTTGTAAGAAATGCCATTTCTCTCAATCTGTGTTTTAAAATATCATATTCAAACACAGTTGTTTCCTGGAATATTTCATCATCAGGCAAAAATGTAACAGTTGTTCCTGTTTCTTCTATTGGACAATCACCAATTATCTTTAAATCATATCTTATCTTTCCTCTGTCGTAGCTCTGCTCATAAATATGACCATCTCTTTTTACCTGGACAGTCATCCATTTTGACAAAGCATTAACAACAGATGCACCAACACCGTGGAGACCTCCTGATACCTTATATCCTCCACCGCCAAACTTTCCTCCTGCATGAAGAACTGTATATACAACCTCAATGGCAGGTCTTCCTGTTTTGTGGTTAATATCAACAGGTACACCTCTTCCGTTATCTACAACAGTAATAGAATTATCTTTATTTATAAACACATTTATGGTATCACAAAATCCTGCAAGTGCCTCATCTACTGCATTATCTACTATTTCATATACCAAATGATGTAATCCTCTTCCTGATGTGCTTCCTATGTACATACCAGGTCTTTTTCTTACAGCTTCCAGACCTTCCAAAACCTGTATCTGGTCACCACCATAATTCTGTTCTGACATATCAATTCTCCTTTTCTACTTTACCACTTGTTACTTTAAATAGCTTATCCACATTGATTCTATTATTTATAAATTCTTCCATACCGGTGCATGTAACAATTGTCTGAATATTTCCTATGCTGTCCAGAAGAAATTTCTGACGATTGGCGTCCAGTTCAGATAATACATCATCTAAAAGAAGAACCGGAGTATCTTTAATAATAGATTTTACTAATTCTATCTCTGATAATTTGAGAGACAGAGCCGCAGTCCTTTTTTGACCCTGAGAACCATATTTTCTCACTTCTTTTCCATTTATATAAAATATAAGATCATCCTTATGAGGACCTGTATTTGTCATCTTATATTTTATATCCTTTTCCCTTGAATTATAAACTTCTTTTTCAAATTCAGATATATCCACATAAGGGGCATATTCTACCTCAAGCTTTTCCACATTTCCGGTCAGCTTACTGTGAATATCCTTTATAATACCATTTATACTGTCTATAAATTTTTCCCGTCCCCTTATTATCTCTGTTCCAAATCTTACCAGCTGCATATCCCAGACATCAAGAGTATCATAATCATCTTTTCTCTGATTAAATGATAAATCCTTTAGAAGCTTATTTCTTTGAACTAATACTTTGTTGTAATTAACAAGATTATTAAGATATATTTTATCCAACTGGCTTAACTCCATATCTACAAATCTTCTTCTTTCAGAAGGTCCGTTTTTTATGATGTTCAGGTCTTCAGGCGAGAAAAAAACAATATTAATTATTCCAAAAAGCTCTACTGCCTTCTTAATTGGAATTCCATTTACTGCAATTCCTTTTGGCTTGTTATTTTTAAGGTGCATATCAATTCTGTAATTAGAATTGTTTTTATTAACATTAAGCTTAATATGTGATTCTTCTTCTCCGAATCTTATTATTTCTTTATCCTTACTTCCTCTGTGTGATTTGGAAGTGGAACAAATATATAACGATTCCAAAATATTAGTTTTACCTTGTGCATTGTCTCCGTAAATTATATTTACATGGGGGTCAAATTCCATATTTAGAATTTCATAATTTCTGAAATTTTTTAAATCAACAGATTCAATAACCACAACTGCACCTACTTACTTTTCAATTATTTAAGAAACGCTATACTAGTTATTTTTAATTATTTTAATGCTTGAACCATCAAACTCTACTATTTCACCACCGACAAGTTTTTTTCCACGCTGTGTTTCAACCCTGCCATTCACCTTTACTAAACCATCCTGAATAACAATCTTTGCCTCAACACCGGATTCAACTAAACCTGCTGCCTTTATTGCCTGTCCAAGTTTGATAAATTCGTCTCTTATAACTATTTCTTCCATGTTTATTTTTCCTTATCTTTTTATCATTTTTAATAAAGAAATATTAAGCTACAAAGTTTACAGGAAGAATCAGATAAATATATTTTTCCTCCTTATCCCTTATAAAACAAGGAGCCTTTGGATTTACAAGATAGATATTAACATTCTCATCATCAATAACCCTCAATGCATCAATAAGGAACTTAGGATTGAATCCTATCTTAATATCCTTACCTTCTTTTTCTATTTCAACATCCTCATTAGATGTACCAATAGCTGAAGTAACATTTATTTCTAACTTTCCATCTGTAATATCAATTATTATAGGCTTTTTGTCGCCTTCCCTGATCATAAGATTTGCTCTGTCAATTGAATCAGTAAATTCTTTCTTGTTAATAACAACCTTTGTTTCATAATCACTTGATAACATCTGATTAATCTTGAAATATTCACCTTCAATAAGCCTTGAAACCACAGTTGTCTCATCAAACTCAAACAGAACATGATTTGATGAGAAATAGATATTTACCATATTCTCTGCGTCTGATGCAAGAATTTTGCTAATCTCTGAAAGAGTTTTTCCCGGAATAACTACCTTCACATCATCAGCTCTTCCTTCCAGAGTTACATTTCTGATTGCAATTCTGTGACCATCAAGAGCAACAACCTTGAGTGTGTTATTATTTACCTCGAATAACTCACCTGTCATCAACTTGTTATTGTCATTAGGTGATATTGAAAAAATAGTCTGACCTATGGTTTCCTTAAGAGTAAACTGTGAAACTGTAATCATCTTATCTTTTTCTATAATAGGAAGGTAAGAAAAATCATTACCGGACTTTCCTGCAAGATTAAATTTACTCTTTTCACATGTAATTGTAGTTGTATAATTGGCATCAGTCTGAATTGTAATATCATTATCCGGCAGCTTTCTTACTATTTCAGATAATATCTTAGCGTCAATTGCTACTTTACCTTTTTCAATTATCTCTCCCTCAACTATTGTCTCAATTCCAAGCTCCATGTCGTTACCGGTAAATTTAATTACATTAGTAGTAGCATCAATAAGTATACATTCTAGAATATTCATTGTTGTTCTTGTTGGAACTGCTTTCATTACAATTCCTACAGCCTTATTCAAGTTACTTTTTGTGAAAACTAATTTCATTTGTTAATAACTCCTTTCAAAGATAAAATTATAAAAAGTTGTATAAATATATAAATTAATTCAGTAGTAGTAGTAGTAGGCAGTGTTAATATGTTTATAATCCCTATAAGTAGGAAAAATAGAGGATTTAAACAATTAATAACTATGTTAAAACCTACTGTTTCTGATGTTAAAATCAGGTGGAAAAATGTGTATAAAAACATTGATAAAAAATTATTAAAGTTTATCCATATAAATTAACATCAAAGGAACATTCAATTCACAGGTTATAAATAATGATATGTGGAAAACAAAAAAATCATAATTTATTTAATTGTGTAAATGTTGATAAAAATGTGTAAAACTTATTGATAATATGTTAATCACTGTTGATAAATCACGAAGGGTTTATCTTTTTAATGATAATATCTACAGTATTTCTGGTTGACTCATTTGTTAATAAGTCCTTTGAAATTTTATCAGCACCGTGGATAATTGTTGTATGATCTCTGTTGCCCAGTGCTTTTCCTATTGCCTGAAGAGGTGCTGTTGTCATCTGTCTGCAGATATACATAACAATCTGTCGTGGATAAACAATTTCAGCATTTCTCTTAGTAGATATAATATCTTCAGCGGAAACATGAAAATGTTCAGAAACAACCTGAATAATTAAATCAGGTGTAATTTCTTTTTTAGAGTCAGGTGAAATAAGATCTTTAAGTGTTGACTCTGCCATCTCCAATGTAAGCGGCGTATGTGACAACTTTGAAAATGCAGAAAGTTTCTTTAAAGCACCTTCAAGTTCCCTGATACTTGATTTAATATTAGTGGCTACGTAATCCTTTACATCATAAGGAAGATTTATTTCCAGAGCCTCTGCCTTCTTATTAATAATAGCCATTTTCGTTTCATATGTAGGTATCTGAATATCAACAGGAAGACCACTTTCAAATCTTGTCCTCATACGTTCATTAAGAGTTTCCATTTCCTTAGGTGGACGGTCAGAAGAAATTACAATCTGCTTTCCTACCATATATAAATCATTAAATGTATTGAAGAATTCTTCCTGGGTAGATTCCTTACCGATGATGAACTGTATATCATCAATAAGCAGAACATCTATATTACGGTATTTATTTCTGAATTCTTTATTCTTGTTATTCTTAACCGAATCAATAAGCTCATTAGTAAATGTCTCTGATGTAACATACAGTACTTTCTTTGAAGGATCATTGGTAATAATGAAATGTGCAATAGCCTGCATCAAATGTGTCTTACCAAGTCCTACACCACCATAAATAAAAAGTGGGTTATATACTCCGCCGGGAGTTTCGGCAACAGCAAGGGATGCTGCATGTGCCAGGTTATTATTGTTACCAACTACAAATGTATCAAATGTATAGTTAGGATTAAGATTTGGCAAAGAATTATTTCCATTGTTGGATGAAGCTTCAACCTGTTTTTTTAATTCTTCAGTTTTCTTATCTTCATCAGAAATAAGTCTTACATCATATTCTTTTTCCATTACCTCACATATTGTAAGGGTTAACATTTTAAGATATTTCTTTTCTATATAAGAAACTCCCATAGGAAGTTCAGAAACTATAAGAGTAATCTGATTATCTTCTACAGAATAGATTTGTATTGGTTTAATCCATGTTTTAAATGAAACGTCAGTGATGTCAAATTCATTTTTAAAAGTTGAAAGGATTAAATCCCATTTTTCTTTTAATTCTTCCATTGCGAACCTCAATTCTATTAATAGTAATAATGTCATGAAATCATTTATATAATAAATAAATTATAAAAAGCCAAAACATTTCTTATATATAATATATCATAATTGACAATTTTTCAAGGAAATAGACTAATATTATTGTGGATAACTTTTTATAGTAAAAGTTGATATGTGGATAATATTTAATGTAAAATTATGGCATAAATAGGACTTTTTTGTAAAAAAATAGATTAATTAACATAGTTATCAAGAATTATCAACAAGTTATTAACATTTTGTTGATAACTCTTGTTAATAATAGTGAATTACTATATAAAAAGTCCTGTTTATCAGTATTTTTAGTTATAAAAGTATTGTGGATTTCTCAAAAAAGGTATAATTTATCAACAAAAGAAATACATTTTAAATTTTCTTGTTAATAATTTTCAACAATCAAAAAAATTGAAAAAATGTAGATTTTTACTTGACTTGTGGTTTTTATACTAATATAATTGAACGTGATGTTTTGAAATAACAATACTATTGTTTAAATATTTCTGCCATAGACTAGTATGGTAAAGAAGGAGGTGCATACGAGTATGAAGATGACATTTCAGCCAAAGAATAGACAGAGATCTAAGGTTCATGGATTCAGAGCAAGAATGAGTTCTGCAGGTGGAAGAAAAGTTTTAGCAGCAAGAAGAGCAAAGGGTAGAAAGAGACTTTCTGCTTAATTCTTTCATTTTTAATAATAAGCAGATGGGTTCTTTTCTCATCTGCTTTTTTTCTATTATAACTGTCTATGAGTTAGGTGATTTATGAAGTATATTGATTTTGAAACATTAAAAAGTAATCAGGATTTTAAGCGTGTATATGACAAAAAGGTTTCTTATGGAAACAGGGAACTTGTTATGTATGTAGCAGAGAATGGAACGGATACAAAAAGACTCGGTGTATCTGTGAGTAAAAAAGTCGGGAATAGCATTGTCCGACACAGATTAGCCAGACTGATTCGTGAAAGCTTCAGGCTGAATACGAATCATATACCCGATGGTTATGATTATGTGATTGTTGCCAGGGCTAATCTTAAGGAAAAGGGTTTTTTTGAAACTGAAAAATCAATGATTCATTTATTAAAGCTTCATCATTTATATATTAACGATATTATCAGTGAATAATTATATGTTTTTATATGAATATTTACATTTTAACGGAGTTATTGTGAAGAATATAGGAAAGATAATTGTTTTAAAGTTAATAAGATTTTATCAGCTTGCAATATCTCCTTATAAGGGAGCAAAAATGTGCGGGTATATACCTACATGTTCACAGTATACAATGGAAGCAATAGAAATGTATGGAGTTATATTAGGTGGATGGTTGGGATTTAAAAGAATACTTAGATGTAATCCATTTACAAAAGGGGGATTTGACCCTGTTCCTGTTGGAAAATACAGGTGGTTACACAAATGGAAAAACAGAAGATAATTGACTAATGAATTAATTTAAACGTCTAAGCATGGAGGTAACATTTTGGATAATTTGTTTGCGCCAATAGCCGCTATTCTTGGTAAGATTATGGACTGGCTGTTTATAGGGCTTGATAATATCGGTCTTGGTAATGTAGCCATTGCTATTGTTTTATTTACTCTGATTGTTAAGCTTCTTATGCTGCCTTTATCTATCTCGCAGCAGAAAATGTCAAAGCTTCAATCAGTAATCGGACCGGAAGTAAAAGCTATTCAGGAAAAGTATAAAGGAAAAACAAGTGACCCTGATATTGCAACAAAAATGCAGATGGAAACAAGAGCTGTATATGAAAAGTATGGTGTTTCACAGTTCGGAAGTTGTGTACAGCTGTTAATTCAGTTTCCTATTTTGTTAGCACTTTATCAGGTGTTCAGAAATATACCTTTGTATATTTCCCATATTAAGGTTCTATTTGTAAATATTTTGAATCAGATAACTCAGGTTGAAGGATATACAGATATTCTAAATGAAATTAATGGTTCAAATGTAGACTGGACCAATCAGGATGTAGCTATTACAACATTAAATGCATTTTCAGAATCGCAATGGGATTCTCTTATAAGTAGTTTTCCAAGTTGTGATATAATTGCTGAAAGCTATACAAAAATCACTGATATGAATACTTTCCTGACAATCAACATGTCTCAGGAGCCTGGATTTGTATTTGCATTGCCAATTCTTATTCCAATTCTTGCAGGTCTGACACAGTTTATCAGTGTTAAGGTTTCACAGTCAGGCCAGACAATAGATGAGGATAATCCGGCAGCAGCTTCAATGAAAATGATGACTCTTGTAATGCCATTAATGTCAGCATTTATTGCTATATCAGTTCCGGCAGGTCTTGGTATGTACTGGATTGCCACTGCACTTATTCAGACAATAATGTATATTTGTATTAATTTTTATTTTGATAAGATTGGTACGGATAAAATTATTGAAAAGAATGTTGAAAAACGTAACAAAAAGCGTGCAAAGAAAGGTCTTCCGGCTGAAACAATCTCTAGAAATGCAACTGCTACAACGAAAAACATTAAGACAAAGCAGGAAAATCTCAGAGAAAAGAATGAGAAGAGAACTAAATCTCTCATGGAAATGAAAGAAGCTAATGATAAAAAGGTTCAGGAATTGAAGGAAGAATACTACAAGAGTGTAGAAGAAGGTAAATCTAAAAAATCCGGCAGCTCTTCTAAGTCAGGCAGTCTTGCTTCAAAGGTAAATCTTGTAAGTGAGTATAACAAAAAAAATGAGAAGAGAAAGTAATTTTAGAATATGAGGTAATAATCATGGAATATATTGAAATTACAGGTAAAACATTGGACGAGGCCGTTACAAATGCTTGTCTGAAGTTAGAAGCTTCAAGTGACAGTATTGATTATGAGGTAATTGAAAAAGGCAGCTCAGGTCTTTTTGGTATGTTTAATAAGCCTGCAAAAATTAAGGCTTGGAAAAAGGAAGATGCTGAAGTGGAAAAGGCTGCTGAAGTAAAGACTGAGGTAAAGGCTGAGGTTAAGAAAGAAGTTAAACAAGAGAAAAAAGCAGCTAAGAAGGAAGAAAAAGAAGAATTTAAAGCTGCTAAAAAGGCAGAAAAGAAGTTTGTTGAAACAGTAGTTGCAACAGCAGTTGAAGAAGTTAAGGAAACTAAAACTGTTGAGGCAGAGGAAAAGGAAGCTAAGACAGTTCTTTCTCATGAGGAAATTGAGTCAAGAATTAAGAACTTCCTTAATGACATGTTCGGTGCCATGGATATGAATGTTGATATTAAGGTTACATTTGATGACGAGGAAGAATGTGTCAATGTAGATCTTTCCGGAGAAGGAATGGGTGTTTTGATTGGTAAAAGAGGACAGACTCTTGATTCTATTCAGTATCTTACAAGCCTTGTATTAAATAAGGGTAAGGACAAATATGTTCGTATTAAGGTTGATACAGAGAATTATAGAGACAGAAGAAAAGAAACACTTGAGTCTCTTGCAAAGAACATTGCTTATAAGGTTAAGAGAAGCAGACGTTCAGTTTCCCTTGAGCCAATGAATCCTTATGAGAGAAGAATAATTCATTCAGCACTTCAAAATGATAAATTCGTTTCAACACGCAGTGAGGGTGAGGAACCATTCAGACATGTTGTAGTGTATCTTGATAGGGAAAAAGCTGGCAACAGCTCATACAAGGATAAATACAATAACAGATAATCAATGCATTTGAAAAGAATAGTATTTTTTTTCAGACTACTGTGGTAATATAGACACGGTAGTCTTTTTTGTACAATAGGAAAGTAAATAAATTTTGCGGAAATGGAGATTAGTATGGAAGAAACAATTGCTGCAATATCAACAGGCACTGTCTCTGCCGGTGGAATCAGTATTGTAAGAATCAGCGGAAGTGATGCAATTGCCGTTGCGGATAAAGTTTTTCAATCTAAAAATATAAATAATCCCATGAAACTTTCTTCGGTAAAAACACATACTGTACATTACGGTATAATTGTGGATAATGATGAACAAATAGACGAGGCCTTAGTTATTGTGATGAAAGCACCTAATACATACACAAGAGAAGATGTTGTTGAGATAGACTGTCATGGTGGTATATTGGTGACAAAGAAAGTTCTTGATGCAGTTTTAAGGGCAGGTGCAAGGTTAGCGGAGCCTGGAGAGTTCACAAAGAGAGCTTTTCTTAATGGAAGAATTGATTTATCCCAGGCTGAAGCAGTTATTGATATTATAAATGCTAAAAATGAGTATGCATTAAAAGCTTCTGTTAATCATCTGAACGGAAAGTTGTCAGGCAAGGTTAAAGAAATAAGGGATAATATATTAAATAATGTGGCATATATTGAGGCTGCACTTGATGATCCGGAACATTTTGATTTGGATTCGTATGTTGATAAACTTGAAAAGTTTGTGGATAACTATGTTGAAAACATCAATAATTTGTTGAAAACTTGCGAAAATGGCCGTATTATGCATGATGGAATCAGTACAGTTATATTGGGGAAAACTAATGCAGGAAAGTCAAGTCTTCTCAATGCACTTGCAAGAGAAGAAAGAGCAATTGTAACCGATATTGAAGGTACAACGCGAGATGTTTTGGAGGAACAGATTAATCTGTCAGGCATTACTTTAAATTTGATTGATACTGCGGGAATAAGACAGACAGATGATTATGTTGAAAGCATAGGAGTTGATAAAGCTAAGAAGATAGCTGCAGAGGCAGATTTAATAATATTTGTAATAGATTCATCCCGACCGTTAGATAATAATGATTATGAGATAATGGAATTAATTAAGGACAAAAAAGTATTAGTGCTTCTTAATAAATCAGATTTAGCCCAGGTTGTATCAAAGGAAGATATTATTAAAAAACTTGACTGTAAGATTTTGTCTATTTCTGCAAAGCATGATTTGGGCATTGATGAGCTTGAAAATACTATCAGAGATATGTTCTTTGGCGGAGAAATTAAAGTAAATGACGAGGTTTACATTACAAGCGCAAGGCATAAAAGCTTATTAAATGAAGCAAAGGAAAGCCTTATGCTTGTCAATGACAGTATAGCTAATGGATTGACAGAAGATTTTCTTACAATTGATTTAATGAATGCATATACCAGGCTTGGATTAATTATTGGCGAGGAAGTTGAAGATGACCTTGCTGACAGGATTTTCGAGAAATTCTGCATGGGAAAGTAGAGGAAGGATAAGTATGAGTACTTCAAATGTTAAGGAACAATATGATGTGGTTGTTGTAGGAGCGGGACATGCCGGATGCGAGGCTGCTTTGGCAAGTGCCAGAATGGGGCTTGAGACAATTATTTTTACTGTGAGCGTTGACAGTATAGCAATGATGCCCTGCAATCCCAATATTGGTGGAAGTTCAAAGGGACATCTCGTGCGGGAAGTAGACGCACTAGGTGGTGAAATGGGAAAAAATATTGATGCTACATTTATTCAGTCTAAAATGCTGAATGCATCAAAGGGTCCTGCAGTCCATTCACTTCGTGCGCAGGCTGATAAACAGGATTACAGCAGAAGAATGAGAAATGTGTTAGAAAACACAGAACATTTGCATATACGTCAGGCTGAGGTTTCAGAGATAATTGTAAACGATGGCGTAATTGCAGGAGTTAAAACTGTTTCAGGAGCAGAATATTTTGCGAAAGCTGTTGTTTTGTGTACGGGTGTTTATCTTAATGCCAGATGTATTCATGGAGATGTAAGTTATTATACAGGACCTAATGGGCTGCAGGCTGCAAATCATCTTACCCAGAGTCTTATAGATAATGGAATTGAGGTAAGAAGATTTAAGACAGGTACTCCTGCAAGAGTTGACAAGAGAACAATCGATTTTAGTAAAATGACAGAACAGTTTGGTGATGAGAGGGTAGTTCCATTTTCATTTGAAACAGATCCTGAATCTGTACAGAAAGAGCAGGTTTCATGCTGGCTCACATACACCAATGAAGAAACCCACAGAATAATCAGGGAAAATATTGATCGTTCACCATTATTTTCAGGAGATATTCACGGAACAGGTCCAAGATACTGCCCTTCTATTGAAGATAAAGTTGTAAGATTTGCTGATAAAGACAGACATCAGGTATTTATCGAACCGGAGGGCTTATACACTAATGAGATGTATTTAGGTGGAATGAGCAGTTCCATGCCTGAAGATGTCCAGTATGCCATGTACCGTTCAGTTCCCGGTCTTGAAAATGTAAGGATAGTAAGAAATGCTTATGCAATCGAATATGACTGCATCAGCGCAATACAGTTAAAATCCTCTCTAGAATTTAAGAAAATTAAGGGTCTGTTTGCCGGAGGTCAGTTTAATGGAAGTTCAGGTTATGAGGAGGCAGCTGCACAGGGAATAATCGCAGGTATAAATGCTGCTTTATATGTAAAAGGTGAGAATCCACTTATTCTTGACCGTTCTGAAAGTTACATTGGTGTTTTAATAGATGATCTTGTTACTAAGGAATCATTTGAACCATACAGAATGATGACGAGCAGAGCAGAATACAGACTTATACTTCGTCAGGATAATGCAGATATCCGTCTTACAAAATATGGTTATAAGGTTGGTTTAATAAGTGAGGAGAGGATGAACAGGCTAAATAATAAGATTTCGCTTATTGAACAGGAAATAGAGCGTGTAAAGGCGTTAAATATTGGTACGGGTGAAGCTGTTCAGAAGATTTTAGAAGAAAATGGAAGTACTCCCCTGACAACGGGCGCAACTCTTGCGGAGCTTGTCAAAAGACCTGAGCTTACATATCAGATATTGGAGCCGATTGATAAACACAGACCGGAATTGCCGGAGGATGTTAAAGAGCAGGTTAACATACATTTGAAGTATGAAGGATATATTGACAGACAGATGCGTCAGGTTGAGCATTTTAAAAAGCTGGAAAATAAGCTTATACCAGAGTCACTTGATTATATGGAAATAAGTGGATTACGTAAAGAGGCTATGCAGAAGCTCGATAAATTCCGCCCTCGTTCAATAGGACAGGCATCCAGAATATCAGGTGTATCACCGGCAGATATTTCTGTTCTGCTTATTTTCCTTGAACAGTATGGAAGAAGAAAGAATAATTAAGGGAGTGTTATATATATGGCAGATGGCACATTTGTTGACAATCTTAATAAAATAGGCGTTGAGTTAAGTGATAAGCAGTATGAGCAGTTTGATAAATATTATGAAACTCTCGTTGAATGGAATGAATTTATGAACCTGACTGGAATCACTGAATATAGCGAGGTTTTATTGAAACATTTTGTGGATAGTCTGGTTCTGAAACTGCCTGTTCATCAATATGCCGGTCTGGCTACATTTAGTGATGATGAGAATGACAATATAAATGTAATAAGAGAAATTAAATCATTTTTTGATAGGAATAATCTTACATTGATTGATGTGGGAACAGGAGCAGGATTTCCGGGACTTCCAATAAAAATTGCTTATCCTGAAATAAAGGTGACATTACTTGATTCACTCAATAAAAGATTGAATTTTTTAAATGAAGTAATCACACGATTGAATTTATCGGACATTAATACTGTTCATAGCAGGGCAGAGGATGGTGGGAAAAACAAGCTTTTGCGAGAGCATTTCGATATCAGTGTTTCCAGAGCTGTTGCTAATTTGTCTACCCTTGTGGAATACAATCTTCCATTCGTAAAGGTTGGTGGATATTTTGTAGCATACAAATCAGGTGATATTGATGAGGAGGTTTATAATGCCAGAAATGCAGTTAAGCTGCTTGGCGGAAAGATTGAACTGGTATATAAATTCAGGCTTCCGGGTTCAGATATTGAAAGATCCCTGGTTTATGTAAAGAAGGAAAAAAATTGTCCGTCTAAGTATCCTAGAAAAGCGGGTTTACCATCAAAGGAACCTTTGGTTTAAGGAACAATAACCGGTTATCCCTTTCACATGCAGAGACAGCCGGTTATTTTATATAGTACGTATAATCACTAATTCAGGAATATTTCTGCCTGACGGATAAATTCAGCCGGTTGCTCAACCTGAGGCAGCTTCTTGGCATCCTGAATTTTATATACCTCAATAGCAGGATTCACTGAAATGTATTCGGATATAGCATCAGAGGATGCTTTCATTCCCTGAATTATAAATATACTTAAGTCTAATTCAGAAAGAGCCTTACTTATAGAGGCGGTTGTATAATGACATTCTGTGCTGGTAAATAAATATTTGGCAGCTGACCCGGTTAAGTGGGCACACTCATAATAAGTGTTAATAATGTCGGTAGGAATCTTTTTCCCTGCGAATGAGTCACCTATAATCTTTGCAATACTTGATTTACGCATGAAAATATTGTAAAGAGATGTTCCAAAAACAGGACAGCTAAGCATAAGTCTTCTGATATTACTTTTTTTATCAGGAATTACAAGAGCATTTTTTATTGACTGAGGACTAACAAGAATTACTCTGTCAAATAAAATGCTGTTGTTATATGCAGCCATTATCACCATTGGAGCTGAATTGCCTGTGGCTATAACATCTGTTTTCTTACGTATAATATTAATAACGAAATCGTTAAGCAGCTGTGTATACATATAAGTGGTGTATGTTATGTTAGGCTTATCTGACTGTCCACAACCAAGCAGATCCAAAGCATAAACCGTGTGGTTTTTGGCAAATTTCTTGAGAACATTTTCCCATTCATATAATGAACTGTATGAATTTAAATCATGAACTAAAAGAAGTGGAGTTCCTGATCCATATACTGTATATGCTATGTCGCCAAACTTCCACTGATATGTCTGTCTAAGACGTCTGCCGCAGTAGTTGTTTTTAGTAGCAGATTTAAATATTAAATTATTGGCTACATGGGCTGTACCTGTTACAGCCGCTGCCATTCCTGTTGTAAGTCCTATTTTTTGCCATTTATTCATAAATGCATTCTCCAATCCGATATATAGGTATATTAGTTATTTTCACTCCCTTTTAAATATAACACTATTATAGTCTAATTTTATAAAACTGGCAATCGTAAACAATTATAATAATAAAAAGGTCTTTATTTATAGACGAAAATAATGTATTATTTTGGTGATTTATATTCTTTTTATGAGATTTATTGTATGAGATTATTATAATTAACAAAATTAGTTTATGGTTATTTATAATTATCATCTGTAATATAGCTATAATAAACATTATTTATTAAAAGTAACAATAAATATATCCTTGTTAAATTGTGAGTGGTGGATATGAATGATTTTAAATCTTTTATTTATGTAAAAAATGAATTAGAAAAGTACAAAATTGAAAGAAACTCTTTATTAGAGAATAAACGTGCAATTTCTTTTGAAATTAGCACAATTAAAAAGAAAATAAGTTCATTAGAAAAAAAGGCAGATCATACAGGTGATGTATTTCATTCTGGAAATTATGTTGATTCGCAGGAATCTACAGATAATGTTTTAAATAACAATATTGCTCTTCTCAGTACTGATATTGAAAATATTGAATCAAGATTATCAGAAATTGATATGATTATTTCTAATTTAAATGATATAATTGATTCAGATGAAAAAATGAATTCTTCAGTTGAATCTTGCTGTTCAGATAATCTGTCTGAGAATATTTTTTATGATAACTCTAATCCTGTTAATGTTATTAATTTATGTGAACTTGACAGAGCGAGAATAGCCAGGGATATTCACGATTCAGTAGTTCAGGATTTAACAGCATTAATACATAAACAGGAATTTATTTCCAGACTAGTGGATAATGATTTGCAAAGAGCAAAATTTGAATTGAATTATACAAAAAGCAATTTGAAACAATGTGTTGAGGAATTGAGAAATATAATCTATGATTTGCGACCAATGATTTTGGAAGATCTTGGCTTTAAGGCAACTTTTATTGATTTGTGTGAACATTTGAATTCAAATTCTGACATAAATTATGAATATAATTTTGATACATCAATAGATGATTATTCGATTATTCCTCAGGCAATACAGATGACTGTTTTTAGAATTATCCGTGAGTTGTCGAGTAATTCTGAAAAGCATTCAGGTTGTTCTACAATTAGAGTTTCTTTATTGTTGAATAAGAATAATCTTGTTTTAAATTTTTTCGATGACGGTACGGGATTTGATTTTGAGGATTCTGATCATAAACGTGATAATAAGAAATATGGAATTCGTATGCTTAAGGAAAGAGTTGCGTTGTTAAATGGTAGCATTAGTTATTTTAATGTAGAGGGTTCTTCGTATGACATAGTAATACCATATTAAGGAGGAATGTTTTATGGCTGTTAGTATATTGCTTTCTGATGATCATAAAATGGTAAGAGAGGGACTTAGGCAGTTGTTAGAATTAGATAATGAATTCGAGATTGTTGGCGAGTGTGGCGATGGATTTGAGTGCCTTGATTTTGCGAATAAACTTAAACCCGATATAGTTTTGCTTGACATTAATATGCCCAATCTCGATGGATTGCAAGTCCTTAATATAATGAAACAACAGAAGATGATAAGTAAGGTTATTATCCTTACAATTCATAATGAAATTGACTATCTTGTGAAAGCTCTTGATATTGGTTGTGATGGATATATATTAAAGGATTCTGATTTTGAAACATTAAAGAATGCTATTTTGACTGTCTATCATGGAGATACATATATCGAACCAACACTTCTTCCTTTTTTAAATTCCAGTCTTGCCGAAAGAGATGTTGCTTTCGATAAGCTTCATGAATTAACTAAGAGAGAATTTGAAATTTTGAAAATGATTGCTTCAGGTGCTTTAAATAAAGAAATTGCTGCAAATTTAAACATTAGTGAAAGAACAGTTAAAAATCATGTTTCCAATTTGTTTAAGAAAATTGGTGTGTCTGATAGAACACAGGCTGCGGTATTTGCAATTAAGAATAATATAATAAATGTCAGATGAATATTTCCTGTTTCACGTGAAACGTGAAACAGGATTTTTGCTTTTTGTGCTTTTATCAAAACTTTCTTATTTATTTGTATGTTTCACATGAAACAAAATATGGTTTGTAATTGCGATGTGTTATTTTAAATGTTTGTTTCATTTCTGGAGATGTTTCACATTAAACATTTTAATACAATAGGAAAGTTCTACGAACTCATCTATTGTATTAAAAACACTCCACTTAGGATGAGCACTCGAACAAAAAGAAATTTAGCTAAAGCAGAATGTGTTTGGCTCTCAAAGCGGAGTAAGTGTCTTAAGGATTGAGGAATTTAGTAACCGTAAATCGGACTTGTTCGCCTTACTGTAAATGTTTCACATGAAACAATGATTAATGAAATGTTTTTTATGAAATTATTCATAATGAAATTCTGTATTATTTATACGGATAAATGACCTTGGGATTTATTAAAAATGAGCTTTAATAATGGACGTGTATTTTCGATATGCAAATATATCATATGATGTCAGGGTCGAATATCCCTTAACTGTGATACCTACGGATTGTTCCGTACTTCGTACTCCCACAATCCTGCAAAATATTCGCATATCGTGGTGCTTACGCCACACTTTTATGCTCATATTTTGGCGTGTTCCAAGTTCGTTCATCCACATATGAGCAAGCTCATGTAGGTTCAGACCTTTTGACCCTGGTATCATCATATAGAATTGGTGAAGTACGAAGCACAGAAGAATTATCAGGATCATACTTGAAATATATTTATTCCTAGTATCATCTTTATAATTATAAAAATGTTTCACGTGTAACATTTTTTTGTGGAAACTATTTTTATTATGTGATACAATTCAAATATAGCGTTTCTTAAATAGCTGGTCAAAATTATCGACTTATTTTTGAGGTATAGTCTAAAGGGTGTTATCATAACACAAGCTGCGTTGTTTTGAACGAACTAAAATGATTAATATATTTGTCTGGTTGAACTGCAAACGCTAAAATAGAAAATAAGGTTTATTGTGTTTTGTTTCACGTGAAACACAGTGGAAAGGAATAATAAAAACAGAGATGGGAAGAATAATTGCAATTGCCAACCAAAAGGGCGGAGTTGGAAAAACAACAACGGCAATAAATCTTGCAGCATGCCTGGCTGAAGCCGGACAGAGAGTGCTGATAATAGATATAGATCCTCAGGGAAACACAACTAGCGGATTCGGTGTATCTAAAGATGAGATCGACAATACGATATATGAGGTGCTCTTGCAGGAAACTGATATTGATGATGCTATATTAAAAAATGTGTTTGATAATCTGGATGTTCTACCTTCTAATGTTAATCTTGCAGGAGCGGAAATCGACCTTATAGATGTAGAAGAGAGAGAATATATACTTAAGAGGGCTATTGACTCGGTGAGAGATAATTATGATTATGTCATACTGGATTGTCCACCATCATTGAGCATGTTAACTGTTAATGCAATGACTGCAGCTAATACTGTACTTGTACCAATTCAGTGTGAATATTATGCACTGGAAGGATTAACACAGTTGATTCATACAATTAATCTTGTAAAAAAGAAGTTAAATCCCGAACTGGAATTAGAGGGTGTTGTATTTACCATGTATGATTCAAGAACAAATTTGTCTTTGCAGGTAGTTGAAAATGTAAAGGATAATTTAAAGCAAAATATTTATAAGACTATTATTCCTAGAAACATAAGACTTGCTGAGGCACCAAGTCACGGCTTGCCAATCAATCTTTATGATCCAAAATCAACAGGTGCAGAGAGTTACAGACTGCTTGCTGATGAAGTTATGAGCAGAGAATGATTACGAGAAACTGGTTATTAAAGAACACTGGATAATACTTATAATATAATAACAATACAAAAGAAATAAAAGTAAATAACAAAGAATTATTACAAGAAAAAGATAATCAGGAGGAAAAGATGGCGACAAAGAAAACGGCTACAGCTTCTGCTAAAAATGACAATAGCAAAAGTACTGCAAAAACTGCCGCTAAAAGTGGCGTGGTAAGTTCAAATAAAGGGCTTGGGAAAGGACTTGGGAAAGGCTTGGGAAGAGGAATAAACGCACTTATTCCTGAAGATGAAGACAAAGAACAGCCAAAGGTAAAAGAAGTAGTTAAAGAGGTAGTGAAAGAAGTGATTAAAGAGGTACCCGCAGATACAAAGATTAAATTATCTTTAATTGAACCTAACAAAGACCAGCCTAGAAAAGCATTTGATGAGGATGCGCTTATTGAGTTGTCAGAGTCAATTAAGCAGTATGGTGTATTACAGCCACTGCTGGTACAGAAAAAAGACAATTATTATGAAATAATAGCTGGTGAGCGCAGGTGGAGAGCTGCTAAGCTGGCAGGAATAAAAGAAGTTCCTGTTATAATAAAGGACTACTCATCGCAGGAAGTTATGGAGATTGCTCTTATTGAGAATATTCAGAGAGAAGATTTAAATCCAATAGAGGAGGCACAGGCATATCAGAGACTGATAAAAGATTACAGACTTAAACAGGATGAGGTCGCTGAAAAAGTGTCTAAATCAAGAACCGCAATTACCAACTCTCTCCGTCTTCTGAAATTAGATAAAAGAGTCCAGGATATGGTTATGGAAGGTAAGATTAGTAGTGGTCATGCCAGGGCAATTATTATGATTGAAGACAAGGATAAGCAATATATGATTGCTCAAAAGATTTTTGATGAGAAATTAAGCGTCAGAGACGTTGAAAAACTCATGAAGAATCTGGACAAGCCTGAAAGGGTTGAAAAAAAGCCGGAGAATGACTTTGTTTACCGTGATTTGGAGCAAAAATTCAAAAATATTATGGGTACACAGGTTGTAATCAAAAACAAGAGTAACAATACGGGAAAGATAGAAATAGAATATTACTCTCAGGCTGAGCTTGAACGTATCTATGATATGATTAAGAAAATTAGATGATTGAATAAATCGGACATAAATTATGTATGATAATCTAAATTATTCTTAATCAGATATTCAATTAAGATAATGTTAATTCATAATAGAAACTATATTTTAAATATACGAAAGGAAACAAAATATGCTGGATATATATGGCTTGTTTAAGGTGGACACAGTTTATGCCATGACTGCAGTTTTGGTAGTTGCTTTAATTGCAGTTATTTTGTCCATTGTATCAATCTGTAAATCCTCATCCTTGAAGAAGAAATACAATGGAATGATGGAAGGCTCAGATGGGAAAAATATTGAAAAACTAATTAAAGAAAATCTCGATGATATAAAAAAGCTGAAATCTGCATCAGTTAAACAGACAAATGCAATTAAAGACATTTATGAGAAGCTGGAAGGTACATTCCAGAAAATCGGAATAGTAAAGTATGATGCTTTCCATGAAATGGGGGGAAAATTAAGCTTTGCCCTGTGTGTTCTTGATAAATGCGATAACGGCTGTCTTGTAAATGTGATGCATAGTAACACAGGCTGCTTTGCCTATGTCAAAGAGATTATAGGCGGAAAGAGTTATCTGGAACTTGGAGCAGATGAACAAAAAGCCCTTGACCAGGCGATTGCCGGGGGAATGGGAGATATAGAGTTAGGACAGGAAATCAATGATCTGGTATCCAAGGATAAAATGTAGCAGGCAGAATGACAGAAATATTAAAAATTATCATAATTAGTGGAAATATACAACAAAAAGGTGCATAATTGCATTGGTTACAATAATTATTATAAATATTAAGTGAGGAATATATTATGTTAGATTTAAGATTTGTGAGAGAAAACCCGGAAATAGTAAAGCAGAATATAAGAAATAAATTTCAGGACAGAAAGCTTCCTTTGGTAGATGAGGTTATTGAGCTTGATGCCAAAGCCCGTGCAACACAGGCAGAGGCAGATGAATTGAGAGCAAACAGAAACAAGCTTTCTAAGCAGATAGGCGCTTTAATGGCGCAGGGTAAGAAGGAAGAAGCAGAGGCTGTAAAGGCTCAGGTAAATGCGGATGCAGATAAGTTAAAGGAGCTTGAGGCTAAGGAGCAGGAGCTTAACGAGAAGGTCACAAAGATTATGATGACTATTCCAAATATTATTGATCCAAGCGTTCCAATTGGTAAGGATGACAGTGAAAATGTTGAGGTTCAAAGATATGGTGAGCCTGTAGTTCCGGACTTTGAAATACCATATCACACAGACATAATGGCTCGATTTAACGGAATAGACATGGATGCAGCAGGAAAGGTTGCAGGAAACGGCTTCTATTACCTTATGGGCGATATAGCAAGGCTTCACTCAGGTATTATTTCTTATGCAAGAGACTTTATGATTGACAGAGGCTTTACTTACTGCATTCCACCATACATGATTAGAAGTAACGTTGTTACAGGTGTAATGAGCTTTGATGAGATGGATGCCATGATGTATAAGATTGAAGGCGAGGATCTTTATCTTATCGGAACAAGTGAGCATTCAATGATTGGTAAATTTATTGATACAATTACACCTGAGGAAGAGCTCCCAAAGACACTTACAAGCTATTCTCCATGTTTCAGAAAAGAAAAGGGAGCACATGGTATCGAGGAGCGTGGTGTTTACAGAATTCACCAGTTTGAGAAGCAGGAAATGATAGTTGTATGTAAGCCGGAGGACAGCCCTATGTGGTTCGATAAATTATGGCAGAATACAGTAGATTTCTTCAGAACAATGGATATTCCGGTAAGAACTCTTGAGTGTTGTTCAGGAGACCTTGCAGATCTTAAGGTTAAGTCAATAGACGTTGAGGCATGGTCACCACGCCAGAAGAAGTACTTTGAGGTTGGCTCATGCTCTAATCTTGGAGATGCTCAGGCAAGAAGACTTAAGATTCGTGTTCAGGGTCCGGACAAGAACAAATATTTTGCTCATACGCTTAACAATACATGTGTTGCACCACCAAGAATGCTCATCGCTTTCTTAGAGAATAATCTTTTGGCAGACGGAAGAGTTCTTATTCCAGAGGCACTCCGTCCATATATGGGCGGAAAGACAGAGCTTGTGCCTGTTAAGTAAGAATGACACATCATATTTAATATAAGAGAGGAAATATCCATGCCGGTTACAGAATATCTTGAGCGAAATGCAAGGCTTTACCCAAATGAGGTGGCCTTGGTTGAGCTTAACCCAGATGAAAAAGAAACAAGAAGAATGACCTGGAAAGAATATGATCTTATCCAGCCTACAAAAGATGCTCCATACAGACGTGAGATTACATGGAGCGTGTTTGATGAGAAAGCCAACAGATTTGCAAATATGCTTATAAGCAGGGGTGTAAAGAAGGGTGACAAGGTTGCAATAATCATGTACAACTGCTTAGAGTGGCTTCCAATCTATTTTGGCGTATTAAAGGCCGGTGCGATTGCCGTTCCATTTAACTTCAGATACGATGCAGATGAAATTTTCTATTGTGCAGAGCTTGCAGAAGTTGACGTTATCGTGTTTGGATTTGCATTTATTGGAAGAATAGAGGTAAATGCAGAAAGACTTTCAAAGGGAAGACTGCTTATTTATGTAGGTGATAACTGTCCAAGCTTCGCGGAGAGCTATCATGAGCTTGTCGCTGACTGCTCAAGCGTTGCACCTGATGTAACAATCACGGAAGATGATTTTGGAGCAATTTATTTTTCTTCAGGAACCACAGGATTTCCTAAGGCGATTCTCCATAAACACCAGAGTCTCACACAGGCAGCGGAAATGGAGCAGAAGCATCATAAGACAGGAAGAGATGATACATTCCTTTGTATTCCTCCACTTTACCACACAGGAGCCAAATTTCACTGGATGGGAAGTCTTGTGGCAGGAAGTAAGGCGGTACTCCTTAAGGGTACTAAGCCTGAGCAGATTCTTTCTGCAATTTCGTCAGAGCATTGTACAATAGTATGGCTGCTGGTGCCATGGGCTCAGGATATTCTTGATGCATTTGACAGAGGAGATTTCAAGGTGTCTGATTTTGAACTCTCACAGTGGAGACTTATGCACATTGGGGCTCAGCCTGTTCCACCATCACTTATAAAGAGGTGGAAGGAATATTTTCCAAATCATGAGTATGACACGAACTACGGCTTATCAGAGTCTACAGGACCGGGCTGTGTTCACCTTGGTATTGAAAATATACATAAAGTCGGAGCAATTGGTGTACCGGGCTATCGCTGGGAATGCAAGATTGTGGATGAACATGATAATGAAGTTAAACAGGGTGAAGTTGGAGAGCTTTGTGTCAAGGGTCCTGGTGTCATGACATGCTATTATCGCAATGAAGAGGCGACAAAGGAAGTCTTAAAGGACGGCTGGCTCTATACAGGTGATATGGCTATGCAGGATGAGGATGGATTCTACTATCTTGTAGACCGCAAGAAGGATGTTATTGTCAGCGGTGGTGAGAATATTTACCCCGTTCAGATTGAAGATTTCATCAGAAGATACAATAAAGTTAAGGATGTTGCTGTTATCGGACTTCCGGACAGAAGACTTGGCGAGAAAACAGCGGCGATTATTGAAGTAAAGGACGGAATGGAATGCAGTGCAGAGGATATTGAGAAATTCTGCCTTGATCTTCCAAGATATAAGCGTCCAAAAGAAATAATATTTACAACAATTCCACGTAATGCTACAGGAAAGATAGAGAAGCCAAAGCTTCGTAAAATGTACGGCGCTGATATGCTTGTAGCTCAGGAGACACAGAAATAACCAGAAATGGAGAATGCTATGAGAGAATTAACGCTTAATGCATAATATTTTCCCCCTTGGACAGATTATTAATTAAGATTATGCTCTGGCTAAGGGGGATTTTGATATATATTTATTTAAACACTTCAGCATGAACATTTTCGCAATAAATTGTTAAGAAATGAGGATTAATATGATTGTAGATTTTCATACCCACACATTTCCTGACGAGCTGGCCGACAGGGCAGTAGGAAAGCTGGCACAGAGTTCAGGAATGTCGAATTATCTTGATGGAAGGAAAGATTCACTTATCAATTCAATGAAGGATGCCGGAATTGATTACTCAGTGATTCTTCCGGTGGTAACAAAACCGGAACAATGCAGTACAGTTAATTCAATTGCATATGAAATAAATCAGCATACAGAAGAAACAGGACTTATATCATTTGCCGGAATTCATCCTGACAATACAGATTATAAGACCATATTAAGCAACCTTTCACGAAAGAAATTTAAAGGAATAAAGCTCCATCCGGTTTTTCAGAAATGTAATATTGATGATAAAAGATATTTAAAGCTGATAGAGTGTGCCTATGAAAATGACCTTGCAGTGCTTATTCATGCAGGTCGTGACATAAGCTTTCCGGGCTGTGATGAGGCTGCGGTGTGGCGTATTATCTCAATGATAAAGGCTGTTCCTCCACATAAGCTTGTGCTTGCACACATGGGAGGATGGGGCATGTGGGATGAGGTGGAACCGATTCTTGGCATGGAAAATGTATGGCTTGATACAGCATTTTGTTTAAAAGCTAATCCTGACGCAGCATTTCTTAATGAAAAGAAATTCTGTGACATGGTAAAAAAACACGGCGCAGAAAGAGTACTGTTTGGAACAGACAGCCCTTGGCTTTCACAAAAGGAAACGGTTAATTTAATAAATAATTTGGAGCTAAATTCCGAAGAAAAGATAAAAATCCTTGGTGAAAACGCAAAACATTTGCTAAATTTATAGTATTTGTGTATCATAGTGCAGAAATTAATTCAGAAAACATTATTAGAAATGAATCAGAAGTGAATTAAAATACAAATCGGACAAAGGTTAGAGAGGCATTATCATGACAGAAGCAGTACCAATTTGGATGTGCATTCCATTTGCGTGTTTATTATTATGTATAGCAGTATTTCCACTTGTAAAACCTGAGTGGTGGGAGAAAAACAGGGCATACGTGGTGGTATTTTTATCGCTGATGTTTATCATTCCGTTTGCAGTAAAGTTTGGAGTAGGCAGTGCAGCAGAAACCGTGCTCGAATGTATTATCGGAGATTATCTGACCTTCATTGTGTTGTTGTTCGGACTATTCTGTGTAGCCGGTAACATTACTGTTGAGGGTAGTCTGGTTGGTTCACCAAGGGTAAATGTAATTCTTCTTACGATAGGTACATTCCTTTCAAGCATAGTGGGCACAACAGGTGCGTCTATGCTCATGGTAAGACCGGTTATCAAGATGAATTCCTGGAGAAAAAATAAAGCTCATATTATGATTTTTTTTATTTTTCTTGTTTCAAATATGGGAGGAAGTCTGACTCCAATCGGAGACCCGCCGCTTCTTATGGGTTTTTCAAGAGGAGTGCCGTTTTTCTGGAGTTTAAGGCTGTTTCCGATATTGCTTGTAAATATGATAATCGAATTGATTATTTTTTATTACATTGACAGAAGAGCATATTGCAGGGATATTGCAGCAGGATATATGCCTGAAATTAAGGAAAATGAACCGCTTATCAGATTTAAGGGAGTTCACAACATAATATTTGTTGTAATGATAATTGCAGCTGTTATTTTAAGCGGTGTTCTTCCGGAGGTGTCATTATTTAAGAATGCGGCAGGAGAGGTTCTTGGGATTCACATCTTTGGAGAGGTAACACTCACGCTGCCTGCAATAATAGAAATTGTGATAATTCTTATTGCAGCATTTTTATCATTTAAGACAACGAAGTCAGAGATAAGAAAGAAAAACCATTTTACCTGGGGTGCGATTGAAGAGGTTGCCGTTCTTTTTATAGGAATATTTATCACAATGCAGCCTGCGCTTATAATTCTTAAGGGCGCAGGAGCTGCACTGGGACTTACGGAACCATTTGAGATGTTCTGGGTAACAGGAGCTTTGTCCAGCTTTCTTGATAATACCCCTACATATCTTGTGTTCCTCACCACTGCAGGAGCAATGGGCTTTACCACAGGTGTTAATACAGTGCTTGGAACAGTACCTGCAAAGATGCTTACAGCTATTTCCTGCGGAGCAGTATTCATGGGAGCAGTAACATATATAGGTAATGCACCTAACTTTATGGTTAAGTCCATTTCTGATGAAAATGGTATCAAGATGCCTAGCTTTTTCGGATACATAGGCTGGTCATTGTGTTATCTGGTACCGGTATTTCTGATTGATACATTGTTATTCTTTTTATAGGAGGCGGGGCTATGTCAGAAAAGAAACAATATCGGGAACTGGCAGCGAGAATATATGACCTGGACACAGAAATTTATGAAATACTTGGCTCGTCCCTTGGTCGTGTTTATCTCGGTTCCCGTGAAAAAAATATAGATGAATTGTCACAGCTTCTCGCATCAAGACCGAGTGCAGCAAAGCTCAGAAGCGAGCTGGCACTTATCAGTAACATGGCAAGAACAATTAATGATAAGGAAGCCCATAAGGACATCATGAGAAAATATGATGCAATACTTAAAGAAGCATCAGAACTGCAATACAGTTACGATGGTGAGGATATTATTGATCCTGAGATTGCCGCTCTTAATCTGTCGAATCTTGAAAACAGGTTTGATAAGGATGATAAGCTTATAATTACCATAGGAAGAGCCTATGGCTGTGCAGGCTCTGATATCGGATTTAAGCTTGCAGATAAGCTAAGGATAAGCTATTACGATGTTTCAATTATGAATGAGCTTATACGCAGGGATGAAGAAAATGGCAATACTGAGCATGAGTTATTTGAAGATAACACAAGGCATACGCCAGCACAGTGGTGCAGGGATTTTGTGAAATATCACGGACTTCCAAGGCAGGATGTCTCATTTTTTAATACAAGCCGGACCCTTGTAGAACTTGCAAAAAAGGAATCATTCGTGGTTGTTGGAAGATTTGCAGATACCATTTTAACTAATAACAAGATTCCACATATCAGCATATTCATAACAGCGCCATTCGATTTGAGAGTTCGAAGACACTATGAAATAAATAAAGACACAATAACAATGAAGCAGGCTTATAAATATGTTGAAAGGGAAGACGCAAAGCATATGGAGCGTTACAGGTTCTATACCGGAAGAAGGTGGGGAACCGCAGCCAACTACGACATAACTATTAACAGTGCCAGCTACGGAATTGATGGGGCTGTGGATTTGATTATGAGAGTTTTGGACAAATATCATTCAAAAGTATGATTGACAATATTGATAATTTTATATAGAATTAGTAAAAATGCAATGACGAAGACAGTAGATTGCAGTTAAAAGTAATAGCGAGCCGGGATGGTGGAAGCCGGTACGAGTAGACTGTAATTGAATATCACTTCTGAGCAGCCATGTAGAAACTGATTAGATGTACTGGGAAAGACAGTATGGGTAATTTGGAGTAGACAGGGACGGTAATCCCACCGTAAGGCGTAAAGCCGGGGACGCATATGCTGGTATGTCGTAATTATGTATGGATTATTTGGTATTTCAAGCCTCCACCGTATATTACGGCGGAGGCGTTTTTAATATGATGATACCAGGGTCAAAAGGTCAAAATGCCGTTCATGCTTGCATGAAAAGGCATTTGAACTTGGGACCCGCCAAAGCATGAGCATAAAAGTGGGGCGTAAGCTCCACGATATGCGAATGTTTTGCAGGATTGTGAGAGTACGAAGTACGGAACAATCCGTAGGTATCATAGTTGGGGCTATTCGACCCTAACATCATATGATTTGGGAGTCAAAAGCCCAATTAAAATTTTGGACGGGTAAAGTGAACAAAAATATATTGTTCGCATTCCACAGCGCAAAAGTCATTTGAACAATATATTTTTGTTCACTTTGTACGGTTCAGTTCTTTGAGGTGGGCTTTTGGCACCATGATTTAAATATGAAAGGAAGTAAAAGAATGATTTACGAGAAAGTATCTGCGGATATGAAATTCGTAGACAGAGAAAAGGAAGTTGAAAAGTTCTGGAAGGACAATAACATTTTCCAGAAGAGTATTGACAATCGTAAGGATTGTGAAACCTACACATTTTATGACGGACCTCCTACCGCTAATGGTAAGCCACACATCGGACATGTGCTTACACGTGTTATCAAGGATATGATTCCAAGATACAGAACAATGAAGGGCTACATGGTTCCACGTAAGGCAGGATGGGACACACACGGTCTTCCTGTTGAGCTTGAGGTTGAGAAAATGCTTGGCCTTGACGGCAAGGAACAAATCGAGGAGTATGGTCTTGAGCCGTTTATTAAGCACTGTAAGGAAAGTGTTTGGAAATACAAGGGAATGTGGGAGGATTTCTCATCTACTGTTGGTTTCTGGGCTGATATGGATAACCCATATGTAACTTATGACGACAACTTTATTGAGTCAGAGTGGTGGGCATTAAAGCAGATCTGGGATAAGAAGCTTTTATATAAGGGCTTTAAGATTGTTCCATACTGCCCAAGATGTGGTACACCTCTTTCTTCACATGAGGTTGCTCAAGGGTATAAGACATTAAAAGAGCGTACAGCTATCGTAAGGTTCAAGATTGTGGGAGAGGATGCATATTTCCTTGCATGGACAACAACTCCATGGACACTCGCTTCCAATATTGGTCTTTGTGTTAATCCTGAGGAGTCTTATGTAAAGGTTAAGGCAGCAGACGGATACACATATATCTTAGCAGAGGCACTTCTTGATTCGGTTCTTGGCGGAATTGAGCGCGAGGAGGGAACACCTGCCTATGAAATAATTGAGCGTTATGTAGGAAAGGACCTTGAGTATAAGGAGTATGAGCCACTTTACCAGTGTGCGGCAGATGCAACTGCAAAGCAGCATAAAAAGGCTTTCTTCGTATATTGCGACGATTATGTTACTATGTCAGACGGTACAGGTATCGTTCATATTGCACCTGCATTTGGTGAGGATGATGCCAGAGTAGGCCGTAAGTACGATGCACCATTTGTTCAGATGACAGATGAGAATGGTGTTATGAAGCCGGAAACTCCATTTGCAGGAATGCGCTGTAAGCCAACACAGAAAGAGATAGAGGCAGGAGCAGTAAACTGTGACCCAGAGGTTCTTAAGGAGCTTGACGGCAGAGGAATTCTTTTCTCGGCACCTAAGGTTGAGCATGAGTATCCTCACTGCTGGAGATGTGATACACCTCTTCTTTACTATGCAAGAGAATCATGGTTTATCAAGATGAGCGACCCTGAGGTAAAGGCTAACCTTATCGCTAATAATAAGACAATTAACTGGATTCCGGAGACAATCGGTACCGGACGTTTTGGTGCATGGCTTGAAAATGTACAGGATTGGGGAATTTCACGTAACAGATACTGGGGAACTCCTCTTAATATCTGGGTTTGTGATGACTGTGGAGAGATGCTTTCAATTGGAAGCAAGGAGGAATTAAAGGCTAATTCTGATAACTGTCCTGATGATATTGAGCTTCACAGACCATATATTGATGCAGTTACATGTAAATGTCCTAAATGTCAGGGTAAGATGAAGAGAGTGCCTGAGGTTATCGACTGCTGGTTCGACTCAGGTTCAATGCCATTTGCACAGCATCATTATCCATTTGAGAATAAAGAAGTATTTGAGCAGCAGTTCCCTGCAAAGTTCATTTCAGAGGCTGTTGATCAGACAAGAGGCTGGTTCTACTCACTTCTTGCCATTTCAACATTGCTGTTTAATAAGGCTCCATATGAAAATGTTATCGTTTTAGGACATGTTCAGGATGCTGACGGACAGAAGATGAGTAAATCTAAAGGAAATGCAGTTGATCCGTTTGATGCACTTGCAAAGCATGGCGCAGATGCCATCCGCTGGTATTTCTACGAGAACTCTGCTCCTTGGGTTCCTAACAGATTTAAGGACGAGTGGGTAGCGGAAGGTCAGAGAAAGTTTATGGGTACATTCTGGAACACATATGCATTCTTTGTGCTTTATGCTAACATTGATGATTTTGATGCAACTAAGTACACTCTTGAGTATGACAAGCTTGCAGTAATTGATAAATGGATTCTTTCAAAGTTAAATACACTGGTTAAGACTGTTGACTCTAATCTTAATGAATACAAGATTACAGAGACAGCCAGAGCCCTTGATGATTTTGTAGATGAGCTTTCTAACTGGTATGTAAGAAGAAGCCGTGAGAGATTCTGGGCAAAGGGTATGGAGCAGGATAAGATTAATGCTTATATGACTCTTTACACAGCACTTGTTACACTTGCCAAGATTTCAGCTCCAATGGTTCCATTTATGACAGAGAGCATTTACAGAAATCTTGTGTGCAGCATTGATAAGACAGCACCTGAGTCAATTCACCTTTGCGACTTCCCTGTTGCTAATGAGCAGTTTATCAACAAGGAGCTTGAGGATACAATGGAAGATGTTCTCAATGCAGTTGTAATCGGCCGTGCCTGCCGTAATGCAACTAATATCAAGAACAGACAGCCAATTGGAAAGATGTTTATTAAGGCTGACTGGAAGCTGGATGAGTTCTTTACCGCTATTATTGCCGATGAGTTAAATGTTAAGGAAGTCGAGTACACAGATGATGTCAGATCATTTACATCATACTCATTCAAGCCTCAGATGAAGACACTTGGACCTAAGTATGGAAAGCTCCTTAACGATATCAGAACAGCACTTACAACTGTTGATGGCAATGCCACAATGGATAAGCTTAACAGCGACGGCGTATTTACACTTGAAGTTGCAGGGCAGAGCATTGAGCTTGCAAAGGATGATGTCCTTATTGAGATGACACAGATGGAAGGCTTTGTTGCTAATTCAGATAAAGGTATTACAGTTGTCATGGATACTAATCTTACTCCTGAGCTTATTGAGGAGGGATTTGTACGTGAGATAATTTCAAAGGTTCAGACAATGCGTAAAGAGGCTGACTTTGAGGTTATGAACAGAATTAAGCTTTATGTGAATGGTAATGATAAGCTTGCAGATATTATTAACAGGAATGCAGAGCAGGTTAAATCAGTAGTTCTGGCAGATGAAATAATTGTTGGTTTAACAAATGGATTTGCAAAGGAATGGGATATCAATGGCGAGAAGGTTACCCTCGCAGTTGAGAAGAATGCCTGATTGCATTTGTACTATATATCGTGTATAATAAAACAAGTTTATGAAGATATGTAATATCTAAGCATAAGAATTTTGGGTGTATAATTTTGGGGGTTACATCTGAGTCCAGGAGGAAATAGAATGGCTAACACAATTCAGAATTTCAACAAAGAAGAATTTAAGAAAAAAGTTGTTTCTAACTGTAAGTCTCTTTACAGAAAGAATCTTGATGAGGCTGATAAGCAGCAGGTTTTCCAATCTGTAGCGTATGCGGTTAAGGATCTTATCATTGATAAGTGGATTGCAACGCATAAGCAGTATGATGAGGATGATCCAAAGATAGTTTATTATATGTCAATGGAATTCCTTATGGGTAGGGCATTGGGTAATAATATGATAAACCTTTGCCATTATGATGAGATTTCAGAGGCATTGGAAGAATTAGGTCTTGATATCAATGTAATTGAGGATCAGGAACCTGATGCAGCATTAGGTAATGGAGGTCTTGGACGTCTTGCCGCATGTTTCCTTGATTCTCTTGCAACATTGGAGTACCCTGCATATGGATGTGGTATCCGTTATAAATATGGTATGTTCAAGCAGGAGATTAAGGATGGATTCCAGATTGAAACTCCTGATGACTGGTTAAAGGATGGCAACCCATTTGAAATCAAGCGAGCTGAATACAGATATGAGGTCAAGTTTGGCGGTTATGTACGTTCCTACAAGGATGAGAAGACAGGAAGAGACATGTTTGTGCAGGAGGATTACCGTTCAGTAATCGCTGTGCCATATGATGTACCTGTTGTAGGTTATGGTAATAATACAGTTAACTCACTTAGAATCTGGGATGCTGAGCCGGTTAATACATTTAATCTTAACTCATTTGACAAGGGTGATTATCAGAAGGCTATCGAGGAGGAGAACCTTGCCAAGAATATTGTAGAGGTTCTTTATCCTAACGATAACCACTATGCAGGTAAAGAGTTACGTTTAAAACAGCAGTATTTCTTCGTCTCTGCAAGTGTTCAGAGAGCTGTAGCAAGATATAAGTCAATGAACAATGGAGATGTGAGAAATCTTTATAAGAAGGTTACATTCCAGCTCAACGATACACATCCAACAGTAGCAGTTGCAGAACTGATGAGAATTCTTATGGATGAGAATGGACTTAACTGGGATGAGGCATGGGATGTTACTACTAAGACAGTGGCATATACCAACCATACAATTATGGCTGAGGCCCTTGAGAAATGGCCTATCGAGCTTTTCTCAAGACTTCTTCCTAGAATTTATCAGATTGTTGAGGAGATTAATCGTCGCTTTGTTGAAGAAATCAAGGCTAAGTATCCCGGAAATCATGAGAAGATTCGTAAGATGGCCATTATTTATGATGGTCAGGTTAAGATGGCACACCTTGCAATTGCGGCAGGTTACTCTGTAAATGGTGTTGCTGCTCTTCATACAGAGATTTTAAAGAATCAGGAATTAAAGGACTTCTATGAGATGATGCCGGAGAAGTTCAACAACAAGACTAACGGTATTACACAGAGAAGATTCTTAAAGCATGCCAATCCACTTCTTGCTGAATGGATTACAGATAAGATAGGTGACGGATGGATTACAGATCTTAAGCAGTTAGATAAGTTATCAGTTTATGTTGATGATCCTAAGGCACAGCAGGAGTTCATGCAGATTAAGTATAAGAATAAGCTCCGTCTTGCTAAGTATATCAAGGAGAATAACGGTATAGATGTAGATCCTAACTCAATCTTTGATGTACAGGTTAAGAGACTTCATGAATATAAGAGACAGCTTCTTAACATTCTGCATGTAATGTATCTCTACAACCAGATAAAGAGACATCCAGAGATGGATATTACCCCAAGAACATTCATTTTTGGTGCTAAGGCTGCTGCAGGTTATAAGATTGCTAAGCAGACAATCAAGCTTATCAACAATGTAGCTAATGTAATCAATAATGATGCCTCAATCAATGGAAAGATTAAGGTAGTATTTATCGAGAACTACAGAGTATCTAACGCAGAGATTATCGTTGCTGCAGCAGACGTTTCTGAGCAGATTTCTACAGCTTCCAAGGAGGCTTCTGGTACAGGTAACATGAAGTTTATGTTGAATGGTGCTATTACACTTGGCACTATGGACGGTGCTAATGTTGAGATTGTTCAGGAAGTTGGCAAAGAGAATGCTGAGATATTTGGTCTGAGTTCAGATGAGGTTATTAACTACGAGAAAAATGGTGGTTATGACCCAATGGAGATATTCAACAACGACCAGGAAGTCAGAGAGGTTCTTATGGAGCTTATCAATGGCAAGTATTCTCCAGAGGATACAGAAATGTTCAGAGACATTTACAATTCACTTCTCAACAGTCAGGGTGGCAGAAGAGCAGATATTTACTTTATTCTTAAGGATTTCCGTTCTTATGCAGAAGCACAGAAAAGAATTGATGAGAGATATAAGGATGAGAAGAACTGGGCAAGAACAGTTATGCTCAATACAGCTAAGTCAGGTAAATTCTCTTCAGACAGAACTATTGAGGAGTATGCAACTGAGATTTGGAAGCTTACAAAGACACCTGTTAAAATGAACTAATTTAATAAAATAGCCCGAAGCTGCATATAATGTAGTCGGGGACGTGTAGGAGCCTCTTTCCCGGTATGGTGCCGGGAGGAGGCTTCTTTTTTATGATACCAGGATTGTGGAAGTACGAAGTACGGAGCAATCCGTAGGTATCATAAACAGGGACTATATAGTCAAAAAATAAATATCCTCCAACCAATAAATTGAAAAAATTTGACATAATACTGGGAAGAAGCTGCGGAGGGAATATGAGATTACGGCGGTTTTTAAGCGATAGAAGTTATAGACGGGGTAGTATTTTTAGGGATTCAGGCAGGAAGATTAAGCATAAAATTTTTGTTACGATTATTTTTATTATGTTTGATCTGGCAGTTCCAACAATGATTACATTGTATATGACCGGGGTATATGATAATAATAGTGTTACAGCAACAGCTCAGGTGGTAGAAGGAAAATGCGTGATGGTCAATCTAAAAAACACAGTCCAGCCGGTATCTGTGGAAAAATTTGTGGAGATGGTTCTGGCAAAACAGTATGAAAATGGTAATGAACATGAACTGTTAAAAGCAGAAAGTGTAGCCATTAGAACAAACATATACAGACATTTGACGGATAAAGATGTGATTAGCAGTGATGAGCTTGAGATGGACTATCTCACTTCAAGCCAGATGAGGAAGGAGTGGGGAAAGAATTATGCAGATACATATAATCTGGTATGTAACATTGTTGCAGCTACAAAAGGGCAGGTAATGTACTATGAAGGAGAGCCTATAGATGCAAGGACTACAAAGACGAGTGTTGGAGTGACATTATCTGCAGAAGAAGCCGGGGAAGATGGAAAAGATTATCTTGTATCCGTTGAATGTGAAAATGATGTTGGTTATGGAGATTACGAGAAAAATTATACATTTTCAAACAGGGAAATTATGAAAAATATTACTAAGATATATGCTGACTGTGGTTTGACACAGAAAAATATGAACAGCCAGATTCAGATAATTTCAAAAAGTAAATCCGGTTATATTTTAAAGATGCAGGTGGGAAATATCACAATGACAGGTGCTTCATTTGCCCGGATTATGGGAATTCAGTCATCATGTATGGATATAACATTTTATGACACATCAGTTAAAATTACGTCCTACGGCGAAGGTGATGGAGTGGGAATGAGCATAAATACAGCGCGATTAATGGCAGAAAATGGAAAAAATTATAAAGAAATACTGGAAAGTTTTTATCTTGAAATAAGCATTTTAGATGTATAAGTTATTGCTTTATGGAAACATTATTAACATCAAAGTTTTGGAGGATGTTAATATGAAGACTGTAAAACATAATAATGAAAACAAGCTGAAAATTGTTTCTGCTGTCATTACATTTGGAATCATTGCATCTCTTGGATTCGGGGTCTATTCCGTGATAGATAATTTAAATGATACAGGAAAAAGCAATATTGTGGACCTGAATGAAACTGAGGGAAATGTAGCTTTAAAAGTAACTGACGCTGATGAACGGGCTAATGCAGGAGCAACCATGGCGACTAAAGAAAATAAACCTCAGGAAAAAACAACGGAGGAGGAGACTGAAACGGAAAAAGCGACACAGGAAGTAGTGGCAACGGAGGCAGAGGATTTGCTTCCATTAGTGCCGGAATCAAAGGATGCTAAAAGTGCTGTGAGTGATTCAATTGCCAATTACAGCTTTGGTGAGGACAGTACGCTTGTATGGCCTGTTTATGGAGATATTACTCTGGAATATAATATGGACAATACAATTTATTTTAAGACACTGGGCTTGTATAAATGTAGTCCGGCAATGATAATCAGTGCGGAAAAAGGCAGCAATGTAGCAGTAAGTGCGTCCGGCGTTGTAACTAAGGTTATGGAAAATGAAGAGACCGGAGTAACGGTTACTGTTGCAGTCGGAGACGGATATGAGGTGACATACGGACTTCTTAACGATGTAACTGTAAGAGAGGGAAATACTGTAACTGCTGAGCAGCTTTTGGGAACAGTGGCTGAGCCAACTGCATACTATAAAGAAGAAGGACCGGGAGTTTATTTTAGCGTAACCCATGACGGAGTGCCTGTTGACCCGGCTGACTTCCTTAAAGAATAGTAACTTCAAATGTACAGATATGCAGCAGGTTTATAATATACCTGCTGCAAAGTGTTTAAATAACACAAAAAAGCGCCCATATCTAAATACATTTTTACAAAGGAGCAGGGATATTAAGATACAAATTGTAATTGGGTGGATAGATTGAACTGATGGGCGCTTTAAATATAATTTTTAGAAATATATCTTTTTAATGTATTTTTTAGAAATTTTACAATATTTTTTTTATCTTTATTCTGATTTTATGCTATGATTTATTTGTATATATTGGTAATTTCGAAGATTTTCAGGTGGACAAGAGTATGAAACTTAAGAATAAACTGATATTATCATTTTGTATTATGATAATACTTCCCCTTGTTTTATGTGGTATTCTCGTTTCAGGAATCTTTAAAATTCAAATATACAGCTTGCAGAAGGCGTATGGAATAGATGATTCTGATGTCACTATTAACAGTATGTATTCTCCTGTTGTATTATTTGGAAGTATCACAGATAACATTTATGGAAGAATGAGCGAGGTGGCTGATAAAACACCGCTGAAATTTAATGACGAAGAATATTTGGATGAGCTTAGCAAAGAACTTGATTTCAAATTATCTGATTTAGTTGTAAGGAAAAATGACGTTATTACATACAATACCACGGATATGGGAGCAGAGGAAATAAACATTCTGCTTCCGGCATTTTATGATAACGGTGATGAGATTTATAATAACATGGTTTTTAAGGGGGATGGGGATAAGAAGCTTATTAAACAGATTGATTTTAAGGATTATGCGAATAATAAATACAGTGTGTCTATTATAACCAACCTTAATCAGGTTGTGCCGCAGCTTCAGACTATGTTTGTCGATGTTGCTGTGTCAATAATTGGAGTTTTAGTACTTACCAGTGCTCTGCTTTCTTTCTGGATTTACAGCTCAATTGTTCGTCCGGTAAACAGGCTTAAGCTTGCCACTGCTAATATTAAGGAAGGTAATCTTGATTTTACCATGCCTAAGGTTCCAAGCAATGAAATCGGCGAGGTATGCAGCGACTTCGAAGAGATGAGACTTATTTTAAAGGAAACCTCGGAAGCTAAGATAAAGTCAGATGTAGAGGAAAAAGAGCTTATAAGAAATATCTCTCATGATTTGAAGACACCACTTACTGCAATTAAGGGTTATGCGATGGGGTTGATTGATGGTGTGGCGGATACTCCTGAGAAACAGCAGAAGTATATACGGACAATTTACAGTAAGGCTAATGATATGGACAAGTTGATTGATGAGCTCACTATATATTCAAGGCTTGACAATAACCGCGTTCCGTATACATTTGTAAGAATTAATGTGTCCGATTATTTCAATGATTGCTCAGAGGAGATTGGAATGGAGCTTGAGGCAGATGATTTTAAGCTCAATTACAATGATCATCTTAAGGAGCCGGTATATGTTAATCTTGATCCTGAACAGATTAAGAGAGTTGTCAATAATATAGTCAGCAATTCAGTTAAGTATAAAGCAGAGAACAGGCCGGGTGTGATAAGTATTGATTTGTATGATGACGGAGATTATGTTCATCTGGTGTTCAGGGATAATGGAAAAGGTATTGCTGCTAAGGACATAGAAAGAATATTTGAAAGATTTTACAGGACAGATGATTCAAGAAACAGCAAGCAGGGCGGAAGTGGTATAGGCCTTGCGATTGTTAAGAAAATTGTTGAGGATCATAAAGGGAAAATCTGGGCTGAAAGTGTGGAAGGGGAAGGAACAACCATGCATTTAGAACTTATTAAGGCGGATGCTGAATCCCAGTACTTCATAGAGGACAAGCAGAAAAAAAGTAAGAATTAGTTAGAGGAAAAAAGGAGGAAATTATGAGTAAGGTTTTAATTATTGAGGATGAAGAGGCAATTGCAGATATTGAGAAGGATTATCTTGAGCTTAACGGATTTGAGGTAACAGTGTGTTCTGATGGTGTGGAAGGTCTTGAAACAGCATTGAAGGAAAAGGTGGATATCTGTATTCTTGACCTTATGCTTCCAGGAATGGATGGCTTCGACGTATGCAAACAGCTTCGACAGAAAAAGGATATACCAATTATTATGGTGTCTGCAAAAAAAGAGGACATTGACAAAATACGTGGACTGGGGGTTGGTGCAGATGACTATATGACAAAGCCATTCAGTCCGAGTGAGCTTGTTGCCCGTGTAAAGGCACATTTATCAAGATATGAAAGATTAGTTTCCAATAATAAGAGCGACAATGATGTTATTGAAATCAGGGGAATCAAAATTGACAAGACAGCCAGAAGGGTGTTTGTCAACGGTGAGGAGAAGGTATTTACTACCAAGGAATTTGACCTTCTTACGTTCCTTGCGGAGAATCCTAATCATGTATTTACAAAGGAAGACCTGTTCAGGGAAATCTGGGATATGGATTCAATCGGGGATATTGCAACTGTAACGGTTCATATCAAGAAGATACGTGAAAAGATTGAGTTAGACACATCTAAGCCTCAGTATATCGAGACTATTTGGGGAGTAGGCTACCGCTTTAAGGTGTAAAAAAAGAATGTAGATGGTGTTATGATGAGAATAGTAGTATGTGTTGATAATTCTATGGGTATGATGTTCAACAACAGGAGAGTGTCGAAGGATGAGGCTGTAGTAAGGGACATTATGCAGATGGTTGGAAGTGATGGCATAATATATACCAGTTCATACAGTAAGAAGATGTTCAATGAATATGGTTTTGAGGTCAGTGAAATCAGTGAAGTGACTGGACACAATGAAGACGCATACGTATTTGTTGAAGATGTGGACATCAGTGAAGTCACGGACATTACCGGGAGTAATATAGAAGAACTGATTATTTATAAGTGGAACAGAGATTATCCGTCAGATGGTTTTTTTAATATTAATCTGGAAGAGTATCGTCTGGTAAGTTCATCTGATTTTGCAGGTAAGTCCCATGAAAAGATAACAAAAGAAATATATACCAGATAAAAGGATTACAATGCTTGATATAGTTTATGAAGATAAGGACAAGATAATTATCAATAAAGCAGCAGGACAGCTTTCCCAGAGTGGGAAGTCATTTGACAAAGATATTGTAAGTGAAGTGATGACTTATCGTAAGCTCAAAAGAGGAGAGGAGCCCTATGCTGCCATAATCAACAGGCTTGACCGTCCGGTTTCGGGACTGGTGCTTATTGCCAAGAATAAAGAGGCAGCAGCAAGGCTTACAGAGGATTTAAGAAAAAACGGGCAGAAGGAATATGTGGCAGCAGTAGTAGGAAATGCAAAGAAGGTTCTGGAAACAGAAAAAGGAATTCTTTCTGACATGCTAATAAAGGATGAGAAGAATAATGTGTCTTATGTGGTAAATGGCACGGCACCTGCGGATAAGGCTAAGGAAGCAAGTCTTGAATATGAGATATTAAGCTATGATTCTGAGGCAGATATAAGTTACATGAGAATACATTTGTTAACCGGCAGACATCATCAGATAAGGGTTCAGATGTCTTCACGTAACTTGAGTATTGTGGGGGACTACAAGTATCTTAAGGGGGAAGGTGAGTCTGAGAAAATCGGAGTAAGTTCTATGGGAGAATCAGAAGAAAATTCTCAAGCTGATGCTGTCAATAGAATGGATCTGGCTGTAAAGGCTATGAAACTCAGAAGGAATCAGATAGCGTTATGTGCATATCATTTACGTGTTGAAGGAAAAGAATATGAGGTTAAGGTTCCGTTTATAAAGTGAACCATCTCACTAAATAAAAAAAATAATACCGCAGCAGTGCGATAGAATATTTCCGCAATGTTCTGGCAAGAATTAGTATTAGAATTGATTTGCGGGGTGCGGTATGGAATGGTCTTTTAAAGATAAATTAAAATTATTATCAGGCACTCTGGCTATAATCGCCGGAGTGTTTTTTGTATTTAAATATCTGTTCTGGCTGTTGTGGCCATTTGCATTGGGATTGTTTCTTGCGTACCTGCTGGAAAAGCCTGTGTGCCGGATTGCAGGGTTAAAATTATTCAGAGGGAAAAAGACAGTTGCATCTGTGATAGTTGTTACTTTTCTTGTTTTAGTTTCACTCTCAATAATAGGTTGGATTTTGTATGTAATTATGAAAGAAATACAGGGATTCGTACAAAATATTGATTACAACATTGTTATGGGAAGACAGATGGTTGCAAAAATATGCTGTAATTTTGACGGATGGTTTGGAATGGAGGACGGTTGCTGTTACAGAGCCCTTTGCGGCTGCGTAGACCGGCTTATGCTGGTTGTCACTAACAGCGATGGCACATTTATAAAAAATGTTGTATCAAAGGTGGTAACTTTGTCATTTCCGGTGATTAAAAGTATCGTTGTTGTAATCAGTGAAGTGGTGCTTTTGTATCTTGCAACAATTTATCTTATCGGAGCGCTCCCTAATATACGTAATTCACTGAAAAGCAATATTTTTTCTAAGGAAATAAACACTGTTAAAAATGCGGTAAGCAGACTAATTAAAGTGTATTTCAAAATAGAACTTCTGATTATGGTTATAAATGGCACACTTTGTGCAATAGTTCTTATGCTGCTTAGAAATCCGTATGCACTTGTTATTGGTATTTCAATAGGTGTAATTGACGCACTGCCTATATTTGGAACGGGAACAGTTCTTATTCCATGGGTTATCGTAATGGTGATGATGAAAAGATTTGGAAAGGCAGCAGCTTTGTTTCTGCTGTATCTGGCTACGTATTTTGTGCGTGAAATTATGGAATCAAAATGTCTGGGTGATAAAATGGGAATAGCTCCATTTACAATGCTTGCAGTAATATTTATAGGAATTCTGGTGTTTGGAATAATGGGTTTTATTCTTGGCCCACTGGCATACTGCATAATAAAAGCCCTTGTTATACACTTGAAAACAGTAATAGAAAGTGATAAACTGAAATCTACGTGATTGCAGTACCATTGCCGGAAAATGGAGCGCGCAGTCAGAGAAAACGTCTGATTTGATAGATTGAATAAATCGGACATCACATTTGCAGAGCCGCAACCGGAATGCGGTCAGAAAGGAAATTATTATGGCAGAAGACAAGAAGTTAGTTGAGGCGATTACATCCATGGATGTGGATTTTGCCCAGTGGTACACAGATGTTGTTAAAAAGGCAGAGTTGATGGGATACTCAAGCGTTAAAGGCTGTATGATTTTTAAGCCGGCTGGATATGCAATATGGGAGAATATCCAGAGAGAACTCGATAGAAGGTTTAAGGAGACAGGCGTTGAGAATGTTTATATGCCAATGTTTATTCCTGAAAGTCTTCTTGAAAGAGAGAAGGACCATGTTGAAGGATTCGCTCCGGAAGTGGCTTGGGTAACAATGGGAGGTCTTAATCCTCTTCAGGAGAAGCTTTGCGTAAGACCTACATCAGAGACACTTTTCTGCGATTTTTATAAGGATGAGGTTCAGTCATACAGAGATTTACCTAAGGTTTATAACCAGTGGTGTTCAGTAGTAAGATGGGAGAAGGAGACAAGACCATTCCTTCGTTCAAGAGAATTTTTATGGCAGGAAGGTCATACTGCACATGCAACAGCCGAGGAAGCGCAGGAGCGCACAGAGCAGATGCTTAATCTGTATGCTGATTTCTGCGAGGATTTTCTTGCAATTCCAGTCGTAAGAGGACGTAAGACAGATAAAGAGAAATTTGCAGGTGCTGAGGCAACTTACACAATCGAGGCACTTATGCACGATGGAAAGGCACTCCAGTCAGGTACAAGTCATAATTTTGGTGACGGATTTGCCAAAGCATTTGGCATACAGTACACTGACAAGGATAACAAGTTAAAGTACGTTCACCAGACCTCATGGGGTATGACAACACGTCTTATCGGAGCGCTTATCATGGTTCATGGCGATGATTCAGGACTTGTACTTCCACCTAAGGTTGCACCTGTCCAGGTGGATATTATACCTATTATGCAGAAGAAGGAAGGCGTTCTTGATAAGGCATACGAGGTTAAGGAAATGCTTGTAAAGGCGGGCTTCAGAGTAAAGGTTGATGATACTGACAAGAATCCGGGATGGAAGTTCTCTGAGCAGGAGATGAGAGGTATTCCTGTAAGAATCGAGATGGGACCAAGAGATATCGAGGCAGGAAAGGCAATTGTTGTACGTCGCGATACAAGGGAGAAGATAGAAGTAAGTATCGACGAGCTTTCTGAAAAACTTTCAGACATCCTTAATACAATGCAGAAGGATATGCTTGAAAGGGCAAGAACTCACAGGGATGCACATACATATGTTGCAACAAACTATGACGAATTCAAGGAAATAATTGATACTAAGCCGGGATTCGTTAAAGCAATGTGGTGTGGAGACCAGGCATGTGAGGACAAGATTAAGGAAGATACAACTGCTACATCAAGATGTATGCCATTTGCACAGGAAAACTTAAGTGATGTGTGCGTATGTTGTGGAAAGCCTGCTAAGAAGATGGTTTACTGGGGCAAGGCATACTAATATCCAGATAAAAAACGAGGCGAATCCTTTTTGATTTAAAGGGTTCGCCCTATTTTTTTGGAAATCTTTATTTACATTTCATCTTCTGAGTCATAAGCCTGAACAGTTATATTTTTCTTTTCAGTCAAATGATTGACGAAAAGATTAAGAATGTAGCTGACAACAGCAACAACAGGAACACCTAAAAACATTCCTAAAACACCGAACAGGCTTCCGCCAACAGTAATGCCAAAAATGACCCATAGCGGCTTAAGACCGGTGGAATCGCCAAGAATGTGTGGACCTAACAGAAGTCCGTCGAATTGCTGTATGACTATAATCATAATTATATACACAATAAGCTGCAGAGGATTGATAAGGACAATAATTACGCCGCCAATCACACCACCTATATATGGTCCAAAGTATGGAATCATATTTGTCACACCTATTATAACACTTAAAAGAACAGCATAAGGCATCTTAAGGATAATAAGGCAAATAAAAGTAATGATAGCAATTATAAATGAATCAATTGCTTTTCCCACAATGTAATTTAAGAATATGTTTGCGCTGTTCTTGATTATCATTTTAGTTGTGTCAGCTGCTTTCATTGGCAGTATTGCATACATTAATCTCTTGAAATTGTAGAATATGCGTTTATGGTCAGCAATCATATATATTGATGCAATAATTGAAATAAGTAAATTCACTATACCCTTAATAATAGCCATGGAAGTATTAAGAATATAAGGGACCATATCTGTTAATAAATTAGTCAGCGTATCAATAATCTTAGGATATAATGACTGTAACCGTTCATTAATCCAGCCATAATCAAGAAATGTCCAATCACTGTGCTTATCCTGAAATTTGTAAAGGAATTCATTGGCATTCTGATACCAGGTAGGCAGCTGGTCAATAATATCAGTAATACTCTGGTAAAGCTGAGGAACAATGAAAACCATAAGTACAGTAATCACACTGCCCGCAATAATATAAGTAATTATAATCGAAAGCCATTTTGCCAGCTTCTTTGATTTAAAATGTAATAATTTCATAAAGAAACTGGAGTAAAAGAAATGCACCGGATGATAGAGAATCAATGCGATAAACATTCCAACAATAAAAGGTGATGTCAGTTTAAAAAGATAACCAATAGCCTGATATGTTGCCGTGAGATTTCCAAACAGTTTATAAATAAAGACGGTTCCCAATACAAACAGTAAAGCATATATAAGAATTGTGTTGTATTTAAAATTAGGTTTAAACCAATTTCGCTCTATATACTTGCGAGTTCTGGAACGGGTTATCTGAGAACTATTCCTGTTAGTATTGTAAGAATTATATCTTTTACCATAATGATCTTCTTTTGAAGATTTGTTCTGGTTATTATAATTGTTATGGTTGTAATGTTTATTATTGTAATGTTCTTTTCCGTAAGAATTGTTAGCCATAATAATTCTTTATTGTTACCTCCACAAATTATTTATATAAATCTAGATAAATTATAGGTTTTTTTCCAAGTCAATACAAGCAAAAGCGACAAAAATTTATAATTACCGGGATGAAATTATTGGCAGTCCATTATAATATAAAGCAAAAATACGATTGTATGAAAATAAATACAAAAAAATGCTTGCATTATTTTAGCAGTTGTTGTAGAATATCACTTGTCGTTGAGAAAACGAAGTAAATACGCACCGCTAGCTCAGCTGGTAGAGCACCTGACTCTTAATCAGGGTGTCCAGGGTTCGAACCCCTGGCGGTGCACTAAGAAGGTCT
>JBJEME010000064.1:0-14252 GCA_051879515.1 Lachnospira sp. | reverse complement strand
CGAGCCTCTTACACCGCTGACGCGGGAAAGGGGCTCCGTTTATCCGAAATGTGCAATAGTTGCATTTACAATAATTTTCAATGCTATTTTCTTATGGTATTTTGCCATCCATACTCCCTTAGTCATAAAAAAGGTTGCCCTTTCGGACAACCTTTTCCATTCATTTGATGCTGATTTTTCTGTTGTCTGCCAACTATCCGCCTTTCAATATGCGGCTTAAATGTGGAGTTTTTTCTGTTGCTCCCCAACCTGCCAGCCTACAAACTGGCTAATGTGTCAGATTTTTAAGGTGTCAGCACACCGGATAAATGCATCTATTTTTACTATTAGCACACACCCTGAGCTAACATAGCAACTTCTAAGGTGTCCGCAGATTTACCGGAGTTTTGAGGTCGTTTGTATATCACGTGTATAGAGTGATTGTCAGACAATTTCCATTAGAACCCATTTTAGAAAGGGATGTGAGCTATACAAAAAATATTGATGAAATAACATTACGCATACCAACTTGTATTATTCTGTTCTTAATCTATAGCAGCAATAAACTGCGATGTAAAAATTTGTTTTACTTCCCCAAACATATTTTCCTCCCGATTCTCAATCCAAACTAAATAAGCACTACGAAAATTCATTTTGAATGAATTATTATTCACAAGTTGCAACTCCTTTTAATTTTCATCATCCACTCCAAAATCCTCAAGACACAATTGTATATATTCATCATTGTCTTTTGCATTTGTACGGTTTCCTTGATTAATAAAATCTATTATGTCTTGTTTCTTAATTTGCCTAGCATGAACTTCTGGTTCAAATGTCAATTCTGATGTAGTAATTTCCCTAATTTCTTCTACTGTCGTTCCAATTGAAAAAAATCTTATTTTTTTCCCCTGATCAATTGCCGATGCAATTTCAAACAATACGCCATCTGCTATACTACCAAAGACCCATAGTTCATCGCATATTTTTATGAGCTGATTATTTCCTCTTCGTATCATATCTCTTTCTACTCTATCACCAAGGAAATAATCAAATACCCTAAATGGATTAATTGGCAAAAACCCTTTTTCAAATACATATTGACATATTACATCTCTACAATAAAAATAAGCCTTTGACTGAGCAGTAAATATCACCTTCATTTCATCAGTATCGCTCTTTTTTATTTTCAATTTCTCCATGCTCGCTTTAATAGATTTCTTTCTATTTTCAACAATCAAATCTGCAACGTAACAGCCACTAATAAAGGCAGCCATTAGTCCCCTAAAAATTGCCGTAGCATCCCCAACAAAATATAATCCAGTCCGGCACATCAGTTTTTCGTCTAATACCGGATAATATCCATGCTTTTCAATTTCCGGACCATATACCTTCCCATTGTACTCATTTTTTACCAACTGTCCAATCACTCTTTTTATTTCTCGATCAGTTTGAGCTCCAATTATGGGGTACTCACTTCCATACTCAATAATATTGCACTCTTTCACCTTCTCATCAGAAAAACAAGCTTGCATTTCTTTCGCATATACAGAATCGGGGGCTTGTGTTCTAACTACTATTCCAATATTAGATTTCGCATCAACGCTGTTAATTGCCTCTCCATTATAAGTGATATGATTTTCATATAAAGATTTTCGAACAATGCCCTTTTTGCAACTACAAAATGTTCTTATCTCTGTAGTATCATCTATATTTTCTATATACTTGAAATCCAAAGTTTCCTTGTCCTTTGGCAAGAATTCATCCTTATCGACCTCAATCCTTACCCCCATCTCATCCCAATATTTCCATTGTATTTCACTATCTTCTCCAAGCAATTTGAAACAACTAGACTTTCCAGTTGCCATAATCAAATTATATGCCGTATATACGCTTCCATCTTCACATATAACCTTGTACCCATCATCTATGATTTTCACTTCATTTACATTTTTATCAAAAATAATTTCTGAGTTTAATTGGTCATAAAGGACTTCTAGTAAACGTATTCTTTGTTCTTTATTTAAATATACAGATTCATATTCTTTAATTGTGGTCTTTAAAGAGTTTTGATTTTTTACCCAATCTTCACTCCATTCTCTCAATTCCACCCCAATCTTAGCAAACAATTTTCTTGTTTTATCATAGGCAATATGAAGCCGCTTAGAATCTAATTTCCCCCACAATTGAGATGCTGCTGGTGAATAAGAAAGTTTACCATCCGAAAAAAGACCCGCTCCACCGAAGCCATAGCTAACATCATATGGCAACTCTTTATCTCTTTTAAAATACACATTTCCTTTTTCTATAACAGTGTAGCTAATCCCTGTTCCTTCCAAACACCACGCAGCTAAAAGTCCAGCAGGTCCAGCTCCTATAATTATAATATCAAATTTCATATATTCCTCATCACTTCAATGTCAAAAAAATAGAAACTATTGCTAAAAACAATGCTAATACGCTAAGATATATACCTTGCATTTTTTGGTTCTCTGTTTTTAAATTCTCAATTTCTTTTTTTAGCTCATTTATTGCGCCTTGCATTACATTAGTTGGAAGATATGGAACTATCGAATCCTCATCCGCATATTTTCCACTATACGGCGTCGTTGGCTCTATCAACTTGTTAAACTCCATAGTGGCAAAATGTGTATGTCTTTTTAAATAAACCACCTTATTAGAAGTATTAAACAATAAGCAAAAAAGTTTTCCCCTAAATCCCGGATCAACTTGTGTACTGTTTGAAAGTATAATCCCTTGGCAAAACAAATTGACAGAAACATCAAACCTGCCTGAAACATCCCTTGGCATACTTATTTTTTCATTGCAGGAAGCAATAGCATAATCATATGGTTCAAGAGCTAAAAATGGTTTTTTATCGCTTAATTCATTAATTTCTCCAGCGTAATAATATTCATCTCCCAGTGTTAAATCATAAGATGAATTACTAACATTACTCAGTTTTCCGTCCTTAATCAATAAATCACATTTTATCAACCCCTCAATATAATTTCTAGATAACCCGCCACCTCTTTCACGTAAATACCACAACTTATCAATTAGTGCAACAACATCAAGAGAAGATTTGTTGTTTAAGCCATAATTAAACTTATTAATTAATCTATTTCTTTCACTAGAAAGTATCTTTATATCACGCGCTGACTTCCCTTCATTTTCTTTGGTCTCATTATATATATAGAAACTCATTAAATCCAAAGTTGCCTTTGAAAATTCTTCTATTACATTTACCACTTTCTTATCTATAATGATCAAAGGTACCATCTTTTTTTCAATTACTTCATTAAATTCTTGCATGAATATAGCTATAATTTCACCATCAAATTCAATTTTGATAAGGAAACATTCCTTATCAATCCTAGCCAATTTATCGTCTTCGATATAATGATAACATTCTTTCTTTTTACTGTTACTCACTACTCTAACAATTTTATATGATTGACTAAGTTCTAAATTTTTAGCTATTTCATAGCACTCAGTCATATCTGTTCCCGAAATAATAATCCCTTGATACATCATTACTGCGACCTCTTATCCTAATGTTTAAGCATTTTTTCTCTTCATCTTCCAAAGACACCTTAGAATAGAAATAAACATTATTTTTATCATCCATAACAACAACCATTATCTTATCTCTTGATTCAGAAAGGAAATCAATTTCAAAGCTTCCATCTTTTTCTACCCTCTTATTGTACCCACCCACATAAACTGTATAAGAAGAATAGTCGGTCAATTCTTCATCAGAAGCTAATTTCCCATACAGTTTTAATTCATATGGCAATCCAAGATGATTTGCAAGCACACTATAATATGCATATCTCTGGAAAAGACCTGGCAATATTATCGACATTAGTAGTAAAATTGTAATTCCAAAAATAATCCATGCGATATTAATTCGCTTTATCTTTGTTATTTTACTTTTAAATTTAATCCATAGTAATTTTCTTCTATACAAATCACAAGCCCCCTTTAAGCTTTGGATTTATTATATTTACATTTTCTAATAAATATAGTACATACTACCCGATTCGCTTATCAACAATTTCCTTAATTACCTTATTTGACACATTTTCGATTTCATAATCAGCAGATTCTATTTTGTTTATCGCCGCCCTTAACCGATCCATATTCTCTATACTAATTGGTAATTCAGGATTCTTCTCTTTAAGAACCCTCAACACATTATCAACAGCAAATCTTGGCACGCCCAACTTCGATACAATTACCGCTTCCTTGCTTGATACCCCATAATAGATATAAGAAGGTAACATTTGTGCATTTTCTGTCTGCAAATCAAAGCTCACGGCCTGATATATATTTATTCCCCATGGCATATAAGACTTCATCTGGCTATTAAGATAACGATTGCATAAAGAAATTGCATCTTCATCGCTTTGCCCTGGTCTTTTAATTTCTTTCGCAATATCTCTTACCTTATCGCCATTTACCCAGCCCATAAGTAACTTAGCTATATTTTCTGGATCCAGCTTCCCTTGCCCTAACATATCAATTTTTATTTCAGGAATTTTTGCAATAATATTAATAATCTCTGTCAAACGCTCAATATTCTTAGTTCGAAGAATAATTTCTGAAGCCTTATACTCATGATCTCCGTTTTCTTTCAGTCCATGGATAAACGCACCTATTATAGATTTAACCTTTGTGTAACTTATATCACTAATACCTAATTCATCAGCCTTCGCCATATCCTCCTTTTTATTTTCGTTAACATGTCGAATATATTGTGTTACAAAAGTATTTAATTTTCTTTGTGCATTAATAAAACCTTCCTGTTTACTCAAACTATGATACAAATAAGAATCTGTTAATATTCCCCTAATTTTAGCAATATCTTTTGGACTAATATCATAATCATAGCTAATGTTCAATATATGATTTATATATTGCAACAGATTTAATATTGGTGCATTATTTGGTTCTTTTAACACATTGTAGTCAAAACTTATAGTACTATTTCCCGTAAAATAAGCGTTCAGTGAAGATATTACTTCTTTTAAATCTGATTCAATATATCTTTTCACTGTTGACTTGGTTTCTTTCTGGGAATTAGAATAGGAGAGAATAATATATCCCTCTTTATCCTTGTATGCTCTACCAGCACGCCCTGCTATATTCCAAAACTCAGCGTTTGATAAATCACCTTTATTACGCAATTTAACTGTATCAAAAATAACCGTATTAATCGGGAAATTCATTCCTTGCGCCAATGTTGTTGTTGCAAATATAAGTTTTATCTTATTGTTTCGAACTAATTCCTCGATAGTTTCCTTGACCAGACTTGATAAGCCAGAATTATGATAACAAATACCAAATTTCAAACATTCGATTAAAGGATCATTTTCTCCATTTTCTAACTTTACAATCTCTATTGCACGTTGAATTTCTTCGTCACAACTCATATCAGGCAACATACCTTTTTCTTCAAAATACATTTTCGTATAAGATGCCAATTTCAAAGTGGTACCTCTGCCACCACACAAAACTAAAATATTCCCTTCCTGTTCAATAAAATCATTCAGAACCACACAAAGTCGAACCGTATTATCAATACTATCTAATCTAAGCTCTTCTTTCACATCCTGCGGGTTCAAGTTCAAGGAAATTTCAACATTTTCTGTCCCCAATTGGTTTCTTGGTGATTTGTAAAATTGCAGAACAGATTTTGTTTTCTTACTATCAAGTAAATTACAACCAATATATTGTTTGGTTGGTGCCCACTCTATGGAAATAGTATCTGCATTTCTTGGTGAGTCGGCTAACCACTCGCTAATTTCCTGAGCATTACTAATAAAGGGGCTTAATAAAAGAAAATTTGCCTCTTTCATATTTTGCTTTATAGATGATAAGACCAGTTCAAATTTAGAACCCCGTGATTTGTCTCCTAAATTGTGCGCTTCATCCATAATAACTAAACGAGTGTTTTGTATTGCCGGATGGTTTTGTCTTACAAGTGCCTCTAATTTTTCGGGTGTACTAATTAATATATCAATATGCTCCCGCGTCAAAATTTCATTTTCTATCTCATCAACATCATAATATGGTAATGCTGTTTCTATATTAAAATTAAATTCCTTAAAATCACTTTGCAAATCAATTTTAACTTGATCAATAAGTGCATTAGTTGGAACAATATAACAAACTGTAGGATTAAAATCGGCTGTTTTATAGTTATGAATACTAAATAATATCTGCATCTCTGCCAGCAACGACTTTCCTGCACTAGTCGGCATTCCAACAACAATACTCTTTTTAGGCGTTAACACATCCGAAATAACCTCTCTCTGAGATGGCAATAAAGAATATATGTATCTATTACCATTGGAAAGGTTTTCTTCGATGAACTTTCTTATTAATGGTGACTTTTCTGCAATGTTCCATATTGAATTTTCCGCTACTCTTTCATATGCATATCGCAACAAATGCCCAATAAGTTTCAAGTCAATGCTTTCATTATCCAGCAAATGAAATGCATTATATGAATACATATCGATAACACTATATATATCTTGATTTTCCGAGCTATCAATCTCACCGCTAAAAAGATATTCTTTTAAAACCGTCGTCAAATAAATAATATTTCCATAAGAAGCAATCTTTAGACCAACCGGTATATCTAACTCAGCTTTTGCAAGTTCCTCCCTTTGAGCCTCATTCAAATTATCATTTGCTCTTTTAATATAGGAATTTAACTGTGTCAATCCATCATAATTTTTAATATTACTCATCAACAATACAATTAGATAATATGTATCATATTCTAATTTCTGCATTGTTGGAAATTCATTGTATAAACTCATCATTTTGGTCAATTTAGCATTATATTCCTTAATAGCCAAATCAGACATTGTCTGTCTATCTGCCATATAAGATAACATACTATACATAACCAAGTACGACATATTTTCCCAACACTCATTATCATTAATCTGATCTAAAACTTGTTCATACAGGGATGCTACTGTTCCACATAAACCTACAAGTAACTCTTTTCGTTTGTCGCTCTCAATTAAATCCATATTTGGATTTTCTAAAACAATTTCCAATAATGCATTCAACAAATTCGCCTTAGAAAGTAAATCACTATTCAAATATTTCTTACTTTGTTCTTCTGCAGAAAACTTATTATATAAATGACTAGTTTCAATATCTGCGAGCATAACAGTAAGCGAAGAAATATTTTCTTCGCTTACATCAAATACTTTCTCTATTGAATTTATTATGCTCTTAATATATTCCATTGCTATTCACCTATTGCCTCTTCATAGACTTCATTACTAAATTCAGAAAATTTCTTTCTAAATGATAAGATTATATTCTCGACATTTTCTCTTTTAATTCCCTGTAAAGAAAAATTTTTATAATCGTCTATGTTCATCTCCGGAACAATTTTCTCGTTATTTCTAAGCAAAAATGGGAAGAACATTATATTATCTGCTAAGTCTTCCTTTTCTCCAGCAATTAATTTTGCTAAAAAGTTTACTATTTTTTCTAATATATCATCCTGCATTTTAACATTTCTTATACCATGCATATATTCCAAAATTTCGTGAGAAACTCGATTATCTACATCATCAATAGCCTTCTGAATATCCTGTTGTAAAGATTGCACAGAATCACATGGTATTTGATTTGCTTCAGATGCCTTGACCTCACATACAACAAATCGAATTCTATCATTATCTATCCAAATACCAGGTACATCTATCCCGTCAGTATGTTTATCAATTTCAACGGTTTTCAAATTTACTCTTTTATCAGCTTCATCATAAAACTTACAACCATATTCTTGTTCTAACAAATACTGTGCCATCCATTCTGTTACGCGTTCTCTGCGAACATCAAATTGTGGTATTTTCGTTTTTTTAGGAATATTGATTTTTGCAACCTGCTCATTAAATCTGGCCACAAAATCTGGATTCAAATTTTTTGTTCCATAATACGTCAAATCATATTCTTCTATATTATGTACTTTAGATATTTTTACTTTATTAACTAAATATGCTTTTATCTCATTGAAGCTTTCTTCATTTTCAATATCAAATTCAAAAAGATTAACCTTCAAACCATTCAATTCTGTTTCCAGTACTTTTGATATACCTGCCATTGTATAAACCACCTTCGAATATGTTATACATAAAGTCCACCCAGTATATTTACTATAACACACTACCCTCTCTTTTTCTATACATTTTGCCTATTTTTTGTCATCTCTTTTTTTACTTTAAAAACATTTTTCACGAAAATAGCCACATGATTTATATTGAAATCAATGTGGCTATATTTTATAACATATTCTTATTAAACCGATAGCCAACACCCCAGACCGTCTGTATATAAACAGGCTTGCTCGGATTGTCCTCTATCTTCTCTCTGATATTCCGAATATGGCTCATCACAATATTATAATTACCGAAATATGGTTCCTTCCATACCAAATCATAAATCTGTTCCTTGCTGAATACAATTCCCGGATTACTTGCTAACAACTTTAAAATTTCAAATTCAGTATAGGTAAGTTCTACTTCTCCCTCATTACAAAAGATTGTGCGACGAAGCTCATCTATTTCCAGTCCTTGGAATTTCAATACGCATTTCTCCGGATATATCTCCTGAAATGATACCGAACCTACCATGTCTAAAACACGCTTTAATACATTGTCCTCACCATCATCAAATGTTAGAAGCAATATTTTCCCATGTAACCACCCTCTATCGTACTTTCATTTTCTTTGTAAACTTGGAGTTTCTCTCTACAATAACACCTTCTACCTTATTATCCGATTGCATTACTATATATAAAACTACTTATTCTATTTTTAATGTTCATAAGTTGTCCACACTCTATAGAAAATCAGCATAATTAAAATCAAGGTAATAACACCCGCAACTGTAGCACTTAAATTCATAACCGGAAATTGTTCATATTTTAGCATATATGTAACAAAAGCATTTGGGAGATTTACAAAGTATGAAACAATCAAATTGTTGTCTGAAAGCTTATACGCAATCGCAAATCCAAGTCCTACTGTAAAAAGCAAAAGAATATCACCAAAAGTACGGAAACCGGGATATCCTAAATGATAAAGTGAAAACATGATTCCTGAAACTAAAATTGCAGGAAACCAGCCAAATTGCTGTTCCACTCTGCTTTGCACAAATCCTCGAAACAAAAATTCTTCAAAAAACGTAGTCATAAGTAACGGCACAATCCCCATAGGTAATAGATACCATGGAATTTCTTCCCCTACAACTATCATTGGAATAAGTTGCCCACCAATCGAAAAGGCAACAAATACAATTAGAATAACAATTTGCCGTGTACCCACCTTTTTTATTCCCAAAGATGACAATGTTCCTTTTTGTTTACATAAGAAGAAAAGAGGGCATAAAAAACTAAATGCTAATCCATACATGAGATTGTAAAAGAAAAAATAGCGGATAGGTGTCGGCTTGAAATTAGCTAATGCAACACAAGCAATTAACATAACTTCTATAAAAACGCAAAAAAGAATTAGTTTTGTTTTTTTCATATTACCTGTTTCCCCCTAATTATTTTCGAGCATTTCAAGCAATCTGTTCGTTCCAGAAAGTTCCGCTTTTGCAAGATCTAACATTCGCGTGACTGTTGCAACATGATGAAGTGGAATTGATTCGTCCGCTTGCTGTAAAATCCATTTTTCGATTCCCTCAATATATTTTTTAAGTAATTCTACTCTTTTTTCTAAGAGAGAGATTTGTTCACTAGGTTCAAAAAAATCAAGGAAAAAGGCCGCTATCGAAAACACATTAGTATCATAATCAAAAGATAATATTGATTTTGATAATGTATCCCTTAGCGCTTCTTTTCCCTTATTGCTTATCGAATAGACTGTTCGAAGTGGCATATTTCCGTTTTTTTCAGATACACCAACAATAAATCCTTTTTTATCCAATGTCCGAAGTGTTGCATATACTGTTGAGTCTGCTATGTTGTACCACCACTTAACATTCATAATTTCCAGATTCTTAATAATTTCATAGGCATTTTGTGGTTGTTGATTTATTAGTCCTAACATCATGGTTGCTGATTTTGAAAGCACTTAAATACCTCCTTATTACTACAATATAACACTACTTTATATGTACAGTAGTATTATATTGTAGTGTCTTTAAATTGTCAATATAGAAAAGACTATCTCCCAACACCATTGACTAATTTTCCATATACCGTCTATCTCACCAAATTTACACAGAGCCGTATCCTATTCTTCTATTATCGTTTGTCTTTTGAAATCCTTAGCCTTTTTCTTTACTTATGTATCAACGGCTGCTTTTTCAACATCGCCTTCTGCGTCTTCCACACCTCGTCCATAATCGCCTTCACTTCTGCCATATCCTCTTCATAAACATTCCCGGTACTATTAATTCTCTTCGCAATCTGATTCAGATTTCCGCTGATTTTTCCAAGCGTTTCATTGTATTGTCTTAGATAAGAATAATCCACATCATAAACAAATCCAAAGAGTATCAATGTCCTGATATAATCCGAAACACTCTTCCGCTTTGACAACTCCACCTTCCTGTCCAGAATATATTTTTCATTATCACTCAAATAAATTTTCAGTTCATTTTTCCTCGTCCTATTGGCTCTATCCTTTGGCATATCGCTCCATCCTTTCAAATGATTTTAAGGGTTAGGGAATTCTCCCTAAATGATAAATTTGAACATTTCTCCTGTAAGAGAAATCGCTCATTTTATCGCCTGTGAGGGAACACAGGCAGTGCTTGCTAAGTTAGCTTTTGTCCTTTTCCGACTCTATTGCCTTTTGCCCTTTCTGAACCAGTTCAGCCAAGCGATTCTGCACCATTTCCCGTAAGTTTGGCAATGCACTTCCTACGTTCACTTCTATTCTTTTCCGCCTTTGAATGGCTTGGTAAATTTCTGCAAATCTTGCCCGATCCGCAACGATATTTTCTGACAGACAGATATTCTGAAACCCCAGTCGCTTTACGACTTCTCTGGTAATTTCATCAAAGCTTTCCATTGCAACTTCCTCCTGATACATTCCATAATGCCCAATTGCCCTGCTGACTTTCTCCCAGCCTTCGCTCCAATCAGAAATCGCCGGACTCACCAGCTCTGCATAAATCTCCCGTAGTTCCGCAACGGTTGGCTTGAATTTATTTGTCAGCATATATTGTTGGAGTGCCTTTGATAATATCTGATAGTCCAGATCATGTAATAGGGCGTACCACACATCCAACGCTTGTTCCGTCCCAATAAAATCTTCTCCATACATTGCCTGCATGGCTACAACTAATGTTGCAAATTCCTGTTTAGTCACCAAAAACACCTCCTGTACTTTGCATCTTTTCACGCTCCAGCCACGAACTCACATTGTTCCCGCTTCCCTTTTCTTTGTTCCTTTTCAGTGGAAAGAAATCCGTCCATCCGTTCTGAATTGTCTGCTTAATAATTGCCACTTGTTCTGTTGGAGAATTCGATAAACTTTCCAGCTTATCGATGCAATAACCGATTGCTTTCCCCTTCACTTCCTTACCATTTTCTTTTCGATATTCCAGGTAAGAAAGAAACATACTATTCAGCACTGTATCAGTAAAGTAAGAAGGAATTTCCTCTATCTCTGGTTCTCCCTCTTCCTTTGGCTTCTTCTCTTCCTTTTCACTATTCTCTATCTCTGTGCTACCGGAAATTTCTGTGGTGTTACCTTCCGTTACAGTTGCATTACATTGTAACGCTGCCTGCTCTTTTTCCTTTATGAACTTTTGATTCGCCCTGTGATTTCTGACTCTGGATGCTGAAGCACTCTCACTTCCAACCATGTTCTCCAAGTACAATAACTGTAACGATTGATCGTCCAAAAACACAGCCGCATGATATTGGCACAAAGCAGAAATCGTCAGTTTCACAAGTGCCGGCTTCTCTCCCGTATCCAATGCTATTTCTTCATGTAAGGACGGCAAAATATTCTGATAGTAAATAATCCCTTCTGTGTTAATCGCCTTTAACAGCAGTTTCAGATAAAGCAGGACGATACTGTCTCCCTCCGGCAAAGTTCGCAGTTGTTTGATAATCAATTCCTGAAAGAAACCGACCTGTAATTTCAACCAGTAATATCGTTTTCCTGCCATTTAGCATTTCCCTCCGCTCTGAATAAACGCCTCCAGCATACTTCTGTAAATGATGTAATGATAGCGGCTCTTTCCATCTTTCTTGATGGCATATCCAATCGGCAGCCGCTCCTGTCTCATCAAAAACTGTAAGGTCACAACATCCATGTTAAGCAGCTTTGCAGCCTCTTTTGTCGTAACTCGTTCCATTAGCGTTCCTCCTCTCTATGAGTCTCCTCTTTGCCGCTTCTGACCTTCTTAATCGCCGAATTCAGCCGTTCAAGCTGTTTCCCCTTCAAGTCCTTCCTTAGCCATCTGCAAAGCGTAAATTCGGAAATTCCCATTGCTTCCGCCACTTCCCACTGCTTTACCTGATTTTGCTTCATAAGCAGTTTTACTTCATCTTTTTTCACTTGTTTCTCCTCCATATTTTTGTTGACATTGTTGCTGTTGTTGTCTATACTAATTATGTACTATATAGTACATATAAACAATTCTGTTTCTTATATGGTACGAGCAAATATGATGTGTAAATGAAAGGAGTACATGAAAAATGCTGACAAATCAAGATGAAATCCGGGAACGGATCATTCAAATCCGAAAAGAAAGGGGGTTATCACAGAACCAATTAGCAAAAGACTTTGGAATTTCCAGAACACATTACTGTAATGTAGAAAATGGCAAAAAGCCTGTAACAGAGAGTTTTCTCAAAGTACTAGCCAGCGGTTACAAGATACCTATGGAAGCGTTTATTCCTAATGAAAATGGAGATTTGATGCAATATTGCGAATGCACCAATGATTTTGTGAATGCAATCATCGATGACTATTTCAATTCCTTTGAAATACGCAAATACTACATTAACGAATATGAACAACCTTATTACGGTGTTCTCTCCTACCTGCATGATATCGGCTATACGGTTGAATATGAACTTCTTCAAGAAGCCCATTTACAGGATTCCTTCGATACTGCAACCGGATCTGTTGATGTAAAAGAAATTGCTGAAGATGGCGTGATCCACGTCTATTCAAATGAGACTGGAAAAGACGTTGCCCAGATACCCTTAACCAAACTGGCTGAACTGGAAAAAGAGGTAAAGGATTTTGTAGAATATAAGCTCTCTGCATACAGAGTGGCTAATTCTACCAAACGTTCTGACCTTCTTCCGAAGTCCATTTATGCTTTTGATATTCCGAATGAAATTGCAAGGGTAAAACGCTACAAGGAATATGCAGAGTATTGCCTTAAACAATTAGAACAAATGCAGAAAGAAGGTTAAATATGAAGTTACCAAACTCTTACGGCAGCGTAATCAAGCTTGGTGGCAAACGACGAAAGCCCTACGCTGTCCGCATTTCGAAACTTGTGGAAGATGATACAGGGAAGGTCAAGCGAAAATACACCTATCTGGCTTACTTCGCCAAACCGGAAATGGCTTATACCTATCTTGCTGAATACAATAGCGGAGCCGTTGTTCCGGAGCATATGAAATACTCGGACTCTCCTACTTTTGCAGAGATGTACGAGAAATGGAAGAAATACCGAAAATCTCTTAAGAACCAGATTAGTGATTCCACATGGCGAAATTATGAGATTGCTTTTAATCATTTCAGCGAGCTGCATGACCGCAAATTTATTTCCATCAGGACAAATGATCTGCAGCAATGCTTAAATGCCTATAATCACAAATCGCAGACTACGATTTCTTCCATGCGAGCCGTCCTGAAAGCTATGTATCAATATGCTAAATTGAATGAATACATAGACAGGGATTTAACAGAAGGTCTGGTTTATGAATGGACAAACTCTACGGAGCAGATACACGACAGATATTCCGATGAAGAAATCAAAACACTCTGGTCGAAGCTATATGAAATCAACAATGTAGATATTATCCTGATAATGATTTACACCGGCTTGCGACCAACCGAGCTGTTGGAAATCCAGACGGAAAATGTCCATTTAGATGAAAAGTACATGGTAGGTGGTATGAAAACCGAAGCCGGGAAAGACAGAATTATCCCATTAAATGATAAGATTATCCCTCTCGTCAAGAACCGATATGATCCGAACAAGAAATACCTGATCAATAACAAGTTTGGAAATCATTACACCTACGGAAC
>JBJEME010000063.1:0-3279 GCA_051879515.1 Lachnospira sp. | reverse complement strand
AAATAAATTTTCTGAAATAATCGAGACAATGCAGACCGTAATGATTTTATTCAGACTATGATAAAGAAAGAAGAATCCGAACAATGATAAACGATATGCCAAAGGATTTCGATATAAAAAAATTAAAAAGAAATAGTTCCAACTCAGCCAGAGAGTCACATTCCCACCCTTTTCACGAAATTTTTTATCTGTCTAGTGGAGAATGTACAGCTTTCATAGACCATAATATTTACAAGTTCCACAGAGGAGATATGGTAATTGTGCCAGCAGGAACACTACATAAAACCACATATGATGGTACCGGCATTCACGAAAGAACTGTAATAAGTTTCAGGGAAAATGTCACAGAGTGGATTTCATCTGTTATTGGTTCAGACATTGTCAGCGAATGCATGCAGCCAAGAGTCATTTCCATTCCGGAAAAACGCAGAGATTATGTAGTTTCAATTATGGACAAGCTTTTGTTTGAAAAGGATGATCCTGACTTTTTGTCTCCGGGATTTATTCGCGTAGGGCTGGTTGAATTGATTCTGTTTATATTCAGATGCTATAAATACGAATCAAATGTTATCAAAGAGATTGATGTTGACAACAGAACCATTCAGGAAATTGCAACCTATATTTATACTCATTATGCAGAGCCACTGTCGTTGGATGAAATCGCAGATGAATTTAATTTGAGCCGATCATATTTATCCAAGAAGTTTAAAACATCTACAGGCTTTGGATTTAAAGAGTACATAATTAATGTCCGCATACAGAATGCCTGCTCACTGTTGCTAAACACCAATAAATCCATAACTGAAATAGCCTTTGAATGCGGATTTAATGACAGTAATTATTTTGGAGATGCCTTCAGACGTGTTAAGGGGATATCGCCTAATAAGTACAGAAGAAGCAAAGAGGCAATATAAATTATAAAAAATATTTTAAAAAAAATGTGTAATGGGGGTTAAGTTTTAATAGACCTGTGCCGATACAGTATTTACAATAGAAGTGTAGGCATTTTTATTAGTCTATTCATTCTTAAATAAAACCATTACCAAGGAGGGTAGATGTATGGAATTAAACGGAGTTAATTCAAGTTATTCGAGTTATGTGGCTTCAGCTACAGGTTCAGCCACTAATTCATCTAAGGGTAGTTCTGCAGGTAAGGAAACTGCTAAAACAGATTCTCCTTATTCATCAGTTGCAGCAACCTACACCAGTTCTTCTGAAACTTCCAACAAGACAACTAAATCTTATGCTAATCCTGCGTTAGTTGCGCAGCTTAAGGCTGATCAGGCTAATCGCCAGGCACAGTTACAGTCTCTTGTAGCCAACATGTTCTCTAAACAGGGAATAACCATAGGCACGGCTGATGAGATGTGGAAGAAGCTTGCAAGTGGCGATTTTACTGCTGATGCTGATACTATCGCTAAAGCCAAAGAAGACATTTCAGAGGATGGATACTGGGGTGTAAAGCAGACATCTGAAAGAATCTTTTCATTTGCACAGGCATTAGCCGGTGATGATGAGGAAATGATGACCAAGATGAAAGAAGCAGTTGAGAAGGGCTTTAAAGAAGCTACCAAAGCATGGGGCAAAGAACTCCCATCAATATCAAAAGATACCTTGAACGCTGTTATGGATAAATTTGATAATTTCTTTAACAGCAAGAAAGTCGTTACCGAGTAATTTTGTTTGTATATTTTTTAGTTTTTATTTTTCGATCCTGATTTAATATCATCTTCATATTTGTGTTTTGTTTTTGTTTGTTTTCTCCGGGAGAGCTTTCTCCCGGAGTTTTTTATCCATTTTTACACATTTAACTACGCATAAGCAATAGCTTCTCCCCACATTTTACAACATCTGTGTCCTTTAGATGTTCAACAAGCTTAGAATTCCCCTCGCGTATCGCATCAGTAGTTGTATGATATTTTTTAGCAAGATCCCACATGCTCATCTGCCCGTCACATATTACTCCTATCATGGCAGGAAGCCTCTTATAATCTATAACCTGGGAATCACTGGCTTCGCATTCATTTATAACTCCTATCTCAAATTCAGCAAAGCATATTGCATCGATGGAAACACATGCCTTTACCTCTATCTGCGAGCTACTGGTCATAATCGCATTCAACTGCTCCACGGAAGCTTTCACCTTATATAGTCCTTCACTCTTGCTGTCATTAATCTGTCCCATATTAAGGCTTAAACGACAGTTAAACGGAATTACAGATTTTACGCTTCCCATAGGCATATTATCATCTGATGTAACATAAAAAATGTTTGTCAAGAGAGCTCCGCTGACCATCATTCCATCTTCATCTGTCTCATAGTCATCAATCTGCGCCACCGCAGTGCAATTACAGATTTGCAGAACATTTGCATATTCCTGAACATTTACATTTCCATTAACTCGACATTTTGTGTTGTTTCTCATGATTAGTTTTCGCAAATGTTCTTTCTGCTCCACATTTTGAAGCTCGCAGATTGGAGAATACACATCAGAGATTGTTTTAACCTTTCTCTCCTCATACGCCTTAACATCCATATCAAGGACTACTTCCACAGTGATGTCACGGTTTTCCCCATTCATATCCTCCCTCGGCTCCACTGATTTGTTAAGTATCTGATAATCCACATATGATATCATATCCGGGTTAGTCCCACTTATATCAAGCTTACCGTTAATAGGGATATTTGTTTCATACCACTGCACCGACTGCATTTCATCGGCTGCAAGGTACATAATAAACACATTTAGTTCTCCGGTGACTGACAGTCCCTCATCAGTCATTCTTGTGTCAATTCCTCTTACATCAATATCGTTCCATATTATTTCGCTTATATCGGGTTTTCCACCCGGAATTGAAAATGTATCCCTCACACGGAGATTATCTCTTGTATTTATTGGCATCTGGACATATTCCAGCTCTTTTCTTAATATCTGAATATTTTTATTGTCATTATCCTCTATATTATCTAACAGTTTCACATCCTCTAATTTTTCACAGGTTACAGTTAATGTAATTATTGCCTTAACGCTGAGCTTTCTGGAATTTATGGCTTTTATGGTAAGATCTTCAATGTTAGCCTTACATGTCACATATCCGTCACCGGCATCTGCAGACAAATACACATTCTCATTAAAATGCATTTCCCCTGACATCTGTGTAGGTACCGGTCTTTTGTCTACCTCCCTTCGACCCATATACAACACTGAGAATTTCAACAGTCCCTCAATCTGGGCCTTATCCTGATTAGTCTTTACACTGTCTATACATGTATTCCCCC
>JBJEME010000062.1:0-3377 GCA_051879515.1 Lachnospira sp. | reverse complement strand
CAGGGTGTAAAAAACAAAATTGTAAATTTTACCAGGGGTGTAAAAAACTATAGAAACGCCAAATTGTGCGCGATTTCTCCTTTTGCTATTTATCTGGCGCAAAGAGTATAGCATCCATAGATAAGTCGCATATTATTGCGGCTAATATAGTATGGATTATCTCGGTTTTGGTATTAATAGGTATATACTTAAATGATTTGTCATGTATAAAATCCAATAAGGCATCTGAATTTGAGATATACAGGTTAGAAGTGGAAGACTTAAATACCAAGAAAGAGGTTGCTATAATTACCGGAGAAGCATTGCCTGATTATATGTATGACAAGAAGATAGAAATACCAGATGAGACGATATCTTCACCAGTCTTGTACTATGGGATATTGATTGGAATTGATATTATCATTAGATTATTTTGCTTGTGAAGAAAAGGCAAACATGGTAAAATATCCGAAAATACGGAACACTTTTGGAGGATGTTTTATCATGAATATATATGAAAAAATCTTTGTTAGACTCGAAGAATTACATATGAGCCAAATCGAATTGTCTAGAAGAACAGGAATTGCTACAAGTACAATCAGTGACTGGCGGAAGAAAAAGATTAATCCACAGGCAGATAAGCTTGTATCTATTTGTAAGGCACTTGATATATCGCTTGTGGAGTTACTTTGTGATGTGGAAGATAATACTGTTTCAGAGTCAGTAGATTTTATCCTAGATGAAACAGATTTTATTGAGTTATTAAAAAAATGCGATCAAAATATAAAAAAAAGAGTTGTCAAATATTTTGAATTGATTCAAATATGTGATGATATTAACAGTAATAATAGAGAAAGTAAGTTAAGTAGAAATGTCTCGGTAATCCAAGATATTGATGGAAATAATATTGTTGTAATTAACGATATAAGGTTTAAGGGAAAGCGTTCTGTAAATTGGAAAGAAGTAAGAGCATATTTAAAAGAATTCGTCGGCGAATTCTATACGATTGCTGCAACTGGGGATGCCATTTATATTGGCTCAGACTTACCAAGTGAGTATTCAGGTTCTGTTTATACGAAAAAGCTGAAAGGAACAGTAGCAAAAGCGAAGGCAAACGCTGTTCAGGGAATTCCAGAAATGTTGGAAATATCTGATGGGAAAAATTATAGAGAGAATAATGCGGAAAAACATCAATGGAATGCAAGGAATGGATGGTATCGATACGATTCGAGATTTGCATTACCCGTATATGATGATCACGGTGAAATCGAGAGGTATAATGTTTTTCATGCTTCAATGATAATAAGACATTCAAATGATGGAAAAAAGTATTTATATGATATTATAGACATAAAAAAAGAAACGAGCACCCCTTTGGAGTCGTAAGACTTTACTCGGCACAAAACCCATTTCCTTTATGAGGATATGGTACCACACAATACCGCGAAAGTCAATCCGTTTATTCGGAAAAAGTTTGCATATACGGAAAGATAGGAGAAAAAATGTTTCATTTTGGATTTTCATACGTGGGTATAATATACCTTTCGCTTTTTGGAATTCCGGTAGCGGGAGCAACTCTTCCAATCATTGCGTTTTTATGTCTTGGGATTTATGGTTCGAATGTATTTTTACTTGCATCAGTTATCATACTTGGTATAGGACATGTAGGGATACATTTGCAGCATAAGAATGAGGTGCGTGAAAAGAGAAAGAATAAGCTTATAGTCAGAATTTTTAAGTGGATTTTTGTAGCATTGATATCTTTGGTGCTCATCCTGTTTGTTTTTGTGATTGGATGCAGAAATATGAATTATTTCAGGCATTACAAATTAGTGCAAAATGGGATAGATGAATCTCAATACATAATATTTTGGAGTTGATGATTTACGATGGTTTCTTGTGCAGCTTGGGGACACGGAAGAATATGTGAAACTAAATCAGCAGCTTTTTGATTTTTACATTTGATTTCAATATATACGATTATGGATTAGATTATGAAATGCCGACGTATTTCATATCGGGTTCTTGTGACTGGGTGTGTCCGGTTGATCCAATTCGTGAATATGCAGAAGCTGTTCAGGCTCCAAACTCTGATTTTCTTATTATTGATGGACCGGGACACAATTTGCAATATTCTACTCCGAAGGAATTTGCAGATTCAGTTAAATATGTTCTTGAAAAATAAAGAATATATGGCTCGTAGAAATATTTACTTGCAGAAAGACATTGTAAAATGATATAATATCCGAAAACTCGGAAAAGAAATTAGAAAGGATATTAAATCATGAAAATATACGAAAAAATCTTCGCGCGGTTAGAAGAATTACATATGAGCCAGATTGAATTATCTCGTCAGACAGGCATTGCAACCAGTACAATTAGTGATTGGGGAAAGAAACATATTAATCCACAGGCGGATAAGTTGGTGGCTATATGTAAGGCACTGGATATGTCATTGGTGGATTTACTCTGTGATGAGGAAGAAAAGCAAAATGACATTTTGACGGCAGAATACATGCCTGATGATGATTTGCTGATAGAAACAATCAGGAATTCTTCAGAAAAATTCAAGAGAAGAATAGTTAGTTACATTGAAAGACAAATTCTTTTTACTCGATTTATTGAGAGCCATTCTGCTTCTGATAAAATGAGAACTGTGTCGATTATCCATGATGCTGAAGGAAATAAAATAGTATTGATTAATGATATTATTTTCAAAGGAAAACGTTCTGTTGAATGGGTGGATGTTGAAAAATATCTAAGAAAGTATGTTGGGGAGTTTTATCAGATTGCTGATACAAAAGATATCATATATATCGGAACAGATTTGCCGGATGAGTATACAGGATCAAACTATACAAAGCACATAAAAGGAACTGTTGCTAAGGCAAAGGCTAATGCTGCGCAGGCTATACCTGAGATGATAGAAATTGCAATATCAAAGGAATATGAAGAAAACAAAAAGAATAAACATAGCAGACATGCAAAGAATGGTTGGTATCGATATGATACAACATTTGCTTTGCCTGTATATCAAGAAAATGGTAATCTTGATAGATACAATGTTTTTAGTGCAAGATTGTTGATTAGACATGCTTCATCAGGAAAGATGTATCTTTACGATGTTATAGAAATAAAAAAAGAAACGAGCAAGTCCTGTCAGGCGTAAGCCCTACCCGGTGAAAACCCATTCCTTTTACGAGTTGATGATACTATATGACATTAAAAATGTCAATCCGAATATTCGAAAAAGGATTGGCTCGTAGGATTCAAATAGTTCAGAATTAAATATTTAACAGGAAATAATGGGGCATATGGGTCATATGAAAAAAATCATATACAAAATAGAGTAAAGATTTTGTTAGTTGAATAAGAAAAAATAAAAAATGAGAGTGACT
>JBJEME010000061.1:0-15134 GCA_051879515.1 Lachnospira sp. | reverse complement strand
GCATCTAACATATGTTTTACTTTATTTACAATAAATTTAACCATACCAATCCCTCACTTTACTCTAACAAATGAGTGAAGTAATAATACCACATCCAATATTAAAAATCAATGAAAGAACAAATTTAACAAGAATCATCTTACCACTATTTTTATCACTATTATTGATTTTATCTTGAAGATTTTTATCTCCTCTAGTTATATTAAAAATAAATACCCGCCCATATTCTGATAATTTCTCATAAACATTCTCAGCCAATTTTTCAAATATCTGCTTCAGCAAAAAGATCACCATTACACTTGTAGCTAAAAGAATTAATAGGTTATTAAACTCAGTCATAGACAAATCACTTAACTTGTCTATATTTAACCCACGAATGTAATATGTATTAATTCCCACGGTCAATATAAATGTCATAATAAATGAAACATATTCAAAATATTGAGCAATTCGTTTTCTATATTTTTTCATTAATATTAAAACTACATTTTTTGATGCAGTATTCTGCTTTCTACCTCTTACCCATTCACCAACAATATTTAATAACTCTTCTCCTAACAAAGCCTGAATGAAATCAACCCGAGCAACCACCGGAAACGTATTCAATTCAACCTCGTCAAAATCCTCTATCTTACCAGAAAAAATCAAATTCAACATTTCTTCTGGTCGAAGTCCATTCGTTAATTTAACAACCAAATTGTGTCTCTGTGGCAAATCATACCCCGGAATTCGAATATTAAAGTTCCATTGTATTGATATACTCATAATTGAGCTTGTTTCAACCCATGGATGCTGTATAAATTCCTCCCAACACTTAAATACAATAACACGCCTATCTTTCAAATCAACTGTAACTGAAGTAATAAACCCATCGTCCTCATAGTTCAAATTAATTTTTTCACATACACGGTTATTGAGTTCAACAATGTCATCTTTATCTATAATTATTTTTCTCGAATAAGCTTTTGACATACTGTCAGGCTTTGCATTCATTTGGTAATACACCGATTTAAATATTGATAATTGTTGTTTCTCTTCCGCAACCGCTATTTCATTCTGAATATCATCTTGCAATTATTTCCCTTCTTTCTTATTGTGGCTACTTAAACCATTTCATCTTATCGTTAATTACGGATTATAGATTCCTTCTCTGCTATAACATTTTCTTCACATACTCCATCAACCTCTCTCTCTGCTCAAAATCCATTCTGCCAAATGCTTCTATTAATGCTCTCTCTTCAGTGTTATTAGGAATAACAACATAATCTTTACTACGTCCTCTGTCACTGTCCTCCGACACTCCCGATAGCAAATACTCTGGAGTAACTTCCAATGCTGCACATATTAACAATATCTTATCTGAGCCTGGATTAGTATTCTTCTTCCTCCAATCACTGATTGTAGTAGTTGCAATTCCTGTCTTTTCCGAGAATTCTTTTTGCGTCATTCCTTTTTGCTTTAATAGTTCAAAAATCCTTTGTCCTACTGTCATATCATCATCCTCAAACCCTAAAATAAAAAACAGCAATCGTTAATTACGGATTTATCATACCACTAACACATATTATTTTCAAGTATTTTCAACAATTTCTTATTCTAAGTTTCTGTCCAAACCCTCTTGTTCCTCAACATTTATGGTAAAACAGCAATCTCTTCAAGCTTTATATAATCAAGAAAAACATCTCTATACTCTTTTAATACCCTAAAATCATTCAGATACTCTTCTGAATTAAACTTTCTCTTGTAAAAACCTTTCATCGATTCTAGGTGTACATCAATAAAATCCTGCAAAGCTACAGATTTTAAGCTTCCCAAATGTATTGATGAAACTCTCCTCTCTGCCTCTTTAACAGGAAACAAAGCTAAAGGTTCTTCTTCATCCAACCAAGAGGTTTTTCTTACAATTTAGGTTTCCTCTCTACTGGTTGCCAGTTCCTTAACACTCTGTTTAAATACTTCTGTCGTCCATGAATATGAAAAAAAAAGATAAAAAAGTTGTCATATTATTCAACTTTTTTCTAAAAAAAACCTTTTTTGACAAGGAATTAAGCCCCAAAAACATTTATTATAAGTTTGAAGGAAGTAATAAACTATGAATTCAAAATCAAGAAAAAAAGTATTATCAAAAGGAGGAACCCATATGTCAAGAAGAAAGAAGTGGAAAAGGTCACTGTATACCATCGGAAACAAATATTTTGATTTTAATTCAGAATACGAACAAAAAATCTATGATTATTTATGCTGCAATGGAAGTAACATAAAACTAAAAAAACTTAAAAAGTGTTTGGGGGAAAATGCATTCACCCGCTATTGCGACTGGGAAAACTATGTTCGCAATAAATATAATAATTATGATGACGTTATGTTAAATGAATTCAGCCGACATCTTAACCAGCGAATTAGAAACATTGAACCCTGGAAAAAAATGTATACTATAATGGCAGAAGTGTCTTTGTCATTAATATTAACATCTATCACAACATCATTTATTGTAATTAAGGTGGATAATACAATTGGTTTACCAATAATATTTATTACTGTTTTTTTAATGATATCCACTATAGTTTTTGGGGTGGGAATAATTATAACAAAAATATATGATTCATTGAGCAATGGAATCATACAACAATATTTTCTTACAGATTATAAAGAATAATGGGAAAGATCTCACCTAACAGTGCCACCCTGTTTAATCAATGTCATTAATTATTATGTAGTTCTTTTCTTATACAACACACGCAATAATAGTAATTATTATACTTATAATTGTTATCGTACAAGAAACAATATTTATGATTTCACTTTTCTTAGAGTGAGTGCTGGCAAACAATATTGCCTCCTGTGAATCATCCAAAAATTTGTCAAGCTCTGAATATGAATTATATGCTAACTCATATAATTCATACAATTCGCCGTCACCTTTCTTCTCTATCTCTGCTTTCTTGGCAGTGACATATGCATTTCTGGCTTTATCCTCGAGCTTATCTAACTTTGGCAGGAATTCACCATTATTCGCTAATTTCAAATCAACTTTCCTATAGTCTTGTCTGAACATATCTATACGTTCAGCAATAGATATGCATAAATACTTAAAACAATCCAATATAGCTCTTTTGGTATGATTCTCAGCTGACATAACATCCGATTCACTTCCCTGAATCTTGTAACGTGACAAATGAGTAAATATTGATCTAATCTCATTAAATATCTCTATGGGATATTCTTTATCTCTGACCTCTAGCTCAACAATAAAAGGAGCTACAATCTCTTGATATTGTCTGTATATTAATTCTTCACGTTCTTCTAGTGTCAATCGTATTATACCCCCATCAACCTCTTGCTCTTAATATTCAAGTCTTCCTCTGTACGAATCTTTCTTCTTGCAAGCAGTGGATTGCCTCGCCCTATTATACCGAATCTACGCTGCTTTGAAAACGTCAATCGTTCTCCATTTCTCTTCTTAACCAAATCTCTCTCTTCATTCATTGTCATACTTTTCATCTCTTCTATTGTTACGCCGGTAACTCTTTCCACATTAGACTTGGTCAATGCTGACATTGTATACATCCTTACACCTCTAAATCAATATAATTATATTATTTCACTTCTCATAAAATATATACTCTACTATATATATAACCACTTTCTTACTATATTGTCAAGCAGATAATACATATTCTTTGATTATGCTAAGGCTGTCACCTGCCGTTCTACAGTAAATAAGTCTGTAGTGATTACTCCCCTCCCCCTTCCCAGCGCAACCCTCTCACATCCCCCAATATTGTATATTCTTCCTATACCCCATTATACACCCCACAACATCCAGGAGGAATTCAAATGCAAGTAAAAACAACAAACAGACAAAAGTCAGCAGTGTCACTTATGATTACATTAACCACCATAATGGCAGCACTGTTAACCTTCATCACCGTCAGCAAGACTGTACCGGGAGAAACTATACCTGGTGATTACAGAGACAACGCCAACGCTGTTATATCCAGAGGAGACGACATGGCATCATTCAGCAGCAGCCTTACATCTATCTCCAACTTAGATGGTTTAGATATGGAAAAGACGATTAACACTCTGATAGCCGGGTTCAGGCGGGATACAATATCCATCAAAGCAGCCATTGTCTTATCCAATCCATATGAAGTGGTACAGGTTACAGAGGCTGATAATACACAGTCCTACATTTTCACTGTTGAAACTGACATTTTTGAAGAAAATGTAACCAATCCCAACCAGCTATGCGCTTACATGATGAATACTTCGGCAACAGAAATGTATGACGGCAGGGAAATATATTCTGTCAGAGAGCTTACCATTCTACCCGAAAATGTTAATTCACAGAGAGCCAGAACCATAGGAAATGTGTCAATTAAACTTCCATCTCCGAAACAGGTGATAATACTGGACTACAGAAGAACAAGCCAGACAGAGCCAGTAACTACAACGGCAACTGAAACTACGACAACAGCTACAGTAGCACCACCTACCCAGCCGGATTCCACAACATCATCTGGAACTGTGCCAGAGGTACATACCACATCCTCACAAGTGACTACGACAGCAACGGAGCAGTCCACCACTCAATCCGTGGTTAAACCAACGGCTCAACCAGCGGTCCAACCAACGGCAACGACTAAATCAACACCACACTCACCTGCGTCAGACAGCTGTGAAGAAGCTGCTCCAGTTATGGGAGAGAGAGCTTTCTATAATTAAGTCAGCCTGGGAAATGCAAATGTCACAAAATATTATGCCGAAGAATGGCAAACGACGCACAACATTATAGCAAAATATAATAAAACACAATTAATACAAAATAAGTGGTACATAATGGGGTACATTACAAAAATAGCCTCTGTAGCAGTGATTTCACTGTTTCCAGAGGCTGTAGTATAACATCTTACTTCCTATCCGTCTCTTCAAGAACCACAGAAACATATTCAACCATTTTATCTACATATGAGTTTTTATTAGCTTTCTTCAAAATAATAACCCTACAAAAATATTTCATCAGCTAATACATATGCGTTTTAACAAAACGCTCTGTCATATTTAAAATGTAACTATTTATATATGATGAATTGCATTGCATGTATTCAATGAAAACTCAAATATAAACTTGCATAAAAGGAAACACATTTGCCAGAAAATTGTCATATGAGCTATTTTTTTTACTTGTTAAATTAATATAATACATGTATACAATTGAAGAAGAAAATTTTAGGAGGTACTAATTATGAATTGGTTCACTATAGCTATTATACTTATCCCATTTGCAATGATTTTCACTGTAAAATATTTGTCTAAGATGAAAAAAATCTCATACAAGATCTCCCCATGGTCATGGTTAGTGGTTGATTTTGTATTGTTCATTTTTTCTTTCCTGTTGATGTTGACATGTGCATTAAAAACAATCGAAGCTAATGAAACACCATCAAATGGTTCATTTTGGTTGTCATTCGTTCAACAAGGAGGATTGATTTTAATTGTTATGGTACTTTCCAATATGATAGATAAACTATCTATCAGGAGCTATGATTTGGATTATTCCAGAGGCTATTCTCCAATAAATGCAAAAATTCAATTTTCTCTTGCAAGCCTTTCATGCTCTTTAATATGCTATTTAAATAGTAAACAAGCCGGAATTGATTCTGTTACATCTAATCTTCTATATGGACAAAGTGTAATGTGGATTATCAATTTTTTACAAATATGGTTTTGTTTTGGAAGTTCCTCTAATAGCAGATTAGATAAAAAATCCTTACGTTCAAAAATATTATATTTCAAATATGCAATTAAGTACACACATCCTTGTATTATTTCTATTTTTGTTGGTCCTTTAGTTTTAATTATATTTTATTATTTTGTAATAATTAAAGGTTATTATAATCTTATTGCATTTTTGAACACTCTAGATAAGGTATTAGGATTTGAATCATTAGTTATAGCAATAACAGTATTCTTAAAATTGTTTCATGAATCACCATTAAGAAAATATGATGTATACAGAACAAAGAAAAAGTTAAGTTCTTTAAAATATAACGAAATCAAAATGGGATACTATAGAAACATTAAATATCACGTATATCAAAAAGATGACAAATACATAATTACCATAGAAGGTTTAGATATAATACTGGATGATAATAATTCATTCACTGAAAAAGAAAAGGACGACTTATATAGCCTAAGAGAAATAATAACAGATTCTTTAGATATGGATGCAGAAACAGTTATTTCTTTTCTAGACAAAATAGATGAAATACAAACTAACATCCTTAAAAATGCTCATACCAATATCAGGGAGAGATACATAGAAAACGAGATGAAAGCCCGTAATATAATGAACCAATAAAGTAGAGTTGGGTACGGATAAAAAACTGGTGTCTGCCATTAGAACCAATAAATCCATATAACAGATATATTCCCAGGCAACAATCAGCAACACTAGCCAGACACCTTATTGGAATAGCAATTTAAACTTAAAAAAGGAACCGCTTCACAACAGCGGTTCCTTCTGTGTTATGAAAAAAATCAGAGCTAATACAAATAATATACTCTCTCCCAAAAGGTATTAATACATTCTCTTCCGATAATATTTTAAATATTTTGAATAATTCCTATCAAAATCTTCTTCGTACGATTCTTCTGACAACAACCTAACTGTAAGCGCATCTAACATATGTTTTACTTTATTTACAATAAATTTAACCATACCAATCCCTCACTTTACTCTAACAAATGAGTGAAGTAATAATACCACATCCAATATTAAAAATCAATGAAAGAACAAATTTAACAAGAATCATCTTACCACTATTTTTATCACTATTATTGATTTTATCTTGAAGATTTTTATCTCCTCTAGTTATATTAAAAATAAATACCCGCCCATATTCTGATAATTTCTCATAAACATTCTCAGCCAATTTTTCAAATATCTGCTTCAGCAAAAAGATCACCATTACACTTGTAGCTAAAAGAATTAATAGGTTATTAAACTCAGTCATAGACAAATCACTTAACTTGTCTATATTTAACCCACGAATGTAATATGTATTAATTCCCACGGTCAATATAAATGTCATAATAAATGAAACATATTCAAAATATTGAGCAATTCGTTTTCTATATTTTTTCATTAATATTAAAACTACATTTTTTGATGCAGTATTCTGCTTTCTACCTCTTACCCATTCACCAACAATATTTAATAACTCTTCTCCTAACAAAGCCTGAATGAAATCAACCCGAGCAACCACCGGAAACGTATTCAATTCAACCTCGTCAAAATCCTCTATCTTACCAGAAAAAATCAAATTCAACATTTCTTCTGGTCGAAGTCCATTCGTTAATTTAACAACCAAATTGTGTCTCTGTGGCAAATCATACCCCGGAATTCGAATATTAAAGTTCCATTGTATTGATATACTCATAATTGAGCTTGTTTCAACCCATGGATGCTGTATAAATTCCTCCCAACACTTAAATACAATAACACGCCTATCTTTCAAATCAACTGTAACTGAAGTAATAAACCCATCGTCCTCATAGTTCAAATTAATTTTTTCACATACACGGTTATTGAGTTCAACAATGTCATCTTTATCTATAATTATTTTTCTCGAATAAGCTTTTGACATACTGTCAGGCTTTGCATTCATTTGGTAATACACCGATTTAAATATTGATAATTGTTGTTTCTCTTCCGCAACCGCTATTTCATTCTGAATATCATCTTGCAATTATTTCCCTTCTTTCTTATTGTGGCTACTTAAACCATTTCATCTTATCGTTAATTACGGATTATAGATTCCTTCTCTGCTATAACATTTTCTTCACATACTCCATCAACCTCTCTCTCTGCTCAAAATCCATTCTGCCAAATGCTTCTATTAATGCTCTCTCTTCAGTGTTATTAGGAATAACAACATAATCTTTACTACGTCCTCTGTCACTGTCCTCCGACACTCCCGATAGCAAATACTCTGGAGTAACTTCCAATGCTGCACATATTAACAATATCTTATCTGAGCCTGGATTAGTATTCTTCTTCCTCCAATCACTGATTGTAGTAGTTGCAATTCCTGTCTTTTCCGAGAATTCTTTTTGCGTCATTCCTTTTTGCTTTAATAGTTCAAAAATCCTTTGTCCTACTGTCATATCATCATCCTCAAACCCTAAAATAAAAAACAGCAATCGTTAATTACGGATTTATCATACCACTAACACATATTATTTTCAAGTATTTTCAACAATTTCTTATTCTAAGTTTCTGTCCAAACCCTCTTGTTCCTCAACATTTATGGTAAAACAGCAATCTCTTCAAGCTTTATATAATCAAGAAAAACATCTCTATACTCTTTTAATACCCTAAAATCATTCAGATACTCTTCTGAATTAAACTTTCTCTTGTAAAAACCTTTCATCGATTCTAGGTGTACATCAATAAAATCCTGCAAAGCTACAGATTTTAAGCTTCCCAAATGTATTGATGAAACTCTCCTCTCTGCCTCTTTAACAGGAAACAAAGCTAAAGGTTCTTCTTCATCCAACCAAGAGGTTTTTCTTACAATTTAGGTTTCCTCTCTACTGGTTGCCAGTTCCTTAACACTCTGTTTAAATACTTCTGTCGTCCATGAATATGAAAAAAAAAGATAAAAAAGTTGTCATATTATTCAACTTTTTTCTAAAAAAAACCTTTTTTGACAAGGAATTAAGCCCCAAAAACATTTATTATAAGTTTGAAGGAAGTAATAAACTATGAATTCAAAATCAAGAAAAAAAGTATTATCAAAAGGAGGAACCCATATGTCAAGAAGAAAGAAGTGGAAAAGGTCACTGTATACCATCGGAAACAAATATTTTGATTTTAATTCAGAATACGAACAAAAAATCTATGATTATTTATGCTGCAATGGAAGTAACATAAAACTAAAAAAACTTAAAAAGTGTTTGGGGGAAAATGCATTCACCCGCTATTGCGACTGGGAAAACTATGTTCGCAATAAATATAATAATTATGATGACGTTATGTTAAATGAATTCAGCCGACATCTTAACCAGCGAATTAGAAACATTGAACCCTGGAAAAAAATGTATACTATAATGGCAGAAGTGTCTTTGTCATTAATATTAACATCTATCACAACATCATTTATTGTAATTAAGGTGGATAATACAATTGGTTTACCAATAATATTTATTACTGTTTTTTTAATGATATCCACTATAGTTTTTGGGGTGGGAATAATTATAACAAAAATATATGATTCATTGAGCAATGGAATCATACAACAATATTTTCTTACAGATTATAAAGAATAATGGGAAAGATCTCACCTAACAGTGCCACCCTGTTTAATCAATGTCATTAATTATTATGTAGTTCTTTTCTTATACAACACACGCAATAATAGTAATTATTATACTTATAATTGTTATCGTACAAGAAACAATATTTATGATTTCACTTTTCTTAGAGTGAGTGCTGGCAAACAATATTGCCTCCTGTGAATCATCCAAAAATTTGTCAAGCTCTGAATATGAATTATATGCTAACTCATATAATTCATACAATTCGCCGTCACCTTTCTTCTCTATCTCTGCTTTCTTGGCAGTGACATATGCATTTCTGGCTTTATCCTCGAGCTTATCTAACTTTGGCAGGAATTCACCATTATTCGCTAATTTCAAATCAACTTTCCTATAGTCTTGTCTGAACATATCTATACGTTCAGCAATAGATATGCATAAATACTTAAAACAATCCAATATAGCTCTTTTGGTATGATTCTCAGCTGACATAACATCCGATTCACTTCCCTGAATCTTGTAACGTGACAAATGAGTAAATATTGATCTAATCTCATTAAATATCTCTATGGGATATTCTTTATCTCTGACCTCTAGCTCAACAATAAAAGGAGCTACAATCTCTTGATATTGTCTGTATATTAATTCTTCACGTTCTTCTAGTGTCAATCGTATTATACCCCCATCAACCTCTTGCTCTTAATATTCAAGTCTTCCTCTGTACGAATCTTTCTTCTTGCAAGCAGTGGATTGCCTCGCCCTATTATACCGAATCTACGCTGCTTTGAAAACGTCAATCGTTCTCCATTTCTCTTCTTAACCAAATCTCTCTCTTCATTCATTGTCATACTTTTCATCTCTTCTATTGTTACGCCGGTAACTCTTTCCACATTAGACTTGGTCAATGCTGACATTGTATACATCCTTACACCTCTAAATCAATATAATTATATTATTTCACTTCTCATAAAATATATACTCTACTATATATATAACCACTTTCTTACTATATTGTCAAGCAGATAATACATATTCTTTGATTATGCTAAGGCTGTCACCTGCCGTTCTACAGTAAATAAGTCTGTAGTGATTACTCCCCTCCCCCTTCCCAGCGCAACCCTCTCACATCCCCCAATATTGTATATTCTTCCTATACCCCATTATACACCCCACAACATCCAGGAGGAATTCAAATGCAAGTAAAAACAACAAACAGACAAAAGTCAGCAGTGTCACTTATGATTACATTAACCACCATAATGGCAGCACTGTTAACCTTCATCACCGTCAGCAAGACTGTACCGGGAGAAACTATACCTGGTGATTACAGAGACAACGCCAACGCTGTTATATCCAGAGGAGACGACATGGCATCATTCAGCAGCAGCCTTACATCCATCTCCAACCTAGATGGTATAGATATGGAAAAGACTATTAACACTCTGATAGCCGGGTTCAGGCGGGATACAATATCCAACAAAGCAGCCATAGTCATGACAAATCCTGATGAAGTGATACAGATTACAGAGGCTGATAATACACATTCCTACATTCTCACTGTTGAAGCTGACATTTTTGAAGAAAATGTAACCAATCCCAACCAACTATGCGCTTACATGATGAATACTGCGTCAACAGAAATGTATGATGGCAGGGAAATATATTCTGTCAGAGAGCTTACCATTTTACCCGAAAATGTTAATTCACAGAGAGCCAGAGCCATAGGAAATGTATCAATTAAGCTTCCATCTCCAGAACAGGTGATAATACTGGACTACAGAAGGACAAGCCAGACAGAGCCTGTAACTACACCTGCTCACGAAACTACGACAGCAGCTACAGTAGCCCCACCTACACAGCCGGTTTCAACAGCTTCACCCGAAAATGTTTCAGAGATAAGAACAACGTTCTCACCAGTGACCATTCCAACAACGGGACAATCGACCATCCAATCTGAGGTTCAACCAACAGTTCAACCAACTGCAATGACAAAATCACCACAAACCTCACCGGCTCCAGACAGCTATGTAGAAACAGCTCCAGTTATGGGAGAGAGGGCTTTCTATAATTAAGGCAGCCTGGGGAATGCAAATGTCACAAAAGATTATGCCGAAAAATGGCAAACGACGCACAACATTATAGCAAAATAAAACAAAACACAATTAATACAAAATAAGTGGTACATAATGGGGTATAGTACAAAGGAAGCCTCGGGAGCAGTGATTTTGCTGCTTCCAGAGGCTGTTTCATATGTGCTGTAAACATCAAGTTTTTCCCACACCTTATTCTCTATATTCAAGTCTTTTTTGATTATGCTAAGTCTGTCACACAGTAAAAATCTGTACTGTTGTTGAATAATTATGTGCTCCATCAGACACCGGTACAAAGCCTTCTGCTCTTAGACTGCCTGTACACTTAAAACTACTGCTGTTCTCATGTTTCCAATACGGAATATCAACATAAAATGTTATCATTCCATAACTACTTCGATCTGAACCTGGTGCCACAGCTCTCATGGTAAAAGACATCTCTATTCCTGATGACAAAGATATTGGTGAATAAACACTAAATGTACCACTTTCTCCTGGTCCAATTCTTTTAGGAAAGATTCCATCTTTCTTCCCCCATGGAAGTTCTGAGGATATCAACTCCAGAGTCCCGTCGGTTTCGTTAACAATTGTGACTGAACACGTCCATTTGGGCATATGCATGTACCTCCTCTACCATTGTGATACTTGTATTCTACGCCATCTTTATCTACTTGTCACGTGTATTTTCATGTATTTTTTACCATCTCCACAATAAAAAACTCCCCCGGCAAATCACCAAAAGCAGCTGAACAAGGTAATAACTTAGCAAACTGGGTTGTGTTGCTATTTACGGCACTATTGTAACAAGAGATTATAAAATCAAGGTACAGAAATATTTACAGCATGAAGTAATCGAACAATCAAAAAACAAGGAACTACAAAAGCAGACACATCAATTGCTAAACAAAATGTAACACACCTACTGGTAAAATAGCTGTGGATGGAGATAAGCATGACGGTTTTCGTAAGCATCCAACCACAATCTCTTTTTATATTTGTTAATTAGTTAGATACCGCATAACGGTTTATATAGAACGAGCATACAATCACAAAGAGATAGGAGTCCTTATATTTGAGGCATTTTTTTAGTTGTTCATGATGATACCAATGGAAATAAGGTTTTGTTGATAAAACTGTGGAAACTCAATATAAAATGGATATAGAAAAATACAGTAAATTATGGTAAAATTATATATATTTTTTACTAAGGAGTAGGCTATGAAGTGGATTCATATATCAGATATACATTTTAATTTTAAAAATTATAATACGGATGTATTAAGAGAAAAATTAATACAGTTTTTAGAAGAAGAGAATGATATTGACTTTATACTAATTACAGGAGATAGTATTTATCAATATGGAAAATATGAAAAAACGGACGATAGTATCAACTTTATTAAAGATATAATACATGCGTGTAAATGCGACAAATCGGATGTATATTTATGTCCTGGAAATCATGATATTAATAGAAATGATATGGATAGAAATGCAATAATTGATCAAGTTAGAGGAAACAAATTGTCTATTGATAATTTATCCGCAAATAAATTGGTAGAATTGGGGCATGAAAAATTTAAAAATATTTATATGGAAATTACAGGTAAAAAATATTCTCCCTTTGAAGTATTTGAAGTCAAAAAAGATAGAAAGAAGTATCGAATTATTAGTATAGATACATGTCTTTTATCGAAGGATAAACAAGATGATGGAAATATTAGTGTACAAACAAATAAATTGTTTGAACTCAATAAAAAAATTAAAGCTGACGAGTATCTAAATATTGCTATTATGCATCATGGAATAGAGTTTTTTGAGCCTAAAGCCGGAAAGGCATTTCAGCATTGGTTAGAAGATCATAAAGTCGATATTACATTTTGTGGGCATTCACATCAGGCTGGAGTTAAAACATATGATGATACAAAAAGCGAGATAAAGCAGTTTACAAGTGGAGCTGCATTAATTGATGATTATGCAATTCCTAGTTTTTACATTTGTAATTTTGATGAAAAAGATTGGGTGGTAGAAGTTGAATTATATACCTTTTCTGATGACAATTCAAATTGGGAACTAGATAATCATCACTTAAGGGCATTTGATAATGGAATTAATAAATATTATGTGCCTAGAAAATACATAAAGACTTTTGGTGAGCGAAAGGTAAAAAAAGAATACAACGTTAAACAGATAATAAATATCGAAAAAGATTTTTTTTCGCGTTTAAATGAGAGGGTATATCGCGTATATGGTAAGGAGATTAGGTCATCTAAGTTAGACAATATAGAAGAATTTTCGGTACAGAAAATTTTTAAATCATTGATAAAAATAGGAATACCTACAGACAAAGTTTTGTACTTACTTGAAGAAGTTGTAAACGAGATAACATTGATTAGTTTTTATGAAAGAAAGCAAAAATTTATTTGTACAGGTGATATTAGAACTTGTGTTTATACAAAAATTTGTAATATGCCAGTAGATAATGAAGTTTCAAGTCATGACATTAATGAATGGGCAGGAAAGTATGCAAGAAGGTATGGTCATAACAATAATCGAATGAAAATTTTAATGCCAGATGGAAGAGAAGAAGAACTTTCTTATAACTTTGTAGTAAGAGAATTATTAAAAGATGTGATAATCAAAGTAACAAATTGTGACGAATATTATGAAAGTGTGCTTAGGAATGAATTGAACTATATGGCAGAGGAGATAATACAGTTTTTAAAAAATTGTAATTTGTACTACATAACATATGACATCTTAGTGGATTTTATAATAGAGATGGCAATGCAGACACCACATCCATGGCTTATTAATGATACTACAAGAGAGAAAATCATAGAATATAATAGGAAAACTCTAGAAAAACATCTACTGAAATTAAACGACAGACCGGAAGAAATAACTGTATTAGAAACATTATATCATGCAACAGCAATTATACTATGTTACTATACAACAGTTATAGGTAATAGCGAAATTTCACCTATAAATAACTTGACATATTCAATTAATAAATTAGATACCCAAGAGAAAACACCAATAAAGAGGAATAAATTGTTACGTCTAGAAAATGATTTGGTTAGCTGTGGTATGGAATGGTCAAGATTTTGTATATTGATAAATGAACTGTATACAGACGCAATCATTAATCGTGACTTTAAAGGAGAAAGAATAACAAAAAATGTAATGAATTTGAGCAATATTGCTTTATCCTTGATTTCGTTTTATGAGATTGAAAAGGAAATTGTGCAGACACCGATGGAAAAGATTGCCTCTTTCTTTAGTATTAAAGAGGGATTTGTTGTAAAAAAACCATTACTGGAATTGGACTATTGCTTTTGGGTCACTCCAAATTGGAGTGAAAATGAATGTTTAGAATATGATTTAAAAAAGCAAATATTAGTTATAGTTGTAAAAGAAGGAATAGAAAAGTGTACAGACCTTATTAATTATTTAGAAATTAAAAAGAGTCAATGTAGTGATTTGATTTTCTTTAAGGAAAATACAGCACAATTTTCTAAAAAAGAAAGAGATACAATAAAATCATTTATTGGTAGTGACAGTTTCAGATGTATTTTTCTTAATCAGGAAAAAATATCAAGTATAGAAGAAAAAGGGGGTTTAAGAGAGGAACTACTACATATTATTTCTAGCATATGATGAATATTCTTGTGCGATGAAATCGCACTTCCGGAAATCTGGAAATCAGATGTC
>JBJEME010000060.1:0-3418 GCA_051879515.1 Lachnospira sp. | reverse complement strand
AGTTGTGCAAAACGGTACAAACCGACATTTCTATACCCCGCGATAAATTTACTTAAATTTACTTAGTCTGACATTTCCTTGTACAAAAAAAGACCATAGGATAAATCTCCTACAGTCTTTTCAACCTTATTGGCAGCATCCACCACTATTTCCTGTCACTCCTTCTGCTCCAAGCTCATACCACGTAGGATCCAGATCGAATCTTCTATTATTGGTAAGCAATATAGGATGAGTAGGATCCTCTGAAAGATATGCTCTTTCCGTAGACACCTTCCATTGAGCATCATAATCCACCCTCGGAAGTACAAGATCGTAGTGTGTGCTTAATCTGCCAGTCTTTTTCTCAAGACTATCCTTTCCTTCTGAAATCAAGGCTTTGAAATCGGTATTATGTGCAAATGCAGGAATCTGATAAAGGTCTCTTAGGTACTCTGAAATATTTTTTAAGTCCTGCACTCTGTACTTTACAGCTCCCAGATATCTTGAATAATTGACATCAAATCTCACCAACGATACATATAAATCAACATCTGCTTCCGATACATAATCTCCAAGCAGAAATCTCTTTTCGGCCAATTCCTCCTCCAGCTTTTCAAGTGCCCCGTAGAAAAGGTCACTGGCACTGATGAAGTCGTCCAGCTTAACTGCTGTAAGAAGAGTTGTCAAAGCATCTGTCACATTGACTTTAATATACTCCTTCCGATTGGAAAGTTCTTCCTTTACATCTGTAGAAACAAGCTCCGGTCCATCAGGAAGTGCTCTAATCTCTGCAATAATGGCTGCCGCATTATTTCCCCTGTCGTCTTTAAACTCTGGAAGCTTTGAAGGTTCCTTAACTGTAGGAAGCTCTTCCTCTGTGTACTTAGCAATCTCAGTACTTGGAATGGCATGAATTCTGTTATAAATCTCTGCGTCAGCGACCTGCTTGTCAGAGAACTTAGGCGCCTCTGCTTCTCTGGCAGTTCCCGCGTCCGTCTCCCGGATAAACTTATTGGCAGGATCCTTAGATAATCCTGATCTGTCCACAGGCTCTCCCCAATACTTTTCGAAATCAATCTGCTTCAAAAATCTGTAATTAAAGCTTCTCTGGTTATTTCCCTGTACATCAACCGAAGGTACTGCGAAGTCTGCAAAGAAGGTATTATTCTTAAATGCCGGAATCGCCCAAAGTTCTCTTGCGTAGCCCCAGAGGTTTTTATATGTATAGAGAGGATGCTTGGTTTCGCCCAGTTGGCTGGTATATCTGATATCAAGTCTGGCAAGTGTTACATATAATCTTACATCAGAATCAGTTACATAATCACCAAATAAAAATCTATTTGTCTCCAATCTCTTTTCCAGTCTGTCCATAGCTGCATAAAATGTATTTACTCCCTCAAAATGCCCCTCGTTGCTACGCGAAAACGAACTTCTGTATACGGCATTATTAATGTTGTCAAAGAGCCATAGATTCATTTTATCTATCTCTTCCCGAAGTTCGACCGGATATAACTCAGGTGCACCCTTTTTATGCCAAGGTCTGAAATTAACCTCCAGATAATTTGTAAGCCAGTTATAATCGTTATTGACAACTTTGCCGGTCGTTGTATCAATCAGTGCAGGAACCGTAGTTCTTCCCTGATAATCATCATCTGCTCTGTAATAAGCTTCTGACAAGAACTGGTCTCCTAAAACAGGGTCTGTATTATTCTCATTATATACATACTCCCAGCCTAGATTTTTCTCATGTGGTGCATGCCCTACCAAATTAACAGAAATCTGATCCTCAAGCCCTTCAAGTTCTCTTACTATGGATGCTCTGTTTGACCAATGACAGAGCTTTGCCCATACCAATCTGTATCTTCCGTTTCCCTCTGCTTTCAGGTCCTTGTCTCCATCTCCAAACGGAGTCGTAAAATGATTAGGCTGTCTTCTGAAATATCCGTTAGCATCTATCTCCGACACTGTCTCTCTGGGACGAACCCTTATCTTCTTTCCATTCACTATTTCATAATCATATTCTGCCATCTTTTCTTCTCCCATCTTTGTTCTTTCATATATTAAATACTGCATTCCGGCTAAAGCTTAAGTATATTCTAGCTTTACAAGAACTATAACACTGACCTAATTTCTTGTATAATACACAAAACCGTTTATCAGTTATAAATATTGGTTATAACACTATTCCACTCTCGCAGGATGCCGATAATCCCTCTGCATCATCATGCCAAGTTTCCGGATCAAACTGAAGTTCTACAGCTATATCAAGCAAAACTTCCACACCATACTTCTCCATCATCTCAGCAAGAAATATGCATCAGCATTCAAATTCCTTATTCAAAGCTTCCCCCTTCCTTAGCGCTTAAGGCATCTTTCTAGGATGTAAAAGTCTATGATTTATGCAGCACCAGCTTGACATGAAAAAAGTTCAAACAATATAATATGGGCAAAGTGGGAGGTCAACGAGTACACCATCACCTTTGAGATCAATGGCGGCACGGAAATTGCCCCCAAGACAACTGTGAAGTGGACGGATACAGTCCTTGACGGTGTTTCTGATCCGACAAGAAGCGGCTTTAGCTTCGACGGCTGGAAATGCGGAGATGTAACCGTTACGGCACAAACCACTTACCGCTTGCTTGTTTCTTCCGATGCGGTTACGAGTATCGAACTTAAAGAACAGTGGAAAGATACTACTGCCCCTGAAATATCTGGCGTTGAAAACGGCAAGATCTATTGCTCTGCACAGATTGTGTGCGTGTCGGATAATGACGTAATCAAAAGTGTCACCGTGAACGGTAAAACGGTAACTTTGAATGAAAACAATCAGTTTACTCTGTTACCAGAGGGGACACAGACAATCATTGTCACCGACAATGCGGGCAATATATCTGCTGAAATGATTGTAACGGTGAATGACACAGTAATTGCAAAGCTTCCGCCTGAAATTATTGAGGGTAAAGGACAGAGCCTAACCGCAGGAGAAATGAAAAATCTTACTTTCCGTTCCAATGCGGCGTTCAGCGATTTTATCCGAGTTGAGCTTGACGGAAAAAACCTTGATGAAAAGAATTATACTGACAAGGAAGGCAGTACGGTTGTAACCTTAAAGGCTGACTATGTTGGGGCGCTTTCAGCCGGCGATCATACAATCGGTATTGTATCGACAAGCGGTACTGCTACCACAACATTTATCGTTAATGTGAATCCGTCATTAGATAATAATTCAGATTCCTCACAGACCGGAGATAACAGCTATATCGCATTGTGGGTTGCAGGTCCACCGGACCTTTATTGCCTCTCCGCAGTCGTCACATCAAGTTCATCCAACTCTAATTCCACCCAACATAATCATCCGTTTTTTGTTGGGACAAGAGAACTATTGTCTCCACATGCACCGTAACTCTCTGATGAACACGTTTCATCCACCACGTCACTC
>JBJEME010000059.1:0-15608 GCA_051879515.1 Lachnospira sp. | reverse complement strand
AATCTGGAGAATAATTATAAAGATCTGGCAATCTCGGCATTTAAAGCCTCAAAGGAAAAAGTGGAAGAAGCTAATAATGCCGGATTATTAAAAGAGAAAGACTATAAAAAATATTTAATACAGCTAAAATCCTTTGAAAAAAGAATGGAAGGCTACAGCCATAGATTAAAGGTTAATTGGTAAAAGCCCACAGACTAATTGATAAGTATCAATAAATCTGTGGGCTTTTGAACATGGTATCGATAATATGTCAGTCAATAACTCTTATCGTTGTTATTACTGGTCTGTCGCTTTCGGCAACAATTCCATTATCTCCTGATTTTACATTTTCACAAATCTTGTCAACTATTTCCATTCCTTCTGTTACAGTCCCGAAACCGGCATAATTACCGTCAAGGTTCAATGAATCCTTGTGCACAATAAAAAACTGTGAGGAAGCAGAATTGTAGTCCTGCGAACGTGCCATAGAAATAGTTCCTCTTGTATGACTTATGTTATTCTGCACATTATTTGCAGCAAATTCACCTTTTATTTTCTTATCACTTCCACCTGTACCATTACCTAATGGGTCACCGCCCTGAATCATAAAACCGTCAATAATTCTATGAAATGTGAGATTATCATAGAATCCTTCTTTTGCAAGATTGATAAAATTAGTCACTGTAATGGGTGCTACATCAGCGTCCAGCTCCGCCTTTATTGTTCCATAGTCTTTTATTTCAATTTCTATATGATGCTTACCTGTAAGATATTCACTGGTATCAGCATTATTGTCTGTGTTGTCTGATGAAGATTTACCACAACCTGTAATGCATAATGTAAGCATACAAAAGATAAGAGCTATTACATATTTTCTATTCATTTTAAGCATATTTAATTACCATCCTTTAATGTTTTATTGTAATAATACATAAAATTGTAACATGAAATGGTCTGAATATGTATACAAAAATATAAAAATTTGATAAACTATTTTAAATTGTAATTAATAAAATAAGTTAATTATAATAAAAATATTCAGAAGGGGAAATGTGATGAAGCTTGAAGTAAATAATATTAATAAAGTGTTTGGTGAAAATCATGTTTTAAAGGATGTCAGCTTCGAGGTAAACAGTGGAAGAGCACTTGGTCTTCTTGGAAGAAACGGTGCAGGTAAAACTACCACAATCAGAATTATCATGGATGTGTTTCATGCTAATTCAGGTGAAGTGCTTCTCGATGGAAAGAAATTTAATCAAAGGGAGCATATGATTGGCTACCTTCCTGAGGAGAGAGGCCTTTATCCTAAGAAAACAGTTATGGAGCAGCTTATTTATCTTGGAAGAATCAGAGGATTATCAAAGGCTGAGGCAACTGCAAATACAATGAAGTGGTTGAAAAAGCTTGAGGTTCAGGAGTATGCGTTAAGAAAGCTTGAGACGTTATCAAAGGGAAATCAGCAGAAGGTTCAGCTTGCGTCTACACTTGTGTGTGATCCTGAAATAGTAATTCTTGATGAGCCATTCAGCGGTCTTGATCCTGTCAATTCAAGAATTTTGCAGAAGGTGGTAATGGAGATTATCAAAGAGGGTAAGATTGTTATCTTTTCAAGCCATCAGATGAGTTATGTTGAGGAATTCTGTGAGGATATAGCTATTATCAATAAGGGAGAAGTAGTGTTATCAGGAAGTCTTGACGAAATCAAGAAAGAGTACGGAAAGAATCAGTTACTGATTGAAGCGGTAAACTATAATAACCAGGAGCTAAAAGAAGTAATAGAAGCTAAGTTTGCTGATAGCTTTGAGGTTAAGGGAGTAACTAAGAAGGGCGTAATAATCCGCTATTTTGGAGACATGAAAAGAAATGAAATGCTTTCTTTGTTAATGTCAAAAGGAATTGAGATAGAAGCATTTGAGACCTATAAGCCTTCATTAAATGATATATTTGTTTCACGTGTCGGTGAGGAGGAAACAGTTGAAGAGTTTCAGGAAGGAAAGGATGGTGCGAATAAATGAAAAAGTTTTTCGTGATTTTCCAATATGAATTTATTACATATTTAAAGAATAAAGGTTATCTTATTTCAACAATATTTATTGCAGCAATCGCAGCAATAGCCATGTTTCTTCCCAGCTTTATAGACATGTCAGATTTTACAGGAAAGAAAGATAATGATGAAGAAGAACAGATTGATATTGCCGAAGAGGATTATATAAATCTTGCTTTATATGATAAGGAAAAGGTATTTGATGATACAGCTTTTCTTGAAAGCATTATGATAGGAACCAAGTGGCAAAATGTATCTTCAGAGGATGAACTTAAAGAAAAGGTTGAAAATGAAGATGTAGACGGTGGTTTTGTTCTTAATTCCCTTACAGATTATATTTATTATGTCAATAACAGCGATATGTATGATGACATGGAAATGCGTTTCTGTACAGCATTAGTATCTGTTAACCAGATGGTATATTGTATGGAAAATAATCTGAATTACGAAGATGTAGTGAAGGCCTCTAACCCTGATATAACCGGAGAAATGAAGGTCCTCGGAAAAGATATGGGTAACAGCTACTGGTATTGTTATATCCTTGTTATTGTTGTATTTATGATAATTATTCTTTACGGTATTATGGTGGCAACATCTGTAACCCAGGAGAAATCTAACAGAACTATTGAGGTTCTTGTTACCAGTGTTGATACAACGCCACTGTTTTGTGCAAAGGTATTTGCAGGAACAAGCGCAGCACTTTTACAGGTTGGAGTAATATTTGCTGCATTGGTTGGCGGATATGCAGTGAATAAAGAGAATTGGAATGGAATGATGGATTTCCTTTTTGATATACCTGCCCCTGTTATTATTACATTTGCGTTATTCGGACTGGGAGGAATACTCTTCTATACATTTATTTACGGTGCAATGGGTGCACTTGTTTCAAAGACAGAGGATATCAATAAGAGCGCAGGAAGTGTGCAGATGGTAATTATGATTGTATATTTTGTTGCGCTGTTCTCATTAACTGCTATAAATGAACTTCCGATGAAGGTATTATCATTCCTTCCTGTCAGCTCATACAGTACAATGTTTGCAAGAGTTGCATATGGCTCAGTTGAATTGTGGGAGATAATTGTATCATTTGTAATACTTGTTGTTAGTATTGGCGCTGTGGGTGTAATTGGCTCTAAGATATACAGAATGGGTACATTAAGATACGGTAATCCGATTAAATTATCCAATGCACTTAAGAGTCTTAAGCAGAAGAACTAATTTCATAATAAATAATAAATCCGGGGATAGAAATAATCTAAATCCCCGGATTTATTATTTATTATGAAGCTAAAATATACAGATAAATCAGCCAAGCTTAACGGTACTGCCGGCCGGAATTTCGATATAATTATCATTGGTATTGACTGCAACCCAGACTGAAACAGCATTAGGATTATATACGTAGTCATTGTCGGCAAAGAACACCAATCTTGAAAATGCTTCGTTGTAATTGACAATCTCAATATTGGTTGCATACCATATGTCATCACGACCACCAATCATTTCACAGAATTCTTCAATAACTTCCCAGTTATTATTCCTTTCGAATTCGAAACTGTGTCCCCATACATACATCATATAAAGATACTGGCTTTTATGGAGCGCCATAAAATCTTTGGCAAATTCACAAATATTATGATTGTGATGGCAGGTAGGAAGCCAACGCATATAATCATCTGGCATTCCAAAACCAGTCTCATCCCCAAGAAGAATAGGACCTTGGGCTTTGTCTTTATACTGCTTTGCTTCACAGACAGCTGAATATTTATCAGCAGCAAGCCTTCCATATTTAAAGCCTAATGAACGGGCAATATTTACAATTCTGTCATCGCAGGAACCGTTAGGATAAGCAATTCCCTGAACCGGAGACAATGTCAGCTTTTCAAGACTTGTCTTATCTTTTAACAATTCCATTGTAACCTCATAATCCGAGCATCGGATAAGAGTAGGGTGGCTTACTGTGTGAGCAGCTATTTCATGTCCTGCATATAAGGATTCCCATTCATCTTCATGAATTCGTCCTTCTGTATCAAACATGCCTGAATTAACATTAAATGTCGCTTTAATTCCGTATTTATTAAATATCTTTACTAATCTGCGGTCTTCAACTTTACCATCATCATAGCTCAAGGTAAGTACCTTATGCTTGCCGCCCGGAAATGCTTTATATACTCTTGTCATTTTTCACGGTCTCCCTTTCAAAAAATCAGTTTGATTATACAATAATGATTAATTATAATCAATTAAAAACAAAAATTTTTGAATTGTTTTATTGAAGTAATCGGAAAAAGAATGGCTGGAGACTGTTTCTTCGTATCTGACAGGATACTCATATATACAGAAATCATTTATGTATATTTTTACAGTTGTACAGATGGACCCCTTTATTATTGGAGCTTCCACCTTATCAGGAATATCCAGTTCAATTCTCACGTCATCATTTTCAGATACCAGTTCATCAATCTGCTTTGAAAAATGAACCTTTGTATATGTTTTATTACCATTTTCTACTTCAATTTGAAATTCATATATATTATCGTCAGAAAATAAAGTTTTCTTAACATAGTTTTGTCTAATATTATCTAATAAATACTTTGAATCCTTCCATTTGTATGTCTTATTGTTAGGCCATCCACATGCAAGCAAAGATACGATAAAGGTTCTGTCTCCATCCTTACAGGCACATACATAACAGTATCCTGCATCATTTGTAAATCCGGTCTTTCCGGATATTATCCCCGGATACATTGACATAAATGAGTTGGCATTATTGACACAATATGTGTTTTTTTTATTCATATCAGAAAATGTATGCTGCTTTGTCTGGGTAATTTTTAAAAATTCAGTGCTGTCTACACAATATGCCATAATCTTACATAATTCATAAGCAGTTGTTTTGTGTGTTCCTGTTTCATCAGTGGCATCAAGACCATTAGGAGTTATGTAGTGGGTATTGACACAGCCAAGATCAAGGGCTTTTTTATTCATCAAATCAGTAAATATGTTAACCAGAATTTTGCTCTGCTCTTTTGTTATATCCCTGATAAATTCAGAATTGTAATCAAAATTGTCAATAAAAGATAAATCATATTTATCAAAATAATCTTCGTTAAGAGAAGGAAATTCTTTTTCTTTGCATAAAGAATAGTAGGCCGCATTTTCAGCAATAATAACAGCCACGTCATTATGGGAACGAAGCATTAAAGAATAATACAAATCCTCCATTTTAAACTGCTGTCCTTTAACAGCATTTAACTGGACATCTGGCATGGAAGCTGCATAAGAGGATGTTGTGGCGGTAAAATCAGAATCAACATTTTCAAGGGCAATAATTAAAGTCATAATTTTTGTTGTGCTTGCCATGGGAACAGGAGTGTCACTTGATTTGCCATATAGAAGCCTGCCCGTATCTTTATCTGTAACGGCAGCGTATTTAGCGTAAACCTTATTATCGTTTATTATTTCAGATGTATTTGTTTCCGCTACTTCATGTTTCAACGAAGAAATCTGCTTAGTTGAATAAAATGTGTTAACTTCTGCAAAGACAGCAGTGTTTTTAAAATTGAATAATAGTAAAAGTATAGCGAAAAAAACTATAGAAAAACGTTTCATATTATTATCTTTGTTCATGTTTATTTTAAATGTATGTATATAAAAAATAGATTATGATGTGTTGCATAATTTATTTATAGCAGACATATATTGTGAAAAACGAATGGAGGACAAGGTGAAATGAATAAAGATATTTGCCGGGAGGAGATCTTTTCAATTCTTCCACAGGAGATGGTTGAGGAACTGTCAGATAATAAATATGACTGGGAAAAGATAAATGAAATCAGAATCAGAGTAAATTATCCCATGAAAATCCACATGGGGACAGAAATGGTGGATTGTAATGGTATTGTCACTATAAGGCAGATTCAGAATATTCTTGAAAAATGCTGCTGTTACTCCATGTATGCTTATGAAAATGAATTAAGACAAGGTTTTATTACAATAAGAGGAGGACACAGAATCGGAATAGGAGGGGAAGTGGTATACGAGGGAGGAATGATTAAGAATTTCAGATACATAACATTTATGTGCATAAGGGTTGCCCATGAGATAGATAACTGTTCAGAGAAAATAATGCCATTTATATATAAGGATAACTGCCTGAAACACACACTGATTGTTTCGGCGCCGGGATGCGGTAAAACCACATTACTTAGGGACATAATCAAAAAAATATCCCATGAATATAAAAATATAAGTAATATTTCCGTGATAGATGAGCGTTCAGAAATCGCTTCATGTTATAACGGTGTTCCGCAGATAGAAATAGGAGATAATGTTGATGTTATCGACGGATGCCCTAAGGCGCTTGGCATGATGATGTCAATCAGAAGTATGGCACCTGATATTGTGGCTGTGGATGAGATAGGCGGAATCGAGGAGTGCAGAGCAATTGAGTATTGTATAAACTGTGGATGTACTGTAATTGGAACTGTACATGGCAACAGTTACAGTGATCTGATAAATAAACCGGAATTAAACAGACTAATAAAGTCAGATTTGTTTTCAAGGTTTATTTTTCTTGATGGCGACTGGAAAAGAAAGAAGGTGGCAGTATGTTACGAACTTTTGGGGGAGTCCTTATCATTGTGGGAGGGATAATGCTTGGATGGAATATCAGTATGGAGTATATGAAGAAATTAAGGGTATTAAAGGATTTAATATTATTATTTGAAAGCATGAAATCCTATATTGGTTATTCTGCATTTAAGCTTGCTGATTCGTTAAATAATATTCAGCCGATGGTTTCTGAAAGAGAAGTAAAAATGTTTATTGACAATATTATTACCGGGTTGAACGGTAATAAAGATTCATTTGACAATATATGGATAACTTCAGTAAATGATTATTTAAGCCATTACATATATGATGATGTATCAGATACAATATTGTCATTTTCAGGAATCACTAATTATATGGACAAGTCATCGCAAATTCGTTTCCTTGATATGATATGCGACAAATTAAAGGAAAAAGAGGCACAGATAACAAAAGAGACATTAAATAAAGTCAAGATTTCAAGAACTATAGGATTATTTGCGGGTGTTTTGGTTGTGATAATTCTGCTTTGATTGTGGGGGTAGCGTGGAAGTAAGTATCATATTTAAAATTGCTGCGGTTGGAATTATTGTTTCGATTCTAAACCAGATACTAAAGCACAGTGGAAGGGATGACCAGGCCATGCTTACGGGACTTGCCGGATTATTATTGGTTTTATACTGGTTATTACCGTATATTGTTGATTTGTTTAACACAATGAAAAGTCTTTTTAATATATAGATATGGAGTCAATTATGGGATTGATTAAAATCTTATGTATATGTTTTTTATTTTTACTGCTTATTATTGTTTTAAAAAATATCAATTCAAACCTGACAGCATATCTGGGGGTGGCATTATGTGTTTTTGTAATGATTCAGATTGTGGATAAGGTATCTGTGCTTATTGGACAAATTAATCTTATATCAGGTGCAGTTGCAATAAAAAATGAGTTTATAAGCATTATTTTTAAAATTGTGGGGATTACCTATGGAACGCAGTTTTTATCAGAAATATGCAGGGATAACGGACAGGCTGCATTAAGTTCACTTCTGGAACTGTGTGGCAGGATAACTATAACGCTTATAAGTTTCCCTATTTTTTTGTCTTTGATTGAAACGGTGAATGAATGTATAAAATAATTGTCACATTTTTGTTAATTATATTAGCATCTTTTTTTAGATGTCAGAATTGTTATGCAGATGAAAATGGATATAGTAGCGGACAATATGAAGATGGCATTGAAGAAGAACTTAAACAACTGGATTTTAGTGATATCAATTCTGTTACGGGAGAAAGCTTTAAAGATGGCAGCTTCGAAGAACTGGTGCACAGTTTAATTAATGAAAATGAAATAAACCTATCCTTTGATTCTGTTATTGACGTGTTTTGCAATCAGATTAAAGCAAATAAAAGCGCGTTCTCACAGGTGTTTTTAATTGCTGTTATTTCTGCAGTTATAAGAATAATTGTGCCGTCTATGTTTACGAAGGAGATAAATTCAACGGCAAGAATGGTTATTTCAATTTGTCTGATTACAGTTATTGTTTCTGTTTTTATAAATGTTTTGCATACTACATCAAATTGTCTTTCCACGGCAACTAAAATATATGAGGCAATATGTCCTGTTTTTTTCCCTGCAGTAGGTTTTTTATCAGGTAATATAACTGCAACTGCCTATTACCAGATTGTTTTGTTTGGGATAGAAATAGTGAATCGATTTTTTAATAATGTGCTTTTAAAGGTAAATTATATTTTTGTATTAATCGGACTTTTGGATTGTTTAAATGAAGAAGATAATTTTGCAAAAATGACAGGATATATAAAATCATTTATTCGAATCAGTTGTAAGGTTACATTGACACTGTTTTTAGGTCTTAATGGAATCAAGGTGATGCTTTTAAGTTCCAAGGATGCCATGAAAACATCCAATCTTGTTAAAGCAGTAAATATGCTTCCGGGAATTGGTAATCAGACAATGGTAATTACTGAGACATTTTTACAGACAGGAGCAATAGTTAAGAATTCAATCGGGGTGGCAGCCATTGTTATTGTGGCAGCTTATGTAATGGTACCATTTATAAAGCTTTTTTCAATGCAGATACTATATCAGACACTTGCAGCTGTCCTTGAGCCTGTCGCAGATAAAAAAATATGTAAAAGCATTCAGATTTTAGCTGATTCTATAATTAATTTTGAAATAATTATTCTTGTCAGTGCGGCATTATTTATGATAGCAGTTGCGGTTATATGTGTGGCTACAAGAGTTTAGGAGGCATATTTGTTTGATAGTGTTATTAACTGGGCAAAACAGATTTTTTTATTTGGAATTTTCGAGAATATTATTCTAAATATTTTACCAAAAAACAGTTATGAAAAAATTATATCAGTTATTTTGAAGGTCTTAATGGTTATTATAGTAATTCAGCCGTTAATAACCTTTTTAGGTGTAGATGACATTCTATCTTCAAATTATGATGAGCTTACATCCTTGTATGAAAAAGCGGGACTGGATGCTTCAAAGAACCTTGGAGAAAGCACTATCGGATTCGATGAAAAGATATTGTCATTAAGTGGAAATGATATTGCTGAGAATATTAAAAAGATTGTAGAAAAATACGATTTATGTTACCGGTCATGTGAGGTTTCATTTAGTGATTACGACAGTAACAATTTAAGGATAATATCAAAAATTACACTTTACATAAGCCTTAACGGTGGGAAATCTTCAGAGAATCAATCTGATAATTTTAAGAGCGAAATTAAGAGGGTTGAGATTGAACAGGTTGAAATTGAAAGGATAGACGTGGATTCAGATAAAAATAGTGTAAAAAAGAATAATTACGGTGAGCAGGTTTATAACTTAACAGAAGAAATAAAGAAAATATATTCACTGGAAGATTCACAATTAGAAATTATCGTTAAAGAATAGAGGCGTATAATGAAAAAATATAATATTAATCATTTTATTCAAAATATACTGAATAAATCGGACAGTCGCAAAATAATTATAATTATACTAACCGGAGTTCTGCTTATGCTTGTAATTCTTCCAACCAAAACACCGGCTTCACAAAAAAGTAATAAAGAGGAAAATGTCAGTTCCGGCACAAAGGAAGAGGTATTTAATTATGAAGAATATTTGAATGACAAATTGTCAGATATTCTTTCTAAGGTAAATGGCGTTGGTAAAGTGGAGGTTATGATTACATTTTCAAGTACCAGTGAAAAAATACTGGCAAAGGATGAAACTTATGAAAAATCTACAGGACAGGAATCTGACGGACAGGGCGGAAGCAGAAATAATGTTCAGGATACAGGCTCTCTGACACATATATTTTATGAAAGCTCAGATGGCAGCCAGCCATATATTATTATGGAAAATATGCCCGCAATATCAGGAGTGCTTATTGTATGTGAAGGAGGAGGTAATGCCAGTTTGGTTTCTGAAATTACAAATGCTGCGTCTGGAATATTAGGCGTTCCTGTACATAGAATAAAAGTATTAGAGATGTCTTAGCATAATGTTTTGGAGGTTATCTTGAAAAAAATTAAAAAAAATCAGATCATAATTACAGCACTTGCGATTATGATTGCAGTAACAGGGTATCTTAATTATACAAGCGGTTTAAAGCTAAAGGAAACACAGAATGATACAGAAAATGCTGCTATGGCGGATTCTGATGCAGTAAATACTGATGAAGGTTTAAGTGAGGAATTAAGTACAGATGAGAATGGAAATATACAGGAGCCGGGAGCTGTGATTCTCACGTCAGGTAATGTGTCAGCTGATATGATTGCCCAGGCAAAATTATCAAGAGAACAGGTTCGTGCAGGATTGTTTGAGGAACTCATGGAAATTGTGGATAATGAATCGCTGGATAACGCTGCCAAAACTAATGCAGTAAATCAAATTGCAGAAATTACTGATGCCCAGAATAAAGAAACTGCGATTGAATTATTGTTAGAGGCAAAGGGCTTTACAAATTCAGTTGTTTCAATTGTTGACGGAGAATGTGATGTCGTTTTAAATGCAGTAAGTATTACTGATTCACAGCGTGCACAGGTTGAGGATATTGTAAAAAGAAAGTCAGGATTAAGTGCTGATAAGATAACAATAAATATTTGCAATAATTAACAACATTGAGTATAATGTAACTGATATTTGATGTACGAGGAGGTTCGTCATGACTAAAGATTTTGAAAAAAGAGAAGGTAAATATACCATTCGTGAGAATGTTAATATTGGTGAAGTGAGAGTGGCAGACGAGGTTGTAGCTATCATTGCAGGACTTGCAGCTACAGAGGTTGACGGAGTAGAAAGTATGAATGGCAATATTACTAATGAGATTGTTAGTAAGCTTGGCATGAAGAATCTTTCAAAAGGCGTGAAGGTCAATGTCGGAGAGTCAAGTGTTTCTGTAGATCTTGCACTTTGTATCAAATATGGTGTTGAAATTCCTAAGGTTTCTGTTGCTGTTCAGGAAAAAGTCAAAGCGGCTATTGAGAGTATGACAGGACTGACAGTTTCGGCTGTTAATGTTAAGATTGCAGGAATTGGCATGGAGAACTGATATGACCAGAACAATTATGAGAGAACATATTTTCAAGCTGTTATTCAGGGTTGAATTTCATAATCCTGCTGAGCTTGAAGAACAGATAAAGTTATATTTTGCAGAATTACCTGATGTTAAGGAAAGCGAGTATAATTATATTAATGATAAGACACTTAGAATAGCAGAGATTATCCCTGAACTTGATGCGAAGATTAACGAGATTTCGGATGGATGGCCAACTAACAGAATTGGAAAAGCAGAGCTTTCAATTATGAGACTGGCTGTTTATGAAATTCTTTTTGATGAGGACATTCCTTCTTCTGTTGCAATCAATGAGGCAGTTGAACTGGCTAAGAAGTATGGTTCTGACAACGCAGCGTCATTTGTTAACGGAGTTTTGGCTAAGCTTATCTAAGTAATTTAATTTAAGGATGAAGATATATGGCTGGAGTATATACTGTAACGCAGATTAATTCCTATATAAAGAATATGTTCAGACAGGATTTTGTTCTGAACCGTATTTCTATTCAGGGGGAGATATCTAACTGCAAGTATCATACATCCGGTCATATTTATTTTACTTTAAAGGATGACAGTGGTACTTTGTCTGCGATAATGTTTTCATCGTCTGCTGCAAAGCTTGATTTCAAATTGTCAGATGGCATGAAGGTTGTTGTTGACGGAAGAATTGATATATATGAGCGGGATGGAAAGTATCAGCTTTATGCTTCTAATGTAACACCACAAGGAATCGGTGATTTATATAAAAGATTTGAAGCGCTAAAAGAACACTATAAAGAGATGGGATATTTTGCTGATGAGTATAAAAGACCAATTCCTTTATATTCAAGGCGGATTGGAATTGTGACAGCAAGTACAGGTGCTGCGATACATGATATTATTAACATTTCCCACAGAAGAAATCCTTACGTAAGTCTTTATCTGTATCCTGCTTTAGTTCAGGGTGAACAGGCTAAGTACAGTATTGTTAAAGGTATAGAAGTCCTTGACAAAAAAGGACTTGATTGTATTATTGTAGGCCGTGGTGGCGGTTCTATTGAGGATTTGTGGGCATTTAATGAAGAAATTGTCGCAGAAGCAATATTTGCGGCAAAGACACCGATTATCTCAGCTGTAGGACATGAGACTGATTTCACTATAGCAGATTTTGTTTCTGATTTACGTGCACCAACACCATCTGCTGCCGCAGAACTGGCAGTATGTGATATCAGGCAGATTGAAAGCATTATTACCGGGTATAAAGACGAATTATACAGGCAGATGTGTCACACAATAGATGCACTTAGAAATATTTCAGATAAATATTCTCTTAAATTAAAAAAATGTGATCCTGTTGTTATTCTTAATGAAAGACGGGAAAGACTTATTCATATTGATGAAATTTTAAGGCATCTTATGGTAAATGAGTTAAACATTGCCAAGAACAGGCTCTCAAAAGATTCAGGAAAGTTGTCAGGCTTAAGTCCTCTTAACAGATTGAGCCAGGGATACAGTTACATTGAAAATGCAGAAAATGGAGAGAATGTTAAATCTGTTAAGAATTTGAAAATTGATGATGAACTTTTGATATATATGACAGATGGAAATATTAACGCGAGAGTGACTAAAGTATAAATTTAAGGAGAAAATTGATTATGGCAAGGGCTTCTGAAATAGAACAGTCATTTGAAAGATTAGAAGAAATAATAGATTTAATGGAAAATGGCAATCTTTCCTTAAATGACTCATTTAAGGCGTATAAAGAGGGAATCAAGCTGGTGGAGAACTGTAATAGGATGCTTGATAAGGTGGAAAAGCAGATAGTACTAATTAATGATAATGGAGATGAAATCGAAAGTGATGAAGAATTTTAATGAACAATTATCTGTTGAGGTTGATAAAATTAATAAAATATTAGACCGTTATCTTCCAAAGGAGGAGGGTATGGCAGCAAGAGTTATTGAAGCTATGAATTATAGTGTTCATGCAGGCGGAAAACGGGTAAGACCAATGTTTATGCTGGAAGTTTATAAGCTTTGTGGGGGTAATAATGAACAGGAAGTATACCCGTTTATGGCTGCACTTGAATTTATTCACACCTATTCGCTGGTGCATGATGACCTTCCTGCAATGGATAACGATGATTACAGAAGAGGACAGCTCACTACACATAAGAAATTTGGAGAAGATTTTGGAATTCTTGCCGGTGACGGCTTGTTAAATTATGCTTATGAGATTATGCTTAATGCCAGTGCAGAATGTTGCGATGAGGTGCAGAGAAAAAGATATGTAACTGCCGCTTCTGTGATTGCGGGTAAATCCGGAATTTACGGAATGGTAGGCGGGCAGACTGTTGATGTATATCTTACTGACAGGAAAATGAATGAAGAACAGCTGGATTATATTTTCAGATTAAAGACAGGTGCTTTACTCGAAGCCGCATTTATGTCCGGTGCAATTCTTGCAGGATGTGATGAGGCAAAAGTGGAACAGTTAAGGGAATGTGGGCTTTTAATTGGCTTTGCATTCCAGATTAAGGATGATATTCTTGATGTTACAGGTACTGCTGAGATTCTTGGTAAACCGGTTCTTAGTGATGAAAAGAATAACAAAACAACTTATGTAACATTATATGGAATTGAAAAAGCTAATGCTGATGTTGAAGAAATGTCAAAAAAAGCAGAAAGCAGGCTTAATGAAATCGGAAACAATGAATTTCTTCTGGAATTGGTCAATCAGCTTATTTACAGAAATAAATAGGATGGAAAAAGAACATGATTCTTGACAAAATTAATAAACCTAATGATATAAAGAAAATACCGCAAAGTGAATATAAGCAGCTGGCATCAGAGATAAGGCAGTTCCTTCTTGATAAAATCAGTACAACAGGTGGTCATCTTGCCTCTAATCTCGGTGTCGTTGAACTTACGATGGCATTGCATATAGTTTTTAATCTGCCACAAGACAAGCTTATCTGGGATGTGGGGCATCAGTCATATACCCATAAGCTTCTGACAGGCAGAAAAGAACAGTTTGACAAACTTAGAAAATATGGTGGAATGAGTGGCTTTCCGAAGAGAAATGAAAGTGATTACGATGCCTTTGACACCGGACACAGCTCCACATCTATTTCGGCTGGTCTTGGTTACGTTGCAGCAAGACAGATTAATAATGATAATTTCAGTGTTGTTTCTGTAATCGGTGATGGCGCATTGACGGGTGGTATGGCGTATGAGGCGTTAAATAATGCATCGCGCATTAAGGGGAATTTTATTATTGTTCTGAATGACAATACAATGTCCATTTCCCGTAATGTCGGCGGAGTTTCTAACATGCTTAGAAATATCAGGACAAAAAATTCTTACTATGATTTGAAGGAAAATGTATCTAACACTCTTAATAAGATTCCGGGTGGAGATTTTCTGGTAAATAAAATTAAAAAAACGAAATCAAATATCAGACAGCTCGTGTTATCGGATCAGATGTTTGAAAGTATGGGAATTTCTTACCTTGGTCCTGTTGACGGACATGATATTGATAAGCTTATAAACATATTAAAGGTTGCAAAACGTATTGACGGACCTGTAATTGTACATGTTGTAACCCAGAAAGGTCATGGATATAAACCGGCAGTTAATAATCCAAGTAAGTTTCACGGCATCGGACCTTTTGATATAAAAACAGGAAAAGAGATTAATAAATCATTTGAATTAACATGGTCAGATGTTTTTTCTAATTCAATACTGGGAATTGCAAGAAAAGATAAAAGTGTTGTTGCGATTACTGCTGCAATGCCTGATGGAACGGGCCTTCATACATTTTCTAAATTATATCCTGACAGATTTTTTGACGTGGGAATAGCAGAAGCACATGCAGTAACATTTGCTGCAGGACTGGCTGCGGGAGGTATTAAACCGGTATTTGCTGTATATTCATCATTTTTGCAGAGAGCTTATGATCAGATTCTTCATGATGTATGTATCCAGCAGCTTCATGTTGTATTTGCAATTGACAGGGCAGGACTTGTTGGAAGCGACGGTGAGACACACCAGGGAATATTTGACTTGTCTTTTCTTTCTTCAATTCCTAACATGACTATATTTGCACCGAAAAACAGCACTGAGTTAACTATGGGACTTGAATTTGGACTGGAGCAATTTAACGGACCGTTTGCTATAAGATATCCAAGAGGAATTGCAAGCACAATATTTAATAATAGTAATGAACCGATTATTTATGGCAAATCAGAGCTGCTTTCCAGGGGAAAGAATATTGCCCTTGTGGCTGTTGGTAATATGGTATCTACTGCGTATGAAGTTAGTGAGCGGTTTAAGTCTGATGGAATGGATGTGACACTTGTTAATGCCAGATTTGTAAAACCAATTGACGAGGAGCTTCTTGATGAACTTGCTTCTTCTCATGAGCTGATTGTAACA
>JBJEME010000058.1:0-15653 GCA_051879515.1 Lachnospira sp. | reverse complement strand
TTTCCTAAGTGTACATTGTTTGTTCCGGTGATTGATGATAGGAAGAACGGCATATTTTATATTGATGATCAATTTGTTAAAAACTTTCATCTGGGTGATGAATTAGAATCTTTTGGTAAACCGGATGGGACCTACATATTAAGGGGAACTGATGATGATTCATCATTTGGAATGCCCCCTTATTCGGGAAATATTATCCCGGAATTTGCAAGACAGTATTATGAATCTGATGTTCCTGACTGGGTCTATGAATATGAGCCAGGTCTTGCATTTAGCTACAGGTGTAATGGTGACATGTCAACATCAGATTCTATGGTGGATACAGATGTTGGAGCGTTCTCTGTTGCATTGTATGAGGATTTTTATGGATATAGTCCGACATTGACAGTTTCAATTTATGGAGTACCTAATTCTCTTCTTAAAGATAAATTTGGAAGTAAGAGAGAACCGGTGGCTATAATATATCAAATCAAGGTGAATTTGATAATTGGAAGAAAGAGCATTCCGGTCAGATGATTAATTAAAGAGGAAATAGTATGAAGTGGTTTAATAAACTTAGGCTTGTTTTTAGAATGTATGCGAATAGGGGATATGTGACTTTAGTCATGTTTGGTATGTGTGCCGTATCTTTTTTTATGATTGACAGGGTGATTACAGAATTTATTGGCAATCAGTATGAGATATGGCAGGTTGAGGAATCCTTCGCAGTTGATACAGCTGATGCAGGAAACATTCATTTTTCCAATTCGAAAGCAGAGCAGGAAGTGTCTAATACGGTGTATGAGTATATGCGCGAGCTTGAACAGATAGAATTCTGTGGGTACATGGGCAATGCAACTCTTATGGATGAAAATGATGATTATGTAAGTGCTATATTAGTTGAAAAGGATATTATAAAGCTTGGTACCCTGGGCTTATCTGAAAGCCAGATGGAAAAGATATCAAATCTTTCAGATGATGAGGTATATGTGCTCTTTGGATGGAATTATAGAAATACATTTCCGGAGGGGAAATATGTGAAATACTGTGATTTAGATGAAATAAGAGAAATACCTGTCGATGGAGTTTTAAAAAAGGGAGCAAAATGGGTGCATGAACAGGTACTGTTTGGTTCTGCTTTTGGAGAGAAAGACAATTTCTCATTAGATGATTCAATAATCGTAGTGACAGGCAGCATGCAAAAGCTGCTAAATACAATTTATGCAGGACACGCTCATGACATATATTTCAAATGCCAAGAAGGTGATTTTGATGAGGCTGAAGGTCTGATAAAGAAATTTTGTTACGAGAATGATATTTCTGTATTTGTGAATAATTATGCAGATGAAATTAATGAAAAAAAGGATAAGAGTAATATATTAGATGATTCTGTATTTGTTGCGGCAATAATGATTATTGTGCTTGCAATAGTGTCTATTTCTGCCGCTAATGTTGTTTACTGTATTATGTGCAAAAGACAATATGGCATTATGATGGCTAATGGCATGTCCAAATCTAATATTATATGGATTATTCTGGTTCAGAATCTGATTGTAATGTGTCTGGCCGCTGTGTCGTCCTGGATTGTCAGACAAAGAAGTATTTTCGGAACAATATTTGCAAAAGAATTAGCGTTAGAAAAAATGAGAATATTATATGGTAATTATGTAGCGCATGTTTATTATATGCCAGTCGTTCTTGTCTGCCTGGTCAGTTTATTATTAATTATTACATGTGCCATACCTATTGTGATAATAGAAAAAAACTCTCTGGCTGACCTTATTTCAGGAAAGGGGGCTTAGTGTGAATTATATAAGTATATTTTTTCGGAAAATATTTAGATATAAGCTTATATCTGTTTTCTTTATTGTGAGTCAGCTTGTTATGTATTATGCGGTATTTGGCGCACTTTCAATATATAACAGGGCATATTCTAAGGAAACAGACAAGTTAAATTCTATGTACAATAAACAGATAAGAATGGAAGTTTCAACCTCTAATTGTAAGGATATGCTGAGATATGTTGCAGAGGATGTTGATGAAGGAAATCTATTGCTCGCAGGTAAATTGTCATTGGCATATGCACAGAATGGAGCCAATACAAGAAGCGAGGTGATTCTTAAGGCCAACGAGGAATTTCCATATCAGTTAGTCAGCGGAAGATTGCCCGGAAGTGAAGCTGATGATTACGGCAAGAGGCTCATTGCACTGGGAAGAAATAAATATAAAAATGCGTATGAGGTTGACGGTAAAAAATATGTCACCATTGAAAATGAAGAATACGAGGTTTGCGGAATAATAGGCTGTAAGAATTCTGATTACTACGATTATAAAATGGTTTTCAATATAAATTGTTTAGGAGAAAATACTCTGAAGGCAATATGTGAAAAAGGGTACTATACGTTGGAATTGTCAAGCAATCACAGTGATTTAGAAGAATCATATTCTAACGTGTATGGCAATATTAAGAGTGTTGACGGAAGGGCACAGATTTCTTCTAAGAAAATCAATTCCACAGGAGAATCAGAGGTTATGAAATCTCTTGAGACCGAAAGTATGAAGATTAACTGGCTTATATACATTTTTTGTATCTTTAACTGTTTACTTATGTCTCAATTTTGGATGATACAGAGAAGAAAAGAAATTGCAGTCAAGAAAATATGCGGAACAAGTAATATAAGGATACTTGGTGCGATGCTTGCTAATATAGCTGAGCTTAGCATACTGGCACTGATTATTTTTCTTGCAAGTTCCACGGTTATTAATGTATTTAGTCCCAGTGAATATGCTATTACTTTTAATATGCTTTCATTCTTCATAGCTGCACTGGCTATTGTGATAATGCTGGTTATATCAATGTTTTATCCGGTGGTAAAGATTTTGAAGTTTGATGCGTTAGCTGTTATTGGGAATGATGAGTAAGGGGTAGAATTATGATTAGGTTAGAAAATATTACTAAGATATACAATGAGAAGGTTGATGATACAAAGGCGTTAGATGACGTGTCGCTTACTATTGAAGATGGGGAGTTTGTTTCTATTATGGGACCATCCGGAAGTGGAAAGAGTACACTTTTGAAAATTATCGGTTGTATGGACAAGCCTACCAGTGGTACATATACTCTTAATGAGAATGATGTAACATCAAGCAGTAATTCAGAGGTTAATAGAATTCGTAAGAATAATATCGGTTATGTTTTTCAACATTTTGCTTTGATGGATTACTATACTGCCTATGAGAATATCGAACTTCCGCTTCTGGCAGCTAATGTCAAAAGAAAGTTACGGAAGGAGAAGATATTAAAGGAGATGGAAAACCTTGGAATTCTTTCTGAAAAGGATAAGGTTCCCGGAAAAATGTCAGGTGGACAGCAGCAGAGAGTAGCCATCGCGAGAGCACTTGTCACAGATGCCAATATTATATTAGCTGATGAGCCGACCGGGGCGCTGGATCAGAAAACAGGCAGGGAAGTACTTAATCTGTTAAAGGATATAAATGCTAAGGGAAAGACAGTGATTATTGTTACTCATGATGAGAATATAGCAAAGATGACTGATAGAGTGATTATGCTGGAGGATGGGAAGATTGTTGATAATACGTAACCATAAATTTAAATTGCGGTAAGAATATAGAGTTGGTTATAAGTGAAACTTATAGCCAGCTCTAATTTTTGCGTTATTGACTAATTAGCTGCTCAAAACTATAATGAGCATATAACATATAAAACCTATTAAATAAATATGAAATAAAATCGGGGAGGTAATAATTATGGCAGACATTAAAGAAAGCGCAGTAGAACTTATCGGAGGAACACCTATTTTGAAGCTCAACAGATATGCAAAGAACGCCGGCATTGAAAATGCAACAATTCTTGCAAAGCTTGAGTATCTTAATCCGGCAGGTTCAGTAAAGGACAGAGTTGCATTATCAATGATTGAAGATGCTGAAAAGAAGGGCATATTAAAGCCGGGAGCAACGATCATTGAGCCAACAAGCGGCAATACAGGAATTGGTCTTGCACATGTAGCAGCAGCCAAGGGTTATAAAGCAATACTTACACTCCCGGATACAATGAGCGTTGAGAGAAGAAATCTTCTTAAGGCATACGGAGCAGAGCTGGTGCTTACTGAGGGTGCCAAGGGAATGAAGGGCGCTATCGCAAAGGCTGAGGAATTGAATAAGGAAATAGAAGGCTCAGTCATTTTAGGTCAGTTTGTAAATCCAGCAAATCCGGCAGTTCATAAAGCAACAACCGGTCCGGAAATCTGGGAGCAGACAGACGGAAAGGTTGATATATTTGTAGCAGGTGTCGGCACAGGCGGAACAATCACAGGTGTTGGCGAGTATTTGAAATCACAGAATCCTAATGTTAAGGTAGTTGCAGTTGAGCCTGCCACAAGCCCGGTTCTTTCAAAGGGTACGCCTGGTCCACATAAGATTCAGGGAATCGGTGCCGGATTTGTGCCTGAAGTATTAAATACAGATGTATATGATGAAATTATTACCATTGAAAATGAAGATGCTTTTGCAGAAGGAAGAGCATTTGCCCATGCAGAAGGTATTCTGGTAGGTATTTCTTCAGGTGCGGCACTTAAGGCTGCTTCAATACTGGCAGCAAGACCTGAAAATGCAGGAAAAACGATTGTAGCGTTACTTCCTGATTCAGGCGACAGATATTTATCAACAGCATTGTTTTCATAAGAGTTAAACTAAAAAATATGATAAGAACAGAGTATGATGTGAACACGTATTTATACTACTGTTCGGAAAAGAGGAAGATTATGGGAAATTATAGATTTGAAACATTACAGTTACATGTAGGACAGGAGCAGGCTGATCCAGCTACAGATTCAAGAGCTGTCCCAATTTATCAGACAACATCTTATGTATTTCACAATTCAGAGCACGCTGCAGCAAGATTTGGATTAGCTGATGCAGGTAATATTTATGGAAGACTGACTAATTCTACACAGGATGTTCTGGAAAAGAGAGTAGCAGCATTAGAGGGAGGCGTAGCGGCTCTTGCAACAGCAAGTGGCGCAGCTGCAATCACTTATGCAGTTGAGGCTCTGGCAGGAAGCGGAGATCATGTGGTAGCCCAGAAAACAATCTATGGCGGAAGCTATAATTTGTTAGCTCATACACTTAAGCAATATGGTATTGAGACTACATTTGTCGACATTCATAACGAAGCAGAGGTTGAGGCAGCCATAAGACCTAATACAAAGCTTGTGTTCTTAGAGACACTAGGTAATCCTAATGCGGATATTCCGGATATTGATGCTATTTCAGCATTGGCTCACAGACATGGCCTTCCGGTTGTGATTGATAATACATTTGGCACCCCATACTTAATCAGACCTATTGAGCACGGAGCAGATATTGTTGTTCATTCTGCAACCAAGTTCCTTGGCGGACACGGAACGACTCTTGGCGGAATTATTGTTGATTCAGGAAAGTTTGACTGGAAAAAGAGTGGCAAATACCCACAGATTGCAGATGCTAACCCAAGCTATCATGGTATCTCATTTGCAGATGCTGTCGGTCCTGCAGCTTATGTAACATATATCAGGGCAATTCTTCTTCGTGATACAGGTGCTACAATCTCTCCATTTAACGCATTCCTGCTTTTACAGGGCGTTGAAACCTTATCTCTTCGTCTTGACAGACATGTGGAGAACACAAAGAAGGTGGTTGAATTCCTTTCAAATCACCCATTGGTTGAGCATGTAAATCATCCATCGCTTGAGGGTCATCCTGATCATGAGTTGTACAACAAATATTTCCCTAACGGAGGTGCAAGCATCTTTACATTCGATATTAAGGGTGGCAAAGAGGAAGCATGGAAGTTTATCGATGGCTTGGAGATTTTCTCACTTTTGGCAAATGTAGCTGATGTAAAGAGCCTTGTTATCCATCCTGCAAGCACAACACACAGCCAGTTAACAGAGGCTGAGCTTTTAGATCAGGGAATCCATCAGAATACAATCCGTCTCTCAATTGGTACAGAGCATATTGATGATATTATTGAGGATTTGGAGAAGGGATTTGCAAATATAAAATAATAATCAAATGATTCGCAGGCATATATTAATTTAAGGAGGTTAACCTCCACGGATGCTTAGATTTAAGGCACGTGGGGGTTTGCCTTTTTTTGATGTAGTTTTGGAATGAGAAATCGTATAAGGATTTCGCTAAAGTCCAGTTTAACGAAGTGACTTATGCCACCGCCTGTTTTTTACTGAACAGACGGCGTTATTTACTATTTCATCAATTTACACTTATTATTTCTGTCTTCAATGAGCACTAAAAGCTCGTCTGCTATTATTTTTGAGTTCTCTGTATTACAGGACTTTACGGCTTCTGAAAACTCATTGAATTTAAGAAAAATCATTGATTCAATGCCTGAAAGTGCATCAGCACTTAAAGGATCAGAATAGCGGATTGCCTCATAAACTCTGTTACATTCCGCTCTGATCACTTCAGACTTCGCTGCTGACATTAATGTATTTGCATCACCAGTTAGGGACTTTATAAACAAAGTCTTTGTTTTTACCTTTTCGTCAATGCCAGATACAATATCAGATGCAGCCTTCGCCTGAAGAATACATATTGCTATAAAACCAAGTATCAGAACTAATAATAAAATGCATACCCAATAAGGAATTATAGGAATAAGCATGCAAATAAGACCGACAGCCACCATCAAAATAAGCCCGGTGTAGCTAATAGCTATAAGCGGTATGTTAAGAAATCTTTTATTGGCATTATCTGCCTTAAGTGCAGCTTTTGCACATAGAAGCTGTCCTACATAAGCCACGGTAACAAAAATGTAACCTATCCAAAATGACACAGTAAATCCGTCAGATGAAATAACACTTGCCGAGATAAAGGCTACTACATTAAAAAGTGCGAGCATAATAGCCCAGATAATTAAATATGTTCTAAACATTTTCTTCATTATAGCTACCTCCATTAAAGCTTTTCACCGCATTCAAGGCAAAATTTTGCACCGGCGGGAAGCTCATTTCCACATTTTGAACAAACTGTAACGAACTTATATCCACATTGAAGGCAGAATCTGCCCTTTGCCACGGTACTTCCACATTCAGGGCATACTACCATTTCTTTGGAAACAGGCAATACAACCTTCTCTCCGCATTCAAAGCAGAACTTTGCATTTTCTGGCAAATCGGCACCACATTTTACGCATTTTGCCGGTGTGGCTGTATTGGCTCTTGCAGTATCCGGAGTTGTTGTATTGGAAGAAGTTGTTCCCATCCCTCCCATCATATTATCCATCTGTCCCATCATAACTCCTGCCATTTTCATTCCAGCCATCATGCTTACCATATCAGAAGCAACACCGCCTCCTGCAGAACCGCCGTTTGAGCCCATATTTCCCATACCTTCGGCATAAGCCTTCTGAACTTCCGCTTGTATAACATCCTTCTGGTCATAACCTTTAGCACGCATAACTTCAGCTTCAGCAAAGCCTGTAGTTTTCATAGCCTGCGCTTCTGCCTGTGCACCAATAACGGTTCTTTCTGCTTCACGTTTTGCGACCTCAGTCTGCGTTGTCTGTCTTTCAAGCTCTGCCTGGCGCTTCGCAGCTACGATTTCTGCCTCTGCTCTTGCCTGTGCAGTACCAGCCTTAGCTTCTGCTTCTGCCCTAGCCGCACGTATATCGGCTTCCGCTTCAATCATCCTCTTTTGAATGCTAATAGTATGAAGTTCACGTACTTTCTTAAAGTTAGGGTCATCCTCCGGCAGAACTACTGTAGTCAGATAAAACTGTGGAATAGTAATACCATATTCCTCAAAGCCCGGTGTAATTTTTCTTCTGAGAGTCTCAGAAAGCTCCGTCAGATACTCGTCTACTTCAAGGATATTTATATTATTTTCCTTTATTGCTGCGGTAAGATTAGACTTTACCGCAGTAGAAATGAGGGGGCGAAATGCACTTTGCAGAGATTTTGTAAAGCCATTGCCACTGTCCTCCCATGCAATTCCTTTCATTGTTCCGACAAGCTTTATAAGAAGCTTTCTACTGTCGCATACTTTAAGATTCATATCACCGCTGGCTCCAAGCTCAAGAGGAAGCCCTGATTCAGGGTCTATAAAACGCACCTTTGAATCAGTGCCCCATTTAAGCCCCATCTGTACTGTCTGATTTATAAAATAAACCTCACAGTGAAATGGTGTCTTATCACCTGTAGTACGATTAAGAAACTTACCTATTATTGGAATATTCTGAGTTTCAAGTGTATAGCGGCCGGGACCAAAAAGATCAAGTGCCTGACCATTCATAAAGAAAACAGCTTCCTGGGATTCGTGTACAATAAGTTGTGTAAGGCTGTTGAAATCCTCATTAGGATGTTTCCAGATAAAAGTACTGTTGTCTCCCTCGTATTTTATGATATCAGCTATCTGTGCCATAAGATTTCCTCCGTAAAGTCAGATTATATGTATGAATGTATCTTGTTCTAATCATAGATATCGTAACCTAATCTAGATATCATTGGATTTTTGTTTTTATGTTTGTCCATTCGGAAGTATTACACTGTCCATAAGTATTATCTCCAGTTGAAATGACAGTTCCATCTGCTTTTAAGCCAACAGTGTGATATCTTCCGGCTGAAACAGCTACTATATTAGACCAGTCAGAAACATTACACTGCCCATAGTTATTACTTCCAACCTCAACAACTGTACCATGTGATGTTAAACAGACTATATGATTTGCCCCTGCTGCACAATCCTCTATATTTTGCCAATTTAATAATTTACTTATGCCAAAAAGATTATTGCCCTTTGTTACTATTGTACTGTCTGATTTTAATCCTATGGTGTATTCTTCTCCTGCAGAAACAAGAATTATATCCTTCCAGTTTGACAAGTTGCACTGACCATAATAGTTACTTCCGGTCGCAACAACTGTGCCATCGTCCTTTATTCCAATTGTATGATTACTTCCCACTGAAATAGCTACAATATCAGTCCATTCATTGCATTGTTTAATACTATTCCCTCCAATAGCAACAACAGTACCATCTTTTTTTAAACCAACCGTATGTGACCCTCCAGCCGAAACAGCTACTATATCTTTCCAGTCTGACACATCACATTGCCCGGCGCTGTTGCATCCAGTCGCAACAACCGTACCGTCTCTTTTCAAACCAACCGTGTGCTCTGCGCCGGCTGAAACAGCTACTATATCTTTCCACTCTGACACATCGCATTGTCCTTGATTGTTATAGCCTGTAGCAACAACTGTTCCATCTGCTTTTAATGCTACTGTGTGCATGTCTCCGACTGAAAGGGTACTATCAGACAAAAAGCTAGAGCATTTCATCCATAATTCTTTTGAATTGTAATATCGCTTTGTCTTTCTAAAAATTGATATTGCCTCGGTGTACTCTCCATTATTCATAAGAGAAACAGCTTTATTATAATTAATCGTAGGAATAATAAAAGCAAATAACAATACCAAAAAGGCAACAATAAGTACTGGAGAAAGAGATAAAATAATTTTTCTTCTTATTTTTCTTTTCCTTGCAAGGAATATTTGTCTGTCAAGCTTATCGTTTATTTGCGCTATCTTCTGCTCGCATTGTGCTGCTTTTTCAGAGGCATCTTTATATTCGCTTATTTTCTTAAACTTATTCTTTGCTGATGTAAGCTGAGATATATCCTCGCTTTCAGACAGAATTGTTTCAGCTTCGCAATATACACATTCATAAGCCCCCTCAATACATTCATTAGCTTTTTCTTTTGAATCTTTATAATCTGGTATTCTGTCAAAGATCTCCTTTGCCAATAAGAAGTAATTCTCTGCTTTTGCAGAATTCAGATATTGCATTGCATTAGAATATGCCGATTCATTTGCCAGTTGTTGACATTCGTCAGATTTTTCCTTTGCTTTTTGATAATCTGGAATTTGGTCAAAGATAGCTTTTGCGGTTAAATAATCATTCTCTGTTTTGGATGAATTAAACGTTTTCATTCCCGAAGAAAAAACAAATTTGTTATTAAGGTCTATCAGGTGAGTTTTGTATTCATCATTTGCGAAACGAAAAGCTTTTATGTAAAAATCATTTTTTGTCAATGGTTTGGCATTCATAAGAGCAGCTTCAATAAGTTTTTCTTCACTTGCTACCCTTAACGAACAAAGCATTTTTCCAAGATAAGCCCTTGGCTCTTCCACATTTTCATTTAGTACCTGTTCAAAAAATCTGTCAGCCTCGTCCCATTTTTTATCCTCAAGAGAGAGCATTCCTCTTTTAAGCAGATTCTCCACATTCGAACTGGAGGTTTTATTAATAATAGTTTCTTTAACCATCGCTTTAGGTTTATCAACAGCAAGAATCTTCTTTATTCCACGAATAAGATCCTGCATAAACCCAAGCTTTGACATATCCTGTGCCTGCAGATGCGAAAATTCTTCAGGAAGATCGTAAGGATCCATGTCACGGTATGCGGGAATAAGCACTTTCTTTTCACCGCCTTTAATAAGTGAGAGGTATCTGCTCCACTCGTTCTTTACCCATACTGCATTAAAGAATTCCGGCTTTGTGCCCAGAACAACCATGGCTTTTGCACTATTCAGGGCTGCAAAAATATATGGCTCGTATGCAGAGCCCAGCTTATCCTCAAGAGTGATTCGTGCAAAGAATACTTTAAAGCCCTCCTGTGTCAGCTGGTGATAAAGATCATTGGCAAGAACGCTGTCCTGCGTTCTTCGTCCGTCAGAGTCAGTTTCCTTATAACAGATAAATACATCAAAAGGTTCTTCTTTCTGTGAAATAGCAAGAATCCCCTTTTGAATTTCATCAATTGCTTTAGCTTCAGTTTCATAAATACTTTTCTGTGATAAATCGGCATACTGTAAGGCAGCCTTGTAATCCTCGTCAGCATGGATTGAGGTAAACTGAGCGCGATTTACCGTAGGAACGCGCTTGTGAGACACCGGATCCTCCACATATTCAATTCCATATCGACATAAAACTATAGACCAGTAAGCTTCTGCATCAGTATGATCTTCATTTAGAATCTGCTCATAAATTGACATGGCTTTGTCGTAGTCGTTACTTCGACGAAAATGATTAGCCCTATCGTAAAGGTTTGCTTTTCTTTCATTGTCAAGCTTAGGTAAGGTCTGCATTGTACCGCAGTATTCACAGGTGGCGGTTGTCTCATTAGCATTGATTTCCAACGCTCCACCGCACATTTTGCACTTAAATACTGACATTATCTCTTCCTCCGTATTTTCATTTTTTGTGCCTGTTATCATTTAACAGTGTAAATCAATAATTATAGTCAAATACTAAAAGCACTTAAAATATATATATCAATATTCATAGTATATCATCACTAAAAACGAATATCAATAGTCTGTGGAATTACAAAAGTGATATTTATAGACTGTATTCAGGAGGGCGCATTATGAGTGAAATATCCAAAATAATCGGACAACGTATCCGAAATTATAGAACACAACAGAAATTGAGTCAGGAAAAGCTTGCAGAGTTATCAGGATGTCATCCGACATATATCGGACAGATAGAACGTGGGGAAAAGAATGCTACTCTTGAGAGTATAGAAAAGATTGCATCTGCGCTAAATATCTCACTATCTCAGCTATTTGAAAAGCTAGGAAATGAAGAATCAACTGACGATATTCCACTCAAATGTTATGATTTTTTATCAGCAAAAACTAAATCAGAACAGGAGCATCTTTATCGTCTGCTATTAGAAATGGACGAATACAAGAGTAAATAATATTTTAAAAGCCGCAATCGTAGATAAATACTACATTTGCGGCTTTTTTATACAATAGGAAAGTTCTCCAAACTTCCCTATTGTATAAAAAACGCTCCGCTTAGGATGAGCACTCGCACGAGAAGAAAATGTCAGCTAAAGCAGACCGTGCTCGGCTCGCAATGCGGAGTAAGTCCCTCACGGATTGAGGAATTTAGGGAGTTGGAAGCGGACTTGTCCTCTTTCTTTATTTGATGGGACCAAGGTGTCAAAAGTCCTACAACCCTGTCCTTATTATTTCCTTCCATTTCTTTGAGAAAATGTAATATCCAACCATCATAATCATTCCAAAACAGAAGCTTATTGGGAAGCAAAGCATAACGTATGTTCCGTCAAAATATTTTGAGATAATGTAAGCACTTGGAATGCGCACAGCCCACAACATAAGGATGTTTATGACTGTAGTATATCTTATCAGTCCAACACCATTAACTATGCAGATTATTCCGTTAAATATTGCATACAGCCATTGAGATAACAGTAAAACCGCTACATAACGGCTTGCATACATCAACACTTCAGGATCCTTTGTAAATAACCCGAGTATAATTTCACGGAATGAAATTACGGTAAGTCCAAATGTCAGCGTAATAATTCCTGAAATAACCGGAATTTTTATATAACCCTTTCTCAATCGGTCAAAATTCTTTGCTCCAAAGTTTTGCCCTGAAAATGTTGTGGCTGCCGAAGAGAGCGCTGTTATTGCAATATTAGTTAAGCCTGTTACGCCTTTAGCAGCGCTGGCACCAGCCATAAATGCCGGGCCCTGGTCATTTACAAAAATCTGCATGCACATATGACCCAGTGAGTATAAAGAATTATTAAGACCGATAGGAAGACCAATCATAATAATATTTTTAAATTCTTCCATGTCACATCGTTTTGGAAGTATTGTAAATTCCAGCTCCGGAAAATATTTTTTAATATACCAGATACTCACAAACCATGAGATGTACATGGCTATAGTTGTGGCAATTGCTGCACCGCTGACATCAAGTCCGAAGCCTGCTACCAACACAATATCAAGAACAATGTTTACACCGCAGGATACGATAAGAAAAGACAATGAGGCTCTGCTGTCGCCCAATCCCCGTAACAATCCGGCATTCATGTTATAACCAATGTTGCCAAGTGAACCAAAGAAAACAATTCTTGTATATAAAAGAGCTGCGTCCCAGGTCTCTTCAGGAACACCCATAAATTTTAAGATAAATGGCGTTGCAAAGAAACCAATAACGCATAACGGAATACCGCATACATAAACAAAGAAAATTGCAGTGTCTGAAACCTTACGCATTTTTTCTATGTCGCCGGCGCCGATATACTGGGATATCAGGATTGATACACCTGTTCCTATACCAAGGAAAACACACAGCAACACCTCTACAGGCTGTGAGCTCGTTCCAACAGCAGCCAATGAATTGTCCCCGCAGAAATTTCCGATAACGAGTGTATCAACAGTTGTATATAATTGTTGTAAAATATTTCCAATTATAATAGGTATAGCAAAAAGAAGAACCTTTTTCATAATTGGACCGGTTGTCATATCAATTTTCTTGGTTTTCTGCATCGCAGGCATTCTTGGTCTCCTATGTGTTTTCTGATAAATTATTTATTCTATTTCGGCTGTCCATGTATGCAACTCCATAGTCTATATCTACTTTTTTGCCGGTATAAAGCTTATTAAAGCAGTCTAATATACGCTTGGCAACCAGTTCTCCATTTTCTTTACTGGCGTCCATCAATATAACAACAACCTGTTTGCTTGAATATCTTGTTGAAACATCAGACCTTCTTAGAGATGCATATATTGCTTTTTCAAGCAGCTCCAATATGAGCTCCGTTTCTGTAACATCAAGTATCTGTCCATCTTTTTCAGACAGTGTAAATAATATTGTCTGAACATCATTGCCACTACGTTCAACAAATCTTCGGATGAAATTATATACATGATGAAAATTGTCAAAATCAATAAGGTATGCTCCATTTCCGCTGTCTGCTCTGCTCATGAATTCGCGTAGATATTGCAAATCAACCGTTTTACTTGCACGACTTTTTTCTTCCTGCAGCTTATCACTGAAAAAGTGATAAGAATTCTTTCCATTTTGCTTTACATAATAAAGTGCCTTATCAGCGCAATTGTATAACTTGTTAAACTCAGTACCGTCATCCGGAGTCTGAGAAATACCTATAGAAACAGAGGAATTAGTTTCAAATTTACAGTCGTTCAATTTATTTACTAAATCAGAAATAATATCAGAAGAAATGTTTCCAATTTCACTTTTTGATGTTATTCCATTAATAAAAACAACAAATTCATCTCCACCTATTCTGCATAGAATATCTTTGTCACTTGAAAAATCTCTTAAGGTATCTGCAAACATTTTTAGTGTTTTATCACCAGCAATATGACCATAATTATCATTTATTGCCTTGAAATTATCCATGTCAATCATGAGCAATGCGCCCTTTGTTCCACCTTGAATCAACTCGTTAACCTTTGCTTCGGTATAAGCTCTGTTCCAAAGTCCTGTAAGTACATCCTGACTTGATTTATTCTTCATGTCTGATACTTCTCTTGTCTTTTGTTCCAGTTTATCAGCCAGACTTAATCTCAGTTCTTCCAACTCAAGTGCTCTGCCTATTCTGGAGCGCATAACAGCAGGAACAAATGGCTTTGCTATAAAATCAACTGCTCCTTCCTTAAAACAACGGGTTTCAGTATCAGTATCAGTATCCGCCGTGAGAAAAATAACAGGTATATTTTCAAGCCGTTTATCACTTCGTATTCTTTCATAAACTTCAAACCCATTCATTTCAGGCATATTAATATCGAGAAGAATCATATCACATCCACCGTCTTCAAGGTATTTTAGTGCCTGTGAACCATTCATGACAGGAATAACATTATACTCCTCACTTAATACCTTTCTTGCCATTGCAAGATTCATTTTGTCATCATCTACAACTAAAATGTTCTTCATCTTCTGACCTCCATAAGAAAAAGTACTTGTAATATGTTTTTATTGGTATTATATCCCTTCATATGTCTTTTCCATGTGTTAGAACTAAATTCTTCATTAACTTGAAAAATACTAATACACCTCAATTTTACCTTATATTGTTATGTATATCTAGCATTAATAATGAAAATGTGGTTTATTCCTTTGGATTAACATGTATCATAATATGCTTTGTATTTGGGAAATCCTTTTCAACGTTACTGTGAACATTTTCCGCAATATCATGGGCTTCCTTAAAGGTCTTGTTGGCATCTACACTTATTTCAAGGTCTACATATACCTTGTTTCCAAACATTCTTGTGTGTAGAAGGTCGATTCCCTCTACCCCATCCTGCTTAAGGATATAATCGTACATCTGCTTTTCAACAGCCTCACCGCATGAGGTATCAAGAACCTTTCTGGTTGCATCCAGCAGAATATCAAAGGAAACCTTTAAAATAAACAGGCAAATGATAACACTGGCCACTGAATCTAACACAGGGAAGCCAAGCATCGCTCCGCCGATACCTATCAGTGAGCCTATGGAAGATAAAGCATCAGAACGGTGATGCCATGCGTCTGCCATAAATGCACCGGAGTTTAGAATCTTAGCGTAATACCTTGTGTACCAGTACATTGCCTCCTTGGTAAGTATAGAAATAATGGCGGCAACCAACGCAATAACGCCGGGCACAGAAGCTTCGGTATAATTATGGGTGATAATAATCTTCAATCCAACCTTACCAATACCAATGCCTGTTATCAGTAATATTACGCCTAACACAAATGATGCTACACATTCAAGCCTTTCATGACCATACGGATGGTCTTTATCTGCCTCTTTCTTTGAGA
>JBJEME010000057.1:0-15720 GCA_051879515.1 Lachnospira sp. | reverse complement strand
CAATCTGGTTTCTATGCACCAAAAACAGAACTCGTTTGAATCCCAGTTCTCTCATGGCAAAGGCAGAAGCATAGGTTTTTCCTGTACCCGTAGCAGAAATCAACAATGCCTTGTCCACACCTTTGCTTCTTAATTCCAACAAATTATATATAAATGCTCTCTGCATTGAATTTGGCTGTAATGTATATGCTTCAACAGATGGAATAGCCTCACTCTTTGCAATTCTTTTCTGCTCTGCAACCATCTTATTAAACAGTTGCTTCTCTTCGTATTTTCTTCTATATTCCTCTATAAACTCTGCATAAGGCTTTGTATATTCCGTTGCATTCCAAAGCTTCTCAAATTCCATCAAAACAGAGTTTACCATTTCACCTTTATCGGTAGACACAAGCTTTGTGTTCCATTCCATGTTTCGTGTCAAAGCATCCTGCGTCAAATTAGAACTGCCAATGATAAAACGATACTCTTCACTCTTTTGGAAGATATATCCCTTTGTGTGAAATCCATTCCCAGCACGTTCCGTCTGATACATCCGCAACTCTATGTTTGAAAGACTTGCTATTGTATCTAACGCCACCGGATCACTGAAACTAAGATAATCTGTAGTTAAGATTCTACCCGGTACACCTCTTCGCTCTAATTCCTGCAACGTCTGTAAAAGCGGAGTGATACCACCTCTTGTGATGAACGCAACACTAATTGCAAAACTATCACATCTGAGCAATTCATCTTCGATGGCAGAGAAAACCTTCTGACCATTCTTATTATCGTTATAAATGAACTGCGGTCTATATGCTAGATTAGAGTTAAACGCACTGTTAATAAACGCTGTATTAAAACCACTTTGAAGTTCGGTTATTTTTTCTTCGGTCATCTGTTATTCCTCATTTCCAACCCAATAAATTCTATCCTTAAATCCGCCTCGTTTTTCTCGTTTAGCCTCTCTCACCTGCGTCAATTCTTCCACAGTATGTCCTCTACCTTCACATATTGCAAATAACACTTCAAGAACATCTGCCATCTCCTCAATGGACTTGTCAGCTTGATACTCCGCCACCTCTTCGTTTAACTTCTTATCAAGTTCTTTTAAATATTCTTCATTCGCTTACAACGAATATGTCAGGTACTACTGGCATTTTATCAAATTCTTTTACTGTCGGAAATTTATAAAAAATAGTTCCTTGCTCATTTTCTAAATATGAATAGATTTCATTTATAAGTTCTGTCGTTTCTACCTCATTCACATAATCATCTGAATAAAATTGTTTTTGCATATTACGCATTCCCTTTCCAACTAGTTTATTTCTGTGTATAAATCTCTTTCAAATCCTCAATAGCCACTTCCGGAGCCATAGTATGAAACATCAAATAATTTCGTTTCATTGTTTCCACGGGCGCTTGCTTATAAATTGCTTTACTGGATTCCTCAGTATAGTAATGCCAATATCTATAAATGTATCCAATCCAATAAATCACATCTTTAGAATACACTTCACCTTTTTCAGTCAGCTTATCCCCAGCAGCTTCTATAACCTCCTCGAGCAAATATTCTTCTCCCGCCCACTGCATACGGTTGTAGGTAGAATCCAAAGCTTTTGCAGTTTCAGAATTCATAAATGTCTTTATAAAACCAGCACTTCCTATCTGTCTATCTACAGAAAGTTCAAATAATCTTCCCTGAATATCACACAGTTTTAATTGTATTTCATTCATAATTTGCCTCCTGCCGCTTGGTCTAAAATCTCGTCAAAAAACAATCCTTCTCTACGATAGTTCCTACAGATATCATTTGCCAACGAAGAACCCTTTACACGATTTGCCTCTGAGACTTCTTTCATAAACAATTTCTCTAAATAAGAAATAGGAATTTCCTTTTCAATCCGCACTGCATCACATCCCTTTTGTGTAACTGCAACATACTGTTTTCCAAGTTCCAACGCAGACAAACTATTTATTAACGCCGCATCCGTTATGTTTCCAATGAAGAAGTTGTCAATAACAAAGAACATTCTGTCATTAGCAATACTTCCAATAATCAAATCTTTATTCTTTGTCATTTCTTGATACTTGTTATAAACAAGTGTCCCCTTTATTTTTTCCATTCGCCCTCTGTGATATGCAACAATCATCGCCCACTCCAAATCAGCCGGAACATCTAATACGGCAAGATCTTTCTCTGATATGGAAACAATATAGAATTTTGCACTCTCATAATCACAGATAAGAGTCAGTGCTTGGCTCGGTTGGGTTCCCATATAGAACCCTTCTCCAAAATCGCACTGTTTACGGCTCTTTGGTGCAATGTTTCCTTCTATTCCGGCTTTAGAACCGTGATACAGCAGCACTCTCCCCTTTTCAAGATCAATACTTCCAGAAGCTGCTTCTATCTTTTCCAAAACCATGTCGTATACTGGAACATTATACTCCTTGCATAAATCATATATTTTGTCCTGTGCAAGCTTATTTGGCAATGCACGACCATTCTCCCAACGGTTTACAGTCGCAAACGTTACATTCAACCGTTCTGCAAATTCAGTCTGCTTCATATTCATATGTGAGCGTATTTTCTTGATTAAATCTTGCATAATATCATCTCCACGTTTTATTACATTATATAACATTTGTTCTACATAGATTATATAAAATGTTATATAATAAGTCAATCTGTATATCCACACACCTGTAAGAAATATTGGACACAATATGTTGACTGCAGGCACCTGTAGTCATGCTACAAGGCAATAAGAAAAGGCACAGACTCACAGAACATCGTCCTACAAACCTGCGCCTTATCGGCGAAGTAGCCTAGCACGACTACCTCCTCCAGTAAACATATTGAATATTTTTGACGCAAGCGACAATTTTCTTCAACACAAACTTTTCTTAGTAACATATTTTTATGTATAGTAACATCCACTATCTGGTGCGTCAGATTCAGGCATAATTGATGAAATATATGGTGTCTTAAATCTGATATAGGACTTACCACATTTTTCTAAAACAACCTCAATATCCCCACTATCTGTTTTCTCTACAGCCCAATTCTTAATAACCTCGGCAAGTTCAGTAGCCTTGTCTGGTCTGTTCTCAAAAATCAAATCTAAAGCCTTTTGATACAGTTTGTATACTTCCAAGATTCAAGAATTCTTTTATGTCTTTCGGAGTAATTCCACGCTTGTCCATGATTCGGTGGAGATTGACTCCGGTTTCTATGAGATTGATTGTTGGGAACATAGGATAACATCACACCCTTTCTATAAGCTTTCTTCAACAGATTAAATTCTTTATCCGTCCGTCAGTTTTTTCGGCAACACGTAACAATTCTCGTATTGGTATCGGAAGCAGTTCCTTAGCCTCTCGCATTTCTGTAATACTTTATTTTGTCTTTATCACTACTTTCTTACCCGAAAATGCAATCCCAAGCTTAATGATATTCTCAATTCCTTCTTCTATAAGCTCCAAGTCATATCGTTTTTCATCAATCTGGTTAAGTGCTTCCGTTGAAAGCTTTTCAAGTTGAGCCTCCTCCAAGCCGTTCTTCCATTTCAGTTCCATAATAATGCCCGGATATTTCTTTTCTCTCGGAATCAAACTGATATCATATCTGCCATCGCCGGATTCTCTGTTTGATTTAATCCTATACTGATTATCCAGCAATGCAATAAGTCCCAGTGTAAGTCCATGATAAAAGCCCTCTGCTCCGGCGTCATAAAAGCTTATGGATTTGTCCATGTACTCCGAAATTGCTTTTTGCAGTTTTTTAATATCATTTGCATATAGGCTTTCAGCAATCATATTTGCTGTAGTTCTCGTAATTGCACCAACTTGCATCAGATGCGACAATATCTCGCTCTTATACACTGCCGCAATCTCTTTATTTGGAATAGACACTTCACACAAATATGCTCCATCCGCTTGTAATTCCTTTTTAGGAGTTTTAAGATATCCAGCCACTAATAAAAGACTATAAATATTTGCAGGATCTTCAGCTAACGATCTATATACCACATTCTGGTCAATTCGTGCAATTACTCGTTCACCTCGTAGCAGTGCATACAGTCTCTCTGTAATATCATCTGTAGCAATAGTAAGTACATCTTCCAGCACTTCATTTTTTCCGGTATTAACCCAGTATGCCTGAGGAATACAGCCTCTTGAAATATAGTTAATCACAGACCATGGATTATAAATCTCTGTACTACCAAACAGATAACCATCATACCACTCCTTAAGCTCATCCTCTTTATCTGCGACACCATAATATTCAAGCATTTTCCTTACTTCTGAAGAAGTAAAGCCAAAGAACTCATCATATTCCTCGTCCATTACAGAATTCACAGTCAGATTATTTAAGCCACTAAAAATGCTCTCCTGTGCAATACGAAGAATTCCCGTAAGAAATCCATAGGTAATATTCTTGTTATCCTTAAAAGCTCCGGAAAAAAAGTTTCTCATAAAGCCAATAATTTCATCATAGAAATCCTTGGAATATCCTTCCTGTATTGGTGTATCGTATTCGTCGATGATAATGATTGGTGCCTTGCCATAATGTGTAGCAAGCATCTGCGACAATCGTTCAAGCGCCTCTGACATTTCCACCTCTGCCGCTTCTTCTTTTAACACCTTAGCAAAATATGCTTTCTCATACTCTGCCAGTACGCTACTGTTTAACAGTTCCTGATGTCTTCCGAACTCCTTCTGTAGGAGTCCACGAATTTTAACCAGCGTTTCTTCCCAAGAATCAAATTTCACATCCTTGAAAGTCAAAAAGATAACCGGATATTTGCCCTGATGCTTACGATACTCTTCTCCACATTTCCAAATTGCTTTATCTACAAAGTATTGGCTCGTATCCTCATCTGAAATCTCAAAGAACACACGGAGCATATCCATGTTCAGGGTCTTTCCAAAACGTCTTGGTCTTGTAAACAAAGAAACCAACGGCTTCTGATCCAAAAATTCCTTAATCAACAACGTTTTATCTACATAGTAATATTCAGCCTGCGCACGAATATAATCCGAAACGCCGATTGGCAAGGATCTAGTACCGCCATTCTTTTTCTTTAAATATTTACCGGAAGATACACGGCCGTCCGCAGGTCTTACAGCATCATCTGGAATAAGCCATTTTCTTCCTTCCTTAACCGCACCCAGAATTTTCCCTTTGTTACACAAGTCATTTATTGTACTCTTTGAGAGTCCCCATTCTTCCGCTATTTGCTCACTTGATTTCATTCGGCATCCTCCCTTTTGAAATTAGTGTTTCATGTCTTTAAACAGATTATACGCAATTTCGGTTGAAATATCAATGAATGCTTTGATATTTCAGCCGAAATTTCCAATTTATTCTTCTGTACTCATAATTAGCTCTTACAGATAGTCTAAGCATTCAATCAAATTCTACTTTAACCACAATACCCATTCCGATACCGATTAGCAATTCATGCCCGGGTACCATAAAGTGAAGCTATACTTCAGAATTCCTACTGCCAATTTCTCTTTAATATCTCACTCTTCAAGTACAATGTATTCTTGTCAGATGTTTTGAGCGGATGCAGTTTACCTCGCTTTGTCAAATCAATAATATTTTGTCTGGAGCACCCCAGCAGCTGTGCTGCTTCCGTTGCATTAATTACTCTATGTGTGACAAATTTTTGAAAATCCGATGCGGTAAGAGGAACATTCTTTCCCATACGATATAGCACAGCATACGAGACGCTCATATTCACATCCCATGCCACACCATATCCTCCTGTTTGCATTTGAACGTGTTCAAAATATTCCGGTTTCTTGAGCAAGATTTGAAAACCTTTCGTTTTCTCAAAGTGTTTCTTCAAATTACATTTCTTGATAATTCCATCTCTGAAAAAAACAAGCAAACAATAATCATCTAAAGGAAGCACATCTTCTATTCTTGTAGCAAATCGCTTTCTGATTTCTTCCGGGAGATCCTTTTCATCCATTGGGACAAGGTAATAGTCGTCTTGAGCGCATCTTCCCATCGCTAACATTAAAAGCTCATATTCATCGTATTCCTCCAGGTGATTATCACGCAGAATCTCTCCAATGTTCTGCCGGTCTGTAGGAATAATTCGTTGCTGGACCCATACTTTGCTCCAATAGGAGTTTATGGTAGTTTCGTTTTGTTTTACAAAAGAATCCAACAGCAAAGGAGTTTCCCATGGGTCCGCGTCCCCGGGCAATTCGATATAAAACCTCTTTTCAAGCTCATAATAGAGAAGGTATGCCAAATCTTTCTGCTCATTGGCAGATTCATCACGAATTGCAAAAATCTTCATACGCACACCACCTTTTCCAAATCATTTTCCATATTTTATCTTGAAGTGCTCCGGAAATAATACCATCAAGTCCTTCCATTATCCTCTCTCTATCACTCTCATGCAGAGAATTTAATATAGGCCTTTTATCTGCAGGTATCAGTTTCAAATTCTCCCATGTAGACTTTGAACCAATATAGTTATTGCAAGGTTTATCTTCCATTACATCGAATGCATCTACCTGACTATCATTCATACAGCGACAAAGCAGTGAAAGTCCATGATCAAACAACGGCGCCATACGAAAAGTTTTCTTTCGGCTATTACGTAACACTTCAATATTCGCACCATGACGATCACGATTGAGAATCAGATAGTCCACCACAATCATCTGATAAATATAATCTTCCCACCCCTTGCGCACACAAAAATCAAGGGCAGATTCCACCTCATATCCTTCTCTTTCCTTATATGCATCCAGCGCAATTTTGGACTCACCTTTTTCCTTAAAATCATCAGAGGCGCAAAGGTATACATCTCTAATTTCCCCATCCACTATAATATCTGCATGGATAAGCCGATATGACAAATGCGGAATCCCTAGTATAGTAAGCAACCTATCGACAATCAATTCATTTACACATTCATGACCGATTACTCCCTGTACTTTATCAAAATTCGAAAGCTTATAGTAAACTTTCCTGTCTCCCAATTCTGAATACGATTTCAAAAAAGAACCTGCTGTTCCTGATGAATTACGATATACCGACCAGGATAAATAAGTAAGGTCCTGTTTTTCTCTTATCAACTGTGTGTTCATAGTCTTCCACCTCCATCTTAATTTTATTCCACTACTTGTCGTACGTCAAGTAATATTTTCATTTCACTTGTCATACAACAAGTAGTGTTGCAAATTTAATTACTCATAAAATAAGATTTCATATTCCCATCTATGTTGAACTATTGGAACTATTATTGTCTGTACTCTTTTTGTATATATTGTATTCCAGATAGTCATCCACAATATCTTTTTTGCCATCATGATTCCAATCGTATAAAGCCTTATATGTCCAATAATAGGGACTTTGAATATTTAAAATCATTCAAAAATCCGTAATGATTTTGCCTCCCATTACAAAATAAAAGACGAATCCCCCGACTCGCCTTTTATCATTTCAATCCCCATATTTATTTTCCAGTTCCTTCAGGTAATCGAAACACAAACCGCCATCACAGCTATAAAAGAAAGGGTCATCCCTGATGGTACTGTAAGAATTTATAATAAAGCTATCCAATAGCTTTTCATTTTCTCCATAAAAACTCGAAATAATCGAAATTACTGTTATTTTCTTTTCAAAATGAACCCCCTCCCCATGCTTTAAACTATATTTAGCTGTTTGCAAAATCTTCTTTTACCCGAACAGTTGTGCAATTTTACTATATTGCAAGCCGGACTATTTGCAAACGCCGGTGTTTAGCGGCTGTATTTTAGCCGCTTATGCACCGCTGCGTTGAAACTAAGCGCAAGCGTGCCCGGCGGCAATATATTAAAATCGCACAACGTCCGGGTTTATTACATAATTTTGCAAACCCCTGCAAATGCATTATTTCTTCTTCATAACGCTCATATATGCAGGTCTGATAATCTTATCGGTACATACTATCTCTTCGATACGGTGTGCACTCCAGCCGACTATTCTTGCCACTGCAAATATGGCAGTGTAAAGCTCCTTAGGTATACCCAGCATATCATACACAAAACCACTGTAAAAATCCACATTTGGGCATACTCCGGTGCGGTTATGCTTCCGGTCCATAATGATTTGCGGTGCAAGCTTCTCAATCTGCTCATACAGACGGAATTCTTCTGTTCTGCCCTTTTCATTAGCAAGCTGTTTTACATAGCTTTTAAGAACTCTTTCTCTGGGGTCAGATAGTGTATACACCGCATGGCCCATCCCGTAGATAAGACCCTTATGATCAAATGTTTTCTTGTCCAGTATCTTTTCAAGATAAGCTGAAAGCTCCTCTTCGTCCTCAGCATCCTTTATGTTCTTTGAAATATCCGCCATCATATCCATAACCTTGATGTTGGCACCGCCGTGTTTTGGCCCTTTAAGCGAGCACATTGCCGCCGCCATTGTGGAATATGTATCAGAGCCTGAGGATGTAACAACTCTGGTGGTAAATGTTGAGTTATTTCCACCACCGTGTTCCATGTGAAGTATCAGTGCAGTATCAAGCACCTTTGCCTCAGTTTTCGTGTATTTCTTATCCGGGCGGAGCATTGTCAGTATATTTTCTGCAGGAGACAGCTGTGGGTCAGGATAATGTATAAACATACTCTCAAGGTTTTGGTAATGGTTATATGCGTTATACGCATACACCGCAATCGTCGGAAACTGGCCTATAAGCTGGATACACTGACGTATGTTGTTCTCAAGAGATGTATTTTTTAAATCCTTGTCATAAGAAGCCATCGTGAGGATACTTCTTGTCATTGAATTCATTATGTCGTCAGTTGGCGCCTTCATTATGACATCCCGGGTAAAGTTAGCAGGAAGGTCCATCAGCGTTCCAATGGCAGAACTAAATTCTGCATATTGTTTTTCATCCGGCCAGTCACCCACAAGGAGCAGATACGCTATTTTCTCATATCCCATCTCGTCTTCTCCAAGTCTGCCAATTAAGTCCTGAACGCGATATCCGCGATACCACAATTCGCCGTCGCAAGGCACTTTTGCTCCATTTTTTACTTCAAATGACTTAACGAGGGAAATGTTTGTAAGTCCTGTGAGAACGCCATTTCCCTTCTCATCACGAAGCCCCTGATTAATGTCATATTCTTCAAATAACCTTCGGTCAATAAAATCATTTTCACGGCAGGTATTTTCCAGCCTGCCCATATATTCATTCATCATTTCCATTCACATCCTCCATTTGCTCAAGTTCAGTTCTCGTAACAGAATCAAACTCCTTCATAAACTGAAGAAGCTGTATGAGTTTTTCCTCTCCAAACTTTTGGAGGACTTTTGTATAGAAATCCCTCAGGTTTTCTTCGGTTTCTGTAAACACATTCTTTCCATGCTCTGTTAACGTTACATAAGTTCCATCCTTGCCGTCACCGTCATGATCCCAGTTGATAAGATTTTTACTGCTCATTTCTCTTATCAGCTTTGAAGTCTTCCTTATTGGAAGGTTCAGTTTCTCCGATATCTCGCTTAAATATATCCTGTCAGAATAGATGGAATCATTTTCTATCTGCTCACTCATAAAATGAAGTACTATGTATTCAGCAATATTGATATCCTTAAACATTATTTTCGCATCGTCTTTAGACAGCATGTATCTTCTGTAAGTTATTTCATGAGCCAGATTCTTCATATACTCTTTATCTGTATTGCTTGTGGTCATTTAATTCATTCCTTTCTATGATTTGTTGTGATACTGTTTGTTTCTAAACTATGCGGCCAAAATTATAATCATACCCTTAGGGATATCTCTCATACCATAAAGTGTTCGATATTGTTACTTATCTTTAAGAATACCTTTTTAAACGAATCTATTTCTTCGTCGGTCAATCCATAATACAACTCATTTTTTATATTCTTCCAGACATTTTCAATATCAGCCGCTACTTCTTTTCCTTTGTCAGTAAGACTGAAATGCATATATCTCCGGTCATTTTTATCATGCACCGAATTGATATAACCTTTTTCAATCAATCCATATACTGTCGTGGAAATGTGTCCCTTGTTTGCGTTCAGGAAATCCGAGATATTAACCAGTGAATTGGCATCCCTGCATATCGACAGGTAATAAATGACCTCAAACTCCGCCCGCTTCATATCATAATACTTCCTGAGAAGTTCGAACTTTGAGTCGGAATATTTCCTGAATTCAGCACCCTTAAGTACTTCCTCTAACGGTTTTTGAATCATACAATCACCATTCTTTCTTTTGAATTATCTGTCTGAAACAGTTTGTTTTTAAACCATTTTAAATTTTTATGACCCTTTTGTCAAGAAGACACATCCTTACCGCACCTGTATAGTGATTCCAAGAAATCTCCTTTTATTTGCTCTGCTCCACAATTAGAGCCCTGGCATCCACACTATCTGTTCTCTCCTTCATGATTTCCAGATAGTCCTTTGAGGCAAAGCAGTCGTTTAGAGCCTGCCTTGATGGGAATCTGATAATGATAACTCTTTGAGGGTTTCTTTCCGGATGAAGTGAGACAACATTCTCCGTTCTGACTAAATATTCACCGCCAAAGTTCTCAACAACAGGCTTAACCTTCCTGATATAATCATCATACATCCCTCTGCCCTTTTCCCTGTCAATATATGTATCCACAATAAAATAACAGCACATTACTATTTTTTCTCCCTTAATTAGATTAAATTAGACGTTTGCAAAACGCAGCTTTATCGCCGAACAGTCGCGCCATTTTAATTCTTTATAATTCTTAGACATTCAATTGTCCTTGCAAATAAAGGATTATTCTTCCACATCGGCATCTTAAGACGTTCACAGACATGCGACACCAGAAAAGACAGCTCCCCTCGGGATTCAGTTTCTGAATCTGTTTCATAACTCATTCCTGCTTCCGTCTTAGAACACATTTCACAATTCATTCTTGTTTTCTTTCCTGAGACCATACTTAATTCCATATAGCGCACCATTCTTTCCAATTCATCCACAATACTTATCGCATCTTCTATTTTTTCTTTCATCATTTCTTCAGAATATGCCTGATCCCACGCCGGATAATAATTATTCACCCCATGCAGATTATTAAGAACTGATAAGGTATTCCTCACCGCAGAAGAATTGATAAAAATGGGAATATCTCCCCTCACAGGCACAGCATCTCCTATAAATACATTATCTCCGATTCTGTAAGATAACTCATCAAAAGAATGCCCTGCAGTTCCGATTACATCCACACACGCTTTGTCTGAAAGATATATTTTATCACCATCTCCCACAACATAATCTACAATGGTGGATTTTCCTGCAAGGTTGTGAAAATTGGGTATTGGACGCTCCTTAAACTGCAGATCTATATCCTCTATCCATCCACGCTCACCTTCGCTTGCGTAAATCTTTGCGCCATACTTTTCCCGAAAATAACCGGCTGTACCGATATGGTCCGGGTGTGCATGTGTCAAAAAAACTGCTTTAATCTCACATGGCTTGTGTCCGCTTTCTATTATTGCCTTCTCAATAAGCATCTCACTTCCTGCAACGCCGGAGTCTACCAACACACATTCACCCTCCATTTCAACAAAATACACATACACAAATCTTTTAATTTCCTGTGTAACGTAAAAATCAATTTTTATCTGCTTTACCTTCATCTTTGTTACCCCTTTCCATCTTATGCAAGTGATTACTTGCATGACAGTTAAATTTAAACGTGCCTGCTATAAATTCGGCACGTTAAAAACAGATCAACTATTGTTTACAAATACCTGAAAGAAAAATATTAATACTATTTCTTATATATTCCTCTTTTGAAACTCCAATCAATTTGTCGCCAAATGAAGCATCCAGAAATACATATCCAAAATTCATTGAGATAAACTGTAACGAAGCACTTTCAACATCGCAATTGTGCATCTTTCCATCAGCAATCATTTGAGAGAAGTATTTAATAAGCACTTTCTTAAACACCTCCGGAACCTTCATGATTCCTGAAAGCGCTGCACCCTGCAGTTCTGCTGACCTTAATCCAATAGACACCTTTACCATCTGTGGTGTTACCTTACTCATGTAAACTCTGGAAAAAGCAATCAGATCATCTTCTAAGTTCCCATAAAATATGAAATCATCCTCCGATAGTCCCGGATTCCATTTTTTAAGTTCCATGGCAGCAAGCACTATTTCTTTTTTTCCGGCAAACCGCCTGAATATTGTGCATTCATTGACCCCTGCCAGTGCTGCAATATCCTTGGTTGTTGCCCCTGAATATCCCTTATCAATAATAAGTGTCATTGTAGCATCTATTATTTTTAACTGGGTTTCATCATACATAATCCACCTGTTACCTCCTGCTCTTATGCAAGTATTCACTTGCATTATAGAACATCTGTAATTCCAAGTCAAGCATAGATTTTCTCTGGTCACTTTCTTCTGCTGTTCATCCGGACTGAAAGCTTAGTATTAAAAAGTTATAATTTACAGAGCTTTATAACAGCAGTATCTGCGTATGTTAACGGCTCATTATGAATAAAGAACACATTTCCGTCAACAGGAGCATACAGTGTTTCCATAGTTGAACCTTCATAAGGATGAACAATATTGGCAAGTGGCTGTCCCACAGATACCTTGTCTCCTGCAGACGTAAGCTGTTCAAATATTCCAGACTTTGCAGTACGCACTGATATGAGCTCTGAATCCCTTATTACAGTCGATTGCTCAATATATGGTCTTGTATATTTTACAATACCCTGACTTGCCATGAAATTAAGGACAGAAAGCACAGCCTGTCCTGCTCCCTTTTCGTCAATATTTGTCGTCTTTGTAGTATACAGGGAAAATGCCTGTGTTTCCCATATCTGCCAGTTATAATTCAATGTTGTTGTATCGTAAGGTCTTACCTTTCTTAACACCACATACGGAAGTCCAAACTGTCTGGCAATATCCACACTGCTATAATTACATTCCATCATTCTTATGTGTGGCATAAAATTCCCCGGCATATAAAATGATGTGAACTGTATTCCAAACTTGTACTCTGAAACCTCTTTAAAAACACCATCTGCAATGCGCTGTGTAGTTTCACCCAGATTATATCCGGGAAACATTCTGTTAATGTCCGTATTATCAGTCGGCCAGAATCTCTTCTGGATATTCATTGAGTATGGATTAATGGATGGAATTATAAGAACCGATTTGCCTTTTGCAATTCGTCCTTCCTCCTCTAACTGCTTAAATTTCTTCACAAGCTGGGCACAGCAATAAATCTGCTGAATTTCATTTCCTCTTGAGCTTCCCACTATACAGACGGTTTTTTCTCCCTCTCCAAATTCATATCCGGTGACGCGGAAATCATCTCTATATAATCCTTTAATCTGATATATAATTCGTTTTCTCATCGTTCCTCCTTAAGAATCCTTCCCATAAGGGAGCCCTCATCAACTACCGGATAATCCCTGATTGTAAATAAAATTCCATCTACCGGAGCCTTCACTTCATCAAGCACCTCTCCACATAACGGGTCTACAATTCTTCCTATGGTATCTCCTGTACAAAGTCTGGCTCCATGGTTCACAACAGGAATAAAAATCCCTCCGACACTGGCATTCAGATAACTTACATCATCCGGTCTGTCTGAAATAATCGGAGTTCTGACTTCATTAACATCTCCCTGCCATATACCCATATTCTTCATGACATTTAATATTCCGTCTACCATCTGGTCTCCATATTCTCTGGTTATCCTCATTCCTACTCCCATCTCAACCACAAGTGTAGGTGTTCCTATGCTGTTAAGACTGTATGCCAGTGTAGATTCAAGCACAGTATTGGCGCCATGAACCCATATAAGATCCACATTAGCCTGTTCAGCCATAGGAACCAGCTCGTCCTTATTAAGTTCATTTATGCGAATCTGGGGGATTTCCGTGAGATAAATATTACTTGCATGTATATCAAATACGCAGTCAGAGCCCGCCAGGTCATTTATAATCTGCGCCGCAATATACTCTGTCATATTGCCGTCTATATTACCCGGAAATATCCTGTTCATATCCAGGTCAAATGCAGGTATGCCCCTGGTAATTGAATCTATCCCCAGCGGATTCATGGCAGGATAAATATCTACTATTCCTGTCAGGCAATGGCGCTGCATTGAAATTCTGCGTTGCAGTTCAAAGCACACATACTGCCCTTCAAGCTCATCGCCATGGATACCTGTCACAACACTTATTCTCTTCATGTTATTAACCGGATTATCCGGCAATATGCGGTTTTTCTTTATAGTAAGCACTTCATCAACCGGAAGCCCTACAGAAGAAACTTCTTCAATCATACACATAGTCCTTTCCTTAATTTACATCATCGTATGCGAAACATCCAAGCCCTACGGTATAAATAAAAAATATTTACACGCAGGCACGCTTGCGCTACTTGTCGCTCCTAGCGGTACATAAGGCTCTAAAAAACAGAGCCTAAGTACCGAGGGCTCCAAAGTACCTGCGTATAAAATATTTTTATTTATACCTTCCTGCTTTTCAGCTGTTTCGCAAACAACTTTAGTAATATTAATAGGCATATGCGAAACTTGATTATTCCACCAAACAGTTGTGAAATTTTACTATATTGCAAGCCGGACTATTTGCAAACGCCGGTGCTTAGCGGCTGTTCTTTAGCCGCTTACGCACCGCTGCGTTGAAACTAAGCGCGAGCGTGTCTGGCGGCAATATATTAAAATTACACAACGTCCGGTGGCAATTTACAGCATTTCGCATAGGCATATCAATATGAATACACTGATACGGAAATATCCTGTGTCTGGATTCCTCCGCCAATCATAATTCCCCGATTTATGGCACATTCTGTTGCATCCCTGCCATCGCTTAACTTAATGTGGCTATTTGACACCATGCAGTTATTGGTGGGATCGAAGCCTACCCATCTGCCATCACACAATGCCTCTACCCATGCATGGCTTGCTCCTTCACCCACAAGCATACCGCACACATACCGCGCCGGAATTCCTGCCATTCTGATAAGCGTTATTAATATGTGGGCATAATCCTGACACACGCCCTCTCCCATGGTAAAAGCTTCCTCAGCCGTAGTTTCAGTCCCCGTTATATCCCTGACATAATGGAATCTGTTATACAGACTGTTCATTAAATAGATGCATTTTTCATCGTCGCTGTTCTGTCCGTTAACATCCAGAGAATTATAATATTTCGTAAGCTCTCCTCCGGGAATACATTTTCCAAACGGATACCTGTATATTCCTGTCATCCTCTCATCCGCCAGTTCCTCATATCCTGACTTAAGTATCTCAACGTCCCCCGAAATATTGAATTTGAAATAATCATGAGGCTGCCTTATACATCCATATATCTTGACATTGCCGTATGAATCCTTTCCGGTAGAATAAACACTGTAAGGCTGCATTATTATACTTTTATTCACAAGCCTTTGTCTTGCGTCATCCTTTGGAATACATTTGATGGTATAATGACAGACATCAACCGGAAGCGAATAGTGAATTTCCATATTGTAGTCAAAATGTAAATACATAGCCGGAATACTCCTTGTATTTAAAAAATTGTCTCCACATTGTAGACAATTTTATAATAATCCAATTTGTCCGTCTCCGCCAGCTCTTTAACCATATTTAATTTATCCTTGTCGAAATTTAGTCCGCTTCGTTCAACCCTTGGTATCATTCTGTGCACTTCACGCCTTATCAGTG
>JBJEME010000056.1:0-15762 GCA_051879515.1 Lachnospira sp. | reverse complement strand
ATCTGCGGGCTCTTTTTAATTCAAGAGAGCGCCGCAGGCGGTCTTTCCTATAAAGCAAAAAAACCTGAATCAAAAGACTCAGGTTTAAATAAAAAACGGAGAGGATGGGATTCGAACCCATGCGCCCGTGAAGACAAACGGTTTTCAAGACCGCCCCGTTATGACCACTTCGGTACCTCTCCTTAATATTGCATCGCGCTAGCGACTTGATTATAATATCACTCCAGTTATATATTGTCAACACATTTTTCAAAATATTTTCCAAAACATTTTACCATGTATTTTGGACAAGAAATTCCGGAATTTCTTTTACATATAATAGAAAGTAAAACATCTGACATAAAACATGGAGACGAGTTAATACCCGCCTCCAATTGAAATTTATGTATTCCTTATTTAACTGCAAATCCACCGTTACTACATCATATAGTTAAATATAAAGAACAATTACTGATTATTATTATTGAACTGTCCCAGAGCCTGTGACTGTGAATTAAACTGTGGAGCCTGTGACTGTGAATTAAACTGTGGAGCCTGTGGCTGCGCATTGAACTGTGGAGCCTGTGACTGTGCATTAAACTGTGATGCCTGTGGCTGAACAGATTTATTTGGTGATGAAGAAAAAGCCTTATTAAATAAATTTAATGGATTAAGTTCAATTGAACTTGCATTAAAAATAAGTTTTTTAATAACAATTTCGTTGATCCAATATGAAGCAAGAACTAATACAACCATTACAAATTCAAGGAAAAATCCAATAGAAAATGATACCTTGACATAAGCACTTAATAATGGATTAGATGTTACATTTTTGAAATCTTCATTTCCTATAATGATTGCAAGCATATATACTACAAATAACAGAATTGAAGCTGCCATAGAAGCAATTGTCATAATTTCATTCAAATTCAGAACACACAAAACAACAACTGCCAATGCAATTATCAGAAAAAGAATACCAAAAAAGTTGTATCCGGCAAGACTCTTAGATTCCTGGTAAGATGCTGTTGTAATTCCGAGAAATGATGCTACAGTTTCAATTTTTCTAAATGGTAAAAAGGCAAATACAAATGCAAGAAACGCTGCTCCAGCGCCAACAAAGTTAATGTTTTTTACTGAAAAATTATTCATAACAATCTCCTTTATTAAAAATTGTGTTTATTATATATTCTTTAATAATTATCGTCAACTATTTTCTTTAAATATAATAATATAACAGCTGATAACATTTGTGATAATTTATTCATCACAAGCTTTTAAAAATGCTTCTGCTAATACCATATCTTCAGGGGTCGTTATCTTAATATTTTTGTAATCAGCTTCAGTCAGATAAATCTTCTCTCCGGTAAATCTTTCTGCCACCATGGCATCATCTGTTATTCCTGCAGTATTACCTGTTTCGTACATAGTATCATACGCCTTCTTAATAATATCATAAGAAAAAACCTGTGGTGTCTGAACCTGCCAGAGTGTTTTCCTGTCCGGTGTACTAATTGCGACATTCCCAGCATCTGCTATCTTTATGGTATCCTTAACCGGAACTGCTGCAACGTTAGATTTGCCGTTTAGCGCAGCCTCATAGCAATCCATCAGAACTTTACCTGTTATACATGGCCTTGCTCCATCATGTATAAATACAATTCCGTGTCCCGTCTTATTCTTAAGGCCCTCATACACAGAATCATATCTTTCCTTACCTCCTGACACAATTCCTGTAACCTTAGAAATATTATATTTATCAACTATTTCTTTGGACACATAATCAATATATTCCTCTGCTGCCACTATTATGATTTCATCAATAAAGTCACACCGTTCAAATGCTTTTATGGAATAATAAAGAACAGGTTTATTCCGGATCGTCAGATATTGTTTCGGAACATTAGAATTCATGCGTTTTCCGCTTCCGCCGGACAAAATTATTGCTGTGTTTACACCCATCAGATTCTCTCCCCTAATTTCAAATTCGGAATAGCATTAAGGTCATACCCGTGTCTTACACCATTAATGTAATCATAGTAAGCTGCCGCACCTATCATTGCAGCATTATCTGTACATAATCCAGGTGATGGAGAGAAAAACTCGATGCCATTTTTATCACATTCAGATTTAACCGCCTGCCGCAGTGCTGAATTAGACGCAACTCCTCCTGCAATGGCAAGCTTATTCATTCCTGTTTCTTCAACAAGATTCATGGCTCTGCTCACAAGGGCATCCACAACTGCCTTTTGGAATGAGGCAACAAGGTCTGCCTTGTTAATCTCATCCCCCCTCATTTCTGCTGAATTAATGTAATTAAGCACAGCTGATTTTATGCCTGAAAATGAAAAATCGTACGGAGCATCATCAACCTGGGCGCGCGGAAACTTAACTGCATCAGGGTTGCCTTCCTTGGCAAGCTTGTCAATCTTTGGTCCTCCGGGGTATCCAAGTCCCACAGCTCTTGCCACCTTATCAAATGCCTCTCCCGCAGCATCATCACGTGTCCTGCCTATTATCTCATACTCGCCATAGTTATTAACTTTAACAAGATGTGTATGTCCTCCTGAAACCACAAGTGCTACAAAAGGCGGCTCCAGATTTTTATTCTCTATGTAGTTGGCTGAAATATGCCCCTCTATATGATGCACTCCCACCAATGGTTTATTTTTTGCAAATGCTATTGCTTTAGCCTCAGCCACACCTACAAGGAGTGCGCCTACTAATCCGGGACCATATGTGACAGCAATTGCATCTATATCGTCCCATCCCACATTTGCATCATCCATTGCCTTACGTATTACCGGATTGATATTTTCTATATGCTTTCTTGAAGCTATCTCCGGAACAACACCACCATATTCAGTATGAATGGCAATCTGTGTATTTATTACATTTGACAAAACTTCTCTTCCATTTTTCACAACTGCAGCAGCTGTTTCATCGCAGGAGCTCTCAATTGCAAGGATTACAACATCATCCTTTATCTTTTCCATCTTTCAATCTCCTATTATACAACCATTTAAAAAGCATTTTCTTAAATATTTACGAATTGAAATTCTCTGCGCTTGTAAGCTCCCAGAACAAAATCCGCCATTTGCCTTCATCATCTTTACGCATAACATATCTGGTGTAGGAATAATTCAGCTTACCGTTCTGTCTGACATAATACACTAGATTTATAGATGCATACTGCCTGTCATTAAGCGTCTGATATTTAACTTTTGATGAACTCTCTATTGCATAATCACTGACATAAGTCTTAGAAGAATTAAAACTTTTAATATCCGCCTTCAATGCATCAAGAAATTCAGCATCTGTCTGCGTGCCCTTAAGCTCATCATCAAAAAGTATTCTCGCCTGATTTCCAAGCTTTTCAATCTGTTCATCTGTCAGGGGATTCTCGTAATATTTTTTTGTTATCCGCGCATACAGTTTAACAACCTCTTTTGGCGTCTGAGGATAATTTTCTTCTATGTTGCGGGAAATAAGCGCAGCAAGTTCTTCATCCTCAACAGCTTTATCTGTTGCGTCAGTTTTGTCTGTTCTGTTTGCAAGATAGTAAAAATAGCCAAGTCCGCATGCAATTAAGACAGCTATTATTACAACAGTCTTCCAATATTTTTTCATTCCGGAAACCAACCTTTTACTCTAAAACATCATAAGTTTCATTCTTCGTCATCGAATTTCAGTTCCACACTCTGTCCATCCACAGCAGCAATAGTATTAGGGAAAATGCGTCTCGCACTCTCAACATAGTCTTTAGGTCTGACTAAAGATGGGCTGTAATGCGTCAGCCACAATTCCTTAACGTCTGCATCCTTTGCCAATGTTGCAGCCTCTGCAAAAGTCATGTGCTTATTCTCTTTTGCCTTGGCATCCTTATCCTTTTCTCCATACATTCCTTCGCAGATAAACAAATCTGATTTATCTGCATTGTCAATAATAGACTGCACCGGTCTTGAATCAGTACAGTAAGTAACCTTTATTCCTTTTCGTGCCTCTCCCATTACCATATTCGATGTAAAGAGCTTCCCATTATACTCCACATCATTTCCATGCTGTAACTGATTCCAGTACCGGCATGGCAGTTCAAGCTGCCTTGCCTTATTTACATCAAACTTTCCAATTCTTGGCACATTTATTGTATAACCATAGCATACCACAGCATGATTTACTTTAAAAGCGTCAATCTCATAACCATACAGGGACAGATGCTCCTGCGGCTGTGTAAGTTCTATTGTATTTATCTCAAACGGAAGCTCCGGGGCAATTACTCTTAGTGCTGAAACAACTCTGTTTAACCCCTTTGGTCCCACCAGTGTCAGAGGTTTTGTCCTATCCGAATTACCTATAGTAAGCAATAATCCCGGCAGACCGCTAACATGATCTGCATGAAAATGAGTAAAGCAAATGACATCTATCGGGTTAAAGCTCCATCCTTTCTCCTTAATGGCAATCTGGGTACCCTCACCGCAGTCAATCAAAAGACTGCTTCCATTGAATCTAGTCATAAGTGAAGTAAGCCACCTGCCTGGGAGTGGAAGCATACCGCTGGTTCCCAGCAAACATACGTCTAACATAGCACTCCTCTTTCTAATTCAAAATCTATATCAAAATCTATATGATAACCTGTACCGGTTACTCTGTCTCACATATTTTGGACATGACAATTGCGTCCTCCACCGGTCTTTCATAGAATCTTTTTCTTGTCCCTATCTCATTATAAGACATTTTCTTATAAAGACTTCTTGCCGCAGTATTTCCAACTCTCACTTCCAGAAAAAAAGTATCAACTCCAAGCTCACGCCCGCGCCTTTCCATTTCTTTCATAAGCTTCTCAGCTATGCCTCTTCTTCTGAATTCTTCTGAAACTGCCATGTTGGTGATATTCCCTTCGCCCAGCACAGTCCACAAACCACAGTATCCCGCGATCTTACCATCCGCCTCACACACAAGATAGATATCATTCGGTGTATCAATAGCATCCTTGAAAGACGCTGCCGACCATGGGAGTGAAAATATGCTTTTTTCAATAAGCTCAACAGAAGGAATATCCTCCACAGTCATGTCCCTGATTATATATTCCCTCAAATTCTGAACAGTCCCATCGCTCACTGATTTGCACCACCTATTCTGCATTCATGTTCCCGTTCAGCCTGTGACGGTCTTATGTAGTCCGGACAAAACTCATCTGAGCTTATAATTTTCCCTTCCTCGAACATACGCTTGGCGGCAAATGCCACTGAGCCTGCCCTCTGTGTCCTGATGTGAAGCGGAGCAAATGAATATCTGCAGGTCAGATTGTCCTTAAAATAATCCTGAGCCACATCAATACCGTCTCCGACAAATACAACCTCACATCCCAGCTCATTTAACTTATCTGCCAGATTCTCATACGAAATCAGGCTCTGAGCCATAACCTCATTAATCCTTTCTCCTTCAAATGTATACATTCCACTGTACAGATGTTTTCTTTTTGCATCCATTACAGGGCATATAAGCCGGTTATCACCCATAAGATTATAGGCCATAGCTTCAAGTGTGGGAACCGCGACCATTGGCTTATCTAAAGACAGTGCCAGTCCTTTACCTGTTGCTGCTCCTATTCTTAAGCCTGTAAATGAGCCCGGCCCATTTGAAACTGCAATTAAATCAATGGTATTACAGTCTGTCTCAGTTATTTTTGTTATTTCATCAATCATAGGCAGAATTGTCTGTGAATGAGTCTTTTTGTAATTAATTGTATATTCTGCCACCAGCGTATCATCGTCTGTAAGCGCAACTGATGCTGTAAGTGCAGAACTTTCAATAGCAAGAATCCTCATTTTCTACCTCCTTCTACCTCAATGCATCTGTAATCAAAGCCCTTATCAAGATTCTTGGAAATTGTGATATGAACCGCATCCTCCGGAATTATTTCTTTCACCAGAGCCGCCCATTCAATAAGACATACACCCTCTGAATAAAAATATTCCTCATATCCTAACTCATCCATCTCACTGACATCACCAATTCTATACACATCAAAATGATACAGCGGCATTCTGCCTTCGTGATATTCCTGGATTATTGTAAATGTAGGACTGTTAATTGGCTCATCAATCCCCAATCCCTTGGCAAAGCCCTGGGTAAATACAGTCTTTCCCACGCCTAAGTCTCCGTCCAGGCAGTAAACTGTTCCAGGCTTTGCCTGACATCCCAGCTCGTATCCGTATTCAAAAGTATCTTTGGCACTAAATGTTTCTTTCTTCATCACAATTCCAAAATCTTTCCAAAACCATCCAAATATTTGCTCTAAGCTTACTTAAGCTTCGATTCCTTTACCTTAACCTGAAATGGCTGTAGCTCCTGCTTTGCAAGACTCACAAAGTCTTTGGCTTTGTCACCAAGATTTCTAAGAGGCAAAACATTGGCTCTAAGCGCAGAGATATATAAAATCAGGCTTTTCCCCGTAAATTTTATCTTATAAATCTCATCCCAGCCTACATTTTCACTTAACTCTTCCTGGCTCAAGGTTATTCCTTCTTTTGTAACAGAATAATGGACCGGTTTATCAAAAATGCCTTTTTTAACCTGCTGTCTTGATTTAAGCAGCATGCTTATTGGCGGATATACGGTAAACATCACCGCAAACAGTCCCATCATAAGTGTATATGAAATATTAGTTCTACCCACAGATATAACACATATCACTACTGCAATTATTCCAAACAGTGTTCCAAATATTCCGCCGGAAGAATGATAGTAATGATATACCTTAAAATCAAATAAATCTCTTGCATTCACCTGAGTATCAAATTCTATTTTTTCAGCCATATAATCACCTAATTATTACTATATTTTAAATACCCTTTAATCCAGCATCATATTTACTGGCGCATAAACTTTGCAAGACCGCTCAGGTTGAGTCCTTCCTGTTTCCTGCGGTTATTGCCTTTTCCACCGTTACTGAAATTACGATTATTACGGTTTCCGTTGCCACCGTTACCGCGTTTCTCATCTCCTGACTTCTTTCCATACTGCCTGTTAGCTGCAGCCTTCTCGTCAAGAATCATGGACAAAGCGATTCGTGCCTTTGGCACATCAACATCAATCACTCTGACCTCCACAATATCGCCAACGCTGACGACATCAAGAGGATGTTCTACTCTTCTTTCGGCACTCATCTGTGAAATATGAACAAGACCGTCCTGATGAACTCCTATATCAACAAATGCGCCAAAATCAATTACATTTCTCACAGTTCCTTTAAGAATCATGCCCGGAGTCAAATCCTTCATCTCCATAACATCTTTTCTTAAAATTGGCTTTGGCATCTCATCTCTCGGATCTCTTCCCGGCTTTTCAAGCTCTTTTACAATATCCTCCAGAGTAATCTCTCCGATTCCAAGCTGCTCTGCCATTGCTGCAATATCTTTAACTTTGCCTCTAAGACCTATAAGCTCTCCTGATGTGATAGAGTTGATATCATATCCCAGAAGCTCAAGAAGCTTAGTTGCTGCCTCATAGCTTTCAGGATGCACACTTGTGGCATCAAGAGGATTGTCTCCGCCGGTAATCCTCATAAATCCGGCACACTGCTCAAATGCCTTTGGTCCGAGCTTTGCAACTTTTAAAAGCTGCTTACGGTTAGTGAACCTGCCGTTTGTTTCCCTGTAATCCACTATATTCTTGGCAACTGCCTTTGATATACCTGAAATATACTCAAGTAACGATGCAGATGCCGTGTTAAGGTCTACACCTACCCTGTTAACACTGTCTTCAACCACACCTGTAAGGGTATTTTCCAGTTTTTTCTGGTTCATATCATGCTGATACTGACCTACACCTATTGATTTAGGGTCAATCTTTACAAGCTCTGCAAGAGGGTCCTGAACTCTTCTTGCAATAGAAACAGCACTTCTTTGTGCTACATCAAAATCAGGAAATTCCTCTGTTGCCAGCTTACTGGCAGAATAAACTGATGCGCCTGCCTCATTTGTTATTATATAGTCAACTCCTGTAAGATTCATCTCTTTAATCATGTCAGCAATGATTTTCTCTGACTCTCTTGAAGCTGTACCGTTTCCGCAGGAAATAAGTGTGACATTATATTTATCGATAAGCTTCTTAACAGCCTCCTTGGACTCTGCAACCTTATTATGTGGCTCCGTAGGATAGATAACCTTAGTATCCAACACCTTACCTGTTGCGTCAACAACAGCAAGCTTACAGCCTGTTCTGAACGCAGGGTCCCATCCAAGCACTACCTTTCCTGCAATAGGTGGCTGTAAAAGGAGCTGCTCAAGGTTCTTTCCAAATACTTTGATTGCTCCATCCTCTGCTGTCTCTGTGAGCGAGCTTCTGATTTCCCTTTCAATTGCCGGCGCAATAAGTCTGTCGTAAGCATCTTTTATGCAGGCTTTAAGGCAATCTGTTGTATATGGATTCTCATTTGTAATAATCTGCTTCTCAAGATATCTTTCGATACGCTCAACCGGCGCAATAACTTTGACTGTAAGGAATTTCTCTTCCTCTCCTCTGTTGATTGCAAGTGTTCTATGACCCGGAATAGTATTGATTGCCTCGCTGTAATCATAATAATTCTCATATACTGATTCAGCCTCGGCATCCTTTGCCTTAACCTCAAGCTTTCCTTCTTTAAATGTGATATCTCTAATGTATGTTCTGTAATCAGCCACATCAGAAATCTGTTCAGCTATAATATCCAATGCGCCTGCAATTGCATCCTCAGCACTCTTAACGGCTTTTGCCTCCTCCACTGAATCGTCTGTCACATATTTTGCAGCTTCAACGGCAATATCCTCAGTTGCATTCTGAGCATAGATATATTCAGCCAAAGGCTCCAGTCCCTTCTCTTTAGCAACTGTTGCTCTTGTTCTTCTCTTCTGCTTGTAAGGGCGGTACAAATCTTCCACTAAAACCATAGTCTCAGCAGCAAGAATCTGTGCACGCAACTCATCAGTAAGCTTTCCCTGCTCCTCTATGCTTGAAATTACCTGCTCTTTTCTATCTTCAAGATTTCTCAAATATTTAAGTCTCTCGTCAAGATTACGAAGCTGTTCATCATTAAGTGAGCCTGTAACCTCCTTGCGGTATCTCGCAATAAATGGTATTGTGCAACCCTCATCAATAAGCTTTACAGCTGCATCCACCTGCGATGGCTTTATACTAAGTTCTTCTGCAATTTTTCTGTTGATATCCATTATCTGCTCTCCATCTTCTTTATTTCTGAATATAATCATTATCTTTGTTATTATACCAGCTTTAGATATTTTTTTCAATCACAACCACAAAATGTAGTTTTTAAGGTGGCAAATGTCTGATTCAAATCTTGCTTTCGCAAAGTGCGCACAAATAGATTGTTTGCATTCCATTGCGCTAACCGCTCCGATGAGCCTCTATAACAATAAAAAGACCTATTCAGTGAATACACACTCACCGTATAGGTCTTTTTGTATATTTTATTTATACTCTTCACAAATATCAGGAGACAGCCTGTATACGCCATCTTTTTCTTTGTCATTTTTTATTTCTTCAATTGTTTTACCTGAAGAAGAAATATATGAAGAACATTTTCCTACTGTATCTACCAATATGTAAATGCTTTCCTGCAGAATTCCGGATCCATCCAGATTATCCTTAACCTGAATTTCATATTTCTCATCACTACAATTCTTTATTATTTCATTTATAACCTTTGAATTTTGGTCTGTATTATTAATTCCACTAACAGAAATAGCATTGGATAATGGCTCTACACCTGATTTTATTTCAATAAGGCATCCATTTTTTGTCATTATTCCATACAGTTCTTCGGATGAAGCAAGTATCGAAACAGTAGCACTTCTTAAACTGTCACATATTCTAATATCTTGTGAAAATTTTTCTTTTGATTTTTCTGCCACCCAACTATTTATGTCTACCGTATATCCTATAACATTTTCCGGTATTTCTGCATTTTCATATCCAGTATCAATTACCGATACCTTTGCAGTACCATCTTCATACAGTTCAAAATTAATTCCATCCTGCCAATATAAAATATATTTTTCGTCGTTATGCAAATTATCTCTTTTGTTGATATAATCCCAGAAGCATAGCATTACATCGCCATTGTCCGAGATTTTTGCATTCACCATGTTATCCAACAATGATTCAAAATCTGAACCATTAATTGAATAGTCATCATTAGCTAAAAACCAATTATACTCACCGCCGGCATAGAAGTCATAAATTATACGGCTTCCACCTGTTCCATCTTTTCCCAAACCAGTATTAATCACACTATCTATATGATTGTCATTTGAATAATTACCATTATTGTAAATCTCATCAAAACTGTTTCCACTAATCTTATAGACGTGAGCTTCTTTACCGGCGCAGACAGCAAAAAGATTATCATCTATAGATTTAATATCCATACCATAACAAATGTATCTATCAACAGATACATTCATCCATTTTGCAACTTCCACCACTTCTTTTCCGTCTGTTCCAAACAGATACAAATCAAAAAATGTACACTCTTTTGATACGTCAACTATAGCCATTACTGCCTTGTTGTCATTTATTAGAATCTTAGCAAAACAGTCTGATATTATCCCATCACTATCTGTATAATCTTTGTGTGAGTCATAGAAACTGGTATAAAACGTTTTAAACAGCTTCAAATCTTCGCTATATTTATTTTTTGAAGTATCAGTTTCATTAGCACTTAAATCACTTTCAACCTCTTCTTCTCTTGATGAGTTGTCTACTTCTTTCCCACCACATGCCACTAGTCCCATTATAAGAAAAACACTAAAAAACAACCATATTATTCTTTTCTTCATTGTAACCTCCATATGATATACATATTATAAAAACCAAGAAAACGGCAGACCTTGTTAATTTCAGTCTGCTACAGCCACGATTTCTCACATATGGATATTCCATTGACAGAATAACTCTGCCAATAGAATATCCTCGTGAGAAATCAAGAACAGGGTGTAAGTATGTATGCATCCACACTTGACACCCTGTAATATATAGATATATATGAAGGTCAGAAACTCATCTGGCGCAACGCAATTTATCCACTTGTAAATGACCCATATTTACTGTAAAATAACTTTGCGTGTATCGCAGACTTCGTCTGTATTGTGTGGTACTAGTACTACCATCCTTGCCCTACACTGCTGGTAACAGTGTAGGGTGGTACACCGTTCTGTACTGCTCTTGAATTTCTCGTCTAAATTCTATCATACCAACTATACAAATACAAGCTAAAAAATGAGTGCATATCATTCTCTGACATGCACTCGGGAACCGTATGATTTAAAATGTTTCGCGAAATTACTTCTCAGGAACAAATACGCTGTAAATTGTGCGGATTGCTTCCTCGAAATACTTGTTTCTTACACCGATGATGATGTTAAGCTCTGATGAACCCTGATCAATCATCTTGATATTAATCTTTGCCTTTGCAAGGGCTGCAAAGATATTTCCTGCGATACCGGAATTATTCTTCATGCCGCGACCAACTACTGCAATAAGTGCCAGGTCTGACTCAAGTTCGATTGTGTCAGGAGCAACTGCCTTGTGAATCTGTGCCAGTACCTTCTGCTCACTCTCAACGAACTCATCCTGATGAACAAATACAGTCATAGTATCAATACCTGATGGCATGTGCTCAATAGAAATTCCGTTATCCTCAAATACCTGAAGAACCTTACGGCAGAAGCCTACCTCTGAGTTCATCATATCCTTATCAATACTTACAGCAACGAAGCCCTTCTTTCCTGCGATACCTGTAATTGTGTATTCAGGTGTATGACATGTTGTCTCAACAATCATTGTACCCTTATCGTCAGGTGCATTTGTATTCTTGATGTTAATTGGAATTCCTTCTTTCCTTACTGGGAAGATTGCAGATTCATGAAGAACTGATGCGCCCATGTATGAAAGCTCTCTTAATTCCTTATAAGTAATTACTGTAATTGGCTTTGCGTTATCTACGATACGTGGGTCTGCTGCCATAAAGCCTGACACATCTGTCCAGTTCTCATACACATCAGCCTTGATTGCTCTTGCAACAATAGAGCCTGTCACATCAGAGCCTCCTCTTGAAAATGTCTTGACTGAACCGTTAGGCATAGCACCATAAAATCCCGGAACAACAGCAGAATCAAGCTTAGCAAGCTTCTTAGACATAACATCATTGGTCTTCTCAGGATCAAACTCACCATTCTTATCAAAGCAGATTACTGTTGCAGCATCAACAAACTCATATCCCAGATACTCAGCCATGATAATACCATTTAAGTACTCGCCACGTGAGGCTGCGTAATCCTTGCCTGCAAGAGTTGAAAAGTTCTTCTTTATTGTCTCAAACTGCTCCTTTAAAGACAATTTAAGTCCAAGTCCTTTGATAATCTCATTATATCTTTCCTCAATCGCCTTTAATGACTTATCAAAATTCTTTCCTGCCTCTGCCTCTGCATAGCATTTGTAAAGCATATCTGTAACCTTAGTATCCTCCGAGAATCTCTTTCCCGGTGCTGAAGGAACAACAAATCTTCTGCTTTCATCAGCACGGATAATATTACCTACCTTCTTAAACTGCTCTGCACTCGCAAGTGAACTTCCGCCAAACTTTACTACCTTAACCATCGTTAATCCTTTCTGCCACACTTCCTTTTGGAAGCGGTTTCTATTGTTTTATATTAGTTTTTGTTAATAAATAATCTTTTCGATGTCTCTTTGATTCTATGCCAGTTTTGTGTCATCAATTCTGATTCTTGAAATCATATCTACCTTACCGGCAGCTTCGTTAAATGCTTTCTCTGTCATCTCCTCTGTAACAAAGCCGTACTCTCCTGACAATCCGTCTACCGTTACTGTGGAAACATTGCCAAATGCAGCATTTACTTTAGCTGTATCGTTAACATCTCCCTTAACTCTGACAAAAAATCTTCTCACTTCATCATCAGTGCTTCCAAGGGCAAGCTTTTCAGAATTCCATATCTGCATAACATTTTTACCTTTATGCTTAACACAGTCAACCACATCTGCCACAACAGCGCTGGCTGTAGGAAGCTTACCTGCTCCTGCTCCAAAAAACATTGCGTCCCCTAATACATTTCCCTTCACATAAATACCGTTCAATACGTCATTTACGTTATAAAGAGGATGTGTCTGATTAATCATAAATGGTGAAACGATAGCATATACCTTTCCATCCTTTTTATAGCTTGTTGCAAGAAGCTTAACAACGCATCCAAGCTTTGCAGCATACGCAAAATCTGCATTTGAAATCTTTGTGATTCCCTCTGTGGTAATTTCCTCAAATTTAACAGTTGTTCCTGAAGATAATGAAGTAAGAATTGCAATCTTTCTGCAGGCATCGAAGCCTTCAACATCTGCCTCAGGATTTCTTTCTGCATATCCTAACTCCTGCGCCTCCTTAAGAACCTCCTCATATGAGCTTCCCTCACGACTCATCTTTGTTAAAATATAATTAGTTGTGCCATTAAGAATACCTGTAATCTTTGTAATCTCATCTGCTGTAAGCGACTGGTTTAATGGTCTGATAATTGGGATACCTCCACCAACTGAAGCCTCAAACATGAAATTAAGATTCTTTGACTTTGCAAGCTCTAAAAGCTCAGGACCATGAGCTGCAACTAAAGCCTTATTAGATGTACATACGCTCTTTCCTGCTTCAAGTGCTCGCTTTACAAATGTAAATGCAGGCTCAACGCCTCCCATAACCTCAACAACAACCTCAATCTCAGGGTCATTTATAATAATATCAATGTCATGAACAATCTTCTCCTGAATAGGATCTCCCGGGAAATCTCTGAGGTCTAACACACTCTTAACCTCAACTGCCTCGCCTGCTTTCTTTTCAATGGATGCACCGTTGATACTAAGAACCTCAACTACACCCGAACCAACTGTTCCATAACCTAATACTGCAATTTTAGCCATTTCTCTTCTCTCTTTCCCGCTCATTTGAGCTTTTTTCTATATAGATGATGTTGGGGTCAAAAGCCCCTGACCATAACACCTGCATTTTGCAGCCAATCATCTGAATGCTTTGGACATGCCGTGTCAAAAATCACAATGCCGCATCACTGCTTAATATCTTAAGGTAACGAACCCCGGTGAGTGCCTCAATCTGTTCAATCATCTGTGACGAATCTCCCGTTGTCGCCAGTATCTCCACACTCAATGTAAGAGATGCTATCCCATTGACAGGGATTGTCTGGTGAATTGTAAGTATATTAGCCTTAAATTCTGCCACTGTCTTAAGCACCAGCGATAAAAGACCCGGTTCATCATCCATTGATAATACAAATGTTATTGTCTTACCTTTAGCATTGTCTCTGAATGGAAATATATCGTCTTTATACTTATAAAACGAACTTCTGCTTATTCCCACTGCATCCGTGGCATCAGCCACAGAAAGATTCCTTGTCTCTATTAATTTATTAGCCTGAGCAACCTTTAAAAGCACCTCCGGCAACGCTTTCTTCTTAACAACATAGTATTTAATACTATCGTCCATGTTAATCTCCCATCGCATAAATTAATTTCAGTCTTTCTGATACAGACAAATGTAATTGTCAATTCTTTCTACGAAAGACAATTGTTTTTGACAGAAAGAATAGTATCATACCTGTGTATTATATGCAAGCATTTTCTGCAAATTGTGCCGTAATACCAATATTTGGTCTGTGGCCTGACAAAGCGCATACAAATATCCTCCTTCATCTATACATCTCATATTATTCCTTCAGTAACACCTATTTTTACAGTTTTTCATTAATCCCACCGATCCAACCACTGTCATCACTTTCAAACAGCTTAATAAACTCTCCAAAATTACTGCTTCCAGTAACAGAATCATCCGACTCCAAAATCCTTACTCTATGACACATATCCACATAATTCTCCTCTGTAACATGTTCCATAACCTCTTGAATCTGATCTTCCTTTGTAATTCTCCACCCCTGTATATTCCTTTATCAAGGGAGCATTCACCGGTTTTGCAGGAGATTTTAGATTTTCATCAGTCCAATGCTTGGATATTATCTGCATCGTACAGGGATTACCAAATATAATCACTTCATCTGCAGCATTATCCACACCATGAAACTCATTAATCTTGCGTTTAATGTCCTCGTACTGCTCGTGAGGTTTCTTCTCCGTATCACAGAATACAAGAACAAGTTCGTCTGCTCCATTTTGGTACCGGTCCTGATACCTCGCAGGGATATTTCCATTACCACCGGCATTAACTAATGAAATATCATATTGCTCATTCCACACTTTCAAATCTTTCAAGCGATTTAGATACGCATATTCCTCATTGCCTTCGCAGATAATGCAGATTTTGTGATTATCTAAAAACTTTGGGAGCTTATTTGGCATCGGCATCATCCCCCTTTACATCACCTTTAATACTAAGCAAAGAGTTAATCAATTCCGGATCAGGTAAAGCACCAAGTGCACCTTTCCTATATTTTTCCATAACATCCGTCGTATCTCTCACTCCCTGCTGTGCAGTAAAATCAGCAAGTGAATATACATATACACCTTCTTCATCCTTATGAACAAACCAAATCTGTTCCTTCCGGAACATCCTCTTGCAATCCATAAGATTTATATCGTGAACTGTAAATATCATCTGCGCACTTGTATTCAATTCATTATTAAACATCGCAACAATTGCCCTGGTAAGCTTAAAATGAATACTGCTATCCAATTCATCTACAATTAGAATTCTGCCTT
>JBJEME010000055.1:0-66542 GCA_051879515.1 Lachnospira sp. | reverse complement strand
TCTTTTTACCTGTAAAGTAATTAAAGTAGTCACTGCTTGTATCGCCTGAGCCGCTGCCGCTAGAACCACTGTCACCTGAACCGCTATCTCCAGAACCACTGTCGCCTGAACCGCTGTCACCTGTTGATACACTACCTCCACCTACTGATACAAGAGTAGTCTTGTATGAAGTTAATGCACTCTTTAATTCTGGAATTACCGTATAGTTAGTATCTTCTGAAGGATCGCTGAAATCCCACTTGAAATCACCGCCATTAATACGTCCTGCATATTTTTCTACTGTAACCTTCGCATCAGCAGCACTCTGAGCTGTATAGGTATAAAAATCTGATGCTGTATCAAAGTTAGAATATGTATTACTTCCCTTTAAAGTTTTGTATGAACTTGAAACCTGCTCATCTCTTGAAGATGCCTCATAGCAGTCAAAACTTGTTGAAGAATCTTTATGAGTAATAGGTGCCGTTGTATTATCATACACGTTACCATATGACTTAATTATACCACCTTCATCTGATGCAATAGGTACACCTATAATATCTGTACCCTGCTGTGAAATCAACATAGGTTTCTGTGTATCTTTGAAATAATTTGCTTCTGAAAAGATAGAAGCACCAATTCTGCAAATCATACCATACTTAGATACACCATCATACAAGTTATTGTAAACATGTACTGCTGAAGAACATCTTACAAGCGGATGACGCGAATCCGAGTGATCATACCAATTATGGTGATAAGTGATATAGTTAAGTGTTGTATCACCGTTACCATTTAAGTGAGTCTTTCCAGTGTCATAGAAGTGATTATATGAATGAGTTACATACTGAGACTTCTTTGTATCAAGTGCACCATCGCCCTTAACCTGGTCAGCATCAGAACCTGCAGCACCATAGAAGAAATCGCAGTTATGAATCCACACATGGTCATTACCCTGTTGAAGACCTGCACTATCACCCTCTGTACTATCGCAGTTCATAAATCCAAGATTTCTTACTTCAACATTACTACTATTCTTAATACGAACACCCCAGCCATTAGCTGTCGCATCCTCGCCAATACCTTCTATAGTAAGACCAAATTTACATTCTCCGATAAGCATGTCTCCAGACTCAAGACCTGTAAAGTCTGTGATGTTTCCAATCAAACGAACAGCTAAAGGATAATTACCGGCATCTGCTGCATCAACAGCTGCTACAAATCCTCCCTTGGTGCTTTCTGTCATATAGAACACTTTTGCATTGCTCTTTAATGTTCCATCATCATTATAAGCACCTGATGATGTTCCATTCACAAAAGCAAATCCGCTTCTGTCATGTGCAAGAACAGTGAGCTTTTCTGTCACCATTGCAGAAGCTGTATCTTCAACGCCATCATTAAGAGGCACTACCTTCATCACATAATCGCCAGCCTTTAAACCTACAGCATCAGCTCTCATATATGATGGATACTTTCTTATAAGTTCATCATCAAGCTGAACATAAGCTGAATCAGCTGCACTGGCTGCCTTAACATATACGTTGTATCCGGAAGCCCCTGATACAGGTGTCCACTCAACGTATGCGGTCTCAAGATCACCGGCTGCTTCTGTTATTGAAGCAGAAGCTGCGTGTACTGGTTCAACATCAAATGTAAGAATTGATGCAAGAGCCATTACGCTTACAAGTAACATGCTTAAGAATTTTTTTACTTGCTTTTTCATTTTTTTCTCCTTTTCTACTTTTTAAAAATTATTGTGTTCTCTTTTGCACTTCTAAAGCCTTAAAACCGTTCCCAGTGTAAATAATTTATTATTATTTCACACCGTACACCTTTTTGTGCAATTTGAATAAAAGTTATTCAAAAATTAATTTCATGTTACAACTAATAACCAAAAACGTCAACAATATTTTTTAAAAAAATCAAATAAAAATTCAACAAAAATTCAAATAAAAATTTGGCAAAAATTATGCTCCACTACACTTTACATCTGTGAAAGTATAATCTTCCGGATTCCATCTTCAAACTTTGTTTCAGGTTTCCATCCTGTGTCATCTTCTAACTCTGAGATATCAGCACATAAATGCATCACCTGCTTTGTACTGTATGGAACATTGCCTATACCAAGTTCAGCTCCCGGAGCAACAACATCCCTCAATTCTTCAATATACTGTTTTAATGGTTTGGCCTGTCCGCTTCCAAGAACATATACTTTTCCATCAATTCCTTTTTCACCAATTAATCGGAACGCTTTGGCAGCATCACCGCTGTACAGATAATCCCACATTTGCTCACCCTTGGTAAACTGAGGTACTTCCCCCGCCTGCAGCTTTGCTATTGTTGACATTACCATACTCTGTACCCCATCATTAGGGCCATATACACTAAGTATTCTTACCCAGTTGTGTTCCATTTTAAGACTATGCGCATATTCCCGAGTCATATTACCTGCACATAATTTTGCAATGCCATATCCCATTTCCGGAGAAGTCTTTGTATCCGGTTTTAAATTTCCTTCTACTCTTCCATATTCGGCCTGAGACCCTGCTCCAATAAACTTCTTACATCCAAATCTGTTCGCTGCTCCTACTGCATCTAATGAATACCGTACATTTTGATTCTGAAGGTACATATCATTTCTGGCAGAACCTGTTGTTCCTTCCCATGCAAAATGATAAAACACATCATATTCTTTCCCGGTATCATTTTCTATGGATTCAAGCTGCTCCAAAGAGCAGTATTTTATTGAAATAAGCGGATGTTGTGGTATCTGTCTGTTTCTTTCTGAACCCTCACGGCAAAAAACAAGTGTCTCTATATTATTCTCAATCAATTCCCTAATTAACGCACTTCCAATCGCACCGGTTGCACCCGTTATAATTGCTCTCCTCATCTTGCCTGCCTCCTCTTTGATCAAAGCGGACAAGTCCGCTTCCAACTCCCTACATTCCTCAATCCTTGATGGACTTGCTTTGCTTTGCGAGCCGAGCACGGTCTGCTTTAGCTGACATTTACTTCATTTATTCCTCAATCATAGGAATGAACATCTGCTCTTTCAGCTCTTCCCTAGGTAAAAATGGTGCCAGATCCTCAAGTGGCGGACTAACCAGTGTTCCATCTTCCAAACGCTTTGTACTGCTCTTTGGTTCCCATACCTGGTCTGTATCTGTGAATATCTCTGTAAATACAGGTCCATCAAGCTTTAGTACTTCATCCACAACTTCTTTCATTTCTGAATTACTGTGAGCACAGAAATATCTATACCCGAATGCTTCTGCAATCTTTTTAAACTCAGGGAAGGACAAATCTCCGGATTCTTCCCCTATACCCACAAAATTCTTACTAAATAAGTTGGTCTGTGTAATTCTGATAGAGTGATATCCATTATTATTAATCAGGAATATTTTGATTGGAAGTTTATTGGTTAATATCGTCTGCAGTTCCTGAAGGTTCATCATAATACTGCCATCGCCCTCAAGACATATAGTTTCTTTTCTGCCACCACCTATACATGTTCCAATGGCCGCAGGCAAACCGTACCCCATGGAAGCAACTGCACTATTGTTAGCCATTCTGCTTCCTCTCTTAATATGATAGGTCTGATTACCAACTACACAGCATGCACCGTTTGATACGGCTGTCAGACTGTTCTGTGGAAGTCTTGAGCTCAAATAATCCACAAACGCATATACATTGGCAGTAGAACCGTTTTCCTCCCACTGTCTTTTCTGAACAACCGGATAATTCTTTTTCCATCCCTGACAAACCTTAATCCAATCTTCGCCATTAAATACTTTCTCTGACATCAAATTATTCATTTTCGTGAGAAAATCTTTCGCATCTGCCCAAATAGGCATTTCCACATGAAGTGTCGGCTTCTTTAATTCTGCCTGATCAATATCAACCATTATAACCTCAGCCTCACGAGCCCAGGTTTTCCAATTATACCCTACCTGACGGATAGAAATACGTGTACCTACCGCAAGAATCAAATCGGCATTCTGGATTGCCCAGTTTCCGGGACGATCCCCCATATTACCGGCGCGTCCGCAATAAAAAGGATTATCATCTTCAATTAAATCAACCGCATTCCAGTATGTTACAATAGGAATATTTAATTTTTCTGCTACAGAGCGAAATGCTTCATATCCTCCGGATAAGCGGATTCCATATCCTGCGTGAAAAACCGGACGCTTAGCATTACGAATTTTTTCAAGAACTGTCTGTATTGTCGTTTCGTCAACAGCAGGAGGAAGTTTAGAATCATCTTCTTTTGGATCGTATCCCAAAAGACTATCTGTCTCAATATAGCCGCCCTGATAATTCAAAGGGATATCAATCCATACAGGTCCCGGACGACCGGTTGTGGCAAGGTGCCAGGCTTTCTCTAAATGATAGCGAATTGTATTGGGGTTTTCAATCATAACTGCATATTTTGTCATTGGAGCCACAGATTTGACGATGTCATACTCCTGGTCCCCCATTGCGCGCAACGGTGTCTCCGTGAATTGCAATGCATAGCGTGATGTTGTATCGTAACGAACCTGACCGGAAACAACGAACATTGGAATAGAATCCAGCCACCCTCCAACAACACCTGTCAGTGCATTGGTTCCTCCCGGCCCGGTAGTAACGCAAACTGCAGCAATTCTATTATCAAGTCTGGCATACGCTTCCGCCGCCATTGCACACGCCTGTTCATGATGATTGTATGTTACCTTCAACCCCTTCTTGTGCCCGAGTGCATCATTCAGGTGCATGGCACCGCCGCCAACCACACTGAATACATCTTTGACTCCATGTGCAACAAGAAAATCAGCAACATAATCCGCCAATCTCTGTTTCATGATAACTCCTCCGTAACTGATATATTATTTCCCAACAGCATCCTTAATCACTTCAGCCATGTAATCAATCATGGCATCAGTCATACCTGGGTATACTCCAACCCAGAATGTATTGTTCACAACAAAATCGCTGCTGCTTAAATCGCCAACAACTCTGTAGGCTTCTGTTCCCCTTATTTCATCAAAACATGGCTGTTTGATAATATTTCCTGAGAATAATAAACGAGTCTGAACATTTTTGCTCTCAATATATTTAGTTACTTCATTTCTATTCAATCCTGTTTCAGGGCGCACAGATATTAAGAAACCAAACCATGATGGATCACTATTTGGAGCTGGTTCCGGAAGAATAATTCTATCCTGTACATCCTCTAATGCCTTGTGAAGCCTTGACCAGTTATGCTTTCTTCTTTCAATGAAAGATGGGAATTTCTTCAACTGCTCTACTCCTACTGCTGCCTGAAGATCTGTGACCTTCAAGTTATATCCGAAGTGGGAATAAGTATATTTATGATCATAACCCTTAGGCAACTCGCCAAACTGACCATCCCAACGATGTCCGCAAAGGTTATCCTGACCGGATACACAGATACAATCTCTTCCCCAGTCACGGTAAGATAATATAAGGCGATTTAATGTTGGATTATCAGTGTAAACACATCCGCCTTCACCCATAGTCATATGATGAGGAGGATAAAAGCTTGATGTTCCGATATCTCCCCATGTACCTGTAAACTTAGTCACACCATCGATTGTGTACTTTGTACCGAGCGCATCACAGTTATCTTCAACAAGCCATAAATTATGTCTGTCACAAAAATCTTTTACCGAAGCTAAATCAAATGGATTACCGAGTGTATGTGCTATCATTACAGCCTTTGTCTTTTCAGAATATGCCTCTTCCAGTTTAGTTATGTCGATGTTGTATTGTGGAACAGTAACATCCACAAATACAGGTACTGCACCATACTGAAGAATAGGAGTTATTGTTGTTGGGAAACCACATGCAACAGTGATAACCTCATCACCTCGTTTAATCTGTCTTTCTCCGAGCTCAGGTGCCGTTAACACGCTGAACGCGATAAGATTGGCAGAAGAACCGCTGTTAACAAGATGTGCATACTTTACACCAATCCATTCAGCAAAATTCTTTTCAAATTCATTTGAAAATCTGCCTGTGGTAAGCCAGAAATCCAGCATTGCATCAGTTAACGCCTGCATCTCCTTTTCATCGTAGACTCTTGAAGCGTAGCTGATACGGTCTCCCGGTTTGAAGTTTTCCTTAGATTCAACCGGTTCCTTAAAATCTTTATAATACTCGCTAACCATTGCCTTGATCTGTTCTCTTGCTTCAGATTCATTTTTCCAACTTGCCATCTTATTTCTCCTCTTCAAAAAAATCATTTATCTCTTTGTCCATTTCTGCCGGTACATCTCCGCCCTTTAACCACACTTTGGAAAACTCACAAACCTTTTCCATACATTCGTCAATGTGCCACCTTGGCTTCCATCCAAATACACTTTTTATTTTACTGCAATCCAATTTTAAGAAATTAGCTTCATGCGGTGCATTGGCTTCAGCCTGGTTTTCCCACCTGGCATCCCTGCCCCATTTTGAACAGAACAAGTCAACCAGATCTCCTGTTGTAACACAATCACAATCATCAGGTCCAACATTATAATACCCCTGATAATCCTTATTCTCATACTGCTTTGCTGCAATAGTAAGATATACACTTAATGGCTCTAAAACATGCTGGTATGGTCGGGTTGAATATGGATTTCTCACTCCTATAATCTCCCCTCTCTCCATTGCCCGTACACAATCCGGTATTATTCTGTCATTGGCAAAGTCTCCTCCTCCTATAACATTACCGGCTCTTGCAGTAGAAACCGCAATTTCTCTTTCATCAAAGAAACTATTCTTGTAACTGTGTGTTACAAGCTCGGAACAGGATTTCGAATTAGAGTACGGATCAAATCCATCTAACGGTTCATCCTCTCTATAACCCCAACACCATTCATTATTGTGGTAAACCTTGTCTGTGGTAACATTTAATACTGACTTCACACAGGTAAAATGTCTTACACATTCAAGCAAATTAACAGTTCCCATGACATTTGTTTCATACGTATATTTAGGTTCCTTATAGCTGTCTCTTACTATTGGCTGTGCTGCAAGATGAAATACTATTTCCGGCCGGCTTTCTTCAAACACACTGAAGAGATGGTCATAATCTCTTATATCGCCAATTATACTTTTCATCTTTCCTTCCAACCCTGCAATTGAAAAAAGGGAAGGGTTAGTAGGAGCCTCCAGGGAATACCCTGTGACATCAGCTCCGGCATTCACTAAAATTCTGCACAACCATGTTCCTTTGAAACCTGTATGACCTGTAACTAAAACTTTCTTTCCTTTATAAAAATTCAAATCCATATTATTTCTCCCACTTCATCCAAGGAGCCTCGTCCATTTCTATTAACTTCTCAAGCATTGCCTTTTCTCTTACACTGTCCATGCACTGCCAGAAACCTTTATGCATATATGACATCAATTGTCCATCCGCTGCCAGTTTCTCTAATGGCTCCTTTTCAAACACAGTAGTATCCCCTTCAATGTAATCAAATATCTGAGGTTCAAATACCATATATCCGGCATTAATTGGTGCCCCATCATTAATACTCTTTTCTCTAAAAGATTTTACTGCATTATCCCCGCCAATATCAAGTACACCTTTTGATTGATCCTGAAGCACAGCCGTTAATGTTGCAATCTTTCCATGTGACTTATGGAATTCAAGAAGCTTGTTCATATTAACATCACACACTCCGTCTCCATAAGTCATAAAGAATGGTTCATCACCAACATACTTTTGAATTCTTTTTATTCTTCCACCGGTCATTGTATGCAGACCGGTGTCAACGACAGTGACTTTCCATGGTTCTATATTAGACTGATGAATTGTAATGTCATTCTTTCCATTACAATAATCAAATGTAACATCAGAGTTGGAAAGGAAGTAATCAGAAAACCATTTTTTAATATAATCCTGTTTATAACCGGCACATATTATAAATTCATTGATTCCATAATATGAATATTCCTTCATGATATGCCAGAGTATCGGTTTACCGCCAATCTCAACCATTGGCTTAGGTTTATATATTGATTCTTCTGATATTCTGGTTCCAAAACCACCTGCTAACAATACTACTTTCATATTTTATCCCCTTTTCAGTTTATTTATTATAGGTCTTAAATAACTCAGGAAAAACTCATCTTTTACTAAAACAAGTATCCCAATATAACCCATTATACTCAGAATAATAGTAATCAGGCAAATTGCAATACTATTAGAAACTATTAAACGGACAATCAGTGAGACTGCGACAATATATACACAGCCAATGACAGGTCCCTTTAGAATTGAAAATATTCCGGTTATCTTCATGGCTTTATCATAATTTATGAGTAAAACTACCAATGCCAAAGCTTCAGAAACAGCGGTTGTAAATGCCGCGGCATTCAATCCCCAGTTGGGAATAAGTAAAAAATTCAATATTATATTAGTTACAGCAGCTACCGAAGAAGCTATAAGACACACTTTCTCCTTCCCGTTTGGCAAGAAATTGGTACTTCCAAGCCAGCCTCCGATTAAGGAAAAAAGCAGAGCAACCGTGAGAATATGCAATGACGTTGACGCGTTTAAATACTGTTCTCCGGCTATTAAGAGTATTATCTCTTTTGCAACCACATTAATTCCTATTATACACGGAAGTCCAAACAACAGAATAAAATTCAAAGAATATTTTGCCAGTCTGTTGACATCTTCCTGGCTATGTTTCTTATATGCTTCCGCAATTTGTGGCCACACTACTGTTGAAACTGATGCAATAACAGTATTAACTATGTTATAAAGTTTTACGGAAGTGCTGTATAAACCAACCTCATAATCACCCTTATAAATTCCAAGAATTGTAATATCTGAATTAACATATATCTGCTGAGCAAGAATCATTGAAAAAAATAAAAGTATGGGTGGCAGGTGCTTCTTTATATTCATTTTAAATGTAAAATGAATATCACAATATTTCTTTCTGTAAAATATATTAAGAATATTACCACCACTTGAGGAAATTACAGAAATAAGTGCGTATTTCAGATAATCTTCAGGTCTGTGTATAAAAATAAACATTAGAATAATTGATAATACCTGAACCCCCACGGACCTTAATGTTATATAGGTGAAATCCTCCATTGCTGAATTTATCCAGTCAGCACCAAGGGTATTAAATAAAATAACTGAACTTTGTATTATAATCAATACTTTGTAATTATCCAGACTGCTCCTGAAAAATAAAGTAATCCCCAATGCGATGTAGGCAAACAAAGTTGAACAGATGTTAATGGAAAAAATTTCACTGGCTGTCTTTGACAGGTCTTCTCTATTGCTCCTGTTTCTTGAGCATTCTTTTAAGGCATATGTGCCAATTCCCAATGTGGCAACCAATGAAAAATAACTCACAATAGAATTACCAAAATTAATTTTTCCTACACTGTCAGGCAACAATGTCCTGGATATATATGGAAATGTTATAAACGGAAATATTATTGAACATAAAGACTTAATGATGTTTATAACAGTATTCTTCTTCACTAAATTATTTGACATATATTACCTTTTCCTTGCGATAAGTTTATTAAGCCAGTTTTTACCATAATGAATTGGATTTAGAACAATAAAAGCTAATGGATATATTATAATAAGCGCATAAAAATACCATTCTTTTTTATAGTACTTCCACAGATACCTGAATGTGCCCTTCTTTTCAAACGCCCAACCATTAACAGGATACACATACGTATGTTTCAGTTCCGGCATAAAATGAAACAAAAGATTTTTCTTATCCTTCTTTACGGTTTTCTTGCCGATTAAACCTTTATCAATATATGGCTGCATTATTTTGTAATAATTATCCAGATGAATTTTAAACCAGTGATAACCTCCGCCATTTTTAGGTAACACATTATAATAATGTTTATTGAACAAAGTGCATTTGCCGTATTTCTCCAACAACTGATAAGTCCAGTCATCCTGATTTAGCATTAACTCTGTATATTTTGTAAAGTTATGCACGTCACTCAATTGTTCTTTCCACACACCAAAGCATGAAATTGCGGTAACATAAGTTGATAATGCTGAAATAAATTCATCAAAGGAGTTACATTCTATCTTAGCCTGCCCTTTGAACTTTGTGTATATGAAATCGTTAGTAAAAAAAATCGGACGGTTCGTATCACTTCTGCTTATACAGTCTTTCATGTAAACCAACGCATCAACATCAAACAGTGTCGCATCATTTTGAAGTTTCAAGTATCTGCCGGTTCCTCTTTTTAACGCCAGTTCAAAATTTGAATCTTTTACGTTTGTCTCATTTCTATAATACTTTATATTCTTAAACTTCATAGCATATTCAGCGGCAATTTCTCCGGTATTGTCAGTAGATGCATTATCTGATATAACAATTTCCACTGAATCATCAAAACCTTCGCATGAAACATAACGTTCCAGTGACTGCCTCAATGCCTCTGATCTGTTATATGTAGGAATACAGATTGATAAAATCGGCTCGTTATTATTCATAATGCAATTCACTCCTGCATTTCTCCAACGCAGATGCAATTACCGCATCCATGTCATAGTACTTATACTCACCAAGTCTTCCGCCAAAGATAACTTTCTCTTCTTTATCGGCAAGCTCTTTGTATTTCTTATACAGTTCCCCATTCTTTTCATCATTTACCGGATAGTATGGCTCGTCTCCCGGCTTCCACTCACTGCTATACTCCCTGCTTATTACAGTCTTGTCTAATTCGTTACCATTCTCATCCTTGCCAAATTCAAACCATTTATGCTCTATAATTCTAGTCCACGGAGTCTCTCTATCTGTGTAATTAACAGCAGCATTGCCTTGGAAGTTTGGCTTATCTAAAATTTCATTTTCAAATCGCACACTTCTATATTCCAATGTGCCTAAGCAATATTTAAAATATGCATCGATTGGCCCGGTATAAACAACCTTCCCGGCAATTCCATCCCATTTAGCTTTATCAGCCAGGTAGTCCTCTCCCAATTTAACTTCTATCCCATCAAGGATATTTTCTACAAATTTAGTGTATCCGCCAACAGGAATTCCCTGATAAAGGGCATTGAAGTAATTATTATCAAAAGTAAGTCGTACCGGAAGTCGTTTGATAATGAAAGAAGGGAGTTCTTTACAATCTCTTCCCCACTGTTTTTCAGTATATCCCTTAATTAACTTCTCATAAATATCACGACCTACAAGAGATATTGCCTGCTCTTCAAGATTCTTTGGCTCTCCAATAATCTCTTTTCTCTGTTCGTCTATTTTCTCCATCGCCTCTTCAGGTGTAACTACTCCCCACATCTTGTTAAAAGTGTACATATTAAACGGAAGCGAATAAAGTTCCCCCTTATAATTGGCTACAGGAGAGTTTGTAAAACGATTAAATGTTGCAAACTTTGTAACGTAGTCCCAAACCTCTTTGTTGTTAGTGTGAAATATATGTGCACCGTATTTGTGGACATTAATGCCCTCCACTTTTTCTGTATAAACATTTCCAGCCACATGATTTCGTTTGTCTATAACCAGTACACTTTTTCCATTTGCTTTTGCCTGCTGGGCAAATACTGCTCCGAATAATCCTGAGCCAACTACTAAATAATCGTACATTTACTTATCTCCATTTCATACAACCTAGATTCTATAATTATTACTTTAATAAATTTTATCTGAATTATTAAGAAATCTGTTTAATTGCTTTGTTAAGTGCGGTCTTAGTATATTCCCCATTCCTTAGTTTATCCGCTATCTTTTCAACATTATTCGCCATAGCGTTATAATCTTCCTCGGTAATTCCTTCAAAAACAGATGATAATTCTTTCAGCGAATTCACAACAATTCCCACGTTATTCTTAACTACAAATTCCGCTTCTGCAGCTTCTTTCCATATTACTACAGGTAACCCCGACGACAAATATAGCGACAGTTTATGAGGATTGTTATATCTTAAGTACTCTCCTGTATTGCCACTGCATTTTTCAATACTGTTGCCATCCCATACAAGACCAAAACCAGATGTAAGAACCTGTGGTACTTCATCCGGTGGAAGGCTCCCGCCATAACTTATATTAGAATATTGTAACATTTCTGTATTAAAATTTGGTCCATATAGCTGGACTGCCACTTTTTCAAGTTGTTCAAGCTGTCCGATATATTGACTTTTGTTTACATCAAGATTTCCCGCAATAATAATCTTTTTTTCAAATGCCGGTTTTTGCATTATATTATTTTTATTGTTATGTAAATAATCAAAAATATTTAATACAACGATTTTGTCGGCAGAAACTCCAATATCTGTAAACCATTTCGCCATACTGTCATTATGTACAATTAAAATATCAGCTGCCTGAAGCATCATGGAAAATTCTTTTTGATGGTATGAATCATTCATTATTTTTCTCAATGCTTCAACATCATGTATTACAGAAATGAACTTAACATTCTTTTTACGCTTTAATTTTATCAGAGTATGTTTCCTGCCAATTTGTCTCCTGTGAAACGGATGCTGCAAAAGGACTACGGAACCATCTTCTATAGCTTTGTATGCCTTGTTCCATTCTAATAGACAATTCATCTGCCTGCGACACTTTGATAACAGGCTTTGATTCATTTCATTGTTCACAATGTATACTTTTTCAAAGCCCATACCATTCGAAATATCTATGATATCGTCAACGGCCTTTGAACCTGCAGTATTCGACTTTGCAGCAGTTTCAATAATCTGATATAACCTCATTCTATCTAACTTCCTTTCCGAAACCGAATAATTTCATCTGGCTCTTTTCTACCTGTCTTTAATTCATTTTAATCTTTTATATTTAATAGCAGAGCCATAATGACTGGTGCTGTAACTCCACTCGGATTAATGAATACTGCTTCAGACAAGCTTACAGTTAACATATACAGCAAAATAAATATACATGCATTCTTATAGCAAACAGGCGTACCTTCTTTCTCCTTTACATGAAGGAAAACAGAAGCCATACAAAACAGATATATAACAAGACCGATTAAACCTATTTGCGCAAAAACAGCCGGCCAGAATGTATCTGACATAGACGCATATCCCAGATTGGCATTCATCATGTCAACATAATTAATGTCATTATATAATTCATATAGCTTTGAATTTGATGAATAAGATAAATCTGAACCATACGTTCCAAAGCCGGCCCCAAAAGGGAAATGATCCAGAGCAATTTCAAATCCCGTAACAAGTGCTCCTATTCTGATACTGTTGTATTTTCCAAAAGATATATATTGAAAAATCTTATCCTTTGCCAGTAAAAAGAGCACCAACCCGGCTGGTATTATTACTTTAAGCTTATTAGATATTTTTCCATAAATCAGATTATTCTCATCCTTGCGGTTCAAGATGAAAATAACCAGAAGTATTCCTATTACCATTAAGGCTTTTGTTCTAAAAGTCAGAATCAATGAAAATGACCCAAGAATGTAGTATATAATATTTTTCTTCTTTTCACATGAGATAACAGCAATCAACAATACTATGTTATAAACAAGGACATTATAAAAGCTATATATAAACTTATAGCTTCTTAACCCGTAGCGGACATCACTTCCCATCCCTATATTGACAAACAGCGACACAAAGCCAAATACTGCTATTATAACAATCAATACTTTAGAAATCGCAACCAGGCTTCTCTTGTAATATGCATTGTAATTATCAAAAATATAATCAACTGCATAAAAAGTTGCAAAGAACTTATAAAGTCCAACAATATCGCGAACAATTATCCCGGGATCAGTCACATACCGAAAGATTATATTTGATAATACGCCTATAAATATTGATAATAAAGCTGCCATCACAACCATAATTTTCTTTTTATCTACTTCTCTTTTGTTCTTTATTATCAAAAAAAGCATTAGACCAAACGACATTATTGCTATAAACTCGTCCAAATAATTTCCTGCTATAACATTATTAGAAATAACATCAAAAAATATAACAAAAAGAAATAATAAAGGAACTAACGCCTTATTTTTTAGAAAACTAATTAATCTAATCATTTTACTCCACTACTGATTAATTTCACAGATTTTTGTTCTTATATATCATTTTCTTTATCTTATGATATCTCTCTTCTCCAAAAGCTCTTATACATTTCCTTTTCAGTCTTGTAAATCCCGATACCCATGATGCAGAATAATGGTGTATCGATATACTATCATTGCATATAAGATTTTTATTGTCGCCCGGAGCAATTGGATCCATATAGCGCGGAGGCAGGATGCAGCATCCGTCAATAATATTTATATTATCTATATCAATATTTCCCAATCTTCTAACCACTCCATCATTCAACGCAGGACAGGACAGATTGGTTTTTTGTGAATCTTCATATGTCAGAGAATCGTATACCTTAAGCATCGATTCAACTATCGGGCTGTTTTTTTCTGCGCCAAATCCAAGTCCCGTAGTGCAATAATTATCCTGCTGCTGCACACCGATATAGAATTTATATTCTAATAAGAAATCCAGATTCTTTAATAGTTCTACATCTGTATCAAGATATATTCCACCTTCATCATAAACAATCTTAAGTCGGGCATAATCCGACACAAACGCCCAGGCCTTTGCCTCATATGCACTTTTAATAAATGGGTGTGAGTAAACATCAAAATTCTTCTCATCCCACCTCTTAATCTCATAATCCGGGCAAAACTTTTCCCATGTTTTTATGCATTTCTTTACATCATCCGGTAATGGTTTCCCACCAAACCAACAATAATGAATTACTTTTGGAATCATATACTCTTTGACAATCTCCTAAATCATTTTTAAAGTTCACATAATAATTAATGCAGAATCTGCGGTGCCCCGATATTGTATTGAAGATCCTGTGTCCTTTGCCTTATGAATTTAGCAGGTACTCCACCCCATACCTCATAAGCCGGAACATCTTTAGTTACAACAGCGCCTGCAGCAACCACTGCACCATCTCCTATTGTCACACCCTGAAGTATAGTGGCGCCTGTTCCTATCCAGCAGTGATGTCCTACATGAATAGGCTTAAAATCCGCCGTAAAATACGGATCATCAATATCATGACTTCCGGTAATCATTTTTACATGACTTGAAATATTAGTATCATGTTCAACTGTGATTCCACCACGCGCATCAAGTTCTGCAAACCATCCGACTGCCACACCATCTCCTAATGTAAGGCCTTGAGGCAGCAGCACTTCCACCCGGCGGCACGGATAAGTATTCTTACCTATCTTCGCACCCATCAGCTGGTAGAACCATTTTCTCAGATGACGGCTTGGAATCTTATTAATTACTGCATTTCCAAAAAGTACAACGGCATAATAAACCATTTTAACAGGTTTTGGCATTGTATTACCTAAGCTTTTTGTATGATTATCACTTCCCATTTTATAAGCCCTCATAGTATGTTGTATATTTTTTAATCAAATGATTAAAAGAGAATTTCGAATCAAATTGTTTCTTTGCATTATATTCAAACTCTTTTCTTAACGCATCGTTTGAAATCAATGAATTAATTCCCTCAGTTAACGCTTCGCTGTCTTTTGCTCTCACCAGCACTCCATTAACACCATCCTCAACTATTTCAACAGTGCCATCGACAGCAGTGGCAACTATGGTCTTTCCAACAGAAAATGCTTCTATTGGAGTAAGTGGCAGTCCCTCCCATAGAGAACTTAAAACCACTAAATCCAGCTGTTCTATTATGTTCTGAATATCAGAACGGTATCCGGTAAAGTATATATAATCCTCTAATCCAAGAGTGCATACCAGTTCTTTAAGCTTCTCTTCGTCCTCTCCGCTGCCAATAACCATGAACCTCGCTTCCGGATGTTTCTTTAATACACCGGGTATGGATTTAATATAATACTCCATCCCTTTTTGTTTTGACAATCTTCCAACGTTTCCAACAACAAAACAACCCTTCTTATGAAGTTCTGTAATCAGCGGTTCTTCAACGACAGCCCCATCAAAAGACCTTACCGCATTATGAATAACAGTAACTTTCTCATCATTGAATCCGAAATAATTAACCAGATTTTTCTTTACCATTTCACCGCATGCAATCATATTGGCATGCTTGTACACATATCTGGTCAGACTCTTTTTATCGGAAAATGTATTATGACTTGTATTAATAAAATATCGGTTCTTATATAAACGCAAAAGAGAAACGTAAAAGGCTGCCATTCTGTGATGTGTGTGTATTACCGTTATGTTCTCCCTTTTTACAACATCTTTAACCGTTTTTGATACTTTATAAATCGTTGAAGGTGATTTATTTTCTATATCAGGAATATCATAATGCTTAATCCCCATTGAATTAAGCTTCTCAACATTGACACCGCCACATGAACATACAACAATATTATTAACCAGTGGCTTGAAGATTTCACACAATTGAAGAATTACATTTTCTGTACCCCCAAGCTTCATCGTTCTTGTAAAGAAAAGTATATTCTGTTCTGATAAATTCATAAAATCACCTGTATTTCCTTATCAGTTTGAAAATTTTCACATCATCAACAAAGTATCTTTTGAACATTCGCTTTGGTTCCTGTAAAAAACGATAGAACCATTCTAAACCATGATTGCTCATCCATCTGGGTGACCGTTTCACATTTCCAGCCAGAAAATCCACAGTTGCACCTGCGCATATCGACACCTTAGCATCGTATTTCCGGTAATTCTCATATATCCATTTTTCTTGCTTTGGACATCCAAAACAGGCAATCAGTAAATCCGGATGCACCTTACTTATCATTTCATTAATTGTTTCTAATTCTTTTTCATCTTTCTCAAATCCAAAAGGCGGAGCATAGGTTCCAACAATATTAATCCCGGGATGCTTCTTTTTAAGGTTTTTCCTTGCTTTCTCCGCAATTCCGTCCTTTCCCCCGATGATAAATATTGTATAGCCTTTTTTTGCTGCCACTTCACAGAGAGCCGGAACCAAATCAGAACCGGATATCTTTGCTTTGATAGGCCTTTTATAATATCTGGAAATCCAAATCAGAGGTTTACCATCTACAAGCACCATATCTGCCTGATTGGTAATCTTATTAAGATAAGAATCCTCCTCCATTTTAATCACAACATCCACATTAATTGCTACAACATAAGATTTGTCATCAGAAGCAATCATTTTTTCAATGACTTCTATAGCCTCATCCATATCTATATTATTAACATATGTATTTAAAAGTGGTTGCTTCTCCATTTATTCCTTCTCTCCAAAAAATCTTTCTTCCAACATTAAACATAAGCAATGATATATTGGCAAATGATGCTCCTGAATCATATAGGTTCTTGTCTGTGGTGAACGGATAGTAACGTCAGCCATTTCACTTAATTGACTGTCTTTTGCCCCGGTCAGTCCCACAACCTTCATGCCTTTCGCCTTGGCAACAGTTGCTGCATATATAATATTCTTGGAATTCCCGGAAGTGGATATGCCCATAAACACATCCTCCTGTCTTCCATATCCATTAACCTGCTGGGCAAAACACAGCAACGGTTCGCAATCATTCATGTATGCTGTGGATAATGCAAAATGCCCATCAAGCGCAATTGCAGGAAGTCCTCCCTGAAGATTCTCCCCCAGGAGCTTTCCCAGTTTTAAATCTACATCTTCCAGTCTTTTCTTTTCATCTTCTCTTAACTTTCTTGGGTTCTCAAAGCCTTTCATCAGCTCTCCAACAATGTGTTCTGCATCAGCAGCCGAACCACCATTCCCTGCAACCAGCAGTTTTCCACCTTTGTTAAAGCTCTCCTCCAGGATATGGAAAGCCGCATCTATATTCTCTCTTTGCCCCGCCAACTCAGGGTATCTATCTATCAATATATCCAAAGGATTCATATTTATTCCTCACACATACCGGTCAACAAACTCTTTCAAATTCTTAACAGAATAATCCTGACCAAAGTTTTCACATTCAGAATTTAACAGCACAGTCTTACACCCGGCAGATTTACCTGCTTTGATATCATTCTCGCCATCACCGACCATGAAAGACTTACCAAGATCAATATTTAAATCTTTGGCAGCTTTTAAAAGCATGCCCGGTTTTGGTTTCCTGCATTCACAATCAATTTTTAATTCTGGTACTTCCCCATCAAACCCTTTATGAGGATGATGCGGACAGAAATAAATTGCATCAAGATATGCACCTTCTTCACCGAGAAGTGTTTCCATCTTATTGTTTATATTCTCCAATTGAGAATATGTAACCTCTCCCCTGGCTATAACGGGCTGATTAGTAACAATAACAGCAAGATAACCACTGTTGTTTATCTTCTTTACAGCCTCTGCTACCCCGGGTATGAGTTCAAACTCTTCTTCTCTCCTTAAAAAGCCGACATACTTATTGATTGTCCCATCGCGATCTAAAAATATGGCCTTTTGTTTATTAGCAAGGTTTTTCGCCTGAACCTTTCCATTTTTGTAATCCTCTGCTACACTCATATATCTTTCAGGAGTTCCCATATCTTTTACGTACTCCGGCGAATCATAGCAAAATACTTTTCCCGTATTACACATGGGCTTTAATAACTGACGGTCAAGGTCAACCTTTGTAATTGTTCCATCTTTACCTTGTGTTCCAACTTTACTGCCATCTATTCCACTCATTGCAAAAATTCTTGGAGATATCACATGAAGACCGGCATTCACCCTGTTCTTGTACCACCTTGGCCTGTCATCTTCTTTGGCAAGCCATTTATCAACAGCGCCATCTGCTCCTGCAAGAATAAGGCTGCTGTCGTATGGATGAGAGTTTGGGTGTGTAAAAAGTGTGACCAGTGCACCTTTTTCCTCGTGATAAGAAACCATCCGATTAAAATCCACATCAAACACGGCATCTGCATTCAGGAGCAAAAAATCTTCTTCTCCTATCTTATCCTGCAATTTAAATAGTGCACCTGCATTGCCTAATGGAGTCTCCTCAACAAAATATTCAATTAATGCTCCCCACTTGCTTCCGTCGCCAAAATATTCCATTATCTTATCTGCCATATAAGAAACAGTAATAATAAATTCAGTAAAACCTTGAGAGACAAGGGAAATTATTTCTCTTTCTAAAACCGGAACATTTTGTATTGGTATAAGAGGCTTTGGTATGTCGGGAAAAAGCTCAGCTATTCTCGTTCCTCTTCCTCCTGCCATTATTACTACTTTCATATCTATCCTCTGTGTTCATATTCTTCCGGGCTGTAGTGTATTACCCTTGTACCACCATTCTCAAATTCAAATGGTATGTACATTAAATCTTTCATGGCCTCTTTAACTTCATCCTGTTTATCCTGTTGCACATAAAAAACAAGGAAGCCGCCTCCACCTGCACCAAGCAGCTTTCCGCCAAGTGCTCCGGCTTTGATTCCTCTTTCGTATAATTCATCAATACTGCCTGTACTTATGGAATTCCCGGTTTCCTTTTTCAGTCTCCAGGTCATATCTAACAGGCGTCCAAAATCATCCAAATCTCTATCCCTATTCACCAGAACTTCTTCCGCTTCATCAACAAGTTCGTACATTTTCTTAAGACGAGCCCTCTTCTCCTCTGTAGATGAAACCATGTTTACTTTCTGCACATCCGAAGAAAAACGTGTAAAACCGGTAAAAAACATCATAAGGTTATCATTCAGTCTCTTTTTTCTTTCCGGAGAAATAATCACAGGTAATACTTCATACCCATCAGGTCCGAAATTAATTCTGTTAAATCCGCCATAAGAGGCTGCAATCTGATCCTGCCATCCTCCAGCTTCCTGACAAAGTACTCTCTCAAGAAAAATGGCCTCATCAGCCAGTTTCTTCTTAGAAGCATACTTTCCCTTCAATGCATAAAAAGCATTTAACATACCTACCGCAAAAGAAGATGATGTTCCCAATCCCGAACGTGCGGGAAGATCTGCCTCGTAGGTCAATCTTATTTCTCTCATATCCAACATCTTCATTGCATTACGAATCGCCGGATGCTGAATATCATCTATCTCAGTTACTCTTTCCGTTTTTGAATATGCCAACTCGGTGGAGTAATCAAAAAATCTGGGAAGATGTCTGACATTTACATAACAATATTTATCAAATGTTGTTGAAATAACAGCGCCGCCATTATCTCTGAAATAATCCTCCATATCCGTACCTCCTCCAAAAAACGACATACGGAATGGTGTTTTAGTTATTATCATGTATGCATCCCCTTTTCTCCAGAATATCAAGAGTGTTCAAATATAAGAACTATAATAGTTTACCATTTACAACATTTAACGTCAATATTCCAATGAACTTAATACGGCTGAAAGCTGATATAATCAGCCTTCAGCCGTCGTCAATACTGTATAAGTTGTTTTGGTTTGAAGTGCATCGGTTCGTAAATAGCCTGATACACTAATGTTAATTCTTTACCCATCCGGCATAGAGAGTGATTGGTATGGTCTTACTCCAGTTATAAGCATCACCATTCTTTTCATAGAAATCCAATCCAAACAATTTATTTGTCTGTTTACCGCTGGAATCAGGATTTGCATACCAGCCCGCAAATGTATAGCCTTCCCGTTCAGGAACAGGATACGCACACAAATATATATTGGTTCCCGATTCCATTGGTCCGGCTGCATCGTAGGTTGCCGTACTTTCTCCTTCGATTGTGCCGCCATTAGCATCCAGTGTTAAAAGGTAAGGATGCTGACCAATTCCATCACGGCGCCATGCTGCGTGAACCTCAATGGAACGGCTGCCATTCTCCGGTTTTACATAGCATACATTTTCTGCTGTCAGAGCATTTCCTGCCATTCCATAATTACCGCCGTCATAGTAAATTACCCAGCCCAGGAACTCATACCCTTCCGAAGGCTCATGCTTTGGAAGCTGATAGTCCATTCCCTGAAGGAGCAAGGACTCGAAAATGAAACCTTGCCCAAGAATCCGGTATCCCGTTTCACTGTTCATGTCATATGTTTCATTATTCACCACATAAAATGATGTTCCATCTTCTATAGGATATATTTTCAGTGACGGCAGTGAGGCATTTCCCTTCTGTCCGTCTGGAGCCTCTGTTTCCGGTACTTCCGCTGCATCCTGCTTATCAGATATTCCCTGGGGTTCTTTATCAGTCACTTTGTTATCTGTTCCTATGTGCGCCGGTATCATGGAGTCTGAAGATGAAACTGCCACGTATGCCACAACTGAAAATGATGCAACCATATATATCATTTTTTTCCAGACAGCTTTCCGTTTCCTGCCCTCCGGGACTTCATTACCTCCGCCCTGCAGATACTCGTCGGGAGGCAGTTCAAACTCCTGTCCCATATTGTATTCCAAATCTTTTTTCATAGGCACCGCCCCTACTTACTATGTACATCAATCTGAGGGAAAGGACATTCTACGCCAAGCTTTCTGAAGCCGAGAAGTAAATCACGGTTCATCGCTCTGGTCGCAGAGAAAATATTTTTCTCCGAAACCTCAACCACAAAACGGAGCAGTATTCCTGAATCTTCCAGTGACTGTATTCCAAGATACTGAGGAATCTTCTGCATTATATCCGTATGCGCATTGTATATTTCCTCCATCAGTTTCGGAAGCTCTCCCTCAAGCTTTTCAATATCAGTTTCATAAGGTATTGCAATATCACTGACAGCCCTTGAGAAATTGTCAGAACGATTCAGAATATTTTTCATCTCAGAATTATTGATAATTTTTACGTTGTCTCCGGTGTCTGTAATACATGTTGTCCTGATACCGATGCTTGTCACGGTTCCCCTGAAACCATTTACCTCCACAATATCCCCGACATTATATTGATTCTCAAGGAGCATAAAGGCTCCTGTTACCATGTCTGCAATCAGGCTTTCTGCACTGAAACCAACAATTAAAGCCAGAACTCCAACACTGGCAATGATTGTGCCAATATTGACTCCAAGAATTGAAAGTCCCCAGCAGAGTATAACGATAAACGCAACATACTTTGCAAGGCTGGATATCAACGATACCACTGATCTTGCCCTGTGGCTCTTTGGCTTTATGCTTCCAAAGATAAATACCACAAGATTTTCCAGGAGCAGTACACCAAACAGCATTACTGCAAGCTTTAGAAGCGGTTCGCCACTGACAGCAAACATTTCTCCCAGCTCGTCCGTACTAAGCAGTCCTGTCACAATCCCCAAAACAGCAATGACAACTAATAATACCGCACATACCAGCATCTTTATAAGATTTCCTTTTTTATTCAGATTATTATTCATAGGCTTTTCCCGTCCTCCTGTTTTTTGTTATGATTATACAATTTTTTGTCTTATTTTGTTTTAAAATTACCGCACCAGGCATTTGTCATTTTTGTCAATTTTTGTTTTACATCAATCTTTAATAAGTTATAATTAAGTGGAAACTATAACGACTCAAAGGAGAACAGAAGTAAATGACATTTCACGAACTGATAAATGAATATATTGACAAGCTTGGTTGCAACGCAAAGGGGCTGGCAGATGCTTCCGGATTGTCTGCCGCCGTAATCAGCCGCTACCGCACCGGAGAGCGTGAGCCTGTGCCCGGCAGTGAACAATTCCAAAAGCTTGTTAGCGGCATAGTTCAAATCGCCAATGAAAAAAATATTACCGACATAACAATGGAAACTGTTTCTTCTGATTTCATAAGCACTTTGAATCAGAAGAATGAGGATTATGAAAAGTTCGTTGCCAATTATAACACTATAATCAATACGCTTGGAATCAACATGAAAGTGATGTCTTTAGCTACTAATTTTGATGTGTCATATTTGTACCGTATCCGGTCCGGTCAAAGATGCCCAAGTGATCTTAATGAGTTTTGTAACAGCTTCTGCCGCTTTATTGTATCCAGACACAGCCAGCCTTCTGACAAAGCAAAAGCTGCCGCTCTGCTTGGATGTACTCTGAACGATATTTATGAGAATTCAGATTATTTGTCGCATCTGCGTGAATGGCTGTATCACGGCTCCTTTGAACAGACTGATGATTACATGGAGAACTTCTTAAAAAAGCTGGATGAATTCAATCTGGATGAATATATCCGTGCTATTCATTTTGATGAATTAAAAGTGCCTTCCGTCCCATTTCAACTGCCAACATCAAGAAATTATTACGGCATTGAAGAAATGCGTAAAGGAGAACTTGATTTTTTCAAATCGACAGTCCTTTCTAAATCACAGGAACCAATTTTTATGTGTAGTGACATGCCGATGGTTGATATGGCTGAGGATATGGATTTTAACAAGAAGTGGATGTTTGCAATTGCCATGTCTCTGAAAAAAGGTCTGCATCTGAATATTATTCACAATATTGACAGACCGTTTCAGGAGATGATGCTGGGACTTGAAAGCTGGATACCTATTTATATGACTGGACAGGTTTCGCCTTATCATCTTCCCAATGTGTCAACAGATGTGTATCATCACTTCAATTATGTTTCCGGAACTGTTGCACTGACCGGTGAATGCATAAATGGTTATCATAAGAACGGCAAATATTATCTTACCAACAACAAAGAGGAGGTTGCCTATTATAAGCAGAAGGCGTCTGACCTTCTTTCTAAGGCTTTGCCTCTTATGGATATTTTCCGCGCAGATTCCAAGAATCTGTTTCAGGCATTTTTAGCGTCAGATGCGCAGGAAAACGGGAGCCGACGCAATATTTTATCATCGCCTCCGGTTTATACAATATCTCCTGAATTACTTAAGAATATACTGGACCGCCTAAACATAGATAATACAGAACGAAGCAAAATACTGTCTTTTGCTGAGCAGCAGCGCATCCTTTCAGAAGAAGTTCTGCAAAACAGCACTGTTCTTGATGATGTAGCTGTATTGTCTGAGGAGGAATTTAAGCTTCATCCCGTTCATATGGCACTTGCAGGTGCATTTTGTGAGACTGATATAACATACACATATGATGAGTATCTGGCTCATGTAGGTCTGACACAAGAATACGCAGAATCTCATCAGAATTATACGTTTCATGATTCGGGAACACCGGTTTTTGGTAACATCCAGATTCACATACTGGAAGGTAAATATGTCATGATTTCCAAGATAAAAACACCTGTTATTCATTTTGTAATCCGGCATCCAAAAATGGTAGCAGCTCTTTCCAATTTTATAGCACCGGTGAACGAAGTACGGAACAATCCGTAGGTATCACAGTTAAGGGCTATTCGCCCCTAACATAGCTGTCGTATTAAGAAATTAGTGCGGTGCCTTCATAGACTAAAAAAGAGACGCCGCACTAATTTCATTTCTTAATGCGACAGCCCCTTTCCATCAGAATCTCTTTATCTTTTTCGTTGTATTCTTCTCGAATTCAGTTTCACGAATCTTAAGTTTTACAACACGCTTATAAAGAGGTGCATTCGTATTATATTCATCTATAATTTCCTGAAGGTTGCTCCTTAAATCCTTCACTTTTTTCTTTGCGGCATATTCATAGTCAGGATAGATTTCTGCTTCAATGACACCGTCGCTTTCTCGAACAAGAACCTCCTGTATGATACGTTTTTCAGAAAGCTTATTCTCGATTTCCTCAGGAGATACATTTTCTCCGTTCGGAGTAATAATGAGATTTTTCTTTCTTCCTGTCAGGAACACAAATCCATCCTCGTCCACATATCCCAGATCTCCTGTTTTAAGCCATCCGTCAGCAAGTGTTTCTGCAGTCTCTTCCGGCATGTGATAGTAGCCCTGCATGACACTTGATCCCTTTACCCAGAGTTCCTCATCGACTGTCTTAGCCTCACAGTTAGGCAGAAGCTTTCCCACAGAACCAACTTTACTGTTCCATGGCAGATTGGTGCTTATTACAGGGGAACATTCCGTCATGCCATAGCCCTGAAGTATTGTAATACCATATTTTTTAAATGTATCTATGTAAGCCGGATTCATGTAAGCGCCACCGCTACATATGGTGTGAAACTGCTTTCCGAATACTTTAGCTTTCACTATAGGTGCAGGAAGAAGTGCTGCTGACTCTAACTTTTTGGCAAGAGTTTCTATCATAAGCGGTACCATAAGTATCATGTTCGGCTCAAAGAGCTTTATATTCCTTGCAACACGCATCAGCGAATCATTTATGCATATGACGCAGCCGATTGATAGTCCCTTTAAGATATCCATGCTCAGGCAATAGGCATGATGAATAGGAAGGACTGACATTATAACTGTTCCCTCTTCAATCTTCATGTCAAGACATGTTGCATTTTCTGCCAAGTTCCTGTGAGATAGCATTACTCCCTTGCTTTTTCCTGTTGTTCCCGAGGTAAACATGATTGTGGCAAGTTCCTCAGGATCAGGCGCATAATCATAACCCTGTTCCTGTGCATTTACCAGTTTCCAGAATGACAGTATATTGCCATCATCTTCTTCCTTGCTCATCGCAATAAGATGGCGAAGTCCCGGACATTTCAAAGAAGCCTCTTCCGCTGTCAAAGCCTTGCTGTCATCATATACAAGTGTTGTCACATCTGCCCGCACCAAAAGATCACATATGTCATCTGCCGGAAGCTGTGCATCCAGGGGAACCGCCACATTTCCTCCATTTACCGTTCCCATATAGGTGACTACCCATTCATATGATGTTGCTCCAAGAATTGCAATATGGGTATTTTTCTCACCGATTGATTCCAGCGCTGCGGATAATTTCTCCGAATCCTGCTTTAATTCAGTGTATGTTTTATGCTCAACAATCGTCTTTTTTCCATCCGGATCTTCGCTTTTAGCCTTGTATCTGAAGGCATCACATGAGCCATATGAAGCCTCTGCCCTGACAAGTATATCCCGTATCGTGCTGCTTACTACATTCATATATTATCCTCCCGGAAAGAATTATTTTAAAGAAAGCTTCTCAAGATAATCTGCTGCTTCCTTTACAGTTCGGATATTGGCAGCCTCAATCTGATCAATCTCTACGTCAAGCTCGTCCTCAATCTCACCTAGCATGCTCATGAAATCAAAGGAAGTAAATCCCAAATCCTCCATAAATCTTGATTCCGGCTTAATTTCTTCTTTGTCCACTTCAACATAATTCATGATGATATCAACTAATTTCTCAAACATAATGTCGCCCTTCTTTTTCTACGTTTTAATATTTGTCACTTATCTTTTCCAAATGTTTCATTCTGTCATATAGTAATTGGTACCACGCATCATTTTCATATATCAGGTAAGCTTAATGATGTCGCCTATTTTCATGTTAGGATTTTCAATTCCCTTAAACATAATTCTGCACATATAATAATAAAAATGATCCAACGTATTTTTTGATATTGCCATTATCTGGTGCTCAAAATTAAAGTCCAGTCCGTTGTCATCCGGTCTGTGCATAACTGTCAGGTAGAGTGCCTGTGTGGTGGCACCGTTCGGATACCATTTTGTCTTATACTTAATGTCCCCAAGCTTACTTAAGCCCTGTTCCTTTGAGGTCATAGGCTGATATGTAAGCGACATAGGTTCATAGGTTCTTCCGGGAGCCACAGGATATGTCTTCGCCCTGTACGCAAAATACTCAACAGGATCATAATTAACATGACGGAATATTTCATTCTGCCCGTCACGGATTATATGTATTCCTTCAAGAAACGTCTTGTTCTCCGGTATAATTGTTCTGAACGGGAATGAGTGAATTCTCGTTCCACCTGACTTCTTCTCTGAAAGTGTTGCTCTTCTTGCATAAGCCACATTTATGGACACATCGTCATTACCATTTGCCTTCTGAAAATATGTTCTAAGTCCCATTATTAGAAGACACTGGAGTGAAACATGCTGTTCCTCACAGAATTTCAAGAGCCTTGCTGTAGGTTCTTTCTCAAGGTGATATATATCAAGAGCTGATTCCATGTATGGCGTAATGAATGCAGCTGCCCTCGCAGATGGATTATTCTTTCGCTCTGCCACAAGTGCCCGCGGACCATCAATTCCGTTATAGAGAGGCTCTGACTGTTCAATAAGGTTCTGGAAGAACTCCCTGTCTTTCTGCTGTGCCTTGCTTCCCGCCTCATAGGCAAGATCCTTTTCAAGCTGTTCAATATATGAGCGCATCTCCTTTGGATATTCCACTCCCTCATACTTGGCATTACAGTAAATCTCAATTATATCTCTCATGAAAATAATCAGTGACTGTGCATCTGCTATTAAATGATTAATCAGTACATACATGCCCTGACTGCCATCAGGCATCTTAATAAGTACTATGCGGTTCATCGGTGAATCCTGCATTTTGAAAGGGATCCTGGTCCATGATGTCATCATAGTCTCAGCTTCTTTCATCGTATGATTTGAAAAATCAAAAAACTCTATATCCCTGTCTTCCTTTTCCACAACATACTGGAACCACTGCTTAAGTTTGTTGTCATATACAAAGCGAAGTCGCATTGATTCACACCTCTCGATTGCCTTGTATACGGACTGCTTTAGCACATCAAAATCAAGCTCATATTCTATTGTCAGACTCGTGCCCACATTTACAACCTCTTTTTTCGGACATTTATCCATATAATAAAAATGGAACGCCTGTGCTTTTGTAAGAGGATATGTCTTATAACCTTTATGTGTTTTCATACAATCACCTCCAAGTATTTATATTTTCAAAGAAATCATCAAGTGCAGCTTCGTAGCTTTCTGTATCTTTGTAATAGCTTTCTCCATGGGCTGCTCCCTCTACTATTAAAAGCTTTTTAGGGGAAGCACAGCACTCATATATCTCCCTGCACATTCTTGCCGGAACAAACGTATCCTTTTCTCCGTGTATGAAAAGGATCGGAATTGCAGCCTTCTGCACCTCGCGTTTCGCATTACATTCATCCATTCCGTAACCTGCAAATATTCTGTTGACAACATCTGCTCCCTGAATCATTGGAAAAGCCGGCAGATGGTACATTGTATTGAGTACATGTGTGAATACTTCCCTAGGGGAAGTGAATGCACAGTCAGATATTATTCCTTTTACCTGCGAAGGAAGCATCAGTCCGCTTGCCATAAGTGCTGTAGAAGCTCCCATTGAAATGCCGTGAAGAAAGATTTCCGTATCAGGTCCGATTTTTTCAATCACCCAGTCAATCCACTTAAGTAAATCTTTCCTGTCAAGACATCCGAAGCCTATATACTCGCCCTCGCTCTCGCCGTGTGCCCTTGCGTCTGTCTGAAGCATTGCATATCCACGCTTAAAGTAATAATCTGTAAGACCGGTAAAATCCTGCATACTCCTGCTTGTATAACCGTGCAAACAGATAACAACCCGTTTCTTCTTACAGGCATTGTTTATTGGCGGGAAATACACTCCATGGAGTCTTAAGCAGTCAAAGGTTTCCACATATACATCCTCATGTGGCTGCTCCAGCATGAATTGTTTTCGTTCTGCAAGCATATCCTTATACTGTGACCAGTCTGTTCCTGCCATCTTAACCGTCCGACCCATGTCTGTTTTCTGCCTTATCATAGTTCTTCCGTAGAAATATGCTATCTCTGCTGCACCCACAGCTCCTAATACTCCTGCGCATGCAAGACCTGTTCCTATAATCTTTTTAACTCCCATACCGTCACCTGTCCTGTATTTTTTATCGTATTATGCCTTCCCGGCATGTTTTATTGTTCGTCTTGTACCCTTTTATGATTCATTATTGTTTGTCGTATTATGCCTTCCCGGCCTGTTTTTTCTTCAAATCTATGATTTCTTTCAGGCGTAGTGCCTTATCAATGCTTCCTTCCACCTTGAGCTTATGAAAAGTAAATGCTGTTACAGGGTCTGTTTTACCATCAGCAATCTTCATAAATGTGTCAGGGTCTGAAATAAACATTGCATCACGATCGTAATACTCATACGGCTCCACATAAAGCTTTCCGTCCTTCACCTCGACATAAAATATACCTCCGCATTCTGAATCCACCACATTAAACTGGAATGCAAGATGTTCATGAATATCGCTCACATCAGCTTCCATAAATCTGTTCTTGATCTCATAAAAAAATTCTGCGTATGTCATAGTGACCTCCATATATCTGACCGACGGTCGATTTATTTTTCTTAATTTTATCACGTAGTTCGACCATCGGTCAACTACTGTGTATACAAATATATGTATGAATATATCAGAATTATTATGATATCTCTTTTCCTGTCTATTGTCCGACCAAAAACAATATGTTAAAATACAAAACACATTTTGCAGAAAGGCGGTCAAACAGGATATGGCAGAACAGAATAAATCAGACATTATACTCGATGCATTGCAGCAGCTCATGAACGAAAAAGACATACAGCATATATCAGTCAGTGAAATTGCAGATAAAGCCGGTATAGGAAAGGGAAGCATTTACTATTATTACCCTTCAAAAAATGCGATTTTTGATGCCCTGATTCGAAGAGGCTATGAACGCCCTCTTCAGACAGCTAAAAATCTTGCTGCCAACACAAATGTATCCTCTTACACACGGATGGCAATGTTATTTCAAGCCTGCCGGAGTTCATCTGCCCTTTTTTTGAACAACACACATTTGTCCGACGAGAGTGCGCAGAGTCTCGCTCTTCTGCATAAAAAGCACTTGAATTATCTTGTTTCAGAGTTAAAACCGGCATTGACAGAAATTATTTCCCAGGGAATTTCCTGCGGTGAGATTGAATTTGATTATCCTGAAGCACTTGCCGAAATAGTATTGATTGTAATTGCCGTGAAGCTTGACAATTACATTGTTCCATCCACAACAGAGGACATAGAAAACACATTAAAAGGTCTTATCTCCCTTCTTGAAAAAGGCACCGGTCTTCCTGACGGAACGCTTGAATATTTATCGATAAAAAATGGATAAAAATCTGATTTTATGCCTTTTTAGGTTGTAATTTACCCCCTGTCATGTTACGATATGTATATATATGTGTGTGAAGAACAATAATAATAACCAGGGGGATTTTCTATGAAGTTTAAACAAAAGATTTTATTATTAGTTATCGTTCCATTGATTTTCTTGGGGGTAACGCTGACAATTCTTACAACATACATTGCCAGCGATTCCAAGGTGAAAGATAATCTTAAGATGCTTAAGATTGCTCTAGACGGTTTTAACGGGGATGTATACGCCTTCAAAGAAGATGATATTGATATAACGATATTCGAAGGTGATACCAGAGTTGAGAGTTCCATTGAGGGAGCAGTTGGCACCAAAGCCAGCGAAGAAGTTATCCAGATTGTGCTGAAGGAAGGTAAAGAGTATCAGACAAGGGATGTTGTCATTAACGGCGTAGATTACATGGGTTATTACAAACCAACCGACAACGGTATGATTTTTGCAGGGCGTCCCAAAGCTGAAATTACCCATCTGGAGCGCATCATGAGTATGATTATTGTCGGATTTGCGTTAGCATTCATTTTGGTTGATATTGTAGTTATCCTTTTTGCAATAAACAAAATGATTAAACCGATTTTAAAATCCAGCGAAACCGTGAAGTCCATTGCGGATGGCGATTTGACCTGCCGTGTGGATGAACTTAAAGGAAAAGATGAAATTGCTGCCATGAATAATTCGGTTGGAAGTATGGTGCATAGCCTGAATGAAGTAATGCATAAGGTCTCTGACGTAAGTAATGATGTCATGTCTTTGTCAGAAGAAATCAGTTCCATGACGGAAAGTGCCATGGAGGCCACTGGTCAGGTAGCCACGGCTATAGAGAATGTTGCTTCTGATGCTACCAACCAGGCTGGTGCTGTCAGTGAAATTGTGAACAGCATTGATATGATGGTTGATGACGGGGAAGACATTCACAATGCAGTTGACAGTATGATTGATTATGTAGGGCAGCTGAACAATTCCGGTAATGACATGAAACAAAAGATTGAAGTGATGTCAAAAGGAAGCTCCCAGATGACTGAGCAGATTTCTATTATTGCTGTAAAAATCCATGAGACCAATGAAGCCATTAAGAAAATGACTGATATTCTTAGTGTTATTGAAGAGATTGCATCTCAGACCAGTCTCTTGTCCCTGAATGCTTCCATTGAGGCAGCAAGAGCAGGAGAAGCCGGAAGAGGATTCTCTGTTGTTGCTGAAAGCATTAAGAATCTTGCAGAGAATACATCTTCAGAATTGGATAATATCAAACAGATTATTGATTCTCTTACCGGTAATTTCACTGCCTGTGGAGAGTATATAGAGAACGTTGTTGACAAGAATAAGGAGAACCTCTCTTATACCGGACAGGTCATAAATTCTTTCGAAACAATATTTGGAGGAATAGAGGCAACGGGTAATAAGCTGCAGGATGTAACCCGAATAACCAACGAAATGAATGATTTGGTTCACAGTATATCAAATCAGATTGAGAATATTGAAAAGAGTGCTGAGAGTACGGCAGCCGCAACCCAGGAAGTTACAGCAAGTTCTGAAGAACTGGCAGCACTTATGCACCGTATTACTGACAACTGTGGCAATATGAATGTTCAGGCGAACCATCTGGTGGAGAATCTCACCAGATTCACGATAGACTGATAATACAGCCGGAAGTGAGTAATGAGAAATCATTTCAAGAAATCATTGGTTGAATAACCCACTTGACATAACAAAATTAGGACAATACAATATAAATAAGTAAATAAGCGTTTGCTTTATAAAAAGAGGAGGAACATATAATGAATAATAGATTAAAAAAATTAACATCTATTGTTACAGCAGTCTTTATGGTAATGACTGCATGCATAATACCAACTGTGTCCATATCTGCCTCAACTGATACTGATGTAAAATGGACAGAGGGGGTTACTGGTGGAGCGATTTATTTTGATAAATCTACCGGATTAATAACAGCCTGTGAGTATGGAGTCACAGATGTAATCATTCCAAAAGAGATAGATGGTGTGCCGGTAACCGGCATAGAAGCATATACATTTGTGAGTAATAACCTGAAAAGTGTAACTATTCCAGACAGTGTTACAACAATTGAGGATCAGGCATTCTGGGGCTGTAACTCACTGACAAACATAACGGTAGCGGAAAATAATGCTAACTACTCTTCTAAAGATGGTGTTTTATTTGATAAACAACAAACTGTATTAATTCAATATCCTATTGGGAATAACAGAGAGTCCTATACCATTCCAAGCACCGTTACAACTATAAAGACTGCTGCATTTTTTGACTGTCTCTCGCTGAAATATTTAACAATACCAGAGGGCGTTACGTCGATTGAGCCTTGGGCATTTTATTGCTGTGGATCACTGACAAGTTTAACAATCCCGGAGGGTGTTACGTCGATTACGGAGAATATAGTGGGTGAATGTACATCACTGACAAGCATAACAATTCCCGATAGCGTTACGTCGATTGCGGATTATGTATTTTATAAATGCAGCTCACTTACAAACATAACAGTAGGGGAAAATAATGCTAACTACCTTTCTAAAGATGGTGTTTTATACGATAAACAACAAACGGTATTGATGCAATATCCTTCAGGAAATAATAGAAAATCTTATGAAATCCCGAACACTGTTACCACCATCAAAGATTATGCTTTTGCGTTTAGTTCATACCTTGAAAGCATAACAATCCCAGAGGGCGTTACTACGATTCCGGTAATGGCATTTTCTGAATGTTCCTCGTTAAAAAGCATAACAATCCCAGAGGGCGTTACTGCGATTGATAATTATGCATTTGAGAATTGTGTCTCACTGACAAGCGTAACAATCCCAAATAGTGTTACAACGATTGGGAATTATGCTTTTGAGAATTGTACCTCACTGACAAGCGTAACAATCCCAGATGGTGTTACAACAATTGGGGCTGATGCTTTTTGTTCGTGTGTCTCACTGACAAGCATTACGATTCCAGAGAGCGTTTCATCCATCGGAAATGAAGCTTTTTGGGAATGCACAAGCCTTGAGAGCATTACTGTGAACCAAAATAATACCTACTACTCTTCTGATGTAACTGGTGTTTTATACGATAAAAATCAAACTGTATTAATTCAATATCCTGTCGGTAATAGCGGAAAAACCTTTACAATCCCTGACAGCATTATATCCATCAAAGATTGTGCTTTTAGATACTGCACAAACCTTGAAAGCATTACAATTCCCGACAGCGTTTCATCCATCGGAGAATATGCTTTTAGAGACTGCACAAACCTTAAAAGCATAAACGTCGATGCAGACAATAGTGATTATTCTTCTAAAGACGGTGTTTTATATGATAAAGAACAAACTGTATTGATTTTATATCCTGCTGGGAATAGCGAAAAGACCTTTACAATCCCTGGCAGCGTTACAACCATCGATGATTATGCTTTTAGGGACTGCACAAACCTTGAAAGTGTTACAATCCCTGGCAGCGTTACATCCATTGGATATTACGGTTTTCGTTACTGCACAAACCTTGAAAGCATTACAGTGGATGAGAACAATACCAATTATTCTTCCAAAGACGGCGTTTTATATGATAAAGAACAAACTGTATTGATTCAATATCCTTCTGGAAATAGCAGAAAGATCTTTTCAATCCCAGACGGTGTTACATCCATTAAAGATTATGCTTTTAGGAATTGCACAAACCTTGAAAGCATTACAATTTCTGGCAGTGTTACATCCGTTGGAGATTACAATTTTCGTTACTGCACAAACCTTGAAAGCATTACAGTGGATGAGAACAATACCAATTATTCTTCCAAAGACGGCGTTTTGTATAATAAGGAACAGACTGTATTGATTCAATATCCTATTGGAAACAGCAACAATGCTTTTACGATACCAAACAGTGTTACATCCATCGGACTAAGTGCTTTTAGAGACTGTTCAAACCTTGAAAACGTTACAATCCCAAGTAGCGTTAAAACCATTGAAGCTTATGCTTTTAGGAATTGCACAAATCTTGAAAGCGTTACAATCCCATACAGCGTCTCATCCATCGCACATTATGCTTTTAGAGAATGTACAAGCCTTGAAAGTATATTCCTGCCAGATAAGGAATTGAGAATTCTGGAAGGAATCCCCGATACAACGTCACAGGTGAAATACAGCCTTGATGAAACAAATGTGACCATTACAGAAATTAATTTAGCAGATGGCATGAGCACTGTTGATATACCTGACACATTATGCGGCTATCCCGTTATTGCTGTTGCAGAAAGTGAGCAAGCAAAGGTCGGCGCACATACATGCAAGGGTGGAACGGCAACAACCACTGCCAAGGCATTGTGTGCTTTGTGCGGAAACGAATACGGTGAATTGCTTGCTGACACTGACCAGAACGTAACCGGAGGAGATGTTGATGCGGAGTCTCCAAAGACAGGAGATGCCAACCGTATGGCATTGTGGATTGTACTTCTCTTTGTAAGCTGCGGTCTGCTGACTGTTACAGGAGTTTATCACAAACAGAAAGACTGTAAGTGATTTGTATAAAAATAGGCCCCTGCCCCTCATGGGGTTTAGGGGTTTATTTTTTCCTGCATAATATACATATCGCATTTTTTAAAGAAAGGAGTTGGACATTTGTTGTTATTTAAGAAATTCAACAGAGCAGTTATGCCAAAGACGCTTGTATCGGTTTTGCTTGCAATAGTATTATTATTTGTCTTAAGCGGATGCTCTCAAAAACATACATATCAACCTATTACTGATACTGACAATTTCGACGGACGACGCATCGGTGTGAGTCTGGTATGGAGTGCCGACTACTTGTTGTCAGACAGAGACGATATGACGTTAGTCCGATATGATGGACTTGCCAATCTTATAATGGCTCTGCGCTATGGTCATGTCGATGCTATCGCAATTGAGCGCCCGTTTGCAACAGATGTAATGAATTGTGTAAGTGGTCTGCGAGTTGTGGAACCATCAGCAGGAACCGGGGAATTGGTTGCCTGCGTAAACTGTGAACGAACTGATGTGTTGGAAGAGTTCAATCAATTTGCTTCTTCATTTTATGGAAGTTCGACCTTCACGGAGCTTTACAACCGGCTCAATAGCGATTCGTATGAATATCACAAAGTAGAGCCCATAGAAGGTGGCAAACCATTGAAAGTCGGCTTGGTGACAGGTTACTATCCTTTTTGCTATATCGATTCTGAAAGCGGTGAATTTGCCGGAAGTGAAGTTGAGGTTGTTACAAGATTCGCAAACGAATATGGTTATTCAATTGAATTTGTCGATGGAATTTATTCCACCATTCAGATGGGAATTGTAAACGGTGAATATGATCTTGCCGTAGGCACATTTATTGAGAATCTGCGTGTTGACACGGAGCTTACAGGTACGGTTTATCTCTCACAGCCATATATGCAGTTTGAGATTGTATTTATTGAAGTTGCTGACCCGGACAATATGAAAGTATTGATTCCGTTTGATTATTGAGAGGAAGTGAATGTATGACTGAATTTTTTGAAGAACTGTATAAACAAATATATGTTACTTTTTTGCATGAAGACAGATGGCGTTTTTTCGTGGAAGGATTTTGGATGACGCTTCTTCTGACCTTTACGTCCTTTATATTTGGAACGCTTATCGGAATAATCCTTTGTAAGCTGAAAATGGCGGGATGTACTTGGGTGCGTAAAATTACGAGAATATTTACATCAGTGCTGATTCAGATACCTACCTTGGTTCTGCTTTTACTGTTAGTATATTTTATTTTTGGATCAATTTCGATTCCTGTTGTTGTGACTGTAATTATCGGACTGACAATGAAAACCGGATGTTATATGTCGGATATCTTTCAGACGTCTGTCGAAACGGTTTCCCCTGGAGAGGTGGAAGCCGCACGAACCCTCGGTATGACACGTTTTCAATCATTTTGGTATATTATTTTGCCACAGACGATAAAAATAGCACTTCCTGTATACAAAAACCAATTTATCAGCTGCTTACAGGAAACCTCCGTGGTGGGGTATCTCGCTATTATGGATTTGACACGTGCTTCAGATATTGTATCGTCTCGTACATTTGACCCTATGTTCGCACTATTGACTGTCAGCTTAATCTATCTTATCATCGGCTGGATTGTCGGGCCAATTTTAGATTTAGCAGGAAAAAGAAAGCATCTGGGAGGTGAAGTGAAATGATTACGATAAAAGGGCTCTCAAAAAGTTTTGGTGAAAATATTGTGTTTGAGAACGTAAATCTTCATATTCCAAAGGGAAGCACTACCGTAATCCTTGGATCGTCCGGATGTGGTAAAAGCACACTGCTTCGCTGTATCAACCGTTTGGAAAAACCCGATTCGGGCAGTATTGAAATTGATGGGGAAGATATTCTTGCTCCTCAAGCAAATCTTGATATGATTCGCCGTAAGCTTGGCATGGTTTACCAAAGTTTCAACCTTTTTTCTCATTTGAATGTGCTGGAAAATATAATTCTCTCGCCGATGAAGGTGTCCGGAATTCCTAAATCAGAAGCCATTAGACAGGCAGAAGAATTGCTTGCTCTTGTCGGAATGGAGAATCGTCGCTATCATATGCCAAACCAACTGTCCGGTGGACAAAAGCAACGTGTGGCAATCGCACGAGCACTTGCAATGAAACCTGAGGTTATGCTGTTTGACGAGCCGACAAGCGCACTTGACCCGACAATGGTTGACGAGGTGGAAACCGTTATACGACGCTTAGTAGATACAGGTATGACCAGTATTATTGTTACACATGAAATGCGATTTGCCAAAAATGTCGCATCTAATATAATCTTTATGGCGGAGCATGGCATTTATGAACAAGGAACCCCTGAAGAGGTGATTGAGCATCCATCAAAAGAGCTGACACGTCGATTTATGTACCGTGCAAGGATGTTTGAACGCAGGGTGACAAAAGACGACATAGATGTTTATGCTCTTTGCAGCGAAATTCGTAAATTTTCGGTGTCTTTTGATATGACATCGCGACAGGCAAGAGGAATTGAATATCTCTGTGATGAATATTTGCTTCCGATTTTGCGTTCGGATAAAAATAACCGGCATGATGCTCTTGTACAAGTTATTGCTGGAGAAAATTCCGTTGATAATACGGTTATAATGCAATTTCCTACACTTGTAACAGACCCTTTAGATTCGGATCTGACGGATGAAATGGGCAGGAAAATCGTTTCCGCCTTCACAAAGTCATTGATGAGTCAAAAAAATAAAGACGGTATCTGGGAGCTTCGTGCGGAAATATAATTTATATAATAAACTACACAGAGCTTTGCATTGACTAGCACAAAGCCACCGAAACACTGCAAATTATCGAGTGTTTCGATGGCTTTTTTAATTTGATTTACATTTTATTTGAATTTGATTCAGCCATTGATTTTGGCTTACTTTACACAAGACGAGTATTGCTGCTTTACCTGTTCAACCTTTGTCTCATCAGCCTCAGGTGTCGGATAAAATCCTTTATCATGCATCATGTTAAAAACATCCTGCGAAAGATCGTGTTCTTCCTCGAGAATGTTCATCATCACCTGTCTTACATCCTCATTAACGCACTCGTTTGCTGCAGTATTAAAATTAGCTGTTGCCGCCTTCTGAGTAGCCAAAGCATCACCTAATATTTCCTTTTCTGAATATACTACCATTTTATTACCCCCTGATTATTTACCATATTTTACTCTGGTTGTTATTAAGACAACTTAGAATATAATTTATTTAAATGTTCCTGATGCTTGTTTGATATAGTCATCATCTCTTCCTTTACTTCTTTCGACTTTGCATGTTCAGCAAGCATATCAAACTTTTTTACAAGTAAATCTTCCTCTGATAAAAGGTCCTTCACAAAGGATAATTCTTTTTCTGATAAATGTGACATCGCCAATACCTCCCGGTTTTATTTTACACAGAAAGTATTGGCGAATTATATGTTACTTATTCAAATTTTTTAATAAAATTATTGATTGCGTACATTCAGCGAACATTAGATTAGGTACTGACTTCATCTGTGGAGTATGAGAATGTGCCGAAACCCGTTTCATTGTCCAAACGGAGCAAAGATTTCTCCGGCTGGTACACAAACTGTTCGCTCTCCGTGTCCCAGAACCACACCATCAGCAGCTCATTGCCGCTGTCATCAAACCTCATGGTCACGTCGCTGTTGCCATCGCCGTTCAAGTCAGTGAAATCGATACTCTGAAACATATCCCATGCGTTCCCATTGAGTGTAATTGGGTAGTCCACAAAGCCGAACAACGTCTGTTCTTCCGTATCGTAATAGATGGTGGCATCCTCTTTGTGGACACACACCAGCACATTAGTGTCCTCTCCGTCGCGGGTGATGGTGCCGGCACCGCGCCAAATGCCGGTGGTGCGCCAGTCGGTTCCGCCAATGTCGGGATCAACGTCATTTCCGCCAATACCGAATACGCCGAAATCGCAGGCTGTCAGGCTCAGCCAGAAAACCACTGCCAGAATAAGAGCAAAATTCTTTTTCAAAATATTTATCTCCTTCCTTTCATTACTCCAGCCGATAATAAGTGTATTCATCGTACCGGCTGAGAATCCCTTCATCCAAGTCAAACACAACAATATATAAAGTATAATAACATATTAAATTCAGTATGGAAAGTTAAATTGGGTTAAAATTATTTCGTGGTTTATTTTTTTTACTTGAATTTGAAGCTGTTAATGCTTTCTCTCTTTACTTTTATTTTTCTGGTTCTGGCTATCACATACTTAGGGTATGCATCTTTAATCTGCAAAAGTGGAGCTACCTCTCTTTCAAAGGTCTTCTCATCACTGATATTATCAGACGCCTGAATATAGATTTTCTCACTCCGCTTCACTGCGACAAAATCTATTTCCTTCTTATATAATATGCCCACATAAACCTCATATCCTCTACGCAGTAGCTCAACAGCCACGATATTTTCCAATATCCGCCCGTAATCCATATTCTTTGTTCCAAGCTTTGCATAACGGAAAGTATGGTCACTCAAATAGTATTTGTCGTTGCTCGATAAATACTTCTTCCCCTTAATATCATATCTCCTAACCTTGTAGAACGCGAATGCATTGCACAGATATTGCATATAATTGCCAACCGTCGTATGGTGTATCTTCTCATGCATGCTTCCAAGAGTATTCGTAATGTTACGCGCGGACGAAAGATTCGACACATTATCCATAAGGAAATCCACAATTCTATCCATCAGCTGCGTATTTCTTATCTTGTATTTTTTGCGTATATCCCGCACTATCAGTGTATCAAACACATCAGCTATAGCATCTCTGTCAATTGATTTAGAATAGCTGTCATCTAAAAGGGCATGATTACAGTCAACACCTGCTTTGTTAGCTAACTTTCTAAGTGCAATTGCCTGTCTCTCTACATTTTCTACACTCATCATTGATTTTATGAACAAAAGTCCGTTAAGTACTTCTTTACCGTTATAATTTGTCATTTGGCTTTACCTTCCTTTTCATAAATTAGATTAGGAAAGCTTGCGCGCGCCGCTTGTCCTGTAGGTCAATCCATATTTCTTAACCTATAAACATTTTATTGCAGAGCAAATTAAATTGTTATGACATTGTACTCACATTTTGTGATATGGTGCTCACAAAAAACACAAAAAAGCCATCTGACCTTTACGATCAAACGGCTTGTTTATATTTTGCGTCTATATTAATTTACAGTCCTTAAAAATTTTTTCAATAATCTCATTGATTGCTAAAGATGGATTTTCTTTATAATACTTATATCCCTTGTACTCATAAAGGCAATAACCATTCTCTCTGTTTTTTTTCATTATGTTGTTAGCTCTTTCTATGGCACACTGGACATTATCTAAAGATAGTTGTGCCAAGCATCTTTTAAAATTATCTTCATGCTTGTATTCATCCATATTTTCAAATTTTTCGCCATATGCCTGATTCAATGGATTGATATAATTTTTTCTATGAGCCTTGGAACCATTACAAGCAGCTTTATGTAAGATGATCCATAAATCAAAAGTCAGATTTGTATATCCAAACTTATATGAAATCTGTTTACCAAGATTGGTTGCAGCTTTCATATTATCCATCGTCTCAGTAAACTGTTTTACATGAATAGGATCATCGCTTTCATAATCAGACAGATGCCAGATTTCAGTCTTGCTCGTTGCTATTAGAGACTTCGCTCTCTTTAAAGGATTTTTCTGAATCTGAATATCAAACGATACCTTAAAGTTAGCTTTTTCACATTCATTGATTCTATCTCTTAACCATTCCAGATACCATTTTTCTGTTTCACCCTCAACTGTAAAGTAATACTTTTTGGTGGATTTTCTCTTAATCATGATTCCACCCCTCTTTCCTGATTCATAATCTCTTCAAAAATCGGAGTAAAATCTATATCCTTAATGGCACCATATTCGCTAACAAAATAATGTTGCATATAATCATCATGCTTTCTGACACCTTTATCCCCGGTAGTTCCAAAATCAGAAAGTGCATAAAGTACACTTAGATGAGTATCATCATCTCTCTCTACAAACTTAATTTCATCTCTTCTGAAAATATTAGAATTAAGGAATATCGGATTATGAGTATTAAAAATCAACTGTGCGTGGTGAATATTGATTTCATCATTATGAAAAATATTGATAATATTCATAAGTGCCATCGGATGAATAGATGCATCAAACTCATCCACAATCAAAGTTCCTCCGGTCAGTATAGCCTTAAGCACCAATGGGAAGATAGTGATAAAGCGAATGGTTCCATAAGACTCAAATAATTCTGCCGCCATCGTTGCAATCTTTTTATTCTTCTCATCCTTAAAAATAGAACATAACTTCGTCCCTGTATCATCGTCCCCTACAACATAGCCTATCGCATTGGAATTGATACCAAAGAGTTCTGCTGCTCTATTGGTTGTCTTCTCAATATATACAGTCGGTTTCTGTGGATCAGCGAATCTCTTAATCAACTGTAACGAATCTGCTCTGCAAATAACCATGAACTTATTTGCAAACCATCCTGATATAATTTTTACAAGATTCTGTGAATACAAAAGCTTGAAACCATTCATAAGAAAAAGTTCTTCTTCATTAAGACTATTCGTTGCTATCTGATATATTCCATCAGCATTAACATCCGTGGAATCCGACAAATAATTTTTAATTACATTCAAATTTTCCACAACCAGACTTTCTTCCCTATGAAAAATAACAGAATCATTGACACATAAAGTCTCTCTAAGAATTCTTCTCTTATGTGTATCTTCAAGAAATCTTCCGATATCAAGTACTAGTTCATAACTGATAAGAAGGTTATTCTCCATAAAAGTAATACCGAATTCTACCGGTTTCGCAGTCTTTAATGTATTATTAGGTATAAGCTCCAATGACTCTGATGCAGGGTTTGGTGAACCCTTTTCTTCGGCATTTCGTATATTTCCTCTAAGGATAATAGAGCGCAATGTATCCATAGCACCAATCACATTTGTCTTACCTGATGCATTCGGTCCATAAATAACAGAAGAACTGAGACCTTTTATGATTCTCTTCTTAAATTTTATATTACTTAAGCTATAATCGAGCCCTTTCTGTTTTGGGGCTGCTTCCATAGAAAATTCAGCATCTTCCAGAAAAGATTTATAGTTTTTTACTTTGAATTGTAATAGCATTCTCAAAATCCTCCATTCTGCAATTTTTATGCAAAATTATATCTTAATTATATCTATATTATACTTATTCGTCAATTATTTTATTCGTCATTCTGCAACTTTTCTTCAAAATAGATGCTTTTTAAGAATATCATATATGATTTGTACTTTATACGCTAATGCCTATGCTAACATATGAAATTATCCAATAACCCCAATATACACTTATATGCCAACTCCTTTTTATCCTCCGCCACTAAATTCAGTTTTCTCTTAATATCGTTATCAAAATCCTTCTCATCCGTCCATCCAAGAATATTATCTGTAGATGTCTTAAAATAATGAGCAAAATTTATAATACCATCAACCGAAGTACCATTTTTCCCAGTTTCAATTCTTGCCAGTGCTTCCCTCGTCATTCCAACAGCCTCAGCAAGTTCTTCCTGTGTCATACCTGCTTTCTTCCTCATTTCCTTAATTCTCTTACCACTCTCTACTATATCGTAATACATTTTAACTCCTTTCTTGGAGCCGAAAAACGATAACAGAGCTGGCAAATATAAAAGGAGCCGTACAAAACACAGTAAACAAATAGAATCTACCTATAGATAGACTTCTACCATACTTAATACTGTTACCGTTTTGTACGACTCCTGATGCTCGACCACATCTCCAGTTCTAACAAACTCTTGATACCCGGCACAACCTCATACGCTCGACCACGATCTCGTTGCTCCGCCCGGATATCTCATTTCTATTTAATTGTTGCAATGGCTATCTTGCCATCTTTTTACTATTCTTAGCCCTGCTTACTTTGGTAATATAATTTATAATTATAAACAAGCCCTTGCCAACGCGGTGCGTGAATATCGTATGGAACTCGGTCTTTCACAAGAAAAGCTGGCCGAAATTCTTAATCTGGATCAACGTACCATACTGAACATTGAAGCAGGACGTGGTAATCCGAAGTTTGAAGTGCTTTATCCCCTAATTACATATTTGAAGATACCATCGGATAGAATTTTCTATCCAAATAAAGAGAATCAATCACCTAGCCTTCAAAAGCTCCTAGCCACGTTAAATGACTGCACGGAACAGGAAGCACATGACTTACTTCCTATGATTCGTTACATTCTTGATTTACTGAGAGGACAAGACAGTCCAAGAAAATAAGAAAAACCAATAGAATCCCATGCGAAGCTATTGGTTTTCTTTTTGCTTCCAATCAAACTATAACAATCTGTATGCAATAATCCTTTACAATAAAATTATCTCGCACACTGCCATACAAATTGGCTGATGTAGCAAATAAATCCAAATGCTTTTTTGCCCTATTTGCGTTAAGACCGGTATATTTCGGTAAGCATACTCTCCAAGTTTACCGGTTCTATTTGCATAAGAATAAAGATAGTATCCAAACAAGAATAATGCTAACCAAGGCAGGACAGGAAAATAGTCACTGGACGTAAAGCCACGAAACGGGAAACCCAGTGGTGTCAAAATTTTGCTTTCATACAACCAATCCGGTAATTCTATAACAAAAATATTTTTAATACCTATAATTCCCTCTGTAATATTCCTACAAATCACGAATATCGACATACTCAAAATCATACCTAACAATGATGAAATCTTGCCTGCAATTCTATTCAGTGGTATCATAATCAATGAAGCACATCCCATAAAGTTCAGGATTCCAAACCAAACTATCTGCGACGGAGTGAAAACTGTTGTGACTAAAGTAATCACAATCCCGCAAATATTTAGAATTACTCCTCTTTTTATATTTGATTTTATCCCTAGCTGCCATACAAAACCCGATATAATAATGAATGACCAACATATACTTTGCTGCCAGATATGTATATTGGTATTTTCATACCATCCTGTATTAACTCCAAACACTTCATTCACATCGTATAAAAAATGAAATATAATCATACTTATAATGGCAACACCACGAAACCCATCTATCAATAAATAGCGTTTTGTCTGCTTCTTCATATAATCATCTCTTTTCGGTATCTTTTTCACCTTATTGCACTTTATAACCTATATCTATATAATAATAAACTTGTCGTTTTAAATCTTTTTCATTCAAGCACTTTATAAGCTGATATTCCCTTTCTTCATGAAACGATATACACCTATGAATATGCGATATCCAAAAATACAACTTGTTCATATATTTTTCTCCCCGTCTACTTAGGTTCCAGCTGTTTCAAAATCATTTTGCTTTATACTCTTCCACAGTATATAGAACAGAAGTATCACCCATTTCCTTTGTTTTCTCCATTTGTACATATCCAGCTAATCCCAGAGCAATTAGCAGTATGACCACTATAGCTACATCAATCAATTTTATTGTTCTAAAAAATTGCTTTATATCCAGTGAAAACACATCTTTAATACCATCTGTCAAATAGATTTCTCTATTGTCCGTAATCAGAATCATTTCAAAATTCTGATGTTCTTTCCAGTATTCGATAGCATTATCAAGTCCCATAACAAAAAGTGAAGTAGACAGCGCATCACACAAACGTCCTTCCTCAGAAATCACGGTAACAGAAGCGAGACCATTTTCAACCGGATAACAAGTAACAGGGTCGATAATGTGACCATACTGTTTGCCATCTTCACCAATAAAGTATCTCTCATAATTGCCAGAAGTCACAACAGCCATGTTACTGATTTCCAAAACACCCAATGTGTCACTGGAAAGCGGATCTCGAACACCAATCCGCCATGGACTTCCATCTGGCTTTTCTCCAACTGTCTGAATATTACCGCCAAAATCCAGCAAAGCTGAGTTAATGCCGTTATCTCGCAGTATCTGAGCTGCAAGGTCACTAGCATAGCCCTTGCCAACTGCACCAATATCCAGCATCATGCCCTCAGCTAACAAGACATTTCTGTCCTCCAATTTGACATGCTGATAACCCACATATCTCAATAAATCAGTAATCTCAGTATCAGATGGAATACGTTTTTCATCTGTAGTAAACCCCCATGCAGTCAAAACAGGATAAATCGTTGGGTCCAAAGCACCATTCGTCTCCTCTGACATTTGCAAAACAAAGGAAAGCAATACCTCTGTTTCTTCGCTCACCATGGTAGCCTGCCCATTGTTGTGGTTAACAGCATAAATATCGCTTTCAGAATCTGTCACAGACCATAGCTTTTCTAACTCCGTTAGTTTGTATTCCACCTCAGACAGAGCCTTTCCAGCATCCTCGCCATAGGCAGTCATGGTAATATATGTATCCATAGCAAACAGTTCTGTTGTTGTTTCCTTTTGGCTGATATTATTTGAATGATGCAATAAAGAACTGAACAGACAAACTGCTGTTAAACATATCACTATTACCACAATACAACCCAAACAATATGCTTTCCTCTTTAAAAACGCTTTCATATACGCCAACCTCTACCGATAGGATCTCTCAAATATTTTTACACAGTCATCGTCAGACAGTTCCACCGGATCAGAGGCAAACAAACCGCCCATTGTCGCTCTTGCATTCTGCGCAAGAGTCCTAAATTCATCTTGCTCAAACTGATAATCCGACATTTTCAGATTATCCACACCGCAATCTTTTTGTAACTTATCCAGCATTGTAATGAAATCTTGTGCTTTAGAAGCTTCCGGCATCCCCATCACCTGTGCCATCTTGATAAAACGGTCGTCACAGACATGCAGATCCACAAAATGCTGATAGTAGGCTTTAGAAATCATAATCAATCCGGCACCGTGGGGCAAATCGTGATGATATGCACTCATGGCATGTTCCATCGCATGCTCGCTGGTACAAGCTCCTGTTACCATGGAATAACCGGAAAGCGTATTACCAAAGGCTACTTTTTCACGAGCCGTCATATCTGCTCCATCGTTCACAGCATTAGCAAGATTTTTTGCAATGTACTCAATAGCTGTCAATGCCACCATGTCAGAGAATGGATTAGCAAATTTGGATATGTACACTTCTGTACTGTGAAACAGTGCATCAAAGCCCTGAAAAGCTGTAAACATCGGCGGTACGGTAGCCATCAGTTCCGGATCAACAATGGACAGTACAGGAAACAGAGAGTCATAGCCGCCAAAACCAATCTTCTCATTGGTTTCATCATTGGAGACGACACCCCATTGATCAACCTCACTTCCGGTTCCTGCTGTAGTTGTAATCGCGACAACCGGCAAAGGCTGTTCAGTCAGCGGATGTCCCTTTCCTGTACCACCGCAAATATAGTCCCATAAATCTCCGCTATTCGTAGCCATAGCTGCAATTGCTTTTGACGCATCCATAACACTTCCACCACCCAGTGCCACAATAAAGTCACAACCGCTTGATTTTGCGAAAGCCGCACCATCCATAACCGTTTTTTTCAAAGGGTTTGCTTCGATTTTATCAAAAATCAAACTTTCGACCCCACATTTTGCGAGTTGCTCGATGACCCGATAAAGTGAACCGGTTTCTTTTGTCGATTTTCCATTCGATGTGACAAGCATTGCCTTCTTCCCCGGAAGAGGCTGTTTACTCAGTTCGCTCAATACTCCCGCACCAAAAATCCATTTTGTTGGCATAAAAATTGTGAAACTCATATTTGAATCCTCCTATTTTAACTTTTCATATTCCTGTGCATCGACTTCTTCCAGCCATTCATTTGATGCATCTACTACAGGAACCTCAATTGCCAGATGGGAAAACCAACTGTCTGGAGCTGCCCCATGCCAATGCTTCACCTCCGGTGGAATATTCACCACATCTCCCGGTTTCAATTCCTGTGCAGGCTTGCCCCATTCCTGATAATATCCACGTCCGGCGGTGCAGAGTAAAATCTGTCCGCCTTTATGGTGAATATGCCAGTTGTTGCGGCAACCTGGCTCAAAAGTTACGTTTGCAATGCTGACACGCTCCGTCGTCAACATCTTCAAATAGCTTTGCCCAACAAAGAATTGGGCATACGCATCATTTTTCTCCCCTAATGGGAAAATTTGTTGAAATGCATGTGTTTTCATTAAACATCTCCTTTTCAATTTATCTGCCTAGATTACCTGGAATTTTTTCCACTTCCCTGATTTCTGTCTCCAGAAGAAAATCACAGCCCGAATCAGCCAGTCACAAACCATAGCAATCGCAATGCCAATGACCCCCATTTGCAGCGTAATTCCTAAAAGATAAGATAGAATTAAGCGCACTGCAATGGTGGATATGACAGATACATACATGGTAAACTTCACATCTCCTGCCGCCCGAAGCCCATTGCTGAGAGCACCGGAAAATGGAAATGCAACAGCGTTAAACACATTATGAATCAGCACTAGCCATATAACTAGCTGTTTTGTTTCTGGTTCCAAGGCATAAAATTTAAGAAAAGTCGGGGTCAACAAAAATACCAGCAGATTCCATGCGGATGAAATCAGAAGGGTTATCCTTGTCAATTTCTTAAAATAATCATCTGCCGCCCTGGCATCCCCATTTCCCATGCACTGCCCAATTACCGTGATAAATACCGGTCCCATGGAAACACCAGCCAAAGCCGCCAGTGACCAGATGCTTTGCGCCACACCGTTTGCCGCAATCTGATAAGTACCAAAAAGTGCTACAATACTGCTCAAAGCTACCTTTACCAACTGAAAAACACCGTTCTCCAATCCATTCAGAATGGCGATGTTCAGTATGTGTTTCATAAGACTTCCATTCCACCGAAAAATCCATTTGCTTCTATACACGACTTGATACTTCTTATGAAAGCAAAGCAACGTAATCACAACTGCCGAAAAGATTCGGGCAATTAGAGAAGGATATGCTACACCAGCCACACCTGCCTTTAAAACAAATACACCAATTACATTTCCGATAATATTGATAATATTGGATGCTAGGGACAAATACATCGTTATACTGGTCTTGCCAATACTCCGGAACAATGCTGCACCGGAATTATAAATTGCAAGTGCCGGATAGGAGTAAGCAGAAATTCTCAAGTATGTAATGCAAGCCTGCATGACATCTTTCTCTACTTTCCCAAACAGCAAACGAAGCATTGTTTCATTTCCTATCAGTACCAGTACTGCTACCAACAAAGAAAACACTGTAGAAAAGGACAATAGCTGACTTGCAGACTCCCCGGCATCTTCATTTGCCTTCTTTCCGATATACTGACTAATTACAACGGCTCCGCCGGAAGCCAAAGCTGTAAACAGATAAATGAAAATAGTATTAAACTGGTTCACCAGTGAAACCCCGGATACTGCTGCTTCTCCGGCGTAGCTTACAATAAGTGTATCTGCCAGTCCCACAAGCATCACCAACAACTGTTCTAAAAACAGGGGAATAATCATTGCCCTCAAGCTCTTATTTGAAAACAGAGCTGTTTGCTGATCCATGCCTTTTCCTCCCTTGACATTTATCTATTTATTCAATTATTCCGTTTGTTTTCAACCATTCTGTTATGTCATCAGGCAGAGTACTGCCACCAGAGTAACTAACAGCAAGTGCTTCTCCCATGATGGAATCAGGTGCCAACTTCGTAATCGCTGTCAGACTCTGCCCGAATCTGCCTCCTCCATGAGAACAGAATGGAATAATTGTCTTTCCGGAAAAATCATATTCTTCCAAGAATGACGCAATCGGCATTGGGATAGATGCCCACCAGTTTGGATATCCCAGAAGAATTATTTCATACTCATCCATATTCTCTACATGAGTGGCAAGTTCAGGACGCGCCTGCTCATTCTGATCCCGCTGTGCTTCATCCAATACTGTGTTATAATCTGTCGAATAAGGATGCACCAGTTCGATTTCAAATAAATCCGCACCAGTCTGTGATTGTATTTCCTCTGCAATTCCTTTGGTGTTTCCACCCCATGAGAAGAAAGCAATTAAGACCTTTCCATCAGTATTTGCTTTGTTTTGCATATCCGCACTGACAACACTTCCGCTACCACTTACAGCGTTTCGCACTAATCGAATTCCTATATTGAAACTGCCTTTATTTTCTGCCAGTGTTGCGCGATAAGCACTACGCATATTTTTTGCAAAATCGTTCCAACCGCCACCACGATATACTCGCAGCGTTCCCGTTTCAGCACCGGTTGGATTGGTTTGTTCTTCTGTGCCATAGGCTCCATAATAATCCCAGACCCATTCACCGACATTGCCGTGCATATTGTAAATTCCCCACTTATTTGGAGAAAAACTATCGACTGCAACAGTGGTTTGGCGATACTCCCCGGGCTTAGTCTCCAGATTCCCCTGAGAAAAATAATTGTCCTCAATTTCATAAGGGTAATGTCCAAAATAATTACATTCTTCAGCACTGATGGAGGTTTCTGTATTGAATGGTGTCGTAGTTCCTGCACGGCAGGCATATTCCCATTCCGCTTCGGTAGGAAGCCGATAACCATCTGCACTGCGATCCCATGTTACATTTTGTTCATCTATCTTATAAGCCGGTGTTAAGCCTTCCTGTTCACTTCTGGCATTGCAATAGCGTATGGCATCCAGCCAGGAAATATTTTCCACGGGCAAATCACCCCCGGAAAAACTGGACGGATTCTCCCCCATAACTTCTTGATATTCTGCCTGGGTAAGCTCATAAATACTCATATAGAAATCACTGACTGTTACAGTATGCTGGGTTTCATCCTCTGAGCGCCATGCTTCTTCCTCCGGGCTGCCCATTTGGAAAGTTCCTCCCGAAATCAGAACAAAATCCTCGGGTATATTGCTTACAGTCTGATTTATTTCCGGTTCACTTGCAGTATCTGTCTGTTCCGAGTTGCTTTCGGTTAAACTTTCGGTTGAAAAAACATTTTGCGGTTCAGTAGCATTGTTGCCGCAGGAACACAATGTAATAAGCATTGCTGCTGCTATTAAAAGAGCACTAAATTTCTTCATGATTTGTCTCCTTCCTTTTGTATTTCAAAGTGAAAATCTTTCCGATTCCTCTAGTGATGTAATAGCTGACAAATGCCCAAAAAACCATCATGACTATATACTCACAGAATACGGACAAGGCATTTTGTTCAAAATCGAAAAATACAAATTGTTTTTTGAGGAACATATACGAAACAATATCCTTCCGGGTGAAGCAAACTAATCCATATCCTGCTATTGCCATCGCCACCAGCCGTAATCCCCATGCAAATATTCCATGCATCTTCTTACCTGCGAATATTCTTCGAAACACTCCCATAATCTGTCCCCAGTGCATGCCCAAATGAATGCTCATTAATACAAACCCCCAATAAGAGACTGACATGTGCATACTTCTCGCTGTTGCCATCGGTCCTCTAAAGGGCAGTGCAGAAAATACATGACGTGACATAACAATTCCGCTGTATCCAAGACAAAGGATGGAAATTAGGACACCAAAATTGACAATTGTCTGCACGATACGAAACGGCATATATTTTCCTTTTAATAAGCTACTGTACCACCTGATATTTAGAACGTTGTGTGCGATGAACAGTACAAGCATCCCGGTACCAAACCACTCATGTAACTCCTGCCCAGTGATTTGATACGCCATCAGACAAAGCAACAACACTGTCATCAGAAAATCAATTCCTATTTTTATTTTCATTTTAAGTTTCATGAGTTATTTGTCCTTTCGCATTATTTTGATAAGCCGAGTTCCTCCACCCACTCATTCACTCTGCTTTTCGCATCGGATACACTGGAACCACCGATATGAAGTCCATTTAGAACTGTTGCATCTGGCTCCATTTCCTTTATTTCATCAATTGCATCTGAAAATGCACTGCCACCGGAAGTACAAAAAGGAATAATATTTTTCCCGCTAAAATCGTACTCATCAAAGAAACTGTACATTACCATAGGCATGCCATACCACCAATTAGGAAATCCAACAAAAACCGTTTCGTATTGTTCCAGATTCTCGATATGCGTAGCTATTTCTGGACGGATATTATTATTCTTTTCAGCTTCCCCGGCATCAACGGTATCATTATAATTATCAGGATAAGGCTCAACTGTCCGAATGGAGAACAGTTCTCCGCCGGAAGCCTCCGCAATCATGTGTGCCATTACACCGGTATTTCCTGTAACTTTACCGTTTAATATCTGGATACTGGCGGTTGAGGAAGCATCCACATCATCCGGAAGCTCCGCATTTTCACCGTAGGTAAAATAAGCAATCAGGATATTGCTGCCCTCCCCTTCTTCCGCCTCTGAAGGAGTGGTATCAGTATTGGAAAAATCCACATTATCCTCTCCCTGCGAAATATCCGATTCCGTGGTTTCTATGGGGACGGATTCTGTTGCCTGTTCAGTTTCTTCGCTCGATGCATTTTCGGAATTTGTGTCCTGCTGCATATTAGAACAAGCAGCCAGAGAAACTACCAGCATGAGAGAAATCATAAATACAAGTAATTTTTTCATATAATCATCTCCTTGGATCTGTTTTACCTAACTATTCTCCAAAGTCCAAACCAAGGCTGTTTACCCATTCCATAACTGTATCCTGAGAATCGCTTCCGTTCAAACGCTGACCGGAAAGCCATGTAGCACCGCTCGTAAGCCGTTCCAGATTTGTTGCGCTAGAACCTATGCCACTACTGGCGGAGGTGCAGAACGGAACTATTGTCTTACCGGAAAAATCGTAGCTTTCCATAAAAGTGCTGACAATTCTTGGTGCTTCTCCCCACCAGATTGGATAACCAATAAACACAATATCATACTGTTCCATGTTCTCTACGGAACCTGAGATTGCCGGACGGGCATTGGGATCATTCATTTCAATCGTAGTTCGGCTGTTGTTATCATTGTAATTAAGATCAGCATCTGTGTAGGGATCTTCAGGAATAATCTCGTAAAGATCAGCATCCAGACCATTTGCAATATGTTCTGCTACACCTTCCGTTGTGTTGGTAGCAGAAAAATAAGCCACTAAAACTTTGGTTTCCTGCACATTTGGAGTTTCTGTTTCCTCCACCTGTGATTCGGACACTGCCTCGCTTTCCATATTGTCCGAATTGCTACTTTCTGTTAATGTATCATCATTATCTGTCGATACACCATTACTTATATTGTTTTCTACACCATCATCTTCCACTGAAGACTGATCCGTACTACTTGCAGAATTGCCGCAAGCCGCAAGGCACAAAATCATGAATAAAGAAAGTAAAATAGCGATTGTTTTTTTCATAATAATTTCCTCCAAATTTATTATTGTACTAATGAAAATGTAATATCTTCCGTGCTATCAAGATCATTAATCACAGAAAGATTGGGAGTGACTCTTCCAACGGTTTAATCCTGAGTACTGGAAATACCAATATCTGTAAGCCAATCAGCTACAGTATTTTGTGCTGTAGGTACATCTTTTGCTTCTATTGCAATACCTTCCGGTGACACTGTTGCATGACTGGCATCAGCAATCACCTTAAAACTACTTCCTGCACCATAACCATCATGAGTGCAAAACGGAATAACTGTTTTCCCGGACAGGTCATACTGCTCCAAAAAAGACAGAACCGCCTGCGGTACGCTGGTCGCCCATACCGGATATCCGATAAACACCGTATCATAAGTTGAAATATCCAGATTGCTTTCTTTCAATTCCGGCAAGAATCCCTGCTGCATTTCCTCGTGATTCACATCCCGCAGTTCATCGAAATCTGCCGTATAGTGAGTAACAGTTTCAATCCTATGAACATCACCTCCTACTGTCTGCTGAATTAGATATGCGACATATTCTGTTGTCCCATATCGCTCATTTCCTTCTGCCACAATGCTGGCAGAAGTAGTGGCATCCACATCATCGGGATAATCCGTATTACCATAGCGGGAAAAATAAACGATCAGAATATTGCTGTTTGTCGCAGTTTCCAAATTTTCTTGAGAGCTTTCTGTTTCATATGGCTCTGTACTTTCTTTGTCGGAAGGTTCTGTTTTTTCCGTTGAAGTAGGTATTTCTGTATCAGATATAGGTACACTGCTTTCCGATTGCTTCCCTCGACTACTGCAAGCAGCCAGAGTGCACATCAGTAGAAGTGACATCATAAGAGCTGCTATCCTCTTCATTTTCTTAACCTCCTAATTGGTTTTTCTTTGTTTTATATTGAAGCCAGAGACCGCTCTCGCCCAAACGATTCACATTTTCCAACTGAAACTCCATTGGAATACCTTTTTCTATGTAATCAGCCTTCTCAAAGAGCGTTACTGTATCTGAATCCCCGTCTGCTATGGGTACAACCACAAGACTAAGCTCATCAATCAATCCTGCAACCATAAACGAACCGTTTAAGAAACCTCCGCCTTCCAACAGTAGCCGTTTGATTTCAAATAATTCTTTGAGTTTATATACAAGAAGTTCACAATCAACATGCTCCTTACCTGCAAAAATGTATGAGATTCCTAATTCTTGCAGATAAGCAAGGTATCCATCTGATGCCCGTTCTGTTAGGACTTCAACAATATGTGCCGGCGGTCTTTTGGCATATCCGTGAATATTGTCCTCCTTCCATCCAAGCCTGCCGGACGGGTCAACCGCTATCACATAACTGCCTGCATCCTTTTGCGCAATATAATCTGTATGAGGTATCCTTTCCGTAATATGTGGCAGTTCAGGCTCTTCATAAAAAGTAAAGTTATCATCCATTGTCACTCTACCACACATCCACGCATCAGCCTGAAATTCATCATGTATCCGTTCATACTCTGAATTAATTTTTTCTGCAACCTCCGTAACCATATAATCTCCGATAATTTTTCCATCCAATGACACCATCATATGACAGGTAATATAAGGTCTTTCCATAATCTACTCCTTTCTGAGTTTTTCAATCACATTCCAGCTTATTCAGAAATTGCTGTACATGTATTCTCCAATATAGGAAAATACTCTTATGACAAATCTGAAAGGACACTCATTTGTATCAACACTTCCATTGTTCTAATACCAGTCGTGTTTTTCTCCTCTATCTAATGCGTTGATTCGTTCCATTTCATCCTCAGTCAGTTCAAAGTCAAATAGTTCCGTATTTTCCTGAATGTGTTCAGGATTGCTTGAACCCGGAATTACCACTACACCTTTCTGTAGATTCCATCTAAGGATTACTTGTGCTGATGATTTTCCATGTGCATCCGCTATCTCAGAAATCACTTCATCTCCGAGGAGTTCTGCCGTATGCCCCCTTCCGCCAAGAGGATACCATCCCTGTACTACAATACCGAGACTTTGTATATATGGAATTACATCATTCTCCTGATAATATGGATGAATCTCATTCTGAACAAGTGCAGGCGTAATATTTATCTGGGGCAGAAAACTTTCCAATTCTTCAATGTACCAGTTAGACAGGCCAATCGAATGAATTTTTCCTTCTGCCACTGCCTTTTCCATAGCGAGATACGCTTTCACATCACCCTCTCCCGGATGATGAAGAAGCATCATGTCAATATACTCAACATCCAACTTTTCAATTGCTTCATCAATAGCAGCTTCAGCATCTTCATACTGATCCGGATATAATTTCGTGATGATAAATATTTCTTCTCGCGGTATACCCGAATTATTGACCGCCTCTCCAACACTCTCCTCGTTATGATACATATAAGCTGTATCAATTAACCGAACTCCGCTGTTCAATGCCGCCGATACAGAGTCAACACATTCATCACCTAATAGACTGTATGTACCAATTCCATAAATCGGCATTTCATAACCACTATTTAAAAGAACAGTTTTTGATTCAAAGTTAAAGGGAATAGCGCTCTCTATATTTTCATTGGTCTCCAACATTGCTTCATCCTTTTCCTCCATAACAGGAGATTCTATATTTTCTACTGACTCTTGCGATGTCATTTCATCCGATATTGATGTTGTATCTATTTTTCTGCAGGCAGTCATTGATAAGACAAGGCTAAGAACCAATGCTTCCATAAGCAACTTTTTCATCTCAATCCTCCTGTAAGTATTTTTCAGCAAATACCCTTTCAGCTAGATGCCTCTTCTTCATAAAAAAAATTTAATCAACGGCTTCGAGTGTTGCTGTGAAATCCTCGTTCATACCGGAAATTATATCCATCCCAGAATCAATATGACCAAGCAAAATTAAGCTGTCTGAATACCGAAAATCCTGATAAAATACAGAAAGATTTCCCCATGGGGCATAAAGGCATAGATCCCCAACATCTGGATCACAACCATCCGGTTCTCCTTCTGTAGGTAATTCTTGTGAGAGATAGCTGATCTTTTCTACACCATTAAAATCTTCAAAGTTCAATTCCATTGGAAGCATATCATATAGCGCATTTGCTGCAGGCGTGTCATAAAGAGTGATAGCGAGTTCATGCCCATCAATTGTCATTTTCAGCTTTCTCTCATTGTTATCCATCTTTGCTACATCCTCTTTCTCCTGAAATCCAAGTCTATCCAGCCACTCATTGATAGCCGGTTGTGCTTTATTTATGTCTGCCCTGTAAACTCCAATAGGCTCCAATACTTCTGCCGAATCCGGCAATGCGGCTGTAATGTCCTTTACACTGCTTGCAATTCCTCCTGTTCCATGCGCACAAAAAGGAACAACTGTTTTATCCGAAAGGTCATACTCCTCTATAAAAGAAAAAACCGCCATTGGTGCCGTATACCACCAGTTAGGAAAACCAAGGAAAACTACATCATAGTCATCCATGTTATCTATGTGATTTGCAAGTTCCGGTCTGGCATTTTCAGCCTTTTCATCTGCGGCTCGGTCAAGACAATCATCATAATTACTTGGATATGGTTCTGTTACAATAATCGGGAACAAATCACCTCCCACATATTGCTGAATCCACTCTGCCATTTTTGCTGTATTTCCCGGTGCCACAACACTGGCGGAAGAAATCGCATCCGTTCCGCTATAATCTGATGTGTCACCAACAGACTCATAGTGGGCAAGCGCAGATTGAATCGCTGCATCCTCGTCCTCTACCACTGTATTATCTGCCCATGTAAAATAAGCAATCAATATATGTTCCTGACCTTCCTCTGAAACACTTTGATTCCCTGGAACACCCTGAGCCTCTTCTTCACTTGTGCTTTCCGGTTGTGTACTTTCTTCTAAATCAGGCTGAGATAGTGCCAATTCATCAACAGAGTCTTCTTGTCTGCCACATGCTGTAAAACAGAATATCAGACATATAGAAAGAATCCATAAAATAAATTTTTTCAATTCTTATCACCTCTTTACTTGCTATTTCTTTTCATCTAACAGCATTACCCCATCTGCGGGGTTATGATCAATGGCTCCCACAATACGGTGCGGAAGATATGGTTCCTCAAGATATGCTATATCCTCCTCTGTCAGCTTCACTGCAAGTGCAGCGGCTGCATCTTCAAAATGGGATGCTTTCGTAGCTCCGATGATAGGAGATGCGACACCCTTTGCCCAGTGCCACGCAAGTGCAATCTGCTGCATCTTCACGCCGTATCGCTCTGCCAGTTCATGCACACGCAAAACAATCTGCATATCCTGCTCCTCGGTACGGTCGTATTTTCCCATCGCTACCCTATCGGTTGTGCTACGAAGAGTATCCGTATTCCACTGTGGGCGGGTAAGATGACCCGCTGCCAACGGACTGTACGGCATTAGAGATACGCCCATCTGCCTGCAGATTGGAATCAATTCCCGCTCGTCCTCTCGGTAAAGCAGATTATAATGATTTTCCATAGCCTGAAACTGTGCCCATCCATGATCACGTGCAGCAAGCTGCATATTATAGAACTGATATCCATACATAGCAGAAGCACCCAGTGCCCGTACCTTTCCGGCTTTGACCAAATCATTCAGGGCTTCCATAGTTTCTTCAATTGGTGTGTCATAATCAAAGCGATGGATAATATACAGGTCAAGGTAATCTGTTCCCAAACGCTTGAGCGTACCATCTATTTCTCTGTGAATTGCCGCAGCGGACAGTCTTCCGGGGTTAAAATAAACCTTTGAGGCTATCACTACCTTGTCACGTGCAATGCTTTTTTTTAATGCACGACCCAGATATTCTTCACTTGTCCCGGCAGAATAGCCATTGGCAGTATCAAAAAAGTTGATACCGAGAGAAAGAGCATGTCTGACCACCTTCTCTGTTTCCTCTTCGTCCAGTGTCCAATCGTGCATCGTACCTGCCTTGCCAAAACTCATGCAGCCTACACATATTTTTGAGATTTGAATGTCTGTATTTCCTAAAGTTGTATATTCCATCCTATCATTCCTTTCCAAATCACATAAAACTTTTTAATTCTCTGCAGCTTTTTGAATACAGCTAACCGCATTGAGACTGCGTGGATAACCAATATAAGGCAGGCATTGGGACACCACCCGAACAAGAAACTCTTTATCATTGCCCAGGTTCATATTTCCCTTTGCATGTGCGATAAGCTGTGGTTCACAACCACCCTGTGCCATAAGGAAGCAAAAGGTAATCATCTCACGCTGTTTCAAATCAAGCCCGGTGCGCGTGTAAAAGTCTCCAAAACAATTTGCAGCCAACCAGCGGTTGATATGCCCATTCTTCCATGCCTCTTTCATCTGTTCACCAAAAATAGCAGCCTGTGCATCAGCACCTTTTTCCAACCTGTCATTAAGCGTTGTGGTGGCTTGCCCGGGCAGAGGCAGCTCAATTCCGTTCTGCTCAAAAATATCATTGGCTGCATCCAAAAAAGGAAGTATCCGTCCATACCCGAGATAATCCGTTGCCTGATAAACAGTTTCCTTGAGCATGATCGGAGTAACACCATTTTCCAATGCAATAGGCAGCATTTCCCGGTACGCATCCAGTCCACCGCAGCCAATCAAAGCAGCTATAATTGCCAAATATCGTGTAGGTGCATCAAGCTGCTGATTTTCTTCATTAACAACCTCATCAAAGGCAAAATAATGAAATCGTTCAAAAAATTCGGGGTCAGTCCTTTTCATTTCCATAGTTATCCTCCTACATCAAAACATATTTACCCATTCAGACAGTTCTTTGTCGGACATGCCATTTACCACCTTCCCAACTTTCCAATTGGCATTCGGGCAGAGTTCCTTCAAATCATCAACAGTATTGCCCATACCACTACCACCGGAGGTAGCAAAAGGCACCATCGTTTTTCCTGTAAAATCGTAGCTTTCTACAAAGGTGTTTATAATATGCGGTGCAACATACCACCAGATTGGAAAACCAACGAACACCGTATCGTAGTCTGCCATATTTGCCAATTTCTCAGCAATCTCTGGGCGGGAAGACGAATTATTCATCTCCACGCTGCTACGGCTCTTTTTGTCCATCCAGTTCAAATCCTCGCGGGTATAAGGAACAACGGGTTTGATTTCAAACAGATCTGCCCCCGCTACCTTAGCCAGATGCTCAGCGGCTTTCTTTGTTCTACCGCTTGCTGAAAAATATGCTACCAGTTTCTTACTCATTTCTTTAATCCTCCAATTCCACATAAATTTGGTTTATATGCCCGGCTTAATATACAGAACTTCATCTGAATATTGTTCCATAGATTTCTTCCAGTTCTCCATGGGAATATCCTGAATAGATACAGACACGTACTTGGAATCAACGCCCAGTTCTTTGATTAGAAGTTCCTGTGCTTTTTTTGCCAGCCTTCGCTTGGCATCCTCATCCCGTCCGGGAATCATGGTAATTGCTATATGAGGCATTGTAATTTCTCCTTTCCGACTACCTATTGTTCAAAATGAATACCATGAAGCCTATGTACCTCATCTAAACTCTGAATTTCCAGAATCAAGCTTTTATGGCAATCCATTTTCTCAATCTCTCTTATATCTGAATCAGTAAGAGAGAAATCATCTATTGCGAAGTTCTGCTTTATGCGTTCAGCATGAACTGATTTTGGAATTGCAATGATTCTTTCCTGTCGAAGCCAACGTAAAGTGACTTGTGCAGGTGTTTTTCCATATTTTCTGCCAATTGCATTCAGTATTTCGTTTTCAAAAATCCCATCCCGACCTTCCGCAAAAGGTGCCCATGCCATTGTTTGAATACGATATTGCTCCATCAAGCAACGCAATTCTGTCTGCTGGCAAAATGGATGCAATTCAATTTGATTGATAGCAGGCACAATCCGATGACTTAAAATCAAATCTACCAATCGATCCGGTAGAAAATTGCAAACACCGATTGCTCTTATTTTGCCTTCCCGGTATAGTTCTTCCATTGCCTCCCAACTGCCGTGATAATCTCCATAAGGCATATGGATTAAGTACAAGTCAAGATAATCTGTCTGCAAATTTTGCAACGTCTTTTCAAAAGAACGCTTTGTTGCCAGATAGCCTGCATCTTGAATCCAGACTTTCGAGCTGATAAAGATTTCCTCTCTGGGAATACCGCTTCTTTTAATCGCTGCTCCTACTGCTTTTTCATTTCCATAACAGGCAGCTGTATCAATCATTCGATAACCGGTCTTTAATGCACATAAAACGCTTTCTTCACACGCTATTTCATCTGTTATCTGGAAAACACCGAAACCAAGCAACGGCATTTTTATTCCATTATTTAGTTCAATCATGTCTATTTTGAAGCCTCCTTCCATTTATGTACAAAAAATAAAGGTGTTCCTTTGGAACACCTTTATTGTATCGCTGGCATATAGAAATGTCTAATACCTATATACTATTTTCAAACATGCCTAAAAGGCATTTCTAACAAGTGCTAATAGTATTTCATATATAAATTATTTGCCACTATTTTAACAATTCTGTCAATTAGATAGTCCTTTGCCTAACTCATAAGCCATCTTAGGATATTTAGAATTTCTTGTCATGTCAGGTGTTCCGCAACCACATCCAAGCACCATTCCCATATCTTTGAAATTCAAATACCTTACCAGCGTCTTGTAATGCTCAACAAGCGCAGTCATTGTCCAGTCATCACTATTCCATGCAACTGCAAGCAAAGCAGATTTCATGTGCTTTCTTTGAATACTTCCATTAAAAGCGCAAAAACGGTCAATTAAAGTCTTTAACTGTGCAGACATTCCATAATAATAAAGAGGCGTTACAAATACCATCACGTCTGCGCTTAGAATGTCCTGCTTGATCTGTTCCATATCATCCTTTTGTACACATGGACCATCATATCCGCATGAAACACATCCGATACAAGGGTTGATTTTACTGTGTGCAGCAGAGATGATAACTACCTCATGTGCCATTTTAACTGCCCTGGCACTGGCAAGCAGCTCATGATGAGCACATATGTACTTGATACTTTTTACATCCTCTCCGTCCTTCGCTACCAGCCCACAGCTTGAGAATGGCAAATGGTTGAGCATATTTATTTCATTAAAAGTAATCCAATACTTAACCTTTTTCCCATATCTTTCGAAAATTGTGCGGCAGTATTTCAGGAAGCAATCAATCATCCGCCTGTCTCTCCAGCCACCAAATTCCTTTACCAATGCAATTGGTAGATCAAAATGGCAAATAGTTACCAACGGCTCAATTCCATATTTCTTACATTCATCAAAAACAGAGTCATAAAACTGCAGTCCTTCTTCATTTGGTTCCTCTTCCATTCCGGTCGGATAGATACGTGTCCAGCTGATTGACATACGGAAGCATTTGAATCCCATTTCCGCAAGCAGTGCAATGTCCTCTTTATAATGATGGTAAAAATCAATTGCTTCATGGCTGGGATACAGATGTTCATCATCACAATCCAACATGATTTTTTCACCTTTTGCCACCGGCATGCGGTCTGCTCCGTAAGGTACAACATCAATCAGACCTACACCTTTTCCTGCCTCATTCCAGCCGCCTTCACACTGGTTAGCAGCTGTGGCTCCACCCCACAAAAAATCTTCCGGTAAACCTTTCATTACCTTTCCTCCCTTCTACTTCACATTAAGTACCGTATCTTCTACTTTCACTTTTCCCGGAGTACCTAATGTAATTTCCTCATAATCGTCGCTGTTTGTAACAATCACGGCTGTTACTGTTGGATACTTCTCTGCTATTTTTTCTATATCAAAAGCCATAATCTTCTGTCCGCAAACCACCTTATCACCAGTCGTTACACTAGGTAAAAATCCCTCTCCCTGCAGTGCCACCGTATCAATTCCCACATGTATCAACAGTTCAATCCCATCATCACTTTCAAGTCCAATCGCATGTCCGGTCTCTGCTACCGAAATAACAGTCCCTGCAAACGGAGCATATACACATCCTTCTTCCGGTTGTATGCCACAGCCCTGTCCTAAAACACCCTCTGAAAAGACTCCATCACCAATCTGTTCCAGTGGAATCAAGTTTCCTTTGACCGGAGCCTTTATTTCACCATGCTCTCTTTGAATCTCTATGATGGTTTCATCCTGTGTAATTTCAGGACTATTCTCTGTATCTTTCTCTGTAACCTTTCTTGTCTCAAATTTCAGACTAAGAACATAGGTCACAATTGCAGTGACAACAACTGTAATTGCCAGTGCGATACAGATATTAATCAGACACACTAAGGAATCATCTCCAATATAGAGTAGTACTGCCGGAAGTCCTGAAGAGCCTGTTGCAAATCTGTGCGTATGTGTCAATCCCGCATATAATCCACCAAATCCACCGCCAATCATTGCTGCAATTAACGGATATTTTTTAGGAAGATTTACACCATATAAAACAGGTTCCGTAATTCCCATCAATGCCGTGATTCCACCTGATATGGATAACTGCTTTGTCTTTGCTTCTTTCGTGCGTAATGCCACAACCAATGCTGCTGTGCCCTGTGCTATGTTTGAGCAGGCACATCCTGGTCCAAAAATACTGTCATAACCCAAGTCTGCCATCTGCATTACTCCCAACGGTGCGACTCCGTTATGCAGTCCGAACATAACCATAAGCGGTAAGAATCCTCCTACAATCAAAGCAGGTGCCCAGCTTGCATTCGCACTGAGGAAGTTAAAGAATACTGCCAGATAATCTCCTACCACACTGCCAATTGGTCCTAAAACCGCAAGACCAAGAGTTCCCATTATCAAAAAAGTAAACATTGGTACAAACACAAGCTTCACAGCATTTGGTATATGCTTTTCAAGCCACCTCTCCACATATGACTGAACAAGAATTACCAGAATTATGGGGATAACTGATGATGTATAAAGTGTCAGCTTTAGAGGGATTATCCCGAATAAATGCACCGCTTCTCCAGCAGATACCAGTGCTCCCCAGTTTGGATGAAGCATAATTGCCGCAACAGATACTGCTAAAATAGGGTTACATTTCAGTTTCTGTGCTTCTGTAAATGCCAGCATCATCGGCAAAAAATAAAATACACCGTCTGCAAAAAAATTTAATATGTAATAAGTCTGCGAGTCTGTAGCAATCACATGGAATACTACCAATAAAGCAAGCAGTGCCTTCACCATACCTGCTCCGGATAATGCAGGGATAACCGGTTGAAATGTACCTGCAATAAAATCTATGATTGTTCCCGGAATTGACTTTTTCTCTTTCTTTTCTATTACGCTATTATCCGTTTTTCTCGGTCCCACAATTTTCTCAATTTCTTCAAACACATACTTAACATGCGTCCCAATAATTACCTGAAAAACACCTCCGCCAATCATAACCTTAGACACCCCATCAAGAGCTTGTAACTGTGCCTGATCTGCCTTTCCTTCATCAGCCAGTTTAAAACGAAGCCTGGTCTGACAGTGGTAAACATCATTCACATTCTCTATACCGCCCACATGCTCAATAATTTTTTGTGCCAGACTTTCATATTCTTTACTCATCTTCTGTTACCTCCCATACATTGTCCTGCTATACCATAACCTTCTTCAGTACTGATAATTTTATAATATAGAATGTTCCCAATTATGTCTAATACCTATTATGTTCCTTTAGATATGCTCAAACTGTATATCTAAAAAAACTCTCCCACTTACATCGTGTGGAAGAGTTGTATTGTTTCATAATTTCAGTTTCAGAATACAGGTATCATAATCTTTTAGTGCATCATATAATATTTCTTTACTCAATACTTGTAATCTATTTTCAAAAACTGACAGAAACCGTGGGTTATGATAAATCACCGTAATAATACGCTCGGTTTCATTCCTGCTCTTAATTATTTTGTCAACGACTTTCTTCATAATTTCCTCAGAAAATGGGTTAAAGAAGAAAAATACATTGTATTCTCCATATTGTTCAAACTCTACAGCATCAGCCTCCATACATTTCACCATATCTGCAATTCCAAGAATCTTAAAATTGCTTTTTGCTATCTGAACTAATTCATGGCGAATTTCTATACCCGCCACTTTTTCAAAAGGAAATTTTACAGCTTCTTTTAAAACAACCCCCTTTCCACACCCAACATCCAACAGCCCAGCTCCCTCAAAGGATAACCTTTGGAAAATCTCTTGAATATGCTTTTCATTTGTCTTACTATAACCATGATAAGCCCCCCCATTTTTCTGATACACTTCTACATCTCGCATAGTAAAATCTAATCCCCGCGGTTTTTCATACAACATATACTGTAAAAAAAACAGAAAATATCTTCTCATTCTGATAAAAATACGTTTTGCCCTTTTCATTTTTTATGATCCTCACTGCCACTCTGTGTTTTAAACCGAAAGTAATCTAAAAGCTCCAACCGCTTTTCCTGCAAATGAATCTCATCCAATGTCTGGTTTCTTTTCTTCTTCAATATTCTCTCTCGTTCTGACGATGTTACATTCCCTCGCAAATATAATCTCATGTACTCCTCAATTTCATCTTCTTCAAATCCAATATCATGCAGTGTAATTATCGTTCCCAATAGTTCCAAATCCGAGTCATCATATTGCCATTCCCCCATTACTCTTTTTGCATCCTCGCGCAAATTCCATCTTTCATAGTTCTCCAAAATCTCGATTGGAATCTGGTATCTTTCACTTGCTTCCTTCTTTGTCATTATCGTTTTGCACTTCCTTCCACATAATTTCCAAACAAAAAAAGTAGATGCCCTTATGGACATCTACAATATACCATTACATTTTTCTTTATGTCTAATACCTATATTTAATTATCAGAAATGCTCGTTCTGTATTTCTTTAAAAAATCAATAAATCGATATGCTACCTTTGAAACCAATTGATCCTTCTTCCATACAATCACCGCTCCTGTCTCAACAGCGGGCGAAAGTGGTACAAAGCAAAGATCTTTATATGTATTTTCAAGATTAAAGCAAAGCGCAACCCCTATATTATTCTCCACCATAACAGCTGCATTGTTAATTAAGTTATAAGTGGCAACTACATGAATTTGTTCATAATATTCACCAAACCAGTTTACAAGCTCATTTTGAACAAGCGTCCGCTTTACCAATATTAATGGCACCTGTACCAGATCGTCTGGGCTAATTTTTTCTTTTTTAGCTAATTCAGAATCCTTCCGAACCAGCACACCCCACTTCTCTCTTCTTGGAAGTCGAACAAAATTAAATTTTGATATATCTACTGGTTCCGTTAAAAGCCCAATATCTAATAATCCTCTTTCCAATCTCTCTTTTATATCATCTGCATTTGCAGTATAGAAATCATATTGGACTCCAGGATATTCTTTTTGAAACAAAGCAATTACCTCTGCTAAATCCTGCACGCTTCGTGTTTCTCCGCTTCCTATCGCAAGTTCTCCAGTCACGGCTTCTTCTTCATGACGTAGTTCTTTCTCTGCTTTATCTGTCAATGCAACAATGTCCTGCGCTCTTCTTTTTAAAAGCATTCCATCTTCCGTTAAATGTATGCTATGGTTGCTTCTTTTAAATAGTTTAACTCCTAGTTCTTCCTCTAACTGCATAAGTTGACGCGATAGAGTGGGTTGAGTAACATGCAAGAGTTCTGCAGCTTTTGTAATGTTTTCTTCCCTTGCAACCATTAAAAAGTATCTTAGTACTCTTAGCTCCATAAAATGATCACCTCGTTACGCTAAATATATCATTCTATTCTGTTATTAACAAGAGCTAATTTAACGTCCTTTACTCATTTATTTTTCTATAACTCCCTTTGATTTTTCTTTGTATTGTCCTGTTCCTCTTTGATTTTGTAAGGTGCAGGGGCAAGAATACGGATTGCCTTTTCTCCTTTATTGACGTGTCTTTCAAAATTCTTCTGCCATGCCTTATATCCGGCTACAAGCGTTGCTTCCGGCTTTTGCATGGCGATAAGTAAAGTGTTGTTAAAGCTGTAATTATGAAATTTTGACATAGTAGAAAGATAAGTCTTGTACTTTTCGCTCTCAAAAAGCTCCTTTAATCCTTCCTCCAGCTTGTCTGTGATTTCCTGTACTTTTTGTTTTTCTGTTCTTTCGTCTGCCATAATAAACCTCCATATTTTCATTTTTTGCACGACAAAAGGCAGCCCACTATGGACTGCCTTCTGCATAATCACACTATTAAATTAAACTGCTATAATACTTTCCAGTATCCTGCCTTTTTTGAACCAACCCGCTCTATATAACCATTTTCTCTTAAAAATGATATATTGTTTTCTACTGCTGTTTCACTCACACCTAATATGTTATGAAGTTCCGCAGTTGTAATGTTTGGATTGTCTCTCATTTCTGCAATGATCTTTTGTCTTCTGGAATTTAAAAGTTTCTTATCCCCAACCTTTTTCCCAACTTTATTCCCAACCTTATTTATTCTCTCAAATGGGATAGTAACAACAATGGAATTCTCCCTAAATGAAAATGCATCTTTTCCATACATTTCCGTAATTTTAGGAACTCCTCGTCCAGATTTCTCACTTATATGCAGTTGAAGAAATATCTCGGACAACTTTTCATTTACAGGGATTGATTCTCCTAAGAAAAATCCCTCCATGGTCTGTGCCGGAGCAAGTGTTCCTCTCGATAGTATCTCTATCCGGTCAGAGAAAACCGAAATCATTGGCTCATTTCCTTCCACCCATTTATTGTGCAGAACGGCATTTATGATAGCCTCACGAAATGCCTTATTATCAAATAAAGGAACCTCTTTTCTTTCAACAACCCTGTCTGTTTCGTCCGCTTGTATCAGGTTCAACACATCCCCATAACGCAATAACTCGTCCAGACTGTATAATAAACAGTCATTTCCAAATTCACGTACTGAGAAAAGATTAGAGCCTTTTGTTTCTCCATCAAAAATAGATACACGAAGCGGAAAATGGGAATTATCCGATAATAACTGTGCTAAAATATTAAATTCTCCTTCCTCCGTTTTTAAACCCAAGTTCTTTATAAACGTCTTTTGATTTAAAACAATTCCTTTTGAACCATAATATCCAAAGAGTTTTTGAAATGTAAGATCCTGATACTTCGCCGGTACCGTTTCTATCGTTTCCGTTCTTCCATCAAGTATTTTGAAAAGTTCAATTTCTCTCTTAGGGTAATCTTTCATATTACATTTTGATGATCCTATCCTTAAAAACCTCTTTTCTTTAAATGCCGTAGGAATTTCGGTTGCCGCAGGAATTACTAAACCAACGACTCTCTTTCCATAAATTTCTGTTTCTTCAAAACTAAAATTTATGCTTGGTGACAGATTTCTCGCAAGATAATTCTGATACGGTTCCTTGTTATATTCACAATACTGGTTAAATGTTGTTCCTACAATTTCATGGGTTGTATCATTTACACCCCAAATGAAATACGCATATTTTTTATAATGAAAAGCCGCCGCATTTGACAGGGCAGATACATATTCGCCTAATGCCTCAGGCTGAAACCAGTTTTCCTTAAATTCAAACCATTCCTGTTCATCACTTAAGGCACATAAATCTAAAACAATTTGTTTAATATCCATTAGTATGCTCCTTTACCCAACTTTTATTCCCAACCAAAATAATTATAACATGTTGGGAATAAAGTTGGGAATAAAAATAAAAAAACTTCAGATTTTCTTATAAGGTTTCTTCTTTTCCCTTTACCTTTTGTGGCATAGGCTTTTCTGTATCTCCTCCTGCAACCTTTGCTTCAAAAAGGCTTTCTATCTCACTTTGTACTTCACTTGCCGTAAATTCCGTATGTACTGCCGACA
>JBJEME010000054.1:12211-16283 GCA_051879515.1 Lachnospira sp. | reverse complement strand
CTGCTGCCACAATTCTGTCTAAGGATAGCAATGCCAGAATTCTGCTACTGACAACATTTTCGGACGACGAATACATAATCCGTGCAATCCAGCTTGGAGCAAAGGGATATATTTTGAAACAGAATTTTGAAAGTATTGTTCCTGCTCTTAATGCTGTTTTCAACGGACAGACTGTATTTGGAAATGAAATAGTAGAAAGAATTCCACAGATACTTGGAAATAAGGATACGTTATCCACAAATGAAGAAAGGAATGAATCTTCATTTGTGAGTAATTTAAGCTACAGAGATTTCAATCTCAACGAAAAAGAAATAAGAATAATCCAACTGGTTTCTGACGGACTAAATAACAAAGAAATAGCTGATGAATTGTTTCTCAGTGAGGGCACTGTCCGCAATTACATCAGCCTTATCCTTGAAAAGCTTGAGCTTAGGGATAGAACCCAGCTCGCATGCTTTTATTACAAAAACTTACTTAAATGACATTTTTATCACAGGTGTATCAGTGATTGTATCGTATGTATCAGAATTATAAATATGGAACTTAAATTCCACATTTTCAATGCTTGTGATATTGTTCTGTTCCAGATCACTTGATAAAAGTGAGATATCATCAAAGGCTTTCTTTCCTGCATACACATCAGCTGACATGATTGATGTCACCATATATCCGTTTACAGAGACATCCTGCACACTTATGTCTATATTTTTATCTGTATTGTTTTCTATGTAGAGAAGAATTGCCTTACCCCAGAAGCTGTTTTCGTCTACCTTTTTACCTACAATTCTTATTCCACCCTCATTATAAAGCTCTGCTCCTGCATCATCAGGTGTGGTGTCCATATTATCATAGGCTGACGTTCTGATAGTTACACAGTCTGTGACAAATATATCTTCCCACGTATCAGAATTGTATACCTTAAAATACACCTCTATCTCACCGACAGTGGTGATTCCTGAAGCCTCAAGCTCTGAGCTTGAAAGATAAAGTGTGTCAGTCGCTTTCTTTCCTGCAGCCACCTCACAACTGAAAAAGTCCGTTAACATAAACCCATTTACTATCAAAGCCTTGCAGGACACAGTACAGTTTTTTTCTGAATTATTTTCAATACTAAGCTTAATTCCCTGACCCCAGATACTGTCAGTTACGTATTCAGTAGCCGTAACAATAATTCCCGACTGGTTAACAAGCTCCTGTCCCTCAATCGTAATCTTCTGACCTGATGATACATTAGCACCGTCAATGTCCTTACCCGAAGACTCCCCGCTTCCAAGAGCCATGGCTGCAAACATAACCATACACATTAACAGTGCAAGCATCCTAAACTTCTTTTTCATCTAAATTTCCTCCTCATGTGCATTTTTATAAATATAATGGCAATCACTTCAGACAGAAATTCAGCGAGTATATCCAGCCAGTCAAAGGTTCCTGACACTCCCGGTATAGCCTGCACAAACTCTAGCGCTGCGGCATATGTAGCTGTAATAAAAAATGTGTTTTTCAGACTGTTTCCGTTCTCTTTCAAGAAAATAAAAACAGTAAATACAAGAGCATAGCTCCAGAGCATATCAAGAAAATAGTTCCTGAAAAAACTCACTGCAGGTATATTGACGGAACATATATTTCTTATTTCAGCCATTTTCAAAAAAACACAATCCAGTGCCCTCACAAATATGACATTTGGACAGAACAGGTAATAGATTACTGCACCTGCAATAACCGGTATTGCTATATTAGCACTAATAAATAATCTTTCTTTACCCCTGTCCACCAACTTTATACTCCCTGTTATTATCTGTCTAAGCGACTCTGGGAGTATTATAATATATGTCGTTTATCTTGGTTGCCCCCTTAAGGGTGGTAAATTGTATTTGGTTTTACTCCTGCACTCCGCTTGTCCTAAGAGGCATTACGCCGTGGCTCTTTAAGCAAATATTCACATCCGTTATACTTCCCGGACGCTCATTAAAGATCATCATAATCAAGGCATCCCTTGGTATCTTTACATACAACTGTGGCATCTCATACTTCTTAAGCGCCTTTTGCGTCTGTTCTAACGTAAATTCGGCGGCATAACATATCCTTAATATTGTGTCTCTCTGCTTCGTCCTTTTTTCACCTGACAAAAGCTTATACCCGTATCGCTCCGGCAAATCTGCCTTTAGAAAAACTGACTGCTGGGTAAGTCCTTTTTCTTTTATTAAATCCTTTACATACACAGAGAAGCTCTCAGCCTCATTCATCATTGACTTTTTGTTATCTTCCACAAAATTGTCAAACTGTCTTAAATGTGTACTTCCCAATACATTTTCCAATTCCTCTGTTGATTTCATGTTCACTACCTCCCTGCAATCTGCTATAATAGTGTGGATAGAAACATTTCGATATGTGATGGTGTGAATTAGAATCATTCATACGCAGGCACGCTCGCGCTACTTGTCGCTCCTATTCACATAGCGGTATGTTTCGTTATAATTGTTTCTTTCACCGAACAGTTGTGCAATTTTACTATATTGCAAGCCGGACTATTTGCAAACGCCGGTGCTTAGCGGCTTATATTTAGCCGCTTATGCACCGTTGCGCTTTGCAACGAAGCAAAAGCGTGTCCGGCGGCAATATATTAAAATTTCACAACGTCCGGTGTAAAACACATTTTTACGAACTAGAGAAAGGATATTTCTTCCATGGACGATTACAAAACAATCGCGACCATAAACTCTGAGCACAATATTTTTCTTGTGATGCATGAGCCCACCCGCAAAATCTACATAAAAAAGATTCTGGAAATATATAACCGTTCGGTATACGATTATCTTCTCAATAATCCGATTAAAAATGTACCACGGATTATGGATGTTTACGAAGAAGATAATCACCTTACAGTAATTGAAGAATACATTTCAGGGGAAACTCTTCAGGATAAGATTAACTACGGCATGCTTTCTCTCAAAGATATTTTTAAATACACGTATGATCTTTGTCTCATTCTTGAATCTCTACACAGCCTTGAGCCACCTGTCATACATAGGGATATCAAGCCCTCCAACGTTATTATATCAAACTGTGGGTGCACATATCTCATAGATTTTAATGCTGCCAAGTATTATTCTGACAAAGCCACAACTGACACTGTTTTGTTGGGAACCAGCGGTTACGCAGCTCCTGAACAGTATGGTTTTGGAGCATCCACTATCCAGACAGACATTTATTCTTTAGGCATACTTCTTGGCAATCTGCTTGACTGCATTGAAGTTACTCCTGATAATAAGAACTGCATAAACAGACTCAAAACAATTATAAATACTGCCACTCAGATTGACCATACCAAAAGGTATAAATCCGTATCAGATTTGTGCCACGAATTGAAAAAATGCGACATTTTCAGGAAGAAAGAAAAGGAGCCTCTAAGGCATGACTTTTCTAACATAATTCCTGACAAAATCAAACGTTTTATACTTCCCGGATACAGAACCTGCACTCCCTACAAAATGCTTTTCGCAACGCTTTATTATATCTTCATAGTGTGGATGTGCGTTGCCATGACATTTGAAAAAGCAACAGTGCCTCAGGCTGTTACTATGCGAATAATCATATTTTGCCTGTCACTATCAGTTGTGTTTGGCTCATTTAACTATTTGAATCTGTATAATCTGATGCCTTTATGTAAAAGTGATAATATATTCATAAGACTCCTTGGAATACTTCTTCTTGACCTTCTATTAGTAGTAATTATCTTTTTCTTTGGAATAATTGCCTATTCCTGTGTATAATTATATCACTCTCTAAATAAAAATTTGCCACCCGTCGGGTGGCAAATTTTTCGCAATTGTATTATTTAGTTAACATCTTCTTTTTATATACACCAAGAACAGTTAATCCTGATACTATCATAAGAATTAACAATATTCCTATAGGAGAGGCATCTCCTGTAACTGGTTGCTCTTCCTCAGTTTCGACAATCTCCCACTGAGCTGTATATACTATATCCTCTGTTACTGTTGTGGCTATTGTCTTATTCCAGCCCTTGAAGGTATAGCCTTCTCTTTCTGGTGTTCCCACAAACGCCGGTGTT
>JBJEME010000054.1:0-12111 GCA_051879515.1 Lachnospira sp. | reverse complement strand
TCTGGTCTTCAAACAACTCTGTTCCATTTACTCCGTCTGTGTAGGTTACTGTATATTTGTTTATCTCCCACTGAGCTGTATATACCACATCCTCTGTTACTGTTGTGGCTATTGTTTTATCCCAGCCCTTGAAGGTATAGCCTTCTCTTTCTGGTGTTCCCACAAACGCCGGTGTTGTTGTTCCATATGCTAAATCAGTATACTTCTGGTCTTCAAACAACTCTGTTCCATTTACTCCGTCTGTGTAGGTTACTGTATACTTGTTCGGAACTACATAAGTTGTAAATGTAATTGCATTTGATGACAATAAATCCAAAAATGCCGCAAAACTGTCCCCACTCTTCAAAGAAGTCAAATCCAGACTTCCTGAATAATTAGTACCTGTCTTTGCATTCCATTCTCCACCTGATGTTTTTCCTGCAAATCTCCAGTCACCTGACTTGTCAGTAGAAATAGTTGCTTCCGATGCTACCTCCAATGTGTTAGAAAGCTTGCAGCCACTGACAAATGCTGTTGTATATGTATCAAGAGAAAACGTATTCCATTTAGTCTCGTTACATGAATTATGAAATGTTGTATTTAACATACACTGTGTGATATTTGCTTCAACCTTAAATGGTGTATAAAGCTTTGAATCTACCGGTAAATCTGAAGAGAGTATGCCATCTGAATTATCAGATTTTAATGTACCATCTTCGTTCAGATTATATGAGACGCCATAACCTTTTGTCACATACACTTTTAAAGTTGTGCCATCTGTAATATTATCACAATGGAATGACGTCAATTCGCCTGTTGTACCATCATCCGAATTTCTCCAACTGGTATTAACCGGTCCTTGTGACGAATAACATGCCTCATATTCTATCTTATAAATATAGTAATCCGCCTGAAGTGGTGTCACCAATATATCAACACTGGCATATCCGTCAACGCCATTGTAATTAAAAACAAAGTTATCAAGTGTCTCTTTGGTTTCAACCACATTTCCATCTGCATCAAGAGAAGAAATATATTGTTCAATTTTAATTGAGCCGGCACTAGGTGTACTACTTACCTGACCTATTCTGTTAAACTGCAGAACATTTCCACTTGTTTTCCACTGGTATGTCTCTTCCACCCATACACCGTATACAGTATTATTGTCATCTCCGTCTTTAAGCTTTACCGATGTTGCTGCCTTTGTTTCTCCTGCTGGAATCCAACCGCTAAACACATAGTTCTTACCGTTATACTGAACATTTAAATCTTTGGTAAGAGTAGTGTCTAATGTGATCTTTTCCCCGGTAACACCTGATACAGGTGATGGAAGTGTCCCTAACTCTGCCGGTACAGTACCTCCCCACTCTGCAGGTAATGAACCCCATTCATAAGTTAATGTCTGCGAAAGAGCCGTTTTCTCCCATACTGCAGTGGCCTTTGTGTCATGACTGAAATTAGTCAGAGTATAAGACCCATCTGGATTTGCAGAAAGATCTGCATATGAGCTCTTATCAATCTTCCATTTTGAAAATGTATAACTGTAACCACTTTCATTTGCTATATCATCATACTTTTGCAATGTAATAACATCTGTTGATTCAACCTCACAATCCGCAGGTAATGTCACACTTGCCGGCTTACTGCTTCCTGCATATGTCAACCTATATGCTGTACCAGCAGATACAATCATAGAAGCTGAAATAAACACTGATACAACCGCCGCGCATACCGCAATAGCAGTCAGAATTATTATGTTAAATCTACTGTTCCTATTATGTTGCTTCATCATTATTCCTCCTTTTTTCCGTTTATTCTATTACCCAATAATGACAAAATCAATACTTAATTTTTATGGTACTAAAAAAAATACAATAATTTTATAGCTTATCTCACGACATATGCTGAGTTAAATTGGCAAAAAAATGGAGCTTCCTACACGGAAGCCCCACCAATAAGCTTTTCTGCACGGTCAAGTGCAGCATCAATGTTTTCACAGAAGTTCTCTTCTCCAACTTCTTTGACAAATCCGGCATGCTCCATCATCGTCTTTGGTTGTTCCTGAACATGTGAAAGAAGTAATGTTACATTACGCTTTTTACACATTGAACTTATATTCTTTAAAGACCTGAGTGCTGTGACATCCATTGCAGGAACACCACGCATACGGATTACTACAACTTTCACACTTGAATCAAGCTGTATGTTCATGCACTTGTCAGCAGCTGCAAAGAACATAGGTCCGATTATTTCATAAACAAGAGTTCCCTCAGGAACCTTCTTAAGTCTGATAGCTTCAGGATCATTATTCTCATCTATATCCTGTCCGATATACTTCCAGCTCTTAACCTCCGTAACATCAGCCATTCTCTTAAGGAAAAGAAGAGCCGCAAGTACAATGCCAACTTCAATAGCTACAACCAGGTCAAATACAATAGTAAGAATTCCTGTTGTGAGCAGAACAAGAATATCGCTCTTTGGAGCTGTCTTTAACAGAGAAACAATCTCTCTCCATCCACTCATATTATAGGCTACCATAAAAAGAATTGCTGCAATTGCAGGCATTGGAATCCATGCAGCGTATGGCATGAGCACAAGCAGAATGATAAGAAGTGTTACTGAATGCACCATACCTGCTATTGGTGTACGTCCGCCATTTTTGACATTAGCTGCTGTACGGGCAATAGCTCCTGTAGCAGGAATACCCCCGAATAAAGCTGATACAAGGTTTCCGGCGCCCTGCGCTACAAGCTCCATATTAGGCTTGTGACGACTTCCAATCATACCATCAGACACCACACAGGAAAGAAGTGACTCAATTCCTGCAAGAATCGCAATTGTAAATGCATCCGGAAGAAGCTCCTTAATCATTGTAAGACTTACACTTGGAAAATGAAATCCCGGAAGTTCACTTGAGATTGTATATAAGTCTCCGATTGTCTTTGCATTCATACCAAGCTTAACCATTATAACTGCCACAATAACTGCAACAAGCGATGCCGGAATCTTATCCAGCTTTTTAAATTTGGGCCATATAATCTGAATAGCGAGAGCTACAAGTCCCACAACCAGCGCCTGCCAGTTAAATGTATCAATACATTTTACAATTGCCTTGATTTTATCTATGGTTTCTATTGTAGCGCCTGTATATCCGGCATAATCAAGTCCAAGAAAATCTTTAATCTGCCCTATTACAATTGTTACTGCTATACCAAATGTAAATCCTGTTGTTATTGTATAAGGAATAAATCTAATAAGATTACCAAATTTGAGGAATCCCATTACAATAAGAATTACACCTGCCATTATTGTGGCAACAATCAGTCCATCCATACCGTTTACAGCGACAATACCTGCTACAATGGTTGCAAATGCTGCTGTCGGTCCGGCTATCTGAACACGGCTTCCGCCTAAGAACGAAATAACAAACCCTGCAAAAATTGCTGTATAAATACCCTGTTCAGGGCCAACACCTGACGCAAGAGCCAGAGCTATTGACAATGGCAATGCTATTATTGCGACTATAATTCCTGAAATAATATCCTTGATTAACTGCTGCTTTGAATATGTCTTCATGACATCAAACAGCTTTGGCACAAATTGATCCATTTTCTTCTTCCTGTCTTTCTTACCTTTTCATCCAAATGTATTACATATTAATTGTTATTTTCTGATATAAATCTGACTACCTTATCACAAAGAACCTCATATCCTGCTTCGCAGATCATTTCTTTGCCAAACTGCGCAATAATCGCATCGAAGTTCTCGTATTCGTACAATTCAGCAACTTCCTCACCCTTTTGCATAATCTCTTCCTCTGATACAGTAATACCATTTTCTTCTGCAACCATGAAAATCATCATCTTTTCAAAAAGGAATTCCTTCGCAGTGTCCTCAACAACTTTATTATAATCATCCATTGTAGTACAATCTGCAAATTCATAGTAGAATGATGAAACATATACTACCAGGTCGCTGATTCCGTACAATGATGCGTTACTGTTAAATTCAGTCTTTATATTTTCATCTATTGTATTCTTTGTATATTCTAACTCTTCAGAAGGATAATCTGTAACTTCCATTTCTTCTTTAAGCTTTGAGTAAATGCTTGCATATCTTGCACTTACGAGTGCTTCATCAGCAGTTTTAACAAGATAATCATTGACAGCCTTTTTAAATTCCTCCACATTTGAGCCTGAAAGACCTGCCGGTTCAGCATACTCTGCAACCCACTCATCAGTTAACTCAGGCACATCCTGCACTTGAATCGAAAGAACCTTCACTGTAAAAATAACATCCTTTCCAGCCAAAGTTGAGGTTCCGTAATTAGCCGGAAATGTACATGGAATATCATATTCCTGACCAACTGTAAGACCTGCCAGCCCCTCATCAAGATCACTAATAAATCCACCTGAACCTATAACATAAGAAGCATTGGTTGCCGTTCCCCCTGAAAATGCTTCCCCGTTAAGCTTTCCGCTATAATCAAGCTTAATTGTATCACCTTTCTTTGTAACGCCTTCAGTTACCTCTCTGCTTGTGGCAGTGCTGCTGAGTAGTTTCTGGATATAATCATCAACAGATTCATCTGTCACCGTGTACTCAGCTATATCTACATCATCAATATCGCGATTTTTATACTGTCCCAATGTAATGTAATTCTTATACTCATTGGCACATTCCACAATAAAATCAGCATATTCACTGGCTTCCATTTCCCTGTTAACAGTGGAAACCTTTTTTTCTTTATCGGTATTCTTGTCCTTACCACACGCCACAAATGAAGCAGCCATTGTAAGAACCAGCATAAGACTAAATATTTTCTTTCTCATAAAAACCCTCATTTCTAAAAAATTAATCGTCTTTTACAAACGTGCAAGACTAATAAGTTATATCATATATAGCAAAAAAATAAAAGAAGTTTCACATTTTTTTCATTTTTTTGTAGACTATTTTACTTATTATGATTTAAAATGTACTTAATTATGTCTATCAGTTTATTATTAAGGAGCTACAATGATACGATTATTATTAATGATTCCATATGCAATTATTATTATTGTTTTAAGCCTCATTCTTCTCCCTTTGGAATGGGTTATTGGAAAAATCAACCAGGATGCCAAAGATATCAGTTCTTTAAGATTCGTTCAATTTGTTTTCAGGGGAGTATTATTTATTTCAGGAACCAAAACTACTGTAATTGGTCTTGAGAATGTTCCAAAGGACGAGGCTGTGGTATATATAGGCAATCATCACGGTTTCTTTGATGTTCTTGTTACCTATATTCTTATGAAAGACAAAACCGGTTATATTGCCAAGAAAGAAACCGGCAAAGTACCTATTCTGCACCGATGGATGGTTTACCTTTACTGCCTGTTTCTCGACAGAGATAATGGACGCGAGGGATTAAAATGTATCCTGAAAGGTGTAGAACAGTTAAAGAACGGCATAAGTATGGTTATCTTCCCGGAAGGAACCCGCAACAAAAGTACAGACGGAACTCTTCCTTTTCACGCAGGAAGCTTTAAGCTGGCAGAAAAGTCCGGTTGCAAAATTATTCCAATGGTAATAAACAACACAGCAGCATGCTTTGAGGACCACTTCCCGCTTATCAAGAAAACCCACGTTATAGTGGAGTTCTGTGAACCAATTGTATTAAAAGAACTGGCTCCTGAGGATAAGAAGAATATAGCGGAATATACCCGCAACATTATTACCGAAAGATACGAAAAAAATAAGTCTCTTATTTAATAATTTATTTGGAATTTAATCAGATACATGCTATAATACTTTAGATTTATATTTTGGAGGATTTATTACATGAAACCATGGATGATTGTTATGTTGGTAATTATTGCCATACTTGTTATTGCACTTGTAGTACTATATTTTGTCGGCAATAAACTCCGCAAGAAGCAGGAAGCCTCACAGGCCCAGATAGATGCTGCTAAACAGATTATGTCAATGCTGGTAATTGATAAAAAGAAGATGAAGCTTATGGATGCAGGTCTTCCAAAGATAGTTCTTGACCAGACACCTAAGATGATGCGACGCACCAAGATGCCTGTTGTAAAGGCAAAGATTGGACCTAAGGTTATGACTCTTTTATGTGACCCTAAGGTATTTGACCAGGTTCCTGTTAAGGCTGAGATTAAAGCTGAAGTGAGTGGAATCTATATCGTTGGCATTAAATCCGTAAGAGGTGGCAAGTTCGTTGTAGAGGAACCTAAGAAGAAGGGACTTAAGAGATTCTTCTCAAAGAAGAAATAAGAATAATATGCTTAAAAAAGTCTGTAGCTTTTATGTTTTTACCATTCAAGCCACAGACTTTTTTATATATCATGATACCAGGGTCAAACTGGCTCTCAACTATATAAGAGCCTTTAAAAGTGCCTCCATCGCTTCCTTATCAGAATTCTTCATAACTGATTTTATAGTAACAACCGGTTCCAGCACAGTGATATTTTTCATTCCCTCTAAAGCTTCTTTCATTTTCTTTGCAGCCATTGGCCCCCATGAACCATTTTCAATGAGTCCGACAGTTCTGTTCTGGAATGCTTTTGAAGACAAATGGTGAAGAAAATCTTCCATGCAAGGGAATAAACCTCCATCGTAAGTAGGAGCAGCGAGGACAAGCCTGTCATAACGGAAAGCATTTTCCACACATTTAGACATATCTACCCGTGAAAGATCTGCTGTTATAACATTTGCTCCATTATTTTCCAACATAGATGCCAGTTCTTTTGCAGCCTTTGCAGTATTTCCATGAATGGATGAATATGCTATAAATATTCCTTCACATTCAGGCTCATATTTACTCCATTTATCATATAAACCTATGTAATATTCCAGATTCTCCTTAAGGACAGGTCCGTGAAGCGGGCAAATCATGCTTATATCAAGTGTTGCTGCCTTCTTAAGCAGAGCCTGAACAGGAGCACCGTATTTGCCAACAATGTTGAAATAATATCTTCTGGCTTCATCTGTCCAATCTTCGTCAATATCTAATGCACCAAATTTACCAAATCCATCCGCTGAGAATAGAATTTTTTCTTTCTCCTCATATGTAACCATAACCTCTGGCCAGTGAACCATCGGAGCCATGTAGAATACCAGTGTATGCTCACCTAATGAAATCTTGTCGCCTTCCTTCACAACTACTTTCTGGTCTTCTTGTAATTTTAAATCAAAGAACTGTGGAAGCATAGCAAACGTTTTCGCATTTCCTATAATCTTAACTTCCGGATACTTTTCCATGAATCTGCCAATGTTAGATGCATGGTCTGGCTCTAAATGAGAAATAACCAGATATTCCGGAGTCTTACCTGAAAGTTCCTTCTCAAGCTTATCAAACCACTCATCCGTCACTCTCCAGTCCACAGTATCCATTACCGCTATCTTTTCGTCCATAATTATGTATGAGTTGTACGATACTCCATTAGGAACAGCATACTGGCTCTCAAATAAATCTATCTTATGGTCGTCAGCTCCTATATAAATTACCGACTCTGAAATCATTCTGTTGCTCATTTTATCGTCCTCCTGTTTTCTATTTTTCTGCCTGAGCATATTTTATCATCCTGACAATCAGGCAAAGCCCGTGAGCGCAGTTCACTGCTCGTAAAGATTAAGCAGGCTCCCTCTGACTCGCTAACGCTCATTATAACACAATCATATTTAAATTTCAAAATTTGACGAAATAGAAATAGAAACCCTGCACTCATTCAACTGCTCATAATTTACTTCAAGAGCATATTCAATAGAAATCCTTATTTCATCCACACTTCTTTCTATTCTTATATCTCTGGTGAATATACCCAGATATATATTTCCGAACGGAGTCTCATAGAAGGTCATTGTCTTTTCTCCACGCTTGAAATCCATATGTGCTGTTATTGCGCCCTTCTTTGAAACCTGTACCTCATTCTCTGTAAATTTTATAATATTGCTTGATTTTTCCGTTTCCCCATCGTAGCATTCCTCAAAGTGTATACATTCTTTGCCATTAACCACTTTATAGCTTCCTACACTAATAGTTTCTACGCTGTCTTCCTCCATATCCTCTGTCTCAGCGGCAAAGGTTTCATCCTGTGCAAGTGATATGCTTTCATTAGCCGGTTCACCCTGCTTACTAAGGGATAATCCTTTGATTTTTATAAATACTTTATCCTTCAATGTTCTTCTCTCCTCATTCAAAAATGCCGTTCAAAAAAGTCAGATACTTAAAACTGAATTCAAGATTTTCATTTCCTGTTACAACATCATATTCATCTGCACTTAAACACTCTTCCAGCTGTTTTCTGGATTCTTCCGGAACCTCCGCGTAAACAGAATCCACAAAACATAATGGCGGATATAAAACACACCACCAGTTTTTTCCTGCGCTTTCGCCTATATCTATTCTGAAAGCTTCATATTCTCCGGGTGGAAATGACAAATCTCCATACATTTTCATTGGAAAATATGATTCTTCAAAATACACTGCAACATCATAATTATAACCCTCTTCTTCTATTGTATCCAGTGCAATCTTCCTTATATTATCCGACTCTTCTGTGAGTATCCTCCGCGACTCATCAATCCCCTTTGACTGTGAAAGCAGTGGTTTCACGTATTCTACAACTCTTTCTTTTACCAGCAGCTTCAATTGCTGGTCTTCCTCTGAATCGCTGTTGGCTCTGATGTGAAACCTTATTATCTCATCTGCTATTCCTTTCTGAAGTTCATCGATTCGTGCCTGCTGTTTTGCCTTAACCACCACAATGGATAATACTGCCACAAATGTTACAAGTATTATAAACATTATAAACCTGATATGTAAACATTTTGTCCTATTCATAAAATAACCTCCATAGATTCTTAATCTATGGAGATTATTACCCTTTTTTCCCAATCTATTCAAAAATCATTTATTCAGAAGCCTTTTAATTCCCTTCTCCTGATTGTTTATATGTTGACGTACAACTGCTTTCACATCCTCCACATTCCTCTCATCAAGTCTCTTTATTATATCATTATGCTCGCTGATAAGAATAGAATGTGTACGTGCATCCTTAACATACTCTAATCTGTACCGGTACATCTGCTCCCTTAGGTTGTTGATAATCTGAACCAGCCTCTGGTTGTTGGTCATTGCATAGATAATATCATGAAATGACACATCTGCATCGACAATATTAACCACATCCTTAGATACAATTGCCGTTTCAAATACTTTATTGGCAGCTTTTAACTCGCTGATTCTTTCAGAAGTGACATTCTTTACAGCCAGCGTAGCTGCCAGCTCCTCAAGCGCACATCTTACCTCCAGAACGTCCTTCATATCCTTCTCAGTGATATGCGCAACCTCAGCTCCCTTTCGCGGAATCATAACAACAAGGCCTTCAAGTTCAAGCTTTCTGATAGCTTCCCTGATTGGTGTCCTGCTGACCCCAAGCTTCTGCGCAAGCTGTATCTCCATAAGCCTTTCTCCAGGTTCCATCTCTCCACGCAGAATTGCCTGTCTTAAAGTATTAAATACAACATCTCTAAGTGGAAGATATTCATTAACATCCATCTTTAATTCACCCTTCATAATACTCATCCTCCGTCAACACGATATAATATACTTCTATTTCCCCTAATATTCCCCGATTCTGTTAATTAAAAGTTTCTGTAATATATACCTGACGCGCATCTTTCTTATCTTTTAAGAACTTCTGACACGAAAGTGCATCCTTTTCCTCTGCGAATATACCAAATACTGTCGGTCCGCTGCCACTCATCATCGCATTGACAGCTCCGTTATCCATCATATCCTTCTTAATACTGTCTATCACAGGATACATCGGTATTGTTACTGACTCAAGGACATTACCTATATTCTTTGCAACGCCGCAAACATCGCCCCTGCTTATAGCTTCAATAATAGCATCTATATTGGGATGTACAATATCACTGCTCATATCAAGACTCTCATAAACAAGCTTAGTCGAAACATTTATCGGCGGTTTTGCAACCAATATCCATGTCCTTGGCATATCCGGCAATCTGGTGAGTTTTTCCCCTATGCCTTCTGCCAGTGCAGTTCCTCTCATAATACAGAATGGCACATCCGCACCAATCTTAACGCCCAACTCCATAAGTCTTTCCATGGATAATCCGAGATCATAAAGCCTGTTCATTGCAAGAAGTGTCACCGCTGCATCTGAACTTCCACCTGCCATACCTGCGGCAACCGGAATGAACTTATTCAAATCCACATCTACGCCACCGGTTATACCATACTCATCCTGCATAAGCTTAATTGCCTTATATATGAGATTATTCTCATTAACCGGAAGAAATCCCAGATTGGTGTGTATCTTTATCTCATTCTCATGCAGCTTGGTAAAAATAAGTCTGTCATATATTCCAATAGTCTGCATAATCATACGCACATCATGGTATCCGTTATCCCTTTTTCCAAGGACATCCAATCCAAGATTAATCTTTGCACGTGCTTTTAATCGAATACTATCCATGCACAAACTCTCCATTTATTGTATACATTATCAGATATATTATAGTAAATGGATTGTACAAATGCAAGTACAATCGGAATCAGACATTTTATTTTTCCTCTTTTTTTTCAATTTTGATTGTAGATTTTTTCCATATTCCGGTCCAGTATAAAATATATAAAATTAAAGCTGACGTAGCATTGCTGACCACAACAGCATACCACACACTCTCTACTCCCATCTTTAATACAGACTGACATATCCACAGTGTTAGAAATCTGAATACCCATATTCTCGTAGCATCCACTGCCATGGTAATCAATGTGTGACCGCTGCCCTGGAACAATCCCTGCGTAACATTGTAGAATGCATTATTCCAGCACCAGAATGCCATAATTGATAAGAAATCCGTTGCAAGAGGAACTACCTGCTCATCTGATGTAAAGAAGCGCACCATAGGCTCTGCAATAAATCTCCGTGAAAGAATCATACCCAGAACAAATAAAAAAACAGCACCAAATCTCAACGCAATATGATACCCTTTATCCGCTCTCTCCCTATTTCCGGCTCCCATATTCTGTCCGACAATTGTAGACATGGCAGAACCTATTCCATTGGCAGGCATTGTTATAATACTGTTAATTTTATTGCCTATTCCGTAAGCAGTCATGGCAACAGGACCATACACATTAACATTTTTAGTCATAAGGAGAAATCCTAACTGCATTGTACTTCCACCAATAGCCGTTGGCAAACCTATTCTTACAATATCCCCAACCTTCTTTTTTTCAAAATGAAAACCTTTAAAAGATATTCTTACAAGCTGGTGTGGTCTTGTGAGTGCCACAAATCCCACTATTGCGCTTGGAATTTTGGCAAGGAGTGTTGCGAGCGCAGCACCTGCTATCCCCCATTTAAAAACAATAAGAAAAAGAGGGTCAAGAATTAAATTCACAGAAACACCCAGAAAGTTAAGCAGCATCGGTCTGACTGTATCTCCCTGCGCCTGTTTTACTGCCGTATATAAATTGATTGTAAAAAGAAACGGCAAATCAAGAACAACTATTCTTAAATATGAAAGTCCATAATTGTAAATTACACCTTCCGCGCCAAGCCATCTTACCATACCCGGCGAAATCATCCAGCACAAAATCGCGCAAACTATAGAAAATCCCAGCGCCGTGATACATATATGATTAGCCATGGAATTGGCCTGCGCATCCTCCTTTGCTCCAAGATACTGTGAAATAAGTATTGAACCTGCAGTTGTAATACCCGCTCCAAAGTTAATCAGTATATTCTGAAATGGAGATACAAGTGTTATGGCTGCCTGATTATTTGTTCCAATCTTTCCAAGCCAAAATGTATCTGTAAGATTATACATCGACTGAATGAAGCTATTAATCATAACCGGAATCGCAAGCATAAGAATTGCCTTAACCAGATTCCCGTTTAATATCATATTTCTTTTATCTTCGCTAATGAGTCTTGACATTTTTTTAACCTCTATTGTATACATTTGTAATATCTATTGACAAAATCCAACATTTTCATAATAATAACTTTAGCATACAAAACAGTATTTTCCACTAATAAATAGTGTAAATAAAAGTAAAATACAGATTATTTGATTTCAAAATAAATTTTCTGA
>JBJEME010000053.1:0-3638 GCA_051879515.1 Lachnospira sp. | reverse complement strand
TCTCGATAGAATGAAATTGCTATATTTTTATACAAGAACTCGACAACTTCCAGTTTGTCGAATTGATGATGTATAGAATTAATTAAAAAGGATTTATACTATTAGTGAGCACAGGAAAATGGAAGAGCACCAATCAGTGCTCTTCCAACTTAAATACATCTTCAACAAGCAGATTAAAGTATGCTGCAATTCGGAGCATAAATTCAGCGGATGGAGCCCGTTCACCACGTTCCACTCTGCTGATAGTTTTTGTGCAGAATCCGGTGGCAGAGGCTATATCCTCTTGCAGAAGACCTCGTGATTCACGAATTGTTTTCAGGTTATTAACGACCGCCATGGCAAACACCTTCCTTCATACATATCTTATATTACAAATGATACAGAAAATACTGTCCCAAAAGAAGGACTTGATTATTGTAGGTATTCTTTGATATCGTTTGGATGATTTTTTCCAACTACTTTTCCCAGTATATCAAAACGGTCATGTTCTCTAACCGGAATCGGAGGGTATTTCTCGTTTAGGGAAATAAGGAAAACTCCATTTTGGTCATCCTGCAATTTCTTAATATAAGCTTCTCCGTTCAGAGAGAAGATTCCGATTTCTCCATTTTCAACCATATCTTGCTTTAATACCCATGCAATCTGCCCGTCTTCAAATTCGGGTTCCATACTGTCACCACTGATTTTTACACCGAAGCTTGCGGATTCCGGTATGATATCTTTCGTAAGCTGAATCGTTTCTTTTGGTCCATCCACAAGGAAGTTTCCGGTTCCGGCAGAAACAGCGTTTTCGTAGACATCAATATATCTGCTAAATGGGATAATTTTGCAGGATTGCTTTGTATACTTGTCGCTAAAATGCAACAAATCAATATAGTCTAAAGCCTTTTCTTTTCCTACTTCATTAAGAGTAGAAAGCGGATCGGATGGATTTTCCCCGAAATATGCTTCATATATATTTGTAATGTTCAGCACTTTGCAAACGGTCATGAAAGTAGCAATACTTGGTTCAGTGGCATTTGTCTCCCATTTGGAGATTGCTTTTGCTGAGAGGTTGATGCCTTCTTTCTGTAATAGTTCAGCTAACATTGGCTGGGACAGTTTCATTTTCTTTCTGTTGGAAGAAATGATTTCACCGATATTTCTCATAAATTCGCCTCGTTTCTAAGATGATTTAGTGTCTCGATTTCCCCTATAGTATATATCAGCAAATAGATTTTTTCAAGCATAAAATCGCCAATTAAGAGAAAAAGGGACACATGTGTCCGTTGACAATCGCTTTATAAGAGAGTTATACTTGAGCCTGTAAGAAGTGATAGAAAGCTTCTTTCAATAGAACAGACTGGAGGTGAATGAGAAATGGAGCGAACCATATTGCATAGTGATATCAACTGCTGTGTGTGACCTGAAAAGTCGCACCATTAAGTGTCTCAATAAAGAGACCAGTCATTCCGTTGGCTGAACCTATTATCTACAAAGCACTAAGGTAACTGGTGTGAGGAAACAAGATAAGACAAAATCTCCCAGTGCAAAGCACTGAATTGGAATTGTGAGAGGAAAAGACCACCATAGTAGCAATGGTGGGGGAGATTGGTTGGAATAGTATGGCTAAGATAACTGAACCGCTGATAAATGCCGTTATGATGAACAAGCTTAAGCTACTCAAAGGCTTGACCCAAAATGGGAATACGATTGGATAGTGAATGCAGTAATAACTACACGGACAAAATAATCGTCGGCAAAAAGGTGGAGCCTAACCTATTAGCCTTAATGGTGTTGAAACAGGGTAAGCCCATAAATTTCCTTATATTAATCATTTAAGGTAGATATTCCGTAAGGAAAATCAATGGATTTGTGGGTAAAGGAAAATGGAAAAAGCGAAGGCTTCAATGTAATGTTGAAGATAGAAATATATATTTCACTCGAAAGAGGGCAGACTTCCATTAGGTCTTATGTTACAAGATAATTTGAAGAATTTCTGAAAGGTGGAAAGCAAATGTACGAACAATCGTGTGCACCAACTAATCAAATTAGACGCTGGGAAGACATTGATTTTGTCAAGGCGGAATACGAGGTTAAGAAACTTCAGATGCGTATTGTAAAGTCAGTACAGGAGAAACGGTATAACAAAGTTAAAGCTTTGCAGTGGACTCTTGTGCATTCATTCTATGCAAAAGCAATTGCTGTAAAAAGAGTAACAACCAACAAAGGAAAGAATACACCAGGTGTTGACGGAATTTGTTGGAAATCCAGTGATGATAAATTTAAAGCTATCAAAACACTGAATCGTAGAGGATACCAACCTCAACCACTTCGTAGAGTATATATTCGCAAGAAAAACGGAAAAAAGAGACCTCTAAGCATCCCAACAATGATAGACAGAGCAATGCAGACATTATATAGATTAGCGTTAGAACCAGTAACAGAAACTGTTGCAGACAGATGTTCAATGGGATTTAGGGCTAATAGATGTGTGCAGGATGCAATCGAATTGTGCTTCGCAGACCTTGCGCGAAAATCAGCTCCCGAATGGATTTTGGAAGGAGATATAAAGGGATGTTTTGACAACATTAATCATAAGTGGATGCTGGAAAATATATGCATGGACACTACTATTTTAGAAAAGTTTCTTAAAGCTGGTTACATAGAAAGCGGAAAATGGTTTGACACAATACAAGGAACACCACAAGGTGGAGCAATTTCTCCAACTCTATGTAATGCAGTCCTAGATGGTTTAGAACCTTTATTAAAGGAGCACTTCAAGAGACGCTGGGAAAACGGAAAGATTATAAATCCCAAGGTTAATATGGTGAGATACGCTGATGATTTCATTATTACAGGGGATTCTAAAGAAAGATTAGAAGAGGAAGTCCTTCCTCTTGTAAAAGCATTCATGAAAGAACGAGGACTCGAATTATCCGATGAGAAAACGGTTATAACAAACATACATGATGGTTTTGATTTCTTAGGATGCAATATTCGAAAGTATGGCGATAAACTTCTAACCAAGCCATCCAAAGAGAATATAAAGACATTCTTGAGAAAATGCAGAGGAACAATTAAAGCATTTAAAACAGCGAAGCAGTCCGATTTAATTAACAAACTAAATCCTATGATAAGAGGTTGGGTTAACTTCCATAAGCACAATGTTTCAACAGAAGCCTTTCGGTATGTAGATTATCAAATATTTGAAGCACTTTGGAGATGGGCGAAACGGAGACATAAGAGAAAGAGTGCACGGTGGATAAAGGATAAATACTTCCACAAAATTGGTAACAGGATGTGGTCCTTTAGTGAAAAGATAGATACAGATAGCTTTATATCCCTTGTCTACGCAGGAGATACAAGGATTACAAGACATACAATGATTAAAGTTGATGCCAATCCGTACGATATAAACTGGCAAGATTATTTGGAGAAAAGAAAGAATAATAAAACAAGCAATTTTATAACAGTATATGAATGATGTGGCGGTGTATTACGGCAGTATTACATTTAATTAAGGCTTGAGCCGTATGATGGGAAACTATCACGTACGGTTCTTATGGGAGGGAAGAGCAGTAATGCTTTTCTCTTACCTACCTATGCAGCGATTGAGCATTTACATCACCCGGAACTAGCCGGAAAGCCATTGGCGG
>JBJEME010000052.1:0-16457 GCA_051879515.1 Lachnospira sp. | reverse complement strand
GGGGATCTCTTCTGGAAAAGATTGCAGGAGTAGCAGCAGGGTTCCTTGCTATCGATATGATTTTCAAAAATTCACCACTCGGAACAACCTATAAAGCGCTGCTTCTCGTGGCGTCCGGTGTGGGAATGCTTGTAACATCGTTTAGAGAGATTATTAGCGGCGATGCATCTGCTGCCACGTTTGCACAGGCGATTGCTGGTATTGGTCTTGCTGCTGTGGGAGTAGGACTGAAATTCGGCGCACTCCCGGGTATCATTACTGCTGCTCTCGGCGGTATTGCGCTTGCAGCCACCACGGTCTACACGCACTGGGATGAAATTGTGAATTTCATGCAGAACACAGATTTTTCCGGTCTTGTGAGTGCGGGTGGGGATGCAGTGGCTAATTTCATCAGTGGTCTTAATGATGCGCTCCCGGGTTTAATTGACACAGGCGCAAGTATGCTTACGTCTCTCTTGAATGGCGCGGCAACGATTATTCCGCAGTTAATCCCGATGGCCGCTGATGCTGTTGTGACGTTCATTAATGGGATTTCTCAGAATCTTAATACTGTGATTACGTCAGGTACAACACTTATCACAGCAGTAATTACCGGGATTGTTTCTGCTCTTACGAAGATCCTTCCAGCAGTAGTACAGTTGATTGGGACATTTGTTGTGGCGGTTATAAATAATCTCCCACAGATCATTGCTGCAGGTGTAAAGATTCTTTTGGCGGTAATTGATGGAATTGCGCAGGCTCTCCCACAGATTCTAGTAGCAGCTGCTCAGATTATTTGGGAGCTTGCAAAGGGGATCGTGTCAAATCTTGGAACGCTCCTTGAATCGGCGGGCCTAATTATAGTCACACTCGAACAGGGTATTATGAATCTTATTGTGTCTTTGTTCAACGCGGGTGTGAGTCTTGTAACAGAAATCGGAAACGGCATTTCAGACACGATGGATAAAATCGCAGAAGCAGCAGATAACATTGTGCAGGGCCTCATTGATGGAGTTAAAAATAAAGCGCAGAATGTTCTTAATGCAGGAAAAGAACTCGGTAAATCCTTATTGAACGGAGTTAAGAATATTCTCGGTATTGCGTCTCCTGCAAAGGAATTAATCGCCTGTGGTGAAGATTCCGGTCAGGGGCTTATAAACGGATTTATTGGCATGACTTCGGATGTTGTGGACGCGTCGCAATTTCTTGCCACTACAATGCTTACGTCCTTCCAGTCTATGTTCGACATGACAGATTCTGAGGACGATCAGGGCGAATTTCTTACTTATGGGGATACGATGATGGTGTCGCTCAAAGATGGACTTCAGAATAGTGCCCCTCAGGTGTATTCGTCCTTGCAGCAGATTGCTGAAACGATTAAGAAAATCATGGCCGACCTTGTAACCACTACGCAGATGCAGGCAAGACAGATTATTTCAGCCGCACAGGAAGCAAGGGAGGCGGCAAGCTCTATAAGCGTTTCGTCCGTAAGTTCAAAGACATCCTCTGTCCGTCTGAAGGCATCTGGTGGTGCCGTTCCTTCCGGGGAACTCTTCATGGCGAGAGAAGCCGGGCCTGAGCTTGTCGGAAGCATCGGGAACACCACAACCGTAATGAATAACGACCAGATTGTAAGCGCCGTGTCGGCCGGTGTTGCAAAGGCTGTCGCAGCAGTTATGGGTGGTCAGTCAGGTGGCGAGCAGAAAGTGGAAGTATATCTCGACGGAGAAAAGATCTACGCCAATCAGAAGAAGATTGCGAGAAGTAAAGGCGTAGAGTTCGATATGGGTGCATTTGCAAGATAGGGGGTGTGATGCATGGCAGATTATGTACCGGTTATATCTATTAACGGCAAAACACTCCCTACAATCGCAAGGGGCGTTGGAGAATCGTGGATGCAGATTGTCGATTCAGCCCGTAATGCAAACGGGGTCGTAGTAGCTCAGAAAATAGGCCGTAGGCAGCTGAAACTTGATGGCGTTACATGGCCGTGGCTTACTGCGGGCGAGTGGGGAGAGATCCTGAAAGAAATCGACAAATTCTACGGAACCCTGAGCTATTTCGACCCACGGACAGGAAGCAAGAGAAGCCTGAAGGTCTACTGGGGCGACGCAACCGCAGAGCCTTACTGGGTCGATAGCAACGGGAACGTGACGCACTATGCGAACTGTAAGTGCAATATCATTGATGTAGGGGAGTGATTTTATGTATCCGGTATCGAATGATTATAAATCTGCACTCACAGCGTCTGTGCGTGAGCCGTCATTTATCAGTATTGTGTTCGGAGTTACAGACCCTGATGCACCCGGTGCAAGCACAATTACTGCGCCAAACGGGGAATTGTCCTACAGCAATGTTGTGTCAATCGACCGGGGTTCTACTGTTCCGTCAACCTATGTAACATTGGAGAGAAACCGGTGGATTCTGGACGGAAGGATGCCCGTTCCATTAGAAGTAAACCCAATATGGCAGGGGTACATCGGGACGGAAATTTCCGGGGAGGACTGCTTATACAGCGGCCCTCCTACCGTCCACATAGAGTTCAGTGATTACTTTGAATTTCCCGGGCTGTCTTTTCAGTTTGATGTATCGGCAGGGGATTACCCCTCAGAGCTTCAGGTCATTGCATATAAAGACGGTGAGGAAGTGTTCAACGGCACCTACTATCCAACAGGCCCGAAGTTCAATTTTCAGGACCCGATACCTGCGTTCAACAGTATGGACATTAAGGCTATAAAGTCGAATATTCCATGCAGAAGATTCCGTATCACACAGCTGATTTACGGCCTGCTGCAATACATTACTGATGGCGATATTGCTTCGGCATCATTCAATCGCTCCACGAGCCTGCTTAGTACGGAACTCCCTACGTACAATTTTGACTTTACGATTTTCGATTCAGAACACCGTTACGACCCGGAAAACCCTTCGGGCCTGTGGGAATATCTTGAAGAACGGCAGAACGTAACCGTTACAATCGGTCAGTATCTTTATCCTGATGATGAGGAGTCCTACGAGGAAATACCTCTGTGCACTACGTATTCGACGGGTGAATTCAGTGTTTCCGGTCAGGGTAGTCTTGTATCAGTAACGATTAAAACAAACGGTCTGTCTGCGCATCTCACAGACCTTTACACCGAAGGAACCTATGAAGCGGACGGAATTACATTGTATGACCTTGCTACAAGGGTTGCTGACTTCGCAGGGTATACCGGGGTTATCTCGATTGATGATGCTCTGAAGGACATCACAACGCATGTTCCGTTGCCGAAAGCACCGATTAATGAATGCTTACAGCTGATCGCCAATGCAGGACGCTGCATTATGACGCACAGTCGCGGCGGGTATCTGCAGATTATCAGAGAGGATACAGACCCAACGGACTTTACGCTTACCTTCGACAATATGCTCTCAGAGCCTGACACTTCTAAGATTCCAAAGCTGAGGAGCGTTATCACAAGCTATAAGCATCTCGCTGTTTCGTCCTCACAGACAAATGCTGTTGAGAATGTTGCAATCTCAGTAACTGAGCCAACGGAATTCATCTTAGATCACTCCGGGGCATTTACGAACTGCTCTCTTACTACAAGTGGTGTAACGGTGGTAGAAACTGCAAAGCATTTCGCGTATTGCACAAAAGTAACACTGAATGGAACCGGAACCGTGACGGTGAAGGGATACGCAATCGAAACATCAGACGTGTCATACGCAAAGCAGTACGGTGCTGTCGGACAGGATCTTGACAGTATGGTGAATGATTTGATTGACTCACCGGAAGTTGCAGACGCCTACGCAGACTGGGTTGCAGGAACTACCATGCGAAGAACAACCTATGACGTTGCAAACCGGGGATTTCCATATGTGGATATCGGAGATATGTGCACAGTGGACAGTAACTTTGAAACCGGTATCGCAGCTACAATCGTAGGAGATAAGCTCACGTACAACGGGGCAATCAGAGGCTCCTCTACGTTCATTACTGCGAACGTAGAATCCTGATTGACTCATTTTGATAAGGAGTGTTATAATCGCCGTAGGTAAACAGTAACGAATTATGGTAAATCTACGAGGACTTATAACACTCCGGGATTTGGAGGTTTAAATGTCAGATTATAAATTAGGATTCTTTGGTGAAGAAATAGACTTAAAACTTCAGCAGATTGAAGAACTGCGGGGGGGTTGAACAACTCCAGCAGAATAATGAAACCGTAACGCAGGCTATTGAGAGAATAAATACTGCAATAGAGGCATTACAAAATGCAAGTACAGGGGCGGTAAGGCATATACAGAGGGGAGTTTTATCGTATAGTGGTTCAACAGAAACACAAGTTGTTGTTGAGTTATCTGGGTTTACAAACCTAGATAAAATGATTGTCTTAATTAATGGCAGCAGAAGAGCTTATTCAGATATTACTGCAACTTGCCCTTATCTGTACGAATTAACTACAACCTCTTGCTCAATACGTCTTATGCCTTCGTCTTCAGCATCTGGTGATGTTTCTTACCAAGTAATAGAATTCTATTAAAAGGAGTTAAATAATGTTCTATTATCCACAATTTGTATCACCTCCAATAACGGATAGAACACAAGCAGATATTGAAGAGGTGAAAGCGTACTTAAACGGTACAGAAGTTTATGAGGACTTATACGGTCAGACAGACGATTTACAAGATTCAGAAGGCTCAGACCTTTACACACCAAGAAGTCCTTATAGATTCAAAGGTGCTTTAAACTACACGGACTTAAATCGTATAGAATACAATTTTATGGAGTGTGCAAAAGCACTGATTGACTGGGGATACCCAATGCGTACGTTGGAAAGTGTGGAAGATGAGTCCATGTGCTCTGCGGGGTACTTATGGGAAATGGCGAGTATCCCGTACCTGTCAATGATTAACACAATCCGGGATAATGCCAGTGTTATAAAAAAGAATTTTCTTTTAGGGTACACAAGAGAAATTGACTACACGCAGAATCCAGATTATGAAGATATTAATATTTTAGAGGATATTGCTCAGACCGTATATGATACACTTCACAGGATTGAAGATTCGTTTGTGTATTGCGGTCAAAGTGATTTTATATGTGGGGGTTAATATGTACAACTTCACAGACAGACAGCCTACACAACCGAACAGGCGAAAGATTACACCTGAAGGCGGCGAGGCATTCTACGCAACAGTAGAAATGGCAGATGAGCCTACCGTAGCCGGTACGCCTGTTACCCGTGCTGGGTTGATGGCAATCCAAGGAATGGAAAACAGTACAACGGTATTTAATGATGATGGGTCAATTACAGAATCATTTAATAACGGAACTGTTAAAACAACTACTTTTAATGATGATGGTAGTATTACCGAAACTGTTGTATTTACGGAAACTGGGCAGACATATAGTCAGACAACGATATTTAACAGTGATGGTAGTATTACAGTAACTGGAGGGGAAGTATAAAATGTTAATCAAAATTGGGGGGGGGGCAACTCCATAAAATAACTGAAAAGAGGTGTGCTTATGGCTTGGTCTGAGATTAAAAAGGCTGTGAATAGTGATATAAGTACACCACTGAATGTACAAATTTTAAATGCTTTAAATTCAGGAAAAATAATTAAACACATACAGAGGGGAACTTGGACAGGATCAACAGCATATACCGAACAGGGAACACATTTCAAATCTATTGATATAACTTTAAATGGGTTTGAAAACGCTGAAAAAATGATTGGCTTGATAGAATTTTCTACTTTATTACCAAATTCGTTATATTATTCCAGTGGTTCTATTATAGGAGAATATACTGTAACACCGTATTTATCATATATAGATACTAATAAAATAACTGTAAGTAATTCATCCATAGTATATGTAGATTCTGATTCTAGTAGTAGAAATAGGTATATTATATCCTCAGGCGTTTATACAGTAATAGAATTCTATTAGCTCATACCTAATCTCTGTATGTGATATATAAACTAAATAAGGAGGTTTTATATGTCATGGGCAGAGGTTAAAATGGCAGTTAAATCTATACAGAGAGGTTACACTACAATAACAAGCTCTGATGTTACTATAACACTTGGTAAATCTGTTGACCCTGATAGGTGTATTGTGTTACTTGATGGTTTTTGTGGTATGTATAGTTATAATTCAAGCGGCGTAAGTCGAGGGCCTGCTCTTATGAAGAGTAATCCTTCTTTAAGTATTATGGGATACGAAAACCCAAGCTCAGCAGACCGTGGTTTGTTTTATAACAGCGTCAATTTTAGTAACGAAGTGCAATTCCCTTATGCATCAGTAAGCACATATTCAGCGGCACGAAAACCATATGTAAAAGCATTAACTGAAACACAACTTACAATAGGGCAAAGTGGAACTTACTCAGCTGGAAGTAATGGGACAACAGTTTCATATCAGATAATAGAATTTTTTAATTAAAGGAGGTTAAAAATGGTATATGCAGAAATTAATGCAGAGACAGGAAAATGCTTTGCTGTTTCTGACTTTGGAAATTCAAAAGTCGATAAGCCTACATTGATTCCATTAGACAATTATGATGTAGATGTATTAGGAAAGATATGGAATGGCGAAACATGGGAAGATGACCCTACCCCAGAACCAGATGTGGAAATTATTGATAACGGTATTCCAAGTTCAAAAGTTGAAGAACTTTATGAAAACCAGTTAATCATCATGGGAGCTTTAGCTGATATAGCAGAAATGCAGATGGGGGTGGAATAAATGGTAGAACTGTATTATAAGCTTATAAAAGCGGGAAGAAAAACGATAACTGAAATACCATTAAAATATAGAGAAGATGTTCAGGCTTTACTTGATGCGGAGGAATAATATGATTGATTTATATGTAGCACTTATTATCAATGGCAGAAGAACAATCGACAATGTTCCATCAAAGTATAAGGAATATGTTCTTACAGAACTTTCAGCTTTAGGCATTGACGGGTATGGAAACCCTATTGCATAAGGAGGCTCATATGGCTTGTAAAAAGGGAAAGAAAAAGAAGAAGTAAGTAAGGAGTAAGCAATGCACTACGGAGACGAAGAAATTTATTTTACATTAAAAGGAGAATGCTATGACATTATATGACATTTATCTTATAATGAAAAATCATGAAGGGATTTCATTAGCCTCCGTAGTGTTTTTACTCCTTGTGTTATCTAAACTAATCAGTGTGTCAAAACTTAATTTAGACCCTTGGGGATTTTTAAAATCAATTCCCGGAAAAATAGGGAAAGTATTAACAGCGGATTTACATGAACAGATTGAAACACTTTCAAAATCTGTCAGTGATTTAACTATAACAAGTAAAGATGAGCGGAAACGCAATTTAAGAAAATCAATACTTAGATTTGCAGATGAATGTAGAATAGGACAAAAACATTCAAAAGAAATGTTTGATACAACTTTGATGGAAATATCAGAGTATGAGGAATTATGTAAAGATACAGGCGACCCTAATCATGTTATATCAGAAGCAATATCTGTAATCACAGAAATCAACCATGAATGTTTCTTGAATAACACATATTTATAGGAGGTTTCAATGTATGAAATACGTTTAAAAAATGAAAATGGAACATCCTATGATACAATTACTGATAAGGAAGCAAGAATCATCACAGAGTATCTTGTGAAAGGAGGATTTATGAAAGAGCGACTTACAAAACTTCTTACAGTTAAAAGTATTCTAACTTTGATTATGGCTGTAGTTTTTGCAGTTCTTTCCCTTCGAGGAACTATTTCAGGAACTGAATTTTTAGCTGTTTTCACTACCGTAATAGGTTTCTATTTTGGTACACAGCATGAAAAGCAAAACAGCGGAGGTGATGAAGATGGCACTTCTAACGGTAACTGAAAGACAAACTTATTTAAAAGCATTAGGATTTTATTCTGGACGCGTTGATGGTTTGGAAGGACAAAAAACAACTGCTGCTTATAAAGAACTTCAAATGAAATATTTTACCAGATTAAAAGATATTGATGGTAAATATGGAGTTAATACAGACAATTTACTTCGTTCAGCATATGCTTGTTTAAATTCTAAATATTTCAAATTATCAGAATTTAAATGCAAATGCGGTAGTAAATATTGTACTGGTTATCCAGCAGCACTTGATGCAAATCTTGTCAAAGGACTTAATTCGCTGCGGAATTCAGTAGGTTTACCACTTACTATTACAAGTGGTATGAGGTGTAAAAAATGGAACAGCGTAAACGGAGGGGCTGTGGCCTCTCGTCATATGAGTGGTAAGGCTTGTGACATTACTGGTACACCAACAAACACAGCAGCTAAACGAAAAAATGTAAAAATTTTATGGATGCAGCAAAAGAAAGCTCGATACACATATTGTCAGGAAGATAGTTCTAAATACAAGATGGGTAATTCCGTTCATGTTGATGTTGAATAGGAGGATATGATGGATTTAGATTTAAACACTACGAATGAAAAGCCAAAAGGCACAAGAACTTCAAAATATTTAGCTGCATATAAAGGTGACGGCAGTATTTTTGAAGCATTAAAGTTTTTAGGTGAAGATTCATCTCTTGACAACAGAAGAAAGTTAGCTATTGCTAATAATATCACTACTTCAAATAGTGTTGTTATGAATGAAGCTTTATTAGAATTACTCAAAGCAGGTAAATTAATCAGAGGGTAAATTTATGGCACATCAAGTTCCTTGGACTAAATTATTAGTGGATAATTTTGTTGAACTTGCAATGTTATCAACTGATGAAGAATTTATTATCAGGACAAGGGTAAAAGGTTGGACTGTAACAAGACAAGCTATTCACTTAAATAAGTCCGAATCATCTGTTCATGCAATGATTAAGACTATGAAAAAGAAGTATGACAATGTTCAGAAAACTTATCCTGATATATTCCCGGAACGGAAATTCAGTGCAAAAGAAGCTTATATGGATACGCACTAAATGAATTTTATAGTTTTTGTATAGTAAAAGCCAAGTTAAACTGTAGTTTTCCTTGGCTTTTTTGTTTTATACTAATAATGTAAACGAAGGAGGTACATATGAATATTCCGAATCAGTTCAATAACTTTTACCCTTCTCAGATGTACCGACCAGCTAATATAAATAATGGAATTAACTGGGTACAAGGAGTTGAGGGTGCAAAAGCATTTCAATTAAGTCCTAACAGTAATACAGTTTTAATGGACAGTGAAAATGAAAATATATTCTATATTAAAATCTGTGACAATATAGGTATGTGTACATTAAGAACTTTTAAATACGAAGAGCTGTCAAATATGACACCAGCTCCAGTACAGCCTAATGTCGATATGTCACAGTATGTCACACGAAAAGAATTTGAAGAATTGTTAAAATCCTTAGGAGGTATGGATGATGGCAAATCAACTATTTCAGCAGCTGATGCAGGGACAAAACAATCCAAATCTTAATATCATACAAATGTTTAAAGCAGTTCAAAACTCTACAAATCCTAATCAACTTATTCAGCAATTAATGTCTACTAATCCTCAAGTTTCAAATATCATGAAAGAAATTCAAATGAGTGGCGGGGATGCAAAAAGTCTTTTCTACTCAAAAGCTAAACAAATGGGAGTTGACCCAGAATCAATTTTATCAATGCTTCGTTAATTAATCATTTTAGGGCCTGAATGATAATTAAATACTGGTGTATCAATAGGGATACATCACTTAACCTTAACAGTTTAAAGGAGGAATTGTATGGAATCTGGATTATCTACTGGTGACCTGGCTTTAATGGACAGAAACAATGGTTTCGGCGGTGATGGAATGGCGTTCATGTGGATTTTCGCATTACTCATTTTAGCCGGCGGCGGTTTCGGAGGGTTCAATAGAGGCTATGGCGAATATGGGCAGTTCGCTACTGCAGCATCCCAGCAGGAAATTCTGTTCGGTCAGCAGTTCCAAGGCCTTGATAACAAGATTGACAGAGTAAACAATGGTATTTGCGATGCTACATTTGCTCTGAATAACTCAATCAAGGACGGAAATGCTGCTGTTACAAGGACTATCGTAAACGAAGGTAGAAGTTTACAGTCTCAGTTAGCTGAATGTTGCTGCACTACTCAGAGAGCTATTGATGCAGTTAATTACAATGGTGCTATTAATACTGCTAGCATCAATGAAAACACAACTGCTCAGATTCAGAAGGTACTTGATGCAATTACTTGCAACAGAATGGCTGATATGCAGAATCAGATTAATCAGCTCCAGTTACAGTCTGCTTTATGCGGTGTAATCAGATACCCAATGGCAACAACTTACGGTGCTGGAACATCATGTTTTAGCAATAACTGTGGGTGCGGAACAGTTTAATAATGCCTCATTTAGGCAGGGTTGAGTGGGGCGGATAACTTCGCCCCATTTGTTATTTGAAAGGAGATATTATGAGTAAATCTGTTATATATGCAGCTAATAGCAATTCACAGCCATTTGTAGCTGCAGGAACTGTAATTAACTTTGGTAGTGTTGTGAGACGTTATGGTAGTAACCTTTGTTTATCAGGTGGTAATGTTGAAGTAACTGGTGCTGGATACTATGACGTTGATACAAACTTTACAGTTACAGCTAATGATGCAGGAACTTTGAAAATTCAGTTATTCATTGACGGAGTAGCAATTCCTGGTGCAGTAGCTACAATTACAACAACTGCCGCAACAAATTATGCTATTTCAATCCCAGCTATTGTCAGACATACTTGTTGTTGTGAAGGAACTATAACTGCGGTTATTAGTGGTGCAACAGGAAGTGTAATCAATGCTGCCATTGATGTAATCAAACTTTAACCATCAAAAGGAGGCTACAGCATGACAGTTTCTGAAATATATTCAAGCTTAGCCAGACATATGGTTAAAGGATTTATGATGCATGAGCAGTTGTCTAACTATTTTGACTTCCTTGGATTAAGAGGATTCAAAAGGTGTCAGGAATACCATTATTTTGAAGAATCTTGTAATTACAGAAGTTTAAATAGATATTATCTTAATCATCATGACAAGCTTATAGAATTAGGTGAAGTTGAAGACCCCCATGTAATTCCTGATAGCTGGTATAAATATACAAGGCATGATGTTGATAATGGGACAAAGAAAAATGCGGTCAAAAATGCATTTCAGATTTGGGAAGAATGGGAAACTGAAACAAAAAAGGTTTATGAATCACATTTTAGAGAGCTTATGAATTTAGGTGAAGTTGCATCAGCAATGAAAATTAAAGAATTTTTATGTGATGTAGATGAGGAATTAAAATGTGTTCAAAGAGAAATCCTAGAATTGAAAGCAATAGACTATGACTTATCAGTAATAGTTCCAATACAAGAGGAACTTCATGAAAAGTACAGAGAAAAATTAGAAAACATGAAATATGATTTCTAATAGAAATGCGTGGCTTTTTTAAAAGGTCACGCATTTTTTATTGACATAGATAATAATATATGGTATTATATAAGTGTAAAAAGTATCATTCACAAGAAAGGAGTAATAAGATAGGTGATTAACATTGAAATCAAAGAATCAGAAAAATTAAATGATTCATATAGTGCTTATGTATCATTTAAATATGATTCTAAAATAGTATCTGAATTACGGGCACTCCCTTTCAAGCATTATAACGCTAAAACATCAGAATGGGAAGTGCCTATAAACAAGTTAGACACTCTTGTTAAAAATCTTAATGAGTTTGAATTTACATTTTCAGGAGCATTATCTAAATTAAAACTTGAAAAGAAACAATTCCAATTACCAGAAGGGTTTGAATTTAAGACAAAACCATTTGAGCATCAGATTGAGGGATTGGAATATGGGCTTACTCATGATAACTGGTTTTTAGGAGATGAACAAGGGCTGGGCAAAAGCAAGCAGGCCATTGATATAGCAGTAGCAAGAAAATTAGTTTACGGTTATGAACATTGCCTTATTGTTTGTGGTGTAAATACACTGAAATGGAACTGGGTAAATGAAGTAAGTACACATTCAAATGAATATAGTTGGATATTAGGTCAAAAAACTTCAAAAGGAAAAGTAAAAATTGGTAGCTCTACTGCAAAATATAATGACCTCTGCAATATTGATTCATTACCTTACTTTATTATAACTAATGTTGAAAGTTTCAGAGATGAAAAGTTTGCTGCTAAAGTTGCTGAATTATGCAAAAAAGATTTAATTAATATGTGTGTTATAGACGAATTTCATAAGTGCCGAAACCCTCAGGCTCAACAAACAAAGGGATTTTTAAAATGTTTACCTAAATGCAAAATAGGCATGACAGGTACTCCGCTCGTGAATAATCCACTTGATTTATATGTCATATTGAAATGGTTAGGTTTTGAAAAACATCCTTTTTATGCATTTAAAAAGCATTATTGCGTTATGGGCGGTTTTGGTGGCTATGAAATTATAGGCTATAAAAACATGGAACAACTTACTGCCCAGATAAATGAAATAATGCTCAGACGATTAAAGAGTGAAGTCCTTGATTTACCAGATAAAACATATGTAGATGAATATGTAGAAATGGGGTCAAAACAAGCTGCATTATATAAGGAAGTTGAAGTTGGTATAAAAACTAATTTAGCCAATGGTGAAATTGATTTAGTAAATCCTTTATCTGCACTTATAAGATTAAGACAGTGTACTGGGTATACAGGAATACTGAGTGATACAATTTTTGAATCTGCAAAACTTGATAGAATGGAAGACTTGGTTGAAGAATGTGTAGCTAATAATCAGAAATGTATTATATTCAGTAATTGGACACAAATGACAGATGTAATAATCGAAAGGTTAAACAGTAAAGGATTTAGAGGTAAATCAATCACAGGGGCTACAAAAGATGAGGAAAGGCAGTTAATAGTAAAAAGTTTCCAAACTGACCCTAATCAAAACTATATTGTAGGTACTATAGGTGCAATGGGTACAGGATTGACTTTAACAGCTGCTACAATAGTGATATTTATGGATGAACCATGGAACAGAGCATTATATGACCAGGCGGTTGACAGAGCACACCGTATTGGGCAGAAGAATAATATTACAGTTTATAATTTATTGACCAAAGATACGATAGACGCGAGGATTCATAACATTGTTTATAAAAAGGGAGCTATAAGTGATGCTATTATAGATGGTAAGGGTGTTATGAGCCGAGAAGTTTTTGATTATTTGCTTGGTTGATAATGATAAAAATATCATAAATTATAGTAAGAGGCTGCAGCGATTCAATGAGAGCTGCACAATTTGAAAGGAGTTAATAAAGTGTATGACTAATGAAAAGAACTATACAGTTTCTGAAGTAAGTGAGTTATTAAACGTATCTGAGCATACGTTAGCATCTTGGTACAGATGGGAAAAAAGAAGATTAGCTGATGGACTTGTTGAAAGTAATTATTTACCAGAACCAATTAGAGATGCTACTAAAAGAGGGAAGCCAAGATTCTGGACTGATGAAATGGTTAAGGAATTAGCTGATTATAAGTCAACAATCATTATAGGTAGAAATGGTGTAAATGGTATGTACTCAAACCCTTTACATAAACAAACAAAAAAGTATAAAAAATCTCATGGTTTACTTGACAATGAGTAAATAATATCATATAATATTTATGTAAATAAAAACCGAGTACACATTGATAAAGGAGGTATTTAAATGTTACTTGAGGATTTAATTGAAAGGTATGGAAAAAATAAAGCTGTTGTTGATTCGTACAAAAAAGATATTGAAGAGGACAACAAGGAAATTAAACGGTTAATTATAGACCAGGGAGTTCCTGTTGAAGGTAAAGATGGTAGTTTTAAAGCTTATAGTGAAAACTATACAGCTACATATTCAGTATCAAAAACTGAGGACTTTGATGAAAACAAGTTAATCTTAAAATTAAAGGATTTAATCAACAAAGCTGATATTGAAAGTTTACCAGCTATTAAAAAGTGTATTGTGTATAAGCCAACAGTTGATATGGAAGCACTTGAAAATGCAATTTATTTAGGAACAATTTCAGCTTCTGAATTAAGTGATTGCAGGGTGTCAAAGGAAACTGCAAGACTTGTGGTTAAGAAAAATAAGGAGTAGGAGGTAGTAAAATGGAAAGTACAAAACCATATTTTAAATTTGAAGATTATCCTGAAAAAGAAGTTGCAATGCATTGCAAAACTACTGAGGAAGCAGAGTACTTTTGTAAATTTCTTCACGGTGCAGGAAAAACGTGGAGTGACGGAAGTTCTTATTTAGAATATAGAAATTTTGAAGGGTACAAAGAAAACACAGTTTATTACTTTAATAAAGGTACATATGGTGATAAGACATGTGCGGTTAAAGTAAACATTTTAGAATTTTCAGATTTTGAGTGGTTTGGATTTATACCATTCAAACAACCAGTTATACAGGATAATATTCAGTTATTTAATTCTTATATAGATGAAATGCTTACATATTGCAGAGACCTTCTTATTAAAAAGAATGAAAGTTATAATGCAGGAAATGACCCTATAGGAAACTTTAAGAAAGCTGCAAAATTACAAGGAGTATCAAATAAGCAAGCATTAATAGGGATGATGGATAAACACGTTGTATCAATTCATGATATGGTCAATAGGGAAACTTGTTCTGAAAAATTCACTGGTGAAGTATGGAAAGAGAAAATTGGAGATAACATAAACTATTTACTCATTTTATACGCAATGATGAAGATAGGAGAGTAATATGAGGTCATTTGAAGAAAATGAAAGAATGAAAGCCGCTCTTGAAGAAATTAGACGTAATTGCAGTCTAAGATGGGACTGTGAGAACTGCCCTCTAAGTACACTTTACAAATGTAGTGCTGATGCAGATAAAGAAATTCCTGCAGCTTGGAAGTTTGAGTGGGATAAGGAGGGCAATGATGCAGAAAACGTTTTGTGATATATGCGAAAGACAGGTAATCGGTGGGCCTAAAAGAATTGAGATATGCACAAACACTTTTAACAGAGGGAAATTAATAAAGTTTACAGACGTTTGTGAAGATTGCTTTAAGGCCGTTATGGAAACTATTAACAACAGGAAACCGAGGGTAAGGTGATGGAATTACAAGAAGCAATAAGCTGTTTAAAAGCGGATAAAGAGTACTTGGTTGACTATGAAGTATGCGACGGAGAAGAAATTGATATAGCAATCGAACTGATGGAAAAGCAGCTTAATAACTGCAATAATTGCAGATTTTCAGAGTCAACAAGAGGGCTTAATTTATACTGTTTCTTTCATTGTTGTTATATCAAACAAGACAACTTATGTAGAGATTGGGAGGCTGAAAGAGCATGAAATGTACAAAAGAAGATGGGACTTCAAGATATTGTCCTTACCGAGTATTTCAAGAAACACATCAACCAGTTTTAAAAGGCGCAGGATCTGTTATTACGCAAGAATTTTATAATTGCATGAGAACTTTATGTGCTGCATATGACGAAAATTCAGATGAGTGTATGCGATTAAACATTGAAAGGAAAGAGTAATGCTTACAAAAGAGAGAATAGACTGTGCTATTTTAGATTTACAAAATGAGTGCGCAAACTACATGGCGGATTTAGACTGTGGAGAAAAGTCACAGTGTGATAAGTGTTATATACCAACGGCACTTGAAGCGTTAGAGAGTATAAATACCTACAGGAAAAAGATGAACTCATTTGTTGAGCTGATTGAAAACATCTTCAAGGAATCGAAAGAACTTTATAGCGATTGTTTTGAACTATTTAATATGTTTAAAAACAAATACATAGATTGGGGTGATGAAGAATGACAAATTTTGAAAAACATAAACACGAAATACTTGAAATCACAGACCTTGGATATCACATTGCAGTAATTTTCGGAGAACCGTACCCATGCGCAAATCACAACTGCGGCGTATGTGAACTTAGCTATAGCTACCCTAACTGTACTGCTGCATTAATTAACTGGTTTGCGGAAGAGTATGTTGAAAAGTAATAAACAAATACAGACTGGAGGAATAAGAATGACAGTTCAAGAAATGACTAAAATCTATAAAAGGATTTGTAACCGTTATGAAGGTGATTACTGTAATGAGTGCCCGCTTTTGTCAATGAATTTTGGAGACGGTTCAGCGGATGATTGCCTTAACGCATTGATTGAATTCCCAGATGAGTTTGAAACGGCACTTAATGCGTGGCAATTAGATAATCCTGCACCTACGAACAGAGATAAATTCTTTGAAGTGTTTGGGCATCAGGCATACAACAACTGGAATTGCTCAGGGCCAGGTAATGACTGTACTGAACTTCCATGTTATGATTGTAATTGGTGGGATGCGGAGTATATAGAACTGAAGGAGGATTAAATAATGAAATTCTTAGTAACTGCTGATGTTGATTGGATCACGGGATACCTTAGATATGGTCATTTAGAAGGAGTAGTCGAAGCTGAATCTGAAGAAGCTCTTAAAGAAATGATGAAAGACAAACATTT
>JBJEME010000051.1:0-16562 GCA_051879515.1 Lachnospira sp. | reverse complement strand
AAAGTAGTTGCAATAAAGCGACGAATAAGATATATTTAATATGTAGTTTTGAAGGTATATTTTATGAGCTTCATTTCATGAGGCTCTTTTTTTGATTAATAGATAATACCAGTGATTTCTTGATTTTATATAATTATTTAATTGATATTTTTATTATCCTTTGTTATAATTGTTTCATAAAGTTGTACGTGATTTATGGAGGAAATTCAATATGGAAACTAACATTTTGATAGAGAGCGGCACTAATGAGTTAGAGGTGTTGGAATTTAAGATTGGTAATAACCATTATGGTATCAATGTTGCCAAGATTAAGGAGATTGTCCCTTATAGCGAAGTCACACCGGTTCCTAATTCTCATGAAAGTGTAGAAGGAATATTTATGCCAAGAGATTTGGTGATTACGGTAGTTGATTTGGCAAAAGTAATTAAATGTGCTCCTTCTCCTGATATCACTAAAGATATGTTTATTATCACTAATTTTAATAAGTTGAATGTTGCTTTCCATGTTCATTCTGTTGTGGGAATTCACAGAGTATCATGGGCAGATATTATTATTCCGGATGCAACAATCAGCAGTGCAGACAGTGGTATTGCTACAGGAATAATTAAGATTAATGGTCAGTTAATCGTTATATTGGATTTTGAGAGAATTGTATCAGATATTAGTCCGGAAACAGGACTTAAGGTTTCAGATATTGCTAAGCTTGAGGGGCGTTCAAGAAGTGATGCACATATTCTTATTGCCGAGGATTCGCCATTATTAATAAAGCTTATTTCTGATTCCTTGAATAAATCAGGTTATACTAATCTTACATTGTGTAATAATGGTCAGGAAGCTTGGGATTATCTGTGTAAAGCTAAGATGGGAGAGGTTCCTCTTGATGTAGATTGTATTATTACTGATTTAGAAATGCCACTTATGGATGGACACAGACTGACAAAGCTGGTTAAGACTGATGATAATCTTAGTTCTATTCCGGTTGTAATTTTCTCATCTTTAATAAATGAACAGATGAGGGTAAAGGGAGCGTCATTAGGTGCAGATGTTCAGTTGTCTAAACCTGAGATTGGTCTTCTTGTTACAGAGATTGATAAATTATTAAGATAATTTTCTTTTTTACACTTCCTCTTTTTGGTGCTGTTTCTAGTTAGACAGCACCAACTTTATTTTATGGATTTATATTATTTTATACTAGTATGAAAGGTTGTTAAATAACAATGGCTGATGTAATATTTGATGAGAAAAATACAGATATAGTTGACAAGTGTAAAGCTTTAATAAAAGAATATGATTTTGTATTATTTGGTATAGGAAAAGAATTTTTTGTTGATGAAGCAGGTGTTATGTTACAAAATGAAAATGTAACAGAATTAATCAATGTTTTCATGGCTCATGTGAATTATTTTATTATATCAACAACAGAATATGATTACTTTAGGAAAAGCCAATTAAATCAAAAAAGAATATCATGTCCGTTTTGCCGTGATAATGCGCAGTTAGAGGATAAACAGTGGGAGCTTTATAATAAATGGCTTTCCGGGACCATGGGTAGGAAACTGCTTATTATAGAATTAGGAGAGAATTTTGATAAACCAAATGTAATTAAATGGCCATTTGAACGAATTACAATGATTAATAATTCAGCAAAGCTTTATCGCATCAATTCCAGATTTTATCAGGTTCCGCCTGAAATTTCAGATAAATCTGTTTCTGTAAAGGCAGATGCATTTGATTTCTTTAAAAAATTGTTTTCATTTTAAGCGGTAATAGGAATTGTACTTGTTGTTTGAACAGGTATTTTATGTTAAAATAACATGAATAGTTTTAAAAGTAATAAATAAGGTGGTGAGAAATTTGTCTAATAATAGCGAAGAAGATTATCTTGATAATCTGTTGAAGTCAATGACAGAAACGGCTGTTGATAATGGAATTAATTCTGAAGAGCAGGTTGAAGTGGCTGTTGATAGCGAAATTAATTCAAAAGAACAGGCGGAAGTGGCTGTTGACGAATCGGAAGATGTGGAAACAGTTTTAGATGAATCACTCTCTACACATGAATTAACCCCTGATGAAGTGGCAAGAAAAGCTCAGGCAGAAGAGGAGTCTCTGAATGAAGTATCAGTGGATGCTGAAGCCATGGATAAGGCTGCAGAGGAAACTCTGGAAGCAATGCTTGATAATGTTATGCCAGACGATTTAAGTAAGGTTGATATGTCTTCTGAAAAAGAGGAGGCTTTGGATTCCGGACTTACAACTGAAGAAATGGACAGACTTATGAATATGAATCTGGATAATATTTTGGAAGATGTTGTAGCTGAAAGTGCATCAATTCCAGATTTTTCAGAGGATTCAGGTAATTCATTTAATGATGATAATGATATGTCTGAATTGAAGTCTCAATTGGATGAGATATTTCAAAATGATTTGAATACTGACAATTCTCCTGCCGATGATATTAAGACTGACGTTGATTCTGAAAGCGCCGCTAATAATTATTATAATGCGAATGATAATGATATATCTGCAAGTGAAGCCTTAAATATGGTGGCTTCGGCAAATACCGGTAACGATAGTAGTGATGTTAATGTTTCGGTGGATGACGGGAATACAAATCAAAAAAAGAAAAAAAGAAAATCAAAGAATAAGTCAGATAATCTTAAAGATAAGTCCCAAAAGAAAGGCGCTTTGGAAATAATCAAAAACATTTTCTTTGAGAAAGCCGAATCAGAGGATAATACTGAAGATAATAAAGAGCCAATGTCAGAGGACAGCGGGAATATTTCAACTGATGAACCTAAAGACGAGAATGAACAGATTATTGCTGAACTTGATAAAAAAGGTATTGATTCAGGTTTAAGTGAAGCTCCAAATAAAGGTTTTTTTGCGAAACTAAAGTACAGACTACAACAGTTTAAAGAAAAACAATCAAGGGAAGAAGCGGAAGAAGAGGCCGCTGAAGAGCAGGAATTATTAGAGAAAAAGAAAAAGAAAGAAGAAAAGAAAGCAGCATTAGCAGAAAAACAAGAACAGGATAAATCAGATGATGACTCCGAACCTAAAAAAGGGAAAAAAGGAAAAAAGGCAAAAGAGCCTAAACCTAAAAAGGTAAAGAAACCGAAGGAACCACCTAAACCCGGAGATATTCTTAAAATTAAGCCATTGTCCATGGTAATGTTTGTTTTGTTTGTGACAGGAGTTGTCATACTAATTCAGATATTAAACTCTACTATAGATTATAATTCGAAAGTGTCTTCAGCAAAGAATTATTACCAGAGTGGTGATTATCATAAGGCGTATAGTGAATTAGTCGGACTTGATTTGAATGACAGCGATAAAATTTTATTTGAACAGACATCAACTATTATGTATGTTCAGAGACAATACGAGGCTTATAATAACTATATCAAAATGTATGATAATGTAAGCGCGTTGGATTCACTGATTAAGGGGATATCAAGGTATAATAAGTATTATGATGATGCAGTAAGGCTGGGTGTTGATGATAAGATAGATGCCATATATGGTGTTATTATTTCAACACTTTCCAATACATATAATATATCTGAATCAGAGGCACTATTGTTGTGCGCACAGTCTGAATCAGATTTTACGGGTTATTACTTTAAAATTAAAGCATACGGAGAGGCGGCACAGGTACAATGATAGCAATAATTGACTATGATGCAGGAAATTTAAAAAGTGTAGAGAAGGCGTTGATTTCTCTTGGACAGGAAGTGATTGTTTCAAGAGATTCAAGTGAGATTCTTAAGGCAGACAAGGTCATCTTACCGGGAGTAGGTGCTTTTGGCGATGCAATGAATAACCTTGATCATTTTGGATTGATAGATACGATTAAAAAGGTTGCTGATAATGGAACACCATTTCTTGGTATATGCCTTGGTTTGCAGCTGTTATTCAAGGAAAGTGAAGAGTCACCTGGAGTTGAAGGACTGAATATTTTACCTGGAAAGATTATAAAGATTCCTCCATGTGAGGGTTTAAAGATTCCACATATGGGCTGGAATTCCCTTGATGTAAAAGATGGTGCAAAGCTGTTTAAGGGTATTGATAAGAATCCTTATGTATATTTTGTTCATTCGTATTATCTGAAGGCTGATGATGAGTCTATAGTTGCTGCGTCTACAGAGTATTCAACACATATTCATGCATCAGTTGAGTCCGGAAATGTATTTGCATGCCAGTTCCATCCGGAAAAGAGCAGTGACGTCGGTCTTAGAATATTGAAGAATTTTGCAGCGCTTTAGGAGGAGAAAATGTTTACAAAAAGAATTATACCTTGTTTGGATTGTAAGAATGGCAGAGTGGTAAAGGGAACTAACTTTGTAGACTTAAAGGATGCAGGTGATCCTGTTGAGGTTGCTGCTATGTATGATAAATCAGGCGCTGATGAGCTTGTATTTCTTGATATAACGGCTTCAAGTGATGGAAGAAACACAACAGTTGATTTGGTAAGAAAAGTTGCTGAAAAGGTTTTTATTCCATTTACGGTAGGTGGCGGAATAAGGACTGTAGAAGATTTTAAGGTGTTACTTAGAGAAGGTGCCGATAAAATTTCCATCAATTCAGCTGCCATTATGAATCCTCAGCTTATATCAGACGCTGCTGATAAATTTGGAAGCCAGTGTGTTGTAGTGGCAATTGATGCAAAAAGATGCGATGACGGACATTGGAGTATATATAAGAATGGCGGACGTGTGGACATGCATATGGATGCCGTTGAGTGGGCCATGAAGGCAGAACAGCTTGGATGTGGTGAAATACTTCTTACCAGTATGGATTGTGACGGCACAAAGGCAGGATATGATATAGAACTTACCCGTGCAATTGCTTCAAATGTATCAATACCTGTAATTGCATCAGGTGGCGCCGGAAATATGGAGCATTTTTATGACGCATTTGATAAGGGAATGGCTGACGCCTCCCTGGCAGCCTCACTGTTTCATTATAAAGAAATGGAAATTATGGACTTAAAGAGATATCTTTCAGACAAAGGTATCTCAATGAGAATGATATAACGGAGCTTAATTATGGCAATGATAGATAATGACTGGCTTGATGCGATTAGCGATGAGTTTAAAAAGCCATATTACAGGGATTTATTTAATTTTGTGAAAAATGAATATAGTACCACAGTGGTTTATCCGCCTGCTGATGATATATTCAATGCGTTTCATTTTACTCCACTCAGTGAAGTGAAGGTACTTATATTAGGGCAGGATCCATATCATAATGTTCATCAGGCACACGGATTATCATTTTCTGTACTGCCGGGGGAGGAAGCTCCACCATCATTGCAGAATATCTATAAGGAATTGGAAAGTGACTGTAACTGTTATATTCCAAACAACGGATATCTTGAAAAATGGGCAAGACAAGGGGTGTTATTATTAAATACAGTACTTACGGTCAGGGCACATCAGGCATTTTCCCATCAGGGTCATGGCTGGGAGCAGTTTACTGATGCGGTTATTAATGCAGTAAATATGCAGGACAGACCGATTGTTTATATGCTCTGGGGTAAGCCTGCACAAAGCAAGATGAAAATGTTAAATAATCCAAAGCATTTGATTCTTACGGCGCCTCATCCGAGTCCTTTATCTGCTTACAGGGGATTCTTTGGGTGTAAACATTTCAGCAGGGCCAATGAGTTTTTAAAGGCTAATGGAATAGAGCCTATTGACTGGCAGATTGAGAATATATAGGGAGAATTGGTTTATTGTTAATATATAATAAACAATATTAAGATAAATACATTTACAAATAATAGAAATTATTATACAATAAGCTTGTAACATATAAACGTGATTTCAATTAGAGGAGGATAAGTTATGAAACGTGTTATTTCAGTGTTATGTATTTCTTCCATCTTAATTATGGCAACTCTCACTCCAATCTCTGCTGCAAGTATTGAGAGTGGCAATTCAATGGTATTGTGTTATGATCAGATGGGACAAAAAATGGGGGCTGCAGCTTTATCATGTGAATTTGAATATTCAGATGGAAATTATGTTGTTGATGGTGATGTATATACATACTATCATGCTTATTTGAATAATAGTAGTTGTATATTTAGTGATATGGAGTCAGGACATAATTCTGCGTGTGATTATGCTTACGCTTCATGTTATTATATGGCTATTTATGGAGCATCATATGAATTTGGAGCATTAGAAGTTACTTGTAATATATACGGCGAAACAGAGGATTTGGGAGGATGTATAGAAAGGGGTTATAACAATTGAAAAAAAGTATGATTATGAAAAGAGTCATGCTTGCAGTGTGTTCTGTTGTAATGATGGTATCTGTATGTTCCTGTGGAAAGCCGGAGTATCTAAAGGGGAATAATGAAAGTTCTGATTCAGATTATGAAGCTGCAGTTGTCGGAGAGGATGTCGCAGATAAGTATGGTTACTTAAAGAGAGGATCTTACAGATACGCTACCAACAATAAAGGATTGTTTTATATAGTATCAGTAAGTAATGTCATTTCTTATTATGATTATTCTACGGGAATGTCAACAGTGTGGTGTAATAAGGCTGCCTGTAAGCATACTGATAACAGCTGTTCTGCGTATGTTGAGAGTGATTTAGAATATGTTGAATATTACAATGGGTATGTATATAAGATGGAAATGGATGAAAGTGGATTATATCTGACAAGATTTAAAGAGGATGGAACTGACCAGACAAGGCTTGCTAATTTGCTTGAAGGATATGATTCTGCTGCAATTGTTGAATATGGAAGAGTGTATGACGGTTGTATGTATTTTCTTGTCAGGAATGATAGTAAGAAAGCTGATGTTAAATGCGTAGACCTTATGGAAAAGAACAAGATTAATATGCTTTTCAGCCTGGATTTATCTGATACAATATTTGGTATGTCCGGATTATTTGTTAATAATTCAAGTATTTATTTGTCACTGACAAAGACTGCATACGATGGTTCGGATTCTTATAAGTCTATAGTCTGTTATGACAGAAATAGTGAAACATTAAGGGAATTAAGCATACCGGCTGATACCTTAAGCTGTTGTGCCAATGATAATTTATATTACTTTACAAAAAGTAAATCATTGTATTGTATTAATTCGGATGGTGAGATTGAGTTGCATCCCGGAATGTTTACAGAACTGCCGTATGATGATTATGGTATCAATTGTAATGAGAAATATATTATTTTTGTAAGACATCCAAAAGAAGCTATGCTTGGCGGTAATTCTGATATATATATTTATGATATTGCTAACGATAAACTGAGCTGTGTTGAGGATTTAAAGAATGAATCAGAAACTGAAAGCAGTGATGAAACGCCCTCAGGCAGTGATAATATCATTAGAATATCTTCAGTTAATAAGAGATTTCTATCTTTAGCCGGTCTTACAGGAAGGTATGCTCTGTTTACGGGAATAGGGGAGCAGAAGATGTGCCTGGTAGATCTTGAAAGTGGTAAGGTCTTTGATTTGGATATTGATATAATAAAAAGTAGCAGTATGCAGTGATTATTTTAACTCCGAAGGATAATGTTCCGTCGGAGTTTTTCTGTAATGTTGCTATCTGCGCATGATTGTAAAGGGTATAAGTATTTATGGAAACAAAGTATATTTTAAAACATAAGTTTATATTGATACTTATTTTAGCCGCTATTGTAAATATTCTGGTATTTTACAAGAGTCTGCTGGATTTTGAATCAGTATTCTATGATGACAATGGGTATTCCTACAGTGAATATGTAGAGATATATAGTGAATATATTGATATTGCAAATAATTCTGCTTCAGCCGAAACAGAAGATATTATTTCGAAATTAAGAGTATATCAGGCTGATAATATGACTGATTCAACAAGAGAATTATATATTGCTGCATATAAAGCAGCGATTAGTAACATCAATTATGTAAATAATTACAATAATCAGATTAGTGAAACAATTAATGAATCTGGACAGAAGCTGCAAAGTGGCTTATATTCAGAGGGTTTTGGTTATTATAATCTTTTAAAAGGCAGATATGATTTAAAAAAGATAAATAATCTAAATCTTGAGCCCGTCGTATCAATAGCGGTTGAGAAATTGTATGATTATAAAATGACTCCTGTTATCAGCGCAATTGTTCTGATGATTTTGACAGGCTTCTACAAATATGATAATGCCGGATTAAATTCAGTTGTAAAATCAACTAAGAATGGAAGATTTTATCTGGCGGTTAAAAGAAGCGGCATTATTGTATTGTTATCTGTTATTGTTAATATAATACTATACATACCGATAGTGTTTATTGCATTTAACAGATACGGAGGCCTGGAATACATTGATTCATATATTCAGGCAAGTGAATATTTTACGTTTGTACCATATGTGCTCGATTTTAAAAGTATATTGCTGCTTATGACAGGCTTTAATATTATGTCCGGTATAACATGGGCTTTAATGTATTGGTTTTTCTCACAATTATTTACTGAAAGAACAACGGGAACAGTTATCGCTGCTTTTTTTGTGTTCATTGAATACATTTTATATTCATTTTCGTACAATAATTCTGTTTCAGAATTTTTCAAAGATATTAACGTTGTTAATTATTTAAATTTAATTGAAACGTTTGTAAAATATAACAATTGGGGTATATCTGAATATTTAATTACAACATTTTCATTAACATTAGCCGGAATGGTAATAACTGTGTTTATGTTTCTGGTATTAAATATATTTCTGTCTGCAAAGCTTTGGAGTGGAATTACAATAAAATCTGCGTTAACAGAAAGAATAAAGAGGTTTATCAGCAAATGCTTTGCATATATGCCGGGGGTGTTAAAGGAATTAAAAAAGATAATTGTAAATCAAAGGGTTGGATTATTGCTGGCAGCTTCGCTTATTATTGTATGGAATTATAATTTTGGAATAGCTGGATTTGCATCGGATGAAGAAATTGAACTAAAGGATTATTATGAATATGTTAAGGGTGATGCATATCAGAAAACAGATGAGTATCTTTCAGATTTAAATACGTGGATTGATAATGCAAAGGTGTTATACGAATCATATGTTGAATCAGGTGATAAGCTGGAAGCCTATGAGATTCGTAATCTTATTACTAAAAAGGAAGAGAAAAGAGATAAGGTAATTGAGATATCTTCCAAGGTCAGAAGCCTTAATGAATCAGGGATAGGCAGTGCAAGAGTTGTTGACAGTGATAAGCTTACTAAAAGATATGGGGCACGAACGGTTAATTATTCAAATAATATAGCTTTTCTTGTTATGTTATTTTTAGTTCTGTCATTTTCCAAAACATTTGCTATAGAAAGAGAAAAGAAAACAGAATGTATAATCAGAACTACATCCGGTGGAGGAAAAAGATTTTTAAAACGAAAAATAATTCTGGAAATACTTATTTCGGAAATAGTGGTTGTGACGCTGTTTTTTATTCAGCTGTACAGGATAAATAATGCGTTTCCAATGAGTAATTATGAATTAAATGCGTCAATTAAAAGCTTAGAACTGTTTCAGGATTCTTCTGTCAGCATAACTTTCTTCCAGTTAGAAGCCATATGCCTGTTTATGAGAATGGTGATTATTGGAATGATAAGCATGATAATTTCAATGGCTTCACTGATTTATAATGAGTCGGTAATTTATGCAGGAAGTTTACTGGCAGCAGCTCCGTATATCTTAGAATGTCTGGGATTAAAGCTGTTTAAGAATATATCAGTAATTCACTATTTTGCTTTTTATGAGGCTGCATGGAGTAATACTGCGATTAAGTATCTGTTATTTATATTAATTCTGGTTGCAGTACTTTTTATTTTTTCTTACAGAGGTATTAAACGATGGGAAATATTTTAAAATTGGAAAATATATCAAAAAAATACGGAGCGACGGAGGCTCTAAAAAATACCAGTCTGGAGCTGACTGACGGTATATATGCATTGGTTGGATTAAATGGAGCAGGAAAAACCACACTTATTAATTTACTGACTGACAATATTAAAAGGACAACGGGAACAATTACTTATAATGGGACAGAAATTAAAAAATTAGGTTCGAAGTACAGAAATATTATAGGCTATATGCCTCAGGAACAAGGATACTATAAGAATTTTTCAGGGAGAGAGTATCTGGCATATATTGCAGATTTAAAGGGAATACGGCACAGAAAAGAAGTTGTGGATTCCATGCTTAAACAGTTCAATCTGCAATCAAAGGCAGATGACAGAATAAGCAGTTATTCAGGTGGAATGAAACAGAGACTCATGCTTGCACAGGTATTATTAAATAATCCTGAAATACTTATTCTCGATGAACCTACAACCGGGCTTGATCCGGTAGAAAGGGATAATTTTAAGCAGTATATCAAGGAGCTTTCCAAAGATAAAATCATAATATACTGTACGCATATTATCAGTGATATCACTGATCTTGCTGAGCGTATCATTGTTATTAAGAATGGAGTTGTACAGGAAAAAATGTACTCGGATATTATTAAAAACAATAGTGTAGATGATATTAAGCTGTTTCTTTAGCGCAAGACTGGGTAAAATTAAATCAAATATAATAAAATAAAGGGGCATGCCTGAGATTATTATTAGAATGATACTCAGTGCGATTGCCCCTTTTTATTATATAAAATTCTTATCTAAGAAAATTACATCAGGCTCTTGTAAAGCTCTGTGATTTCCTCTACACTTGTTTCTCTAGGGTTACCAGGACGACATGCGTCATCATATGCAGACTGTGCAAGGAATGGAATATCCTCTGGCTTAACTATTTCCTTCAAATCAGCTGGAATCCCAACATCCTTTGATAACTTGCGAACAGCATCTACAGCAGCCTTTCTGTATTCTTCCTGTGTCATATTTTCAGTGCCTTCAACACCCATAGCCTTCGCAATATCACGATATTTCTCACCTGTTGCAGGTGCATTGTATTCCATAACTGTAGGAAGAATAATGGCATTTGCAACACCATGTGGAGTATCGTATAAAGCTCCCAATGGATGAGCCATTGAATGAACAATACCAAGACCTACATTAGAGAAGCCCATACCTGCTATGTATTGACCGAGAGCCATGCCTTCACGTCCCTCAGGAGTGTTATCAACTGCACCGCGGAGACTCTTTGCAATGATTTCTATTGCCTTGAGGTGGAACATATCAGACAATTCCCAGGCTCCGGCTGTAATATAACCTTCAATTGCATGAGTGAGGGCATCCATTCCTGTTGCAGCAGTCAATCCCTTTGGCATGCTTGCCATCATATCAGGATCAACAATAGCAACGATTGGAATATCATGAGGATCAACACAAACCATCTTGCGGTTTTTCTCAACATCAGTAATTACGTAGTTGATTGTTACCTCAGCAGCAGTACCGGCAGTAGTAGGGACTGCAATAATAGGTACTGATGGCTTTGTTGTCGGAGCAACGCCTTCAAGACTTCTTACATCCGCAAATTCAGGATTATTGATAATGATACCAATTGCTTTAGCTGTATCCATTGATGAACCGCCGCCAATAGCAATCAAGTAATCTGTCTGGGCAGCCTTAAATGCCTCAACACCTGACTGAACATTCTCAATTGTTGGATTAGGCTTGATGTTAGAGTAGAGCTCATATGCCAAGCCGTTTTCATCAAGAACATCCAAGACCTTCTTGGTAACACCAAACTTTACCAAATCAGGATCTGAACATACAAATGCCTTCTTAAATCCTCTTGATTTAGCCTCTGTTGCGATTTCATTAATCGCACCTGAACCATGATAAGATCTCTCGTTTAAAATAAATCTCTGTGCCATAAAATATTAACCTCCGTCACGATTTTTGTTAATTATAATTTTAGCACATTATTAAAAGTTATCAAGTCAAAATATTAACAAATAAATGTAAAATTTATTTGTTCTCTGAAAAATATAAGTGTATTTTTTCATATAGTTCATCAATGGAGGAAACTATAATCTGAGGATTAAATTCTGACAGTTCCGCGCGTGTTCTGAATCCCCAATCAACTATAATACTGTTAATTCCTGCATTTTTTGCAGTTTTAATATCAACTTCAGAATCACCGACATATATAATATCCTTGGCAGCAAGCTTGTACTCATTTTCAATTTCATACAGAGCATCTGGAGCAGGCTTTTTTGCAATACCTTCCCTGGCGCCTCTTGAAAATGTAAATGTATACGGAAAATATTTGTCACACAATATATTAACTGCATTGTCAGCTTTATTCGATAAAACTCCAAGTATAAATCCTTCTGTTTTAAGACGGGTAAGAAATTCCGGAATATGGTCATAAGGTTTTGTTTTTATGTGGCAGTGGGCAGGGTAGTATGAGCAGAAAGTGTTAAAAACATTATTAATCATTTCGTATGAACTGTTGGCTTCAACTCCACGTTCAACAAGCTTGTATATACCGTTACCAACGAAATGGCGCACCTGTTCAAGACTTCTTGTTGGCATATTATGTTCTGAAAGTGCATAATTAAGGCTGTCGCGTAAATCTTCAAGTGTATCAAGTATAGTGCCGTCCAAATCAAATATTACAGCTTTTGACATTATTGACATAAGTTTCTCCTGGTAAATAATTATATAGGAGTATTTTACAGGTTGTTGTTAAAAAAATAAAGTGTAATATCAAGAAAAATATGTTGACAAAATGCTTTGATAGTATTATTATATTACTTGTCTTGTGAAACAACATATGACATGCGCGAGTGGCTCAGTGGTGGAGCACCTCCTTGCCAAGGAGGGGGTCGCGGGTTCGATCCCCGTCTCGCGCTTTTTTTATGTCAAAAAGGGTCCTCTTTCGGAGGACCTTTTTTGACATAATGAGGAGCGGAGCGCTCCTCAAACCCCTTATTTCATAAGGGGTTCGGGTCTCGTCTGTCGACTCGGTCGGCTCGTAGCTTGGCGTCCACCGGACGCCACTCGCCCCGTCTCGCGCTTTTTTTATGTCAAAAAGGGTCCTCTTTCGGAGGACCTTTTTTGACATAATGAGGAGCGGAGCGCTCCTCAAACCCCTTATTTCATAAGGGGTTCGGGTCTCGTCTGTCGACTCGGTCGGCTCGTAGCTTGGCGTCCACCGGACGCCACTCTACTTATCGTAGGTAGTACTGTCATGCATCTGCATCTATAATTGGTTTGAATGGAGGTATTAAAAATGAATCAATATGTTACAGGTGCAGTTATTAAGCAGCTGCGTGAAAAAAATGGCTTAACGCAATCTGAACTTGCTGAAAGATTAAATGTATCAGATAAGACAATTTCAAAATGGGAGACAGCAAAAGGATATCCGGATATTACTCTTTTGGAGCCTATTGCAAAAACTTTCGGAGTGTCAGTTACTGAACTGATTTCCGGAAATACAGTCAGCAATATGAACGTATCTTCAAATGTTTCCCGGTCCAAATTTTATGTATGTCCTGTGTGTGGAAATGTAATTCATGTCATGGGAGAGGCGGCTATAAGCTGTCATGGAATTAGTCTTTCTCCTTTGTGTGCGGAGTGTTTAGATGAGTTTCACAACATTTCTGTTGAAATAATAGAAGATGAGTATTATGTGCAGATAAAGCATGAAATGACAAAGCTGCATTATATATCATTTATTGCAGCTTTATCTTCTGATAAAATAGAAATGGTAAAGCTATATCCACAAGGCAATCCTGAGGCACGATTTAAAATCAGGGGTGTAAGCAGAATAGTATTTTATTGTAACAAAGATGGTCTTTTTTATGTTGACATAAATAAAAGATAAAGAAATAAAAGATAAAGACAAGAGATAAATGTTACCGAAATATTTGACCACTTTATTGTCTATGTGATATAGTTTCTTTAAAATTTAATAAAATGGAGCTTTGATATGGATATTTATGAGATGATTGATTTACAGGACTGCCCTTATTGTGACGGACCATCTGTTTTAGAAGAAGTCGAAGGCGGATTTTATGTGACATGCATGGATTGTGGCTGTCTCACTGCTACAATCAATTATAAGGATGATGAGGAAAAATTGGATGCTGCAAAAAAAGCAGCAGCACTTTGGAATACAGGTAAAGTTCTTTATGTTGGCAGAAGCGAGTAGAAACAATGACTTATAAAGAGAAATGTGGTGAATTATAAGAAGGGGATATAATTTATATAATGAACGATGGAATGATGGATGGTGATAAGCATGATGTTTACAATAACAATTATGGCATGATGGCCGATGATAAGCATGATGTTTATAATAACAATTATAATACCTTTGAAAACAAGGATAGTGTTATGGATGATTTAAATCTTGATGATACAGTTTATGAGATTAAGCTGAATCAGGTAGATTTAAATGATCTTCAGGGCGTAAACGATTATCAGAAGATAGAAATTGGTATAAATAATTATATAGTTACAATAATCATTATTTTGGCTAATACGATTGCCGGTATAATGTGTGTAACTGCCGGTAGTGATTATTTTATGGCAGGAGGCCTTAATTATGAATATATTCATAATAATAAAGAGTATATCAGGCTTCTGACATACATGTTTCTGCATGCCAATTTTGCGCATTTTATCAATAATATGATTGCTTTGTTTATCTTTGGAACTAAGGTGGAGTCAAGGCTTGGTTCTCTTAGAACGGCGATTATATATTTTGGTTCAGGTCTTGCAGGAGGATTGGTATCAGTATATGGCTCACATTTTCTAAATCCTGATGTGATTAGGTATGCAGCAGGTGCGTCAGGAGCGGTATTCGGTGTTATGTGCGCTTCCTTGTTTTTAACCATTAAGGGAAGAAGAAATGCAAAGAAACGTGATGCTGTAATGGCAATAGTGCTGATAGTCGTGTATGCTTTAATTTCTAATGGCGCAAATGTTGATATATTTGGACATATTGGCGGAGGAATTGCAGGTGGAATTCTTGCATTAATTCTAAGCATCAATAAATGGGAAGATTTTGAGGAAACCATATATAACAAAATAGCAGGTGCATTCATAGCAATAGTAGTCTGTGTTATCGCTGTTTCAAAGGCTGGAATTGGAACTGATGCTGACCAGTTAATTGATGACAGAATTGAAACAGTAAGGAGCCAGCACGTTTATATTGATGAAGATGTTACATTTGGAGACTGTCTTGATAATCTTAATAATGCTGAGTGGATTATTTTTACAAGCTCAGATGACTATCAGGTAGTTGAGTATAATGGTGATACACTTTACGAGGGATATCTTTCTAAAATTAAACTTCAGTTTATTTATAGTGATGAGAATCAGAGGTGGAATGTAACGTATCTTGAAATTAATGGGCAGGCACAGACAAGCGAGGGATATTCTGATTTGATGGGATATCTTTCACAGGATTATTTCAGAGAGAAATTCCAGCCAGATAATGATTAAAACAGTCTGACCGGATAAATTATCAACCACATTTGAGCAAAACCATGCAGGTTCATACATTTTGACCCTGGTATCATATATTTTATAATATCAATGAAATCAGAAACACTGCAAGGCAGGCAGTAGTTGCTGAAAGGAAAAGATTTGATGTAAACCAGGCTGTTATGCCGGCAATAACCAGTGCTGCCAGACCGCACAGTGGGTTGGCAGTAATTGCAAATATGGCCGGTACAGTCATTACAGATAATGTTACATATGGAAGATAGTAAAGAACCGAGCGTATGAACCGGTTCTTTATTTGTTTGCGTATAATTGTGATTGGAAGTACCCTTAGTAAATAACTGACTAAGGCCATAACAATAATATATATCCATACAGAATTATTCATCAGAATTGCTCCTTATCATCAATCGGTTTTATTATTGCAGCAGCAACAGCAATAATTATTGTTAGAATGATTATTCTTAAACTTTCGGATAACTCCTTTATTATTGGAATAACTGAGAAGAGGCTGCTTATTATAAAGCTGCATACAATCACGACAAGTATAGTCTTATTTTTCCTGGCAGGAGGTATTATTACAGCAATAAACATTCCAAAAATTGCTGCACTTAAGGCATTTACAATAACAGCAGGTAAAATATTTCCAGCCATTATACCAACAGCGGTTCCACCTGCCCACATAGGTATAGCTATCATATATGCGCCGTACATGTAATATGGCGAAAGCGGAGATGGGTAAGCAATTCCTATACCAAACAATTCATCAGTGATATCAAATCCGATTAAAAGTCTGTGTCGGACTGGAAGGTCAGGAGAGAGCTTCTGGCTTAATGAGCAGCTCATAAGAAGATATCTTGCATTAGTGATTAACATTAGGAGAGCCAGCTCTATATAAGGAGCCCCTGACTTGATAGCTGCGATACCGGCATATTCACCTGCAGAAGCATTGTTTAACATACTCATTATAAAACCCTGAATAGCTGTTATACCTGCACTTTGCGCAGCTATTCCCAGAGAAAATGCAACTGCAAAATAACCTAAACCAATGGGAATCCCATCCCTTAATCCCTTAACGAAATCAGAAGATTTTTTCATATATTATCCTCGCATGATTTAAAGGTAGTGTCAAAAACTACCCATTTTTTATTTTAAAAATCCTTTTAAAACCTTTA
>JBJEME010000050.1:0-16623 GCA_051879515.1 Lachnospira sp. | reverse complement strand
GCTGACGAACATTTGGGTATTTATCTTTTAATTCAGCATAATAAGGCCAACTTGTTAATTCTCCGTGCTCCGTGATTGCCAAACTCCTTAAACCAAGTTCTGATGCTCGTTTTAAATTCTCTTCTGGCGAACTATATCCATCTAAGATTGAAAAATACGAATGAGTATGTAAGCTGCTGGACATTAAACCACCTCCATATATTGTTGATATTTAGGCTTTGATATAATTTTATACCTAATAATATCTAAATTATGAGGTATGTTTCTCATTATGATATCTGTAATTTTAATAGAATCATCCATATGAAAACGAAAATATCTATCGTCCTTTTGTTGTATAGCTATAATATTAAATTTATCTTTTAATATAGCAATTAGAAAATCTCTATTTTCTTGGGTTTCTAACGGACAACAGAGTTCCCATCCGCCATCTTCGTTGCAATGTCCATCATCCAACATCCATATTGAAAATGAATATTCGTTTAAGTTATTAATCAAATCAATTTTAGACATCTCTCTAAATGGCTTTAACGCATAATATGTTCTTGTATTAAACCTATAAAAATCTTGACAATCACAGATACTATCCATTATTTTATATTGCTTTTTTCCAGTGTATTTTGTTGGGCTCATATCACATAAATTTTTCATAATATCATATTTATAATATAAATAATCTTTTTGATTTTCAGCATGACTTACTATAAATAAAGGAAAGTCTTCTCTGCGATCAATATGTCCATCACCAAGCAATGAACCAATAATTAAATCATATTGTTTTTGATCTAATTTTTTATTTTTCATTCTTGTATATGTATCAATATGGTGTTTTTCTTGCCCCCATTTTTCAATTACACGTTTTGTACAATTAGCAATATCCGCCATCTCTTCGTGATTCATTCCAAGTTCAACAAAATGGTAATAATACCAATCGTAATCTTGATATACTGCCTTAAAATTTATATTATTAGATTTTATATATTTTTTTGTAAGTCCTAATTTTATAGCTTTATTAGATATTGACACTCGTGTTCGTTCAATTCCAGAAAATTTATTCATTTTCAGAACAATATCTGATAACGGAAAATATTCAGAATATAACTGTTCTAAATACTCTTCTTGTTCTTTCGTCCATGTTCTTTTACCCATTCAACTCTACCCCCAACACTCAATTATTTTGTACTGTACTTACTCTCCCAAGCCGCAATCAGTTCATCCAACGTTCTTGGTGTATAATCCATCCACGGCATCATACACCCACAATTAATAATATGCCCACAACTGTCACCGCTGTTAGTCTTTGATTCAACTAACTCTTTTGTCCACTTCTCTACAAAATCCTGCTCTCTTGTGATGTGCGTATGCCCATGTATCATCCAAGTCTTATCATCATAAGCGCCCTTGTAGCACATAATTGGGTAATGCGACATAATTACGTGGCGACCATTATCAGTAATTTCCTTGTAATCCTTAATATCTTGGAAGCGCTGTTTTAGTTTTGCTGATGGGCTTTTAATATCATGATTTCCTTTGATTAGCTGCTTGCTACCATTAAGCTGGTCCAAGATTTCTATCCATCTATTTTCTGTTTGCCAGCAAAAATCACCGAGAATATAAATCGCATCGCTGTTAGAAACAACTTTATTCCAATTGTTAATCAATGCATTATCCATGTCATCAATAGATTCCCATGGACGTTTATCAAACTTTAAAACATTTGTATGCCCAAAGTGCTAATGTAAATCAGAAATATAAAAATTCTGACTCATAATCAACATCACCTTCTCTCAATTATTTTGTATCGTTCAGTCAATATAAATTATAATAACATCCGAACCTTCCATCCTATATCCAAAGCATAAGTTTCCAGTATCGCAAATCAACGCCAATTCATCTTTACTAAACACATAAGGATTACTAAGTATCCTATACTTCATAGTGCCATATCCACGTCCAATGCATTCTATGCAACAGTATTTATACAAATCATCCATTGTACAGTTAGACTTCTTTGTATCGTAATCTAAGTAACACCACTTTACTTTCGACTTCAGCTTCTCATATATCTGCCTATTAATATTAGCCTTATCTACACCGTCTCTGTCAAAAGCCCAAGCACTGTATACTTTTCGTGCAAGCATTCTTACTCCTCCATGAACTGCCTGAATATACTATAGGCATTCTCATCATCACATTCAAGCCAAATACCATCAGACCACTCAAGGCTATACATTGCCCCAAGGAGAGATTTTGCGCTTACCACATATCTATGATCGTTGTTGGTTAGATATACGTTGCCTTTTACTGTGGACGCCACCTCTACAAACTTACTAATTGTCGATGCCTTATCAAGATTTAATTTTACTCTCATATTTTATATCTCCTTTGAATTATTTTGTTTCGTTGGTATTATATCACTTTCGTTTTGTGAAGTCAATAGGTAGCACAAAAGGTTTACAAATTGTTCATAATCTGTAAACCAATTGCTCTTTTATAAAATTTTCTTTTCAAAAACTGGACTGTCGTTTGTTTCGATCTTAGTTAATGATCCATCTTTTGCTACATCGTATAAGTAATATTTTTTGCGCATTTCATCAGATGTAATAATTTGTTTTGTATTATCATGTTCGTCTTTATATGTTACCCATAGTGTTTGGTTTTTTGGTATCTTAATCTGCATTGATAGACTCCGTATTTAAATAATCAGCTAATTTTTTGTCTCCGATGTTCTCTTCAGTAAATTTTTCTACTATTTCACCATCCGGCATTTCATTTCCAATAGCGATAGGGTTTCCAATCCAGTCATAATATACCCAACACCATTCGTTGTCATTTATGCCTGTGTGTTGGCAAGATTGTATACCTTCTTTGTTTAATGCAGATTGAATTGAGCTATCTCTAAATGGATGTGGCTCGTAAATGGCACAAACACCATAACAAGCATTGGAAGTGATAACTTTTGTGTATGGTTTGTACTTCATATCTTGTCCTCATTCATATCTAATCTCATCATTATGGATAATAGAATCAACCATCCAGCTATATCCACAAAATCCACGATTGTTCCTTACAATCCTTCTATATTCACCGCTATTACCACTCATCTTAACAACATCCACACAAGCGCACCAACCGTCTCCAAAGTCATAATAGTAACTTTGTCCAACTCTATCTTCCGGCACACACTCGTCTTGTTTTGTAATAATGTGAACATCATTTTCTCCAGACCATCTGCCGTTCCAACTATTATTACGTGGCATTGAAAGTTTAAATACAATCATTGTGTTTCTCCTCAAGATGCTCTTTAATCAAATAAAATATAAGCCTTTAATTACATTTTAAGTTGTAAAAGATAAGCCAATTTCATCGTTACCATTCCGTCAGAATTTGTATGATAACAACTTAAATGAAAATCATCATACTTAAGTTCCGTTATATCTCCATATCTCGGAAGCGAATCTCCAAATAAATTAGTAAGAGATTTAAATTTACTATGTTGTCTGTCAGACTTAATGTTCTCTTTATAATAATTAACGTATTCGTCCCAAGACTCCGCTTCTATTATTGTACTTTGATGGTCAAAAACTTTTCCGTCTTTCATGCTAAGATTTGTTTCAATAATCTTTACCATTATTAAATTAGTACTCCCTTTCAGTTTGTTCAACACCTTTAGCAACTTCAAGTTGAGAAACGCATCCATCTAATACTTGAATATCAAAACCAACAGATTTGTCAGTTGTTTGAGATATGAATTTAAGATGTTCTTTAATGCATTTCAGTTGAAATATTATTTCGTTAATTATCTTATTATCTTCATCGTATAAGCATTTATGGCACACTTGCGTTCCTTCTGGAATAATTTCACCACATGCTACACATCGGTTTTCAGTTTCTTCATTCATATGTTACCTCTAACAATCCTTTTCTGTAATCTGTGGATATTTATACTTCCACTTAAACCCACCTGCTCTTGATGACTTTCCGACTAAACAATCCCAAATTTTAGAAATACCAAGTTCCCGTTGAGCGGACTGTATACTAGGAAATTCTCGTAAATAATTTCCATCAAGATCCATTTGAATAATGGGCTTAGACATTGTTACAACAACTCTTACACCATTAGCTTTTCTACATTCCTCTATAGCCTTTTGAGGATCATATTTACACCATCCGATTTTTGCTCCCATTTTTAAATAACCAATGATGGTATTATGCGACTTCCCAAAAATATCTACTAATTTTTTAATATCTGTTTGACCTTTGTTATACTCATCACACACTTCTTTAACTATATTTTTCAACGATGCTTGATTGCATTCATACCAATCTATATCGTCTTGTGTAAAGTCTAATATGGTTGGCAACAAACTACACATAATCGATTGCTTTAAAAAATCTTGCCCTATAATAGAGCTATTAATAACTATATAATTCTCAATTTTATTTTTTATTGCCAAATCTTTTTTGTATTCATCATTTTCTTGTTCTTCATAATATGTTCTCCCACCAAAACAAGAAAAATCAGAATCAGAATAATGTTGTTTTCCATGTACTTCTATAATAGAATTACGAATAGGCAAATAAAAATCATATCTTTTATTATTCGACCAATCAAAAACTTTTTCTGTCTCAAATGGCTCACATAACTGCTGAAGAAAATTGTTCACAAACCTCTCTCCATAGCTCGCTCCACCTTGACATTTAGTACACAGCGTCTTTCGTGAAATAAATTTGTTTGGTGATTGGTAAATTGACTCACCACAATACGGGCAAATCCAATAAATCTTTTTGTTTGATCCATGTGAATACTTATATCCATCATTTTTATCAACTAATAATTTTGCATATTCTGGGTGGGTAGTCCACAAATCGTTAATTCCTTGGACAACTTTACGACCAGAACAGATAGGACAATGTAATGCATTATCCCTAAAAATGTTAGTTGGAAATGATAAAAATTCATGACCACAATCTGGGATAAAATAGTATTGGTTATTAGACCGTATATTACTGATTAAATCTGAATTTTTTGAAGAATAATATTGTGGATTGTTCATCAAAAACTCTCGTATTTCACCAATTTTCATACACTACAATTCACATCCTTGTTAATTTCTTAGCTTCTTCCTGATATACAAACATTGCTCTTTTAGACTGTAATATAAAAATATTAGTACCCATATTCTTCTCCTTTGTTCAATTATTTTGTACTGTCATATATTATACTTATATTTTTGTATTTGTCAATAGGTATATTCCATAGTTTACACTTTATTTACAATTACTATATAACAAAAAATAGGAGCCGTAAAATTGGCTCCTATTAATTTATTTATCAATGCTATCCAGCACTTCCTTAACTCCAACCAATCCGCTATAACCTTCACCATCACCAGATGTAATAATTGTCTTAACAGAAGAATTGATTGCTTCAACAGCCTTTGCCTGTACATCAAGTTCTTTGTCTCTGAAATACTCATCAGTAAAACTCTTCTGCTTTTCAAGTTCTGCTTCTTTTTCGAGCTTTGCCTGTTGCACCTTAAGCTCTGCAATCTTAACTTCTGCTTCCTGAGCAGCTACTTGAGCTTCAGCCGCTTTGGTTACTTCATATGCAGCTGCGTCAGCTTCTGCCTGTCTCTGAAGTTGTTCCTTTTCAGACTGAGCCTTCTGCTCGTCAACAATCTGCTGGTTAACTTCATTCTGGCGCTCACGCTCAAGCTTGGCAAGTTCAACTTCATTCTGTGCCTGTGTCTTCTGGTCAATCTTTTCCTGAATGTCTGTAGGAAGAATTAGAGTACCAATCTCAAGTCTTACAAGTTCGACACCATAAATATCAGTCAATGTTTCCGAAAGAATCTTAAATACTTCAGACTGAATCTCCACACGAGAAGACTGGATATCGTATACAGAATATGCTTGCGAAACAGATGAGAGCTTACCTTTTGTAAGACCATAAATATCATTCTCTACAATCGCATCAAATGACTTTGTTCCAAATGATTTAATAATCTTCTCAATGTCTACAGGACGAACACTAATATAAATATCTGTATCAATATTTTTGCCTTCTTGAGAAGCGATCTGCATACTCATATCTCGCTTGTTGTCACCTTCAGCAAGACCCGTCCAATTACAGCTTATAATGGTCGTTGGGTAGGTAAGCACATCCTGCGTAATTGGATTGATTCTAATTCTACCAGTGCGCTCTTCATTAATGACGGATGTTCCAGGAATAACATTATCGTCTTCCTTAGCATTTCTGTCGTACACATACCCAACATACCCTGCTGGAATTGTCTCGTGCGTAACGTTGTAACCAGCAATACATCCTAAAGTAACAATAACTACAGCGACCAAAGATGCAATAAATTTTTCCATATTTTTTATTTCCTCGTTTTAAAATTCTTTTTTAGATATTTGTAAATTTCGTCTTTGAAAATGATAGCTAATACAATGGCTATCAAAAACATTAAAATAATTCCCTTAAGCGGCATATCAACCACCAACACCTACTTCTCTAAGCGCTCGGATGTATGCTTCCTTCTGAGTTTCAATATATTCCTCACGCTTGGCAGCCTTGCGACGAGCCTTCTTTTCGTCGTTCTTCTTCTTACGTTCTTTACGTGCTTCTTCTTCAATCTTCTTCTTTGTACGCTCTGCATCGCTATTAATCATTACTTTGACTGCCCTGTCAATCAGTTTGTTGTAAATTGAACTGCCGCCTACAAGCTTTTTTGTGATACAGATTGAAATTCCCTGTTCTACAGAGAAACTATCTTCGGGATGGAGCACTGCCTTTTCGGTTGTACCGTCTGCAAACTCTACAATTACTGCGTGGTTGTTGTGTACGATTACATTTTTGATGTCTGGGATGAGTTCTTTTTCAGAGGTTCTAAAACCATCTTTATAAAATTTTGCATATAATTCTTTATAAACGCCTACTCCATTTTCAAATACACATCTTGTTGTAAGTGTTGACTTTACTTCAGGATCTACTTCTGGCTCCTTTTTACTTTCAGTATTTGAAATAGTTCCTGTTACTCCCATACTACTATCACCAGTGTTAATACGTACAGTATTAAGAAAATCGTCTCCATTTACTACATAAATGCCAAATTCGTTGAAGCCATTTGTTCCCATAATTAGTTCTCCTTTTCAATCTTTCTGATGCGCCGTTCAAGCTTTTTAATGATATTCTCGCAATCTGTGCTTCGTGTTTTAAGCAAAGCAATGCGGTTTTCGATGGTAAGTTTTTCAAGGTTTTTGTTCATTTTTTTGTTTCTCCTTTGTTGGATAAATTTTAAACTGGGGTAGTTGGATTCGAACCAACGCTCAGAGTTTCCTCCTTGTGCAGCAGTCAAAGTGCTGTGTCTTACCGCTTGACGATACCCCAATATATTGTGGCATTGTTATGCTGATCTTCGCCACCGCCAGCACCATACTTATTGGTGTATGATAACCTATGTGGTCTGAGTGAGGTGATTCGAACACCCGATTTCTCGCTCCCAAAGCGAGAGCCATACCGCTTGGCTACACCCAGATAAATCCACCATGATGGAATCGAACCATCCGTATCCTATTCGCCTCCTGCTTATAAGGCAGATGCTCTCACCGATGAGCTAATGGTGGTTATATACAGCAGTATATCAGATTCGAACTGACGCTTGCGCTTTGGAAGAGCGCCGTGCTAACCACTAACACTAATACTGCATAAATGAGCACGAAAGGATTTGAACCTTCGAAATTTTCTGATTAAAAGTCAGATGCCTTACCAACTTGGCCACATGCTCATATACGGCGCAGAAAGGATTTGAACCTTTGGAGCCTTTCGGCTCGATGGTTTTCAAGACCATTGCATTAAACCAGACTCTGCCACTACGCCATATGGTAACATTATATTATTATAACTAGTCACTTTTTAAAGATTGGATTCGAACCAACGTCTTCGGATTATCAATCCGCTGCTCTAACCCCTAAGCTACATCTCAGATTGCTGAGATACATTTGTTTGCTGTAAGTGACTATTTTCATGCGAGGAAGGGGAATCGAACCCCCAATCCCTTACGGGCAACGGTTTTTCATCCCACTCTATGTCACCATAGCCGATTTTTATCGTTGTGGGCCGGGCTTTGTCTTTACCATATCATATGACTTAGGTAGCTGGTGTAAAGTCTCTACGCATTCCCAATTTGCATTGGTTAGTACGGCGTTCTGTTTCTGCCTTCGCCGTTTAGCCAGCTTCTGCTCTAAAAGTTTCCTCTTAGGCACTCTCTGCATAACGCAGTTCGCTATATAATATAACGAAAGAAACATCAAAGACCGTTTCGTATGCCTATTCCGACACCCTCGCATATTTAATTGAGCCCTTCGACTCAATTATTTTGTTGTGTTGATATTATATCATAACTTACTTTATTTGTCAATAGGTAATTCCTATTGTTTACAATCTGTTCACAATACACTTTTCACTGCTTCTTCAACAGCATCGTATCTCTTATCATTAAGCTGCTTTACAAGACATTCATAAGGATCAGTTTCTCCAGACATGACCATCTTTACAAGGTTCTGACTGTAACCTGAAATCAGCACAACGCCAAGTTCATTCTGTTGAATTGGAACAACATTATTAAAATATACGTTAACGTTCCAAAAGATTAAACGAGGCATCAAATATCCATATTCAGCGTACTCGTTACTAATCGTCTTAAACAACGGTTCGGTAAAATTAAATCTTACCCCATCAAACTGCATGTCGGAAATGATAACAATATTCTTAGGCATATCTGCCTGAGACATCTTGTTATTAACCGCAGTTCTAAGAATCAAATCAAACACTGCTTTAATGTTAGTATTACTACAATCAGTTTCCCTATAAGTTTTAAGCAGCTTCTCTCTCAACGTATCCATACCATCAAGACTGATCAGCTTCGGCTTTGCACCAAAAGTAATAAACTGATTATGAAATTCACCAGTGCTTCGTTCTGCCATATAAATCGCCATGGCAGTACTTACATCCATAGGCTTCCCAACCATAGATCCAGAACCATCACGAACAACCAGTGTATTTTCAGTAGTTAACGTAGGAAGCGCCTTCCAAAGTCCTTCAAGAGTTTCGTCAAGTGCCCTAACGGTTGTGCTATATACACCACTACAATACTTATGGACTATATCGTCAGGAAACAGAACACTCGCATTGATCTTTGCCTTTCCTTTAGAAAGCGCATCAAGGTATTCTCTGCGACGCTCTTCATCGTTTCTAAGAAACGCATCGTTGTAAATCAGATTCGCTCTTGAAGGAACGGCTTCGTAATTGATTTCGTTCCACTGTTTTGCTGACATCTTACGCTCTACGACATCGAGATAATTACGCATCTTAGAAAGCATCTGTCTGTACTGCTTTGAAGTCATGCCAAGATACTTGCGAATAGTAGTTGCATATTCCTTAGTAGTCTTTGAAGATGCGTTCTCGGAAGCACACCATTTGGAAATAAGTGATATGTTCCTTTCAGCATCCATATTGTCCTTGTCTGACATAAGCTGTTCCTTTATTGCAGCAAGTACATCATTCTTAACAGGTGTATCGAGCAGGCACAGTACATCATCATGCCGTCCGTACTCTGCTACAAGCTTCAATACACTACGAACAATATCAGGCTTAAGAATTGCAAGATACTGCATAACCACTCTAAATAGTCTGCGTTCTCCTATACCACTTCTGCAATCTCGACAGTAGAATAGCCACTTCATCGCCATCATCGGATCCTCATAATAAGCATCCATAAACTTATTAATAATCTCCTGCTCAGATTGTTTTCTCAGCGAAGTAACTGAGAAGTTCAAGTCTAGAAGTTTCTTTCCAGATGTTGCGTACCCAACGGATCCGTTTATTGTTAGGCATTTTTCATCATTGAGTTCGTTTTTGATTGCATTCATAAATCCCATTTCTAAGTCCTCCAAAATGTAATTTATAATCAATCCTAGACACATTGGTTCATGAATTAACGGTTCATTCCAATAAAGTTGCTGTATGTGTCTAAAGATAAAATTATCAACGAGAGACTGTTTAATCATAATACCCATTCTTGATTTTTTTAAAATTGCTGTAAGTCTCTCTAATAAAACAAGACGCATTTAATTTTATTACACCATCAATAAAAACTTGCAAAATTGCTGTGTGCGTCTTAAACGGGATAGGGCAGATTTGAACTGCCGCGTGCTTTCACACCTACCGACTTAGCAGGTCGGTCTCTTAAACCACTTGAGTACTACCCCAAATTTGTGCCGGAAACAAGGAATCGAACCTCGGATAGGATGTACCCTGTCGATTTTATTAAAGTTAAAATTGCTGTGCGAGTATATTTCTACACTCATAATAAAATTTTAACATCCCGCCTTACCACTTGGCTATTTCCGGCATATTAACAAGGCACTTAATACGATTTTCCGAAATAATGGCAGAAAATATATATATCATTGCTGTTAGTGCCTTTGATATTGCTAGACTCATTTAGGTTTGCGGCCTAATAACTAAATGGAGCAAAAATAATATTGCTGTATGAGTCTATTTGAAAGGATGGGAGTAGGACTCGAACCTACGACACCAGGCTCTGATAGCATTTGAAAATTGCAGTTTGAGTTTATATCTAAACTCGTTTTTCTGTGCTCTACCAACTGAGCTATCCCATCCATATTGTTGCTGCTTTTAACTCTGTATGGAGCAGCTAACCATACAAGCAATCACCTTCATCCTCAGCATTGCCTGTTAGGAGCCTATACAGTTTGCTTGTAGTATAGGTTTCTTTGTTGAGGTGAATTATTTTGTTGTGTTCCCCCTCAACGCATATATATTATAGCATACTCTGTTTTAAAAGTCAATACATATTTTGTAACGTTTACAATTCGTTTACAATTTATGTTAGTGTGTAGCAATATCACTAAGATGTAATGTCATTATATCATTATATAAATCATTTCCCCACAAATATTTATATTTTTTATGAAGCTTTTCGTTATTATCTTTTTCCCAATAGTATGCACACATGTGATGTAAAATAATTGCCGCGTCACGTAAATTCGGATTGCAATCATAAAACAAATAGTCATATGATCCTGTATGTTCATGGTTATAATAATGTGCCTGTTCTGTCACTTCACCTTTGCCGTTAGTAAATGTATTACAAAAAGGTTTGCCACAGTCATGTAACATCACTGCATACTGCGACATATATGTATGATACGTTTCATAGTTCTCATCAGCGTATTTGTTAAACCATCTTGTCGCCTGTAAGCAATGCTCTCCGAGAGTTAACTTATGATGCGAATTTTCTTGGTCAAAGTTTTTTACCTTTTCAATCCAATCACGAGGCATACCGTAAATACCATTAGCGTTTGGCGCATATTCTACATCAACATAGTCCCATCCCTCATAAAGCCAAGGCACATCAAAATTCATATACATCCTCTTGATTACATACTCAGGAACTTTGCGCTCTCTTTTAGCATTACGTTCAATGCACCACTCGTAAGGCGTTGCCATAAGCATACATTGCTTTTCACAAGGAATACTTTTAAGTTCTCTCAGAAACGCTATACGTTGTTTATAGGATATGTTGCAAGAATCCATAATACAACTCTTGTCATTTCTTAAATCGTCTTTAATACGCTTGTGGAGCGTCTGAAAGACCTCGTTATTATGTTCTTGATTGTTAATATCACCAGTAAGTTCCTCACGAATAGCATCACTGGAATGAATATTAGCGTTATACTCTTCCGCAAGTTTCTGAGCGTAAGTAGATTTTCCACTACATGGGAGACCGCAGAGCATCAGTAAAATCGGTTTATTCATAATGTACCTTTCTATTTTAACAGTTATGAGAAATTAAATATTCTCTACTTACATTCTTAAATGAGTCACTACCATCTAAAGACCTATATACAATTCCTTCTCTCATCACATTAGGATTAACTGCTGACTGACCAGTTGCAAGCTGCTTAAGTTCTTCCATTGTGTCAGGCATCTGAACTTCACCAAGAATCGGAACCCATTTTATACCCCATTCTTCAACCTGCGTCTTACCATCTATTGACGGCCACCTACCCAGAGATGAATCCTTAAAATTAAACACGTACAAATCGTCTTCCTGAAGCTTAAGTGGATTACCCTGTACAGATCCAACACCTTCTCCCTGAATACAAACCCATTTCAATGATGGGAACTGATTGAGAAAATCCCTTAAATGCTGCTCAATGTTATATTTGAATGCTAAATCCCAATAAATATTATGATCATGATAACACTCCTGTTTTTCGTCTTGCTGTCTCACATTTCTTGAGCACACATAGAATTCGAACTTCTTTTTTCCCTTGCGCTCCAATGCGTATGTGCATGATGTGCCATCCAACTTTTCTGTAGCAAGATATGTATTACCGTCCCCAATACGCCACGGCTGATTTTCTACACGTTCTTCATCAGTCTTGGAAATAAATGAAGGGAATTCTCTTGGATTGTCCTTCTTCTTACCAAAGAAGAAAAACATAATCTTACGACCCCATTCTCTTCGCATCATCCATCTTGCCCACGGCTTCTTAAATAGCTTGGAATGTCGAGCGGCCATAGACTTATACTTCGCATTCGGATCGCCATTCTTGCGATGATTATCTTCTTCTACAGAATAAGTGACTTTAAGAATATCGGTAACGTCAGTATTAACGTCTGCATCGCCAATCTCAGGAAATACACTCAGCGGCATAAGTAATCCCTGACTGATAACCTTGCACATTTTCTGAGTCTTAATTTTATAATGTCTCTTTTCTAAGAACGCAAATCTATCATCCTCGGCATTGACCTTACTGTCAACTTCAAAGTATACACATTTATCTCCAACCTTAAGATTATCATTTTTACCAATAATAACCCACCATCCGTTTGTACGTGCATATTCAACTCTGTCGTACCCATCAATTGGTTTAATTTCGTCAATAGTAACTACATATGCCAGCGCTCTTTTGTTGTTAATAATCATATATATTCTCCTTTAATTATTTTGTATTGTTATCTATTCATCATGCTCACAACAGTCTCTTCGATCATAGACTTTAAACCATAACCACCATATCCAGTAGATAGCGCAGCCAAACGACTACTTACTTCTTCAACCGTCTTCTTATGTGTTTCTTCAATAATCTCATCCACAATCTGTTTTGCCAGAACTGCCATCTGTGCTTTAAACTCATCTGTAGAAGTTATCTTTTCAACTTCTTCCTTAAGGCGGTCTAAACATACACTTTTAATAAGTTTATCTATTTGAGAGTCTTTTACACCGCCGTTCCAATACGAAGATTCTCTATAATTCAGCTGCTTCCATGCTTCCTTGGCGGCGTTCATAATTTCTTCTTGAGAAATTGATTTGGAGAATACTTTCGCCATCTCTTCGCCAAATACTCTGTTAATTTCTGTGTTTAGTTCCATTGTGTTGCTCCTTTTAATTATTTTGTATTGTTAAATTAAAATCCTTAATAATACACTGTGGTTGCAATATACCTTCATATGAATTAACCGAGCAAGTTACTACTGCATCAAATGTAATTATATCTTCATCATCTCCCCAGCCACTCGCAAACTTTAATAGTTCATTATCTTCTTGCATTTTAAACATTACATATTTAACACCATCGTGCTCAAACGTAATGCTATCGTGGTTCTTTCCCTGAAGATAAATATCTTTACGAGCGATACAAATATCTGTCACAGCTACTACAGGCTCTTTTATACCTGTACACCATACCCAATCATAACTGTCAATATCTTTTACAAATCCAATGTCTAAGTCATTGTAGTCTAAAATAAAGTCACACGAATAAGAGCTGTCGTAGACAATATCCTTAAGCTGCTCATTCAACATATCTTTAGCTGCTTGTAAATCTTTCATAGCAATTTCAGCGCCAGCTGCATTAGCGTGACCCATTGATTTAAACAACCCAGTGCTATTTAGTAATTCTTTTAAATCTTCAATAGGTGAATCGCAATAATTCCTTAGAGATCCACCAAGCATTCCATTACCAATATCTCTTAAAACAACTACAGGACGTTTGATGCTATCTGCTAACTTCATAGACGAGAGTCCTATAATTCCTGGGTCACTATCATTGGCTACAATAACAACTACCTTGTCATTATAATCAACCTCCGTTTCCAAGACAGCATATAATTTATCACGCATTTTGTCTTGACGAGACTTTGCGTTTTTACAAAGACGCACAGCTCTGTCGTATATATTTTCTTTAACTATACCACCAGTGCGTTTCTTATAATCGAATTCTTCATAGTCTTCTATAAATGCTCTGAACAATAATTCTCGTTCCTCATAAGAGCCAATTCTTATAAGACTATTCAAAATAGGAGTAATATTCCACGCTACTGTTGTCGGATTAATCTTTCCTTTCATGGAAAAGTCTTGCGCATTAATAAGTGCTTCAAACATCTTATTTTTAATCTGACGAAATCCTTGATTCACATAGTATCTTGTCGGAAAACTTCTTAAATCCATAACATCTGATACTTGTGCCAGCGCTACTAAATCAAGATAATCATCAGCATATGTTGTCCAATTGGTGTCGTCTAGAGCTCTGATGAACTCATGTGTTATTCCGGCACCTGAAAAATTTTTATTTTTATAGTTAGGACTGATTTGGTTATTTACGATAATTGCTTTGCATTCAATGTCTGTGGGCTCCTTTTCATGATGATCTAAGCAAATACAATTAATCCCACTACAAACGAGCATATTTAATTGTTCTATGTCGTTTACTCCCGCATCTGGAATGATGAAAAGTTTGGTATTTAATGGTATATCAAAATCTCCTTGACCTATTTTGGAAAGCCCATGCGCTTTGTTATTTTTATGCAAAACATATGATACTGGATAATTCTTGTTAAGATTTTTAATATACATATATATTATTGCTGCACTCGTATATCCGTCTACTCAAACATCGGGATCTACAAGAATCCCGATACCATCCCCCCTTTCAAAATGAAATTCAAAACAATCAACCGCTTTATCGATATTATCAAGACTGTTGTAATAATCACAATAAGATCCGTTAAGATTAATATATTTTTTTGGACATTCAACACCTCTGTTAATCAGTACTTGTTCTATAATATTATTTTTATCATTACTTCCAATTAATTTATATTTCATATTTATCACCCGTTAAATTATTTTGTTGAGCAATCCATTCATCGTAAAACATAAAACCATCATGTTTCTTGCAACGATTCCTAATAGAATCGCTATGCATATTATTATCTTCCGCTGCAAACTTTATGCAATCATAAGTCTTCATATCAGACAAACGAATTACTTTGCGAGACGTTGGATTGTTCGCTCCGCTCATTCTATCACTATGAATTTTATGTGCATCTTGGCTACTCCATCGTTTTTTAGACCCTTCGCTTCTCATTTTGAGTATATCTGGGTTTTGTGAAATTTGTTTGGCAATTTCAACTTGCTTCTGTCTGTATTCTTCGTTTTGCCACATTTTCTTGCTTGCAACCCCTGTTTTTTTTCGCATTTCTGGATCTTTATATTTATTCTTTATTGTTTCACTTTGTTTTTTCCGTCTTTCTGGATTCTCATATTGTTTTTTAGTGTATTCACCATTTTTTCTTCGTTCTTCTGGATCTTTAAAACGCTTCTTTTGTATATCACTTTGTTTTTTTCGTTCTTCTTCATTTGAGAATCTCTTTTTGTTATCTTCGCTACGAACTTTACTTAAAATGATTTTAGCTTCCTCATATTCATCTGGAGACAATTCATATCGATCCAATCCATCTTTTTTAACAAATGCCATACATGTATATGCATAAATCAATTTATGATTATCTGGGTTTTCTTGTGCTAATAATTTATGCGCAATAAAGTGTTCTCTCGCAAATAAATCAATCAAATTATCTTCCTCATCACTTCCTCCCATACATTTTGGTATAATGTGATGCCTCTCGTGATATTCTTCTCCGCAATTAAACCTACCTCTAGTATCAAGTATGTTATTTATAAATTCTTCATAAGTTATATTTTCCATATTTTGTTATTTATTAAGAGTTCTTCTATATTATCTTTTAATCTCTCATATTTATCTCCTTTCAGTTTACACAATATTGCAATTATTCTGCAATTATGCTATAATATTTCATTATCCAACAAGATTTTAGGGGGAATCTACGATGGCTAACAATAACGGAATAAGTTGAGCAATGGTTGTGTTCCACGTTTTTATGACCATCGTCACAGGTGGTTTTTGGTTACTAATATTACCAAGCTTTAATTATAATCCATGCAACTGACACAACAACGGCTAAAGCACGTTGGGTTCTTATATACATCCACTTCCAAATATACTCAAAAGCATATAAGACTAATGAATTTCTATAAGACTTTTGCTACCAAAGATACCTTTGTATCCATTAACGATAGTATAAGGCTCGTATCAAAACCTTTTATATATTTTCTGTTTAAATTGCTATACTACTCAAATTCTTCTTGCCTGTTAATCTATCTACTTCTAAATTATGAAGTCGATAGAAGTTTTCAAATCGTTTATTGCATTTATCAATATCAA
>JBJEME010000049.1:0-16687 GCA_051879515.1 Lachnospira sp. | reverse complement strand
ATGCAGTTGGCATTGCACTGGCAAGTGATGTGCTTGCCAGCGCAGTCAGTGCCTACACATATGGTAAAAATAAGAATTTAGATATAAAAAACGGGCTTATTATGATGACCAATGTATTGATTTTTACGTTGGTTGGCAGCTGGGTTTCAAGTAAAGTACCAAATTCCGCAATGGGAAATTTTTCTGTCTTTATGACGTTATTGCTTGGCATAAAATTTATTGTTAAACCGGTAATGACTACAAAAGAAAGCATGCAGAATATCAGCCGTAGGAAAAAGATCATACAATCTGTTTTTTGTGGGATGATAATTGGGTTTATCTGTGGATTTGTCGGAGCAGGTGGCGGAATGATGATGCTGTTGATTTTGGTTACAGTACTGGGGTATGAATTGAAGACCGCTGTGGGAACTAGTGTGTTTATAATGGCGTTTACGGCATTTACAGGTTCAGTCAGTCACTTTGTAATAGGCGGGGCACCGGATTTATTAACGCTACTTTTTTGTGTCATCTCTACGCTGCTTTGGGCAAGAATTGCAGCAAGATTTGCAAATAAGGCAAGCGCGGTTACCCTGAATCGCGCAACAGGGGCTGTCCTTGTTATTTTGGGAAGTGTCATACTGGCAGTAAATTATATATTTTAGAATGTGAGAAAAAGATATATTGGCTTCGCAATGAATATATCTTTATAAAAGTGAAACATTTATAACTTTTATATTGACATAATTATGATATGTGATATATTTATAACATGAGAAGTGAGAAATATATCACATATTTTAATTGTGGAGGTTATTTATGAAGAAAAAAGTGACGATGAGAGAACTGGTAGGAGCACGAATCGTAATAGCTGTGTGTATTGCAGTATACTATTGGTGTTGGGCAAGAAATGACTGGCATAGCTATTACACTACAATCACCAATGCTGTGGCAGCATTTGTACTTTGTTTCTTTGTTTTACAGGCTTCGCGTGAAAGAAAATACAAAAAAGAAATTGCCGATGAACTTGCAGTTGCGAACCTCAGAAGATGTGACTCTATCTGCCTGAAAATAGCATTGATTGCAATCGTGTGCATAGGTTTTTTATGTGCAATCTTAAGATTCGCAGTGACTACTGAAGTAATTGGATATATGTTAATTGGGTTGCTTGTCTGTATTTCTGTTATCAGGACAATCCTATTCTGCATTATGGATACGAAAGGAGTATAATATGGCTTTCGTTACCAGAATAAAAGAGTATCGTGAAAAAACAGGAATGAAGCAATCGGAATTAGCAGAAAAAGTAAATGCTCGAAGAGAAACCATAGTTCATCTGGAGAATGGAAGGTATAATCCGTCTCTCAAGCTTGCAATGGACATTGCCAAGGTCTTCGGTGTTACTGTTGAAGATTTGTTTGAGTTTACAAAAGAATAAATAAGACAGCCGGGCACATAGCCTCCGGCTGTCTTATTTATTGTAATGTATTATTCTCATTTCTCTGCCATGATCAAATTCCGGTAAAAACGTACAGCTCCCGGAAGGCAGTTATATTCGATGTTTTCGTTAAGTCCATGCATTCCTTTCATTTGTTCAGGACCAAATATTACCGGAGCGAACCGGATGCAGTTTTTACAAACCGGCTGATAGAACTGCGCATCCGTAGCACCTGTCATTACATAGGGACTGGAAGGAAGCCCCGGAAATGTTTCAGCTATAACTTTTTCTACAAGCTTGTATCCATCGCCGTTTATGTCAACAGGAGTTGTATAATCATTTGTGTGAATTACCTGCATCTCAATGTCGTGTTTCTCTGCGATTTTCTTAACTATTTCAAGACTCTCTTTTTCTCCCTGGTGAGGAATGAAGCGCATGTTTGCGCCGAGAGTTGCTTCCTGAGGGATAACATTATAGGCATCCGAACCTGACTGCATTGTAAATGCAATTGTGGTTTTTAGCATGGCACCTGCCTGAGCACTTATTTTTGGAAGAACAATTTTAAGAACAGGTCGAAACAGCCAAAGATTCCCAAGCACAAGCTTCATACCGAATGATGCGTAACATGAAAGCTTTTTAAACATGGCATCTACTTCAGGAAGAATCTCTTTCTTAAACGGAGAGTGGTTTTCGAATTCATCAATAAATGCTGCCAGTCTAGCAATTGGTGTATTCGATGAGGGAGTACTGGCATGACCACCGGTGCTTTTTGCTGTAAATTTTATATCAGCCTTACCTTTTTCGAATACTCCGACCATTGCAAAGTTACCGTGTATTCCACCAATTGGTTCTGTGATTATTCCACCACCCTCATCGCACACGATGAAAAGCTCAATGCCACGGCTTTGAAGCTCTTTCACTATTTTAGGGGCTCCGTCGCCTGCCCATTCTTCGGTGCAGGAAGAAGCCAGATACACATCTGTAGGGGGAATGTAGCCCTCTGCTAACAGTTCTTCAGCTGCCTCAAAAAATGCCATGACTGAAGCTTTAGTGTCTGCAGCACCTCTTCCCCAGACCTTACCGTCAGCTATGTCACCTGAAAATGGCTCATGCAGCCAGGAACCTTCGGCAGGAACAACATCCTGATGGCTCATCAAAAGTATTGGCTTATCACTTGATTTACCTTTCCAGTAATATAAAAGGTTTCCGTCAATTTCAGTTTTTGTAAGATGCTCATGTACCAGTGGAAATAGTTCCTCCAGCACTTTATGAAATCCAAGAAATTTTGAAACTTCCGGGACATTTGCATGTGAAGTCGTGTCACATTGAACCATTTTGGACAGTTTAGCAGCAAGCTTAAGTGATGCTTCTTCATCTTCTTCAGGTACATACGTGGAATTTTTTGACGGAGTAATTATTGTTTTTATAACTGCGGTCATCAGCAAAATAAGTAAAATGCCTACTATTGCAAGCAATACAAGAAAAATAATTGACAAAATTTTCATCTGTTCTCACCTTCATTCAGTCTTGCTTTTTTAGATTTCTTATTGAATAAATATGCAACACCGATGGCAATGGCGCCTGACGGAACAATCATAAAGCTTGTTGAAGAAATCAGACCCGGAATCAGTGTAAACAGAACGCTCATTATTACCAGCGGGAAAATGGCGATGTTCATATTTTTGCGGTAATATTTGTATGCCATTGCACCAAATAGTGCAGGAACTACATTTTCAAATGCAGGATAAAGCACAGGACTTTGCAGTACCGGCTGTAGCGGAACCATCAAAAGCACGCCAATTGCCAGAACTAAAATAGTTACAAGCGAAGAGGTTGCGATGGATATTGTTGATATAATCTCATTTTCTTTGGTGCCGGTCTGGGCTCCCACCATATCTCTTGCGTTCATGGCACAGGGAATTTTCATGTTGATTAGATTCCCGGTTATAAATGCAAGGTATCCGCCGCCGGAACCCAACATTGGTGTATATATAAGAAATTCAGCAATGCTGCTTACAAGCCATACAATACCTACGGACAGAAATCCGTTACCGACTGCTTTCAAATCAGGATATGCACCAAGATATTTTCCTATAAGAAAAGGTGCTCCAACCAGCATTACAAGAGTAATTGTGCTCAAAATGCGTCCAATTGTATGGGTGTGCTTATTGTAATTGTCCCAAGAAACGGTATCTGTATTTCTTTTATTATCCATATTTAAATCTCACTTTCTGATTTTAAGTTATGCGTGTAATTAGTTAATTTATAAAAGTCCGACTATAACTGCAGCCGCCATTCCGGCTATCATGCTTCCTGCAAGAGAAAAACTGTCAAGCCACAGCATTTTCTTTTTCTCCACAAAGAAAACAAATATAGACATAACTGCGGCAGATACGATTATGACTATAAGAGGAGTTACGGCACCGCTAAATGTAAGCAGCCCGTTTTCAGAGATGAATCCGCCTAAGTATCTTCCGATGTATGTACTTACAAGACCGATAAACATAGCTGTCATCGCGATGTTACCAAATCCTGATGCACCTTCTGATTTTGATGTGCCAAGCTTTTTGGTATATTTTTTATTAAAAAATATTGACAAAACAATTCCCCAGATAATGCAGATGCTCATCAACAGTGCGATTGTGGAAAATGCAGTGGCAGTCATATGTTCTGCTGAAAGATTTGTTAAACCTACTTGTTCCGCGGCAGCCTGAGCAATCTGTGTTTCGTAATGCAGAGCACCTATTACCGACAGCCTAAGCCATGGCCAAGGTGTTCCAAGGCTTCCGGAAAGTGCCACAACACCCAGCAGAATTCCTACGCTTGGCAGAATTGAAAATGTTGCGCTAGAGATGATTGTCCGTTTCATTTTAGTTGTATCCATTCCGATTGCCTTGCCTATCCGGTATGCTCTCACAAGGAAAATCACACACACCAGTGCCACAAAAGCTACTATTGTCCCGCATATCAGATACATCGGGGCACTGTTTAATTTGTTTAAAATATTCATATGTTCACGCTCCTTTTGTACTATTGGGCTAATTATACATTAGTTTGTAAGTTTGTTCAAATGCCGGTTTATTGATCTCTAAATAATTACACCAAATAACTTGCCTATTTTCACTATTGCGCATGACAAAAAGTTTCTTCGTGGTTGATTTTGTTATGCAAAGTATCGCGATGGTGCATTGTTTACCGGTGGTTGACTATGTATAATGAAGTATAAGGAGGTGCGTGGAATGACAGATTTTAACATTGGAGATAACATTGTTCGATTGCGTCATGAAAAGAAGTTAACCCAGGAAGATATTGCGTCCTTTATCGGAGTTACTAAGGCATCTGTTTCTAAGTGGGAAAACAAGCTGAGTATGCCGGATATCACACTTCTCCCCGCTTTGGCGACGCTTTTTGATGTGAGTGTAGATGAACTTTTAGGGTATCATCCGCAGTTGAATGACCGGCAGATAAGGGATATTTATATCAGATGCGCGGAAGACTTTGTCAATTGCTCTTTTGAGGAGGCTTTTTCTAAAGTCAGTGAAGAAGTAAAAAAGTATTTCAATTGTTATCCGTTCATCAACTATATGTGCGTGTTGATATTGAATCATATTAATCTTGTTCATGACACTAAAATGCAGGAAGAGGTTCTTCTTCAGACACAGAGCTGGAGCGATCACGTTAGAGATAGCTGTAAAGTGACTACAGTAGTAGAGGATGCTGTTGCAGTACATACAACAATTGATTATTTATTAAAGCGGTATTCGGAAGTGATTGAAATATTGGAGAAAAGCCAGAATCCTATCCGAATGTCAAGCTCCAATGACATGCTTCTGATACAGACATTTGCAATGACAGGTGATTTGGACAATGTACAGAAGTATGCGCAGACAATGGTTTATAAAAGTGTTCTTAATATTCTGTCCTGCTCTGCTCTTATGCTTGGGGTACAGTTGTCTGATAAAGAGTGGTGTAATGAAACGATAAAAAGGATAGATCAGTTAATTGAATCCTTTCATTTGGAAGAGGTTAATAAAAATGCAACTGTTCAATATTATTATCAGGCAGCAGTGGCAAAAGTTTCTTTCGGGGAAAAGGAGGAGGCATACTGCTATCTGAATAAATTTGTGGAGCAGGGAATTGACCTTGTGAAGCATCCGGAACAGATTTTTACATTTGAGAAATACTTTAACCGTATGGAAGAATGGACCACGGAATATGCCTTGAGTTCAATGTTGCCAAGAGACAAAAGCTTTATTGTTTCCGACCTTTTAGCTATGCTTAATAATCCAATGCTTAAAGGTCTTTCCGGTGAAGCCGCATTTAAGAGATTAAAAAAGAAAATTCAGGAGGAAATGTAATGATGCCAAATGTAAATGAAATGATGCCATTAATTATTCCGTTGATAATTGTACAGTTTATTTTACTTGCAGTGACAATTATTCACATTTTAAAACATGATAACTATAAGAGAGGAAACAGAATAATCTGGCTGGTTATTGCCATTGCCGGTATGAATTTTATCGGTCCGATTTTGTATTTTGCACTTGGAAAAGAGGATTAATGCCATGGATATGTTAACAGTCACAGATGTGAGGAAAAGCTTTGGTTCAAAGGTAGTGGTTGACGGTTTAACATTTTCTATTCCGAAGAATAGTATTTTTGGTTTCGTGGGGGAGAACGGAGCCGGGAAGACGACTACCATGAAAATGATTCTTGGACTGATGAAAATGGATTCAGGAGAGATTCTTGTGGACGGAACAAAAGTGGTTTACGGGAATACCCCTACCAATCAAAAGATTGGATATCTGCCTGATGTTCCGGAATTCTATAACTATATGACTCCAAGGGAATATTTACGATTCTGTGGAGAAATTACAGGTCTAAACGCCAGAGAGATAAATCCCAGAGTTGACGAGCTTTTGCAGCGCGTAGGTCTTGCAAATGAAAATAAAAAAATAAAAGGATTTTCCAGAGGAATGAAGCAGCGGCTTGGAATTGCCCAGGCGTTAATGGGTAAACCGCTGCTATTAATATGCGATGAGCCAACATCTGCCCTGGATCCGTTGGGACGAAAGGAACTGTTAGATATTTTAGTGGCTTCCAAGGATGAGACTACAATTATGTTTTCCACTCATATTTTATCAGATGTGGAAAGAATCTGTGACAGAATTGCTTTCCTGCATCAGGGAAAACTGGCCCTTTCGGGTTCTATCGGCGACATCAAAAAGATGAATACGAAAGAGGAATATGAGGTGGCGGTGCAGAACAAAGATGACGTACATTTGTTGCAAATGCAGTTTCATAATGCTGTTAAAATAGATGATTATACGTTGAAGATCCATGTGGATTCTGAAAACTCAGTTAAGCAGATTATGCATTTTCTTCTGGAAAAATCTATTGCCATCGAGAAAATAGAAAAGTGTGAGAACACTCTGGAGAATCTTTTTATGGAGGTGGTTGGGAAATGAAGACAGCCTATGCCTTTTTAAAGAAGGAATGGATAGAGTATTACCGCACCGGTAAGCTCATAATTATAGTTGTTATTTTTGCTTTGTTTGGGTTGATGAATCCCGCTATTGCCAAGTTGACACCTTTTTTGATGGAGCAGCTTGCATCTATGGAGGACTCAGGGATGGTCATCACGGTCAGCACAGTGGATGCCTCTATGTCCTGGATGCAGTTTTATAAAAATATTCCTATGGCACTTGTTGTGATGCTGCTTCTTTTTGGTGGTATTATGACAAATGAACTTCAAAAGGGAACGCTGATTCCGGTATTGACTAAAGGCTTATCCAGATGGAAGGTTCTTCTTACCAAAGGTATTAACCTGATTCTGATTTGGACCGGTGGATACTGGCTTTGCTACGGTATTACTTATTTTTACAGTTATTATTACTGGGATAACAGTATTATGAGCAATTTGTTCTTTACCGCATTCTGTTATTGGCTCTTTGGAACAATGATTATGGCTTTGATGACGCTGTTTTCAGCAATGACAACATCCTTTGGCGGTGTTGTACTCGGGGTAGGCGTTCTTTATTTTGCAATGACACTTCTTGGCATGATTCCAAAGATTGCGTCATATCTTCCTACATATCTGACATCAACCTCAGGACTTCTTGCAGGTGAAAACACCGGGGATTATGTTACTGCGATAATCATTACATTTGTAATAACCATAGGGGCTGTGATTGCGGGATGTATGGTTTTTAATAAGCGGGAGATATAACAGGTATCTTGTGTAAAATTTAGAACCCATTTATGATGACAGACAATATCATAACATTTATTTTGCATAAAATAGTTGGAGGCGGAGCAGGAAGCGGGATTGCTGTGACCAAGACAATATTTACCAAAAAAGGCAAATGCCAAAACCGGTAACTGGGTTGCCAAATATTGTGGAAGAATGATAATAGAATGAGATAAAGTATATACTCGGGAAGAAATTAATAAGAGAGTAAAAAGGAAAAGGAGCGTGATGCTATGAGTTCAAAACTCAAAAGAAAAATAGCTGTATTTATGGCTATATTGATGACTTCTTCCATAATTATCAGTATACAGTCATTAAACGCTATAAAGGGTGATGATGCCGGATATGAAATTGCATTTACAGATGGAGCCGTAAATGGAAATACCATTACATATGTTGTTGGTGAAGCAAATGTTACAGTTACTGTAGAGAATGGAACTGTTTCAGATTCTAAGGTTATAATACCATTTGGTCAGGAAGAAACTGTTACATTTGCCCTTAGCGATAATTTTGATCCGGATACAATGGAAGTTGTTCTTCTTGTAGCTGATGAAAATGATGATTTTGAAACTACATTAAGTGTTGATAAAGGAAGAACATCGTTGGCAAATAAAACAAATGATGGGGGACTTCCAAATAATTTGAAATTATTAATCCGCGCAAAAGAAAATAATAACCCGGGGAATCAATTTGACGGCGTGGCATATTTTGTATGGCAGGGCACAAACGACGCACTTTGCGTACATAGAATTACAGGACTTGAAGCAAGCAGAAGCCAGGGTGAATCCATTACGTTTGATATTATTTATATTCCTGTTTCAGATGTGAAGGATGATGTTACAGGTGAGCAGTTTGTAATTGGAAATGAGAATTATTACTGGATGTGGAGCAATGCAGAACAGTTTATTAATGACAATGATTCAAGTTACTCTGCATTTGTGAATGCAATTGATGAACTTCGGGAAGATGAATTCCGCGCCATTGCCATTGACCCATGTGGTGCAGAGAATGGCAGCAGTACAGTATGTACAAACGGTAACAGAGAGTTCCGTGCTACAATCTATGATAACACAACCTTTGAAGGTGTTGCATTCAGCCAGGATGAAAACGACTATGTATATTTTCCAAAATTCTGGGATAATGTATTCTTCACAAATACAGTAGATATCTCAAATTCTACAGCAGAAGAGCCGGCAGTATACGAGGCATTTCTTATAGAGCCGATAATTCATTTTGGAAAAGCTGATAATTCAGTTAATGAATTTACAGGAATTCGAGCATTAAATGTTCCGGATGGTGCAGTTACAATTACAGGGGATGCTACTAGCGGATATGATATCGAGTTTGGTTCTAATTTCTTTGATAATGTTGTGTTTGAAATAACAACTGCAAATGGAAATTATTACCTTGAAATTGCGCGTACTGCAATTCAGGCCTATGATACGAATGGTCCGGATGTAGAAAATCCATTGGTTGTTGCAGAGGTTTATTATAACAGCGATGAAAGCTATTCTGATTATGAGGTTTATGCAACGATTTACTATAAAGACGGAAGTAAAAGCATAAAGAAAACCACGGTTTCAGAAATTACAGATGATGGATTTGGCAATACACCGGAGCCGGGAACTTATGAAATGGAGGCCGGAAAGGCATTAAAATGTGCACAGTATAGTGTCCCTTTAACTGATGATATTGAAGGAATTGATTTTAATGCAGTAAAGAGCGGAGCACTCTCCGGAGACTCTTACGGTGGAAGCTATTTTGGTTCTGACAGTGGAGTATATTATGACATTGAAAAACGTAGCATAGTGTACTAAGAGAGGAGAGTGAAGAGTAATGAAAAAATGGTTTAAGACAATCATACCGGTATTTGCATTTGCTTTCATCCTCTTGTTCTCAGGGGTACAGGCTCATGCAGGAACTATTACATCAGTAAATGCAGAAGCAGGTAATAATGAGTTTACCGTAAGCGGTGTAGCAGGAGATGATGTTCTTTCAGTAGTGATTTTTGTATATGATTCTACAGGAACTAATCTTTTACAGATGGAATCGGTTGCAATTGATTCAAATCTCGGGTTTACAGATACATTTGAAGCTGAAGAAGGAACATATGTTGTGAAGGTAGCTGACTATGAAGGCGGTGCGTTTAGCGAGACAAGCGTAACAGTTAATTCGTCTAATGCTTCCGGCGGTGGCAATAACAGCAACGACAACGGAAACAGCAACGACAACGGAAACAGCGGCGACAACGGAAACAGCAGTGGCAACGGAAACAGCGGCGACAACGGAGACAGCAGCGGCAACAGTAGCACAGGTACATCGGATAATACAGATTACGATCAAGCACAGCAGAATACTCCGAATACTTCAGATACCAATCAAATAGTGTTATGGGGAATTGTATTGTTTACGTCTTTATTAGCGTTAGCAGGTAATATGATACCTGGTTTTAAAAGAAAAGCAAGATAACAGAAAGTGAGTCTAATCCATCAGATTTCAGTATTAAATGAAATCTGATGGATTTTTTCTTTTTTGTGCGATAAATGCAAATAAAGAAAATAATCGAAAGTGAAGAGAAAAAGAGTGGTTTTCCTTGAAACTTTAATTCATTTCGGGTTATAGTAAAAATACTGTAATGTATCTTTGGAGGACAGTAAGATGAATTTTTTAGAAGAGCGCATTGTAAAAGATGGCATCGTTAAAGAAGGCAATGTTTTAAAGGTAGACAGCTTCCTTAATCATCAGATGGACATTCAGTTATTTAATCAGATGGGAGCTGAATTTAAGAAGAGATTTGAAGGAAAGAAAATCAACAAAATATTGACAATTGAGGCTTCAGGTATTGGCATAGCATGTGTTGTTGCCATGCATTTTAATGTACCTGTTGTATTTGCAAAAAAGTCAAAGAGTATCAATATTGAGGGAGATACGTATGTTGCAGTGTCCGGAAATATTTGCACATTTTCCAGGTATCATAAGAGCGGTATTTGCGGAAAATTGTGTTGCACTGGTATTCGTAACCGCAATTATTCTTAATCTGCTTTTGCCAAAAGACAAGTCTGAAAAAGCAAATATTACGATATGAGGGTAAAAGGATGAAAAAAATTATTGCTACAATTCTGGTGTTTGTATGCATTATAGTGGCTGGAATACTGCTGATTCAAATGAACAAACAGGAAACAGATGTTACGAAAACAAAAACTAAAGTGGGGTTCATTCTGAATGGTAAGATTAATGATCACAGCTGGGGAGAATCTCATTACAATGGAATGGAAATAAGTGCAAGAGAATTGAATCTGGATGTTGTATATAAGGAGGAGGTTCCGGAGGACAATCGTTGTATTGAAACCATAGAAGAATTAATTGATTATGGATGTAAAATTATTATTTGCGATTCTTTTGGCTATGGAGAATGGGAATTAGAGTGTGCAAATAAACATCCGGAAGTGTATTTCTTTCATGCGACAGGTGTGGAAGAGAGGGACAATCTTTCTACATATTTTGGACGAATCTATCAGATGCGATATTTGAGTGGAATCGTTGCAGGTCTGCAGACAGAAACTAATGAGATTGGTTATGTGGCATCATTTCCAATCGCTGAGGTCAACAGAGGAATTAACGCATTTACATTAGGAGTACGTGCGGTGAATCCTGATGCAACGGTTTATGTAAAGTGGAGTAATTCGTGGACCGGAGAGGACGAAAATGCGTCAGCAACTAAAGAGTTGATTGAGTCGCACAACATTGATGTGCTTGCTATGCATTCAGATGCAATGGCACCGCTTGAAATTGCAGATGAAAACAACATCTGGGCGATTGGTTATAACATCGACAACAGCGAAAGATTTCCAGACACATTTTTAACAGCACCGGTCTGGAATTGGGAAAAGTTTTATGAGCCAAGAATTTTAGAGTGTCTGCAGGGTAAATTTCAGGGAATTCATTATTGGGAAGGTGTTGAAACCGGCATTGTAAGCCTTGCAGACTTTACAGGTAATGTTAAGCCTGGAATAAAGGAGAAGGTCGAGGAAGAGAGACTAAGGCTTGAAAGCGGAACCTTTGACGTTTTTTATGGTCCTGTAAAAGATAATAATGGCAATATAAGAATTAAAGCGGGACAGAGTATGACAGATGACAGTATGTTAAATGATTTTTTCTGGTATGTAGAGGGGGTGGAAATAGATGAAGCTCAATAAAGAAAAAAGATTAGTTTTGCTTGGAATAATTGTATTATTGCTTGTAATTCTAATTGCAATACTTTCTTCAATGGGAAAAAATGTATCACCAAAAGAAAAGATAGGATTTATAATGACGGGAAGCATGGGAGAAGAAGGTTGGAATGGCATGCATTATGAGGGCGTGTCAGCAGCCTGTGAAAGTCTTGATGTAGAACTTTTAGTAAAGGAGAATGTAAAAGAATTTGCCGGAGAATGTGGACCTGCGATTGAAGAGCTTGTGAAACAGGGCTGTAAGATGATTATTTTGTCAAGCTACGGTTATACAGAAGAAGTAAAGGATGTTATTGATAAATATCCTGAAGTTACATTTTTCGAAAACGCATTTAATTATCACACCAATAATGTGACCTCGTATTTTGCGAGACTGTATCAGGCACGTTATCTGGCAGGAATAGTGGCTGGAATGACAACACAAAACAATAATATCGGTTATGTTGCAGCTATGCCAAACAGTGAAGTTAATCGAGGAATCAGTGCTTTTACATTAGGAGCAAGAAGTGTTAATCCGGACGCTGTTGTTACAGTGGCGTGGAGTAATTCATGGGATAATGAAGAGGAAGAGCGCAAGCAGGCAGATAATCTTATAAATAATGCAGGGGTTGATGTTATTACATATCATCAGAATCAGGCATATGTGGTGGATGAGGCAGAAAAACTCGGGGTATATTCGATAGGATATCATCAGAGTCCGCTTAATTGTTCAGATAAGTTCCTTACAACTGTCGTTTGTGACTGGAAGCTGACTTATGAGGCGATTATAAGGCAGTATTTGAGGGGAAATACATCAAACCTGAAGTTTTATTGGGTAGGAATAGATGAGAATGCTGTGAAGCTGACAGATTATTCATCTGCTGTATCAGAGGAAATAAAAAATGAGGTAAACAAAGCGAAGAATGAAATATTGGCAGGACATGATGTGTTTTCAGGTGAAATATACGACAATAAAGGAACACTTCGTTGTAAACCAAAACAGGTCATTCGAGATGAAGTATTATTGGAACAGTTTGACTGGTATGTAGAGGGCGTAAAGTTTTATGCAGAGTAACGACATAATTTATTACATTTTAACTAGGGGACGCAAATATTAATGATAAAAAAATGGATAAACGGAAAACGCAGGATTGTCATAGTTTTGATGATTGTAACACTGATAATGATTGGTGTTGGAGTACTGATGAGTATAAGACTCAAAAGTCTTTTACAGGGATACACAGAGAAACAGGTTACAGAGCAGGCAAGGACGTTAGCTTTACTTTCTGAGGAACAATTTGAATTGGAAATACATAACCTTGAAAGTATCGCTCAAAGAGTTAAAACAAACACGGAAGAGATAGGAGCATTTTTAGATATAAGCGCGGGTGACGATGATAATGTGTCAATGGGAGTGCTATGTCTGGATGGAACGGCGTATATCGGTAAAACCTTAAATTTTGCAGACTTCCCGGGAATACAGAAGGCATTTCGAGGTAATTCTGCTGTGTGCTATAAATCAGGTCAGGGAATGCTTTTTACAACGCCTGTTTATGATGAAGAAAATGTGGAATATGTATTATATAAGCTGTACAGCGAGAAGGTTTTGCTAAACAAATTTGGAATAACCTGTTACAAGGGCAAGGGAAATGTGGCAATTACAGATCAGAGTGGACAGATAATAATTCCATTTTCTGATACAAATATTTCTACAGATGATTTTTTTGACAGCGAAGCAGTAAAGAGTGGTATGTCAGAATTGTCAGAGAAAATGAATGTTGACACGGCAGCAGCGGTCTATTACAAGGATGCTGTTGGTGGACATTTTCTCTTTATATCAGAGTTAAATCAGCTGGGACTGTATGTGACAGGTACAGTCCCAGGCACGGCGGCTGCAGAGGGAATTACCACAATTTCTGCATTGGTGCTGTGGGTATTTGGATTATTGATACTTATGTTTGCAATCGGTATGGTATATCTTTTAAGTGCCGAAGAAAAAGTGAGAGAAAGTGATGAGCTTCGAGCTGCAAAAAATCTTGCAGAGCAGGCAAATCACGCAAAAAGTGATTTCCTTGCAAATATGTCTCACGAAATACGTACTCCTATTAATGCAATTATGGGCATGAATGAGATGGTTCTGCGTGAAAGTAAAGATGAGAACATTAGAGAGTATGCGGTTAATATAGAAAGTGCAAGCAAAACTCTTCTATCACTGATTAATGATATCCTTGATTTTTCAAAAATTGAAGCTGGTAAAATGGAAATTATCCCGGTTGATTATGATTCAGCAATTTTCTTTAATGATGTAGTAAATATGACAAGTGTTAAGGCTAAACAGAAACAGCTGGATTTTCAGGTGGAAATTGACCCTGATATTCCTTCGGTGCTTCATGGAGATGAGGTTCGTAACCGACAGATTATAGTAAACATTTTAAATAATGCTGTAAAGTATACCAAAGAGGGATTTGTTAAATTTGTTGTGGAAGGTATTAGAGAAAATGATACTTTTATTCTGAAGATGCAGGTGGAAGACAGCGGAATTGGTATCAAGAAGGAGGATATGAATAAGCTGTTTAGTGATTTTCAGAGATTGGATCTGGAACAGAATCGCAGCATAGAAGGTACGGGGCTTGGTCTTGCTATCACGCACAGTTTGTTGGAGCGCATGAATGGACGTATAGAGGTTTCCAGTGAATATGGAAAAGGCTCTGTATTTACAGTATATCTTTCACAGGTAGTAATTGATGAAAAGCCTATGGGGGATTTCAGACAGAAGCCTGAAATGCTAGCAAAGCAGGAAAATGGATACCATGAAAGCTTCGTGGCACCAGATGCAAAGATTCTTGTAGCGGATGATAATGATATGAATCTTGCGGTTGTAAAAGCTCTTCTTAGAAAGACAGGTATTAATATAACCACATGTATGAGTGGAATGGAATGTCTGGAATTAGTTGCTAAAGAGCGTTTTGATGTTATTCTTTTGGATCACATGATGCCGGAAATGGACGGTATTGAGACACTTAACAGAATGAAAAATTCAGAAAACAAATGTAAATCAGTACCGGTTATTGCGCTTACCGCCAACGCTATTGTGGGTGCTAAAGAAGAATACTTAAAAGCTGGCTTTTCTGATTATTTATCTAAACCAATTGATGGTATAGAGCTTGAAAAAATGTTATTAAAATTTCTTGCAAAAGATAAAGTCGTGACTGATGGTGTTGAGAATCATTTTGAAAATAGTGATGCAAATTATGATGTAATGGAAGTCGTGAAGGATATAGCTCAAGAAAGTGGTACTGACACAGCAGATGAAATGCCGCAGGAAGATGAGCCGCTGATTAATAAGAAAGTGGGCCTGCTGTACTGCATGGACAGCAAGGATTTTTATAAGGAGATGCTGGAATTATACTGCGAGGGTTTTGATGAGCATGTGACAAAGCTGACTGAAGCATTAGATGCACAAGACTGGAATAATTATACTATAGCCGTGCACGGCTTGAAATCTACATCTCTAAACATAGGAGGAGAGCAGACATCGAACCTTGCCAAAGAATTAGAGGCTGCAGGAAAAGTTTTAAAGGAAGGTGATAATGAGGAGAGCAGGTTATTTATTCTGAAAAATCATGATAAACTTATGAAGTTGTACTCTGCTACGGTTGATGCAGCACAAACAATAATTAAGGAAAATATGTAGGATGCTTAAATTTATAAATATTTTAGATGGATTAGAACCATTGTGTATGATATAATTAGTAATATTCTTAACTTTAGAAAATACGAGGAGGTATTACAATGACAATGGATAGACGTCCAGAAGATATGGTCAGAATTACAACCCCGGAGCTTGCTAATGCTTTTATTGATGAGCAGGTAAAGCTTATAAGAGAGCAGGTAGGAGATAAAAAAGTGCTCTTAGCTCTTTCAGGTGGTGTCGATTCTTCAGTTGTAGCTGCATTGCTTATTAAGGCAATTGGACAGAATCTTGTATGCGTGCATGTTAATCATGGTTTACTTAGAAAGGGAGAGCCGGAGCAGGTTATCGAAGTATTTAAGAATCAGATGAAAGCTAATCTTATTTATGTAGATGCTGTTGACAGATTTCTTGATAAATTAGCCGGAGTATCAGATCCGGAAACAAAGAGAAAGATTATTGGTGGAGAATTCATCGAGGTATTTGCCGAGGAAGCAAGAAAGCTTGATGGAATCGAATTCCTCGCTCAGGGAACTATTTGGCCGGATATCCTTGAATCAGAAAATGGAATTAAAGCTCACCACAATGCCGGTGGACTTCCGGAAGATATGAAATTTGAACTTGTTGAGCCTGTAAGAATTCTTTTTAAGGATGAAGTAAGAGTAATAGGCGATGCGTTAGGACTTCCACATGGTATGGTATACCGTCAGCCGTTCCCAGGACCGGGACTCGGTGTGCGTTGTCCAGGCGCTATTACAAGAGACAGACTTGAAGCCGTTCGTGAATCAGATGCAATACTTCGTGAAGAATTTGATAAAAATGGTCTTGCTGACAAGGTATGGCAGTACTTCACTGTTGTCCCGGATTTTAAATCAACAGGAATTAAGGATGATAAGAGAGCTTTTGAATGGTGCTGTATTGTACGTGCCGTTATTTCAAAGGATGTAATGACAGCTTCTGTAGCTGATATTCCTTATGATGTAATGTGCCATATAACAGACCGTATAACACATGAGGTTCCAGGAATTAACCGCGTTCTCTATGACTTTACACCAAAGCCAACAGGCACGGTAGAGATGGAATAGATTATTTTAATGTGTAACATCTATATTTTCTTTTTTGACCAG
>JBJEME010000048.1:0-69349 GCA_051879515.1 Lachnospira sp. | reverse complement strand
GGAAAGTACCATTGAAAATATCATTGTTGATGTACACCGGCTTCTGCTCGCGCTTTGCCATAGGCACATAAATAACCATAATGACATCTTTATTATCACCAACTTCATATGTTTGCACATCATCCTCAGACAGGAGATTAATATAGTTATCATCCTAACACTAATATTATAAAAGTATTCATTGATAAAATCAACACAACCATTAAACATATCCCTTTCTTATTTCTTCCTTCCATGATTTTCTCGTAAACGTCGACTCATCATTTACAGACAATTGTATTTCTTATTTGCTAACGCTTCTGGATTATTTCTTTCTTTTCCCTTCGGATAAGGCCTAACATATGTAACTCTACCATCCTTCAATCTGCGTGGATGACATTGTACCCCCCATACTGGAACAGTATACTGTCTAACAGAGTGAGCCACACTATACTTAATCTCATTTTCTTACTTCATTAACTCATCCGTAAGTCTTATAACCTGCTGCGCTATTTTTTTTCGTTCTCTCCTTACAATATTCTTGTAGGCAGGATATGTGAAGCATACTATTACTGCTCCTATAATTCCGGTAGCAATACCGGTAATCATTCCAACAAGCTCAGTTAAACCAAGGATGTCTGCCAAATCTGTCATTACAAGGCTCATTCCACTACCCATAATAAGTGCACCTGCAATACCGATTGTAATAGAAAATGTTACTGCTTTCTTAGTCACCCCTGCGTCTAATCTGCGTAGCTGCTCCATTTTATTCTCCGGCTCCGGCTCATACTTCTTTCGTATTCTTTTTACCTCTTCCTGCTCTTTCGCAGAGTAAGTAAAATTAAAATCCTGATTATTATTTTCCATATCCGGATAAACTCCTTTTATATTCTATAATCTCTCTTGATGTCCGAACAATCATATATACTGCCATTGTAACGACAATTATGCTAATTCCGCCACCGGTTGCCATAATCATTGTTTTCTTATCTTCTGGTGAGGTATCTGCGCCAAATTGTGATAACATGGCAGTTTCAAGAAAAAGCATTGAAAACAGTGCAGCAGCCAGTTTAATTATCTTTGAGACAGACATTACCGGGCTGTTGTACTTACGGTATTTAACAAGCTCCATAATAGCAGTGGTTGTAATGTAAAATGCATACATTGCCATGACGTAAATTAAAAATCCTTTATACTGAAAGCTGCGGTTATAATAAACCATCATCAATACTGCAAATGATAAAGTAATATTTACAGTGAGAAGTATACAGGCGCACAGACGGGAACATTTAAGCTCTCCCACCCGGCTTTCACCTATTTCATTTTTCCGTACATATCTCACCAGCAAAAACCTCATAATTGCCATTATTCCATAGTAAATGGCAAAGATGGCAAACCAGTTTGTACTGTAAATAACAGCAGAAACAGCATTTACTATTACATAAATCATATTTATGGCAAATGACCTGTAAAGGCTTACATGGGTTTTAAAAGCAGCATCTGTGAAATATTTTCTTGCAAACTGATAATTATAGATCTTCTGCTTTATATTTTTAAAAATAAGTGGCAGCTTTTTCCATATTCTTTTCCAATCCATACTAAATCCTTTGTATTCTTACAGTAAATGTAGATCCCTTTCCAACTGTACTTTCTATACTGATTTCTCCGTGCATAATGTCAATTACACGTTTTACCAGTGCAAGACCAAGACCATTACCCTGGGTGGCATGTGAAGTGTCACCCTGATAAAACTTTTCAAAAATATGACTTCCGGTGTCTTTAGAAATGCCACATCCTGTATCTGTAACTTTTACAATAGCATGGTGTTTGGTGGTTGTAAGTGTTACAGTAACCATTCCGCCAGACGGTGTAAACTTAAATGCATTGGAAAAAAGATTATTCCATACATGGCGTAAGAGATCTGCATCAGCTTTTACTTTAACATCCTCTTCAATGTCGGTATTAATCTCAATTCCTGCCTGCTCCCAAACATTTTCATACTGTAAAAGGCACTCGCAAAGCTGTTCTCCCAGATCAAATTCTGTTATACTAGGATATATCTGCTGATTTTCCAGACGGTTCAAATTGAGAATATTTGTCATCATATCTGCAAGTCTTCTGGAGCTGTCTGTTATACCTTTAGCATATTCTATACGTTTTTCCTCGGAAAGACCCGGAGCCTGCAACAGTGTGCCATAATTCTGCATGACTGCAAGAGGCGTCTTCATTTCGTGGGATACATTAGCAATAAAATCAGTCCTTAGCGTTTCTACTCCGGAAAGCTCTTCTGCCATTTTATTAAAGCAGTCAACAATGTCATTAAAGCTCTCCTCCATACCAAAGCGTGAAACAGGGCGGAGTCTTACGTCAAAGTCCCCGCCAATTATTTTTTTTGACGCATCTAAAATATTTTTTGCAGTTCTCTCAATTGTCAGCTTCCTGCGGATTGTGTCAATTATAGTAAATATCCCGCTTAAGACTAATACATTAACAAATGTCAGTTTGGCTGCTGTATTTATATTGGCATCTGTGAGCTCAATGTTCATGGAATCCGCCATTGTACTGACAAAAAGCATAGTGGCACAGCTTACCACAGCCGCACAGGTTATGAAAAAGATAAAATAATTGCTAACAACCTTTAAAATCTTTTGTATTATCAAATCCCGCTTCATTTAAGCACCGCCTTGTATCCCAGTCCGTGAACAGTAACAATTTCAAAATCCTCACACTCCGAAAGCTTCTGTCGCAGCTTTGTCATATACACATCCACTGCCCTTGGAGCAGTTTCCGTATCTGTACCCCAGAATTCATCCATAAGCTGTGTTCTTGTAAATGTTTTTTTCGGATAGGACAGCAGTTTATATAAAATATTGAATTCACGGTTAGTCATAGGTATTTCCTCATCATTCAGATAAGCAGTATGCTCGTCAGCATCCATAACAAAGCTTCCCACTTCAAGCTTGCGGTTAGCTGCAATCTTTGCACGACGAAGAAGCGCACCGATACGAAGAAAGAGCTCATCAAGATCGACTGGCTTTACCATATAATCATCCACACCTATACGGAACCCTCTCTGCTTCGATGCTATGTCATCACGGGCCGTCATAAATAAAATCGGAATATCATCATTAAGTTCACGCACTTCTCTGGCAAATTCAAAACCATCAATGTCAGGCATCATAATATCAGAAATAATAAGGTCAAATACATTTTCATAAAGCTCATCATAAGCTGTCTTAGCATTTAAACATCCTGTTGCCTGGTACCCACTCTGGTTTAAGAAGGAGCATACCGTTTTATTAAGCTCCCTGTCATCCTCCACAACTAGTATTTTGAACATCGTATTACCTCCCAGGTTACTGCTATAAACTTTCTTTATGATAACATTCAAATGTTAAAGTTTTGTTAACATTTCACATATTTATGATTTTATTTACCATTCATTATTTCATCGCTGAGAGAGATTATTCTGTCCGAGTATTTCTTACGACGTGAGCTGAGAATACCCTTAAATATTGGATAATTTATAATTGCGATTACCATGCCAACGATGCCAACTGCTATTCCCGGTATCATCGGATTATCAATACCAACTGTTGATCCAATATCTGTCATAACAAGACTCATTCCACTACCCATAACGATTGCCCCTACGCTTCCAAGTATATAGGCAAATACATTAGCAGGCCGTTTAACCTTTACATCCAATTCTTTCAGGGCATCAATCTGTGTATGTTCCTTTTCTGTGTACTGTGTGCGAATTTTCTGCACGATAAATTCCTTGTCATTCATGTTCATAATAATTACCTCTTTCTTTAATTATTGTTTGTTTCTTTGATGAACACATAATACAAGGGTTTTGTTTTTGAAAAGTTTAAGATATGTTAAAGATTTGTTAAATTTGTAAAGTAAAATTATGACCATTGAAAATTAATATAAAATATTATAACGGTATAACATAAAAAGGATTTTCGCTGTAAATTTCGAAAATCCTTTACTTCTTTAAGTATTATTTTGTAATTTTGCAAGTTGTGTCTGTAACTCCTCAATTTTGGAAATCAATTCCGCTTTTTCAGTAGTCCATTCTTCTTTGTCTCTCAACAGAGCAGCTTTCTCATTTGTTAATTGAGTTTTCTCATTCGTTAATTGAGTTTTTTCATTCGTTAATTGATTATTTTCATTCGTTAATTGATTATTCTCATTCGTTAATTGAATAATATCATTAGTCAACTTACTTTTCTCTGCAGTGAGATAATCAATCGTTTCAAGCTTATGCTTTTCTTCCATTAGTGCTCGTCTGCGTGCTTCGCACTGCTGCCGGACATTATCGTCAGCATTAAGCTCATATAAGGTTTGTGCCGCATCATCCATATAAACATTGCTTTCAGTTGCCATGCGTAACTCCTCCCATGTCGTCGCAAGAAAGACTTTGGCCCATGCATCTATTCCATATGCCTTATCTTCTTCAGTTGCAAGATCTGTACGAGTTAAGTCTAACACACGGATGGATATTTTGTCACTATATTTTCTATATGTTTTCTCATTTAAGAGACTGTATCTGGCATAAAATTCCGGCTCGTCCTTAAATAATGTATATTTAAGAAATCCAATATTGATTACCGGCTTGACTTTATCGTAGAGTTCTCCTTTATTCAGTTGGTCAAAGCTTCTGCAAAGATAACATAATGACCTTTCGGGCCAGTTGTGTAAATCTTCAACCTGCATTTCAATATCCAGTAGAGTATTATTATTCATGATTATATTAACATCAAGGACAAAGGTCTTATCATCAATACCCTTTCCTATGCATATAGGATTAGTAATTTCAATTTCCTTAATGTCTTCAGGCTGCAAGTGAAGCATTGTACTTACAAGTCCAACAAGTGTCTTCCTGCTCTTCTGTAAAAGAGCGCGAAACATGTAATCATTAGTCATTCCATAATCAATGGCACCATGTGCATTAGTGATAGTAGTATCTCCCATAAAATCTCCTTATCAATAGCTGAATTATATATGATATATGATATATGTTAAATATATCTTAATAATATATCATATAATATATACTATCACAATGGAAAATATATTGCAACAATTAATTTGTGATTATTAAGAAAATATTCAATGGATATATGACCTGCTTTTAAATTTCTATGTTATGTGTACATCCTATTCTTTAGTTCTTCAAAAATTCCACAACATCTTTTGCCAAAGCACTATTTCTTTGTATGATAAATTCCCTTGCATCTTTTATCGCACTAACATCCATATGAGGCTCAATGAAAGGTCTAATATGATTATGGCTGCTTTCTAAATGCTTATTAATCCATTTTATTGAATCCTGTTCACACTGCTTATAGCATTCTTTTGTGGATGAATTGTAATTATACATAAATAAATCAAGAACACAATCTGATAAGAACCGTACAGTCTCCTTAGCTGCCAGTGCCTGAAATATTACAGGTTTTTCAAAAGCAACTAATAAAATTCTTTCAGACTGCGAACATCTTACCAGTTCAAGGAATAATTTCATGCTTCCGACGATCATTTCAGCTGACTCTATGGAATTAACCTTTAAGTCTCCGGTATAAGCATTTGACAAATGAATAGGGTTAAAAATTGGCATTGCTTTCTCCACAATATCATTGTACGGTAAATCATAAGAACATCCAATGGTGATTACATCCACATCCATTTTCTCTTTATCTAAACCGTAGTCTGCCATTAGATGTAGTAACTGCTTTGAATCAGCCCCCAGCATAATTATTTTTACTTTTGATTTTTTCTTAAGGAGATGAACTGTTTCATCAATATTCTTTACCCATCTGATTAATTGGTTATAGATAAAAATAGTGCAAATAATACCAAATGTTTCCGCGTCAGTTTTTCTGCCCTCAAAATCATCTGCATTCAGCCAGTTTTCGGTTTGTAATGAGCAGGAATACATTTCATATCCTGTACCCTCAATCAGCCTACTTCGAACAAATATATTTTCTGTTGCTTCATTAGGCATCACTTTCCCTTTATATACAAGATGCTGGTATAAATGTCTCACTGCAATTCCCAGCTTGTGTATAGCATGTCTCATGTTTCCGCCTTCTGAGAAAAAATTCGGATTAACAGTTAGTGTAAGAGCATTTTCATCATATAAAATATCAGTGCTTTCATTTTCTTCAACAAAAATCACTTGGATTCCTAAATCATTTATCTCAAGAAACAGCAGAATATCTTCGATATACTGTGAGAGATATTTCTTTTTATCAGCGTTTTCCATACATGAAATATCCCTTATGTATGGAAAAGTTGGTTTATAGTCTCTTTCGTAATAATGTATAAATTCCTCTTTGTTCATATATGAAAATCCCCTTTACTTATGTTTTCTACAGACATCTTTTTCTGCTACCCATACAAGTATTCTATCTTTACTGACCGATTTGCATACCATCATAATTACTAATTCCTTATATCGATCCTTTTAATATTTTCTCCTGTGCAGCTATTATAAGCGTCTGCAATAACCTGTCCATAACGTATTATTGTGTAATTAATAGTGTTATCAAGTCCTACATAAGATTTTGCATCGATAAAACTAAAAACCAGACAATCTCCCTCACAAGCGATTAGCTTCAGCGGCGTAATCCATGTGTTAAAAGAAATGTCACTAATTAAATCATTATCTTTGAGATATTTACATGTTTTTTCCCAGTTCTTACTCAGCTTTTTTATCATTTATCCTCCAATCCGGAACACCTATTTTGCACAAATTCAATTGTTAATCACACAGTTTAACAATACCTAAAATGAATTATAATATTTTATTCAGATTGTGAATTGTCTTTTTCTCCATCAATTGCTTTTATGATCTCTGATACCTTACTTAAAGCATATTCGTTTGCGCTTTTTTCGAGATGCTGTGCTTCGTAAGCATCAAAATCTTTAGAGCCATAAATATAATTATCAAATTCATATTGCCACTGTTTAATCTCCCTATAAATCATCAGGTTTGATGCATTTGTTGATAGTTCTAAATCCTCATAAGTATTACACATATACCCCTGAAATATGTGAAATGTTTCGTGAAAACAAACATATACACTGATTTTACCTGAAGAATTAAACTGTTCAGCGTTAAGATGAACAGTATTATCATTTCTTTGAGCAAAACCTAAAATGCTCTCTCTCACATCCTCATCGACACATATTTTTACCGGCTCATATATACCAAGGTGTGCCGCTGAATAGTTCACTACTTTCTGCAAGTTCTCAAGCTTTTCTTCAGTTGACATAGATTCGTATGTTTCTTTATCAAACAGTGCCTGTATTTCATCTGGGTATATTTCCATAATGGTTAAATCCCCTATTTCTTCTAAGACTTCCGCATTGTTGCTGGAAGCAATAGTGGAATAATCGATTACCTCATTATTTTTAATAAGATTTATGTATCTGCTTGTCAATTTTTTATTGTTATATAATAATGCCAAGCCTATAACAGATACTATCTCAGTACATATCACTATAGCTGTAATATATGAGAATAATCTTTTCTTAAAATATTTTCTAAGACATATTCTTTTATTTCTCTTTTTGGCATCATTAATCCTATAAACAAGTAAAGCAAAAAAAGAAATTACGAGTACCATAATTGCCATGATATATAAAACTGTTATTATTCTAAGTCGACCAAAAATATTGAATATCAAAAATACAGAGACAGGAAGCGAAGCTGCAACAATTTCAGTGATTAGATTTCTCTTTCTTATAATTACAAAGAAAAATGTACATAGCAACGATAAAACAATATAGCTCATTACAAATAAATTGTTTTTAATTATCTCACGGTTGCCAATGTAAAATGTTAGTCCATTTGCAATTTTATAGAATAGAAACAAAATGAATTGGAAGAAACTTGAAATTAATATGAAACACCCTTGAGTATCCTCCATTGTCCAAATAGATAATTCCTTGTTTTTCATTTGCGTTCCTCCTCACTCATAAGTATTTCCAGAAAAGACTTATCATTGATAAAAAACTTTCATATCATTTAATCGAATCGCTGCCAGCCTTGCTCCGGATTGCCTGTTCAAACCCGAACCACAATCAATATAGTAAACGTTGTTTATATTATTTGTCAAAATCTCAAATGGTTTAATCTGTTCAAATCCATACATCCACCTTGCCTGATTAGTAACAAAATGACCATTTATACATACGAAATCCTCTATTCCATTTTTGAAATATTGATAGTCATAGTCTGTAAAACAATATTCCTTATAATCTCTAGTACCTTCAACTGGATAATGACACTGTGAGTGTGCTGTCAGAAATTTCTTTCCATTTGGCATATGAATTTCAATCTGCCTGTTAAATTCATTTATCATCATGGCTAAGTCATGTAAATCAATATCACTATATTCTTTTCTAAAAGCATTAAATGTATCTATTATTTCTGATTCAATGCACCAACCGCCAAGCATCAGATGCTGACTCGCATTTCCTTCTATATGCGAGATTATTTTGTTGTACAGCCATATATCGTGATTACCAAGACATACAGAGATGTTGCAGGCATCCTTTATCAGTTTGTGGATTAAGACTGGATCCGGATGGTAGCCTCTATCAAATAAGTCTCCAAGTAGAATGAGATGTTGGTATTCCGAATTGATTTTGAAGTCAATTCTTTTTAACAGCCTCTTAAAAATTGTGGCTTCATTATGAATGTCACCAATAACATAAACTTCTTTATCATCATTTTCATAATTTAATAAAGGGTTATTTATACTTACTTGAAACATACTAATATCCTTTCCATATTATTTCAGGAAGAAATCTATTAAGAATTTCATAACCTTTATATTATGATAATTCTCTCTGTATTTCACGTTCGTATCCGTGGATTGCATTAACCTCATTGAGTATATCACAGATATAGTATTTAACCGCTTTTAAGTCTAATTTGTAATTATAGTGAAGCTTTGCAGAATAAACAAATGATCCAGGAGTATGATAGATTGTACCAAAGTCAACTACTTCGTTGATTCTGCTAATTACATTGTCAATCTTTTCCAGTTTTTCAACAGAATCCGATATTTGAATTTCAAACATAAACCTGATATAATGTTTGCTTCCAATTACATCAAGATGTAGGTCACCTTTACCATCCTCATCTATCTCAATAATATCATCAGGGACACCTTTTGCTTGTCTTACTTGCGAATTCACCAAAACATTTTTCCAAGTTGAACTCCATTCCAACATATCCTCAGTCACTAATTCAAAAATAAATTCTCTGATAAATTCATATACACTCATCTCGTTTTGTAACATTTTAGTGTAACTCTTTAAATTAGAGAAATAATTATAATAATCGACAGGTTCGTCCCAATTAATCGAATCGTCCGGGAAAGATATGTCGTTATTCTCTTTAAGAAATTTTATTAAATCATCCATATAAATTACCTCACTCGTATGTATTAAAAAATACTACAAATATATTTCTTCATCGGTCGTTACATAATATCAACCGAGGCATCCTCCCTGCTCCTTGTGTCCGGAACCAGAATCAATAATAATTATCTCATATACGCTATTATTGTTCAATGAGTTGCGTTAATGTTTGATACAACCTGATTCTGCATTTCTCGTATGCCGTCTCAAGGAAGGTATCTTTTATATTGGCTAGGTCAGCCATTTTCAGGGTATTAAGATACATCGAAAAACTTTCGATATCTGTTATTAGTATTTCATCAACTACTTTAATTACTTCATCATCACAATTCCAGGTTCGAGAATCTGAATTACTCTTCAGTAAGCTAATTATAACCTCAGAACAGATAACATACCTGTCTGTTCCTTCGCAGGAATTATCAATTTCAAATCCGCAAATTTCGTATGGAATGTCATATTCAATTTTCCTGAATTCTTCTGTTTCTTCAGCAGTTTTAAGATAGACCTTCGGAGTTTCATCTGAACTCATACATATTTTCGCACCTGTAATTGAAATATTAGTTTCCTTAAGGTTAAAGAAAATATAGGATATAGCTGCTATAAGTCTAATGGTTGCCTCATTTTTTATATCATTCGGAACAAAGGACTCATCTGCAAATTTTTTTACAACATATCTGCAAACTTCAGAAACACTGCTACAACTTATGTATTCTTGAAAAATAACATAATCATCATCTATTTGCATTACACATCACCACTCTTTCATATTTTTAATCAATATAGTAGGTCTATTATAAGAGCATCTATCAATTATTCCTTGAAAAAAAACATCGTACGGTATCTGTACCGATAAACATTTTGCCACAAAGTAGTCATATTCATTTGATTTCATATATTCTTTCATAACATCGCAATCACTTTGCACTATGTAAAACATATTACAATCAACCGGCGGCACTCCTTCAGTTGAAATATAAATTCTTGAACTTGAATAACCATTATCTTCAAATTTATATACAATGTCAGGCACCATTGCTTCCAAATCAGGTGGGCATATTATAAATACTGTCATGAATTTATTTCTGCCACCGATTTTTATAATTTCGTTATTCAAACTGTTAGTATCTATATCTTGATTTATTAAAATGTATTTTCTCAATTCTTCACCCCTTGTATCAAGTATCTGATGTAACCCAATATGTTCTATCTTCAATATTCTTTTTTTATCAAACTATCCCTCCTCCACCACAAATCACTGAATTTTGTTTAATAGTAAATCCAATTCTGCTTTTTTCTGTTTTAATAATTCCTGCTTTTTAATACTGTCTTTATAGTCGTTACTAATACTTTTTTTACTTTCGGCTGAAATCTCATAATAAACAGGATAATGCTTCTCGAATCCATCCACAGTAACATTGATCTCATCAACGCTTGCTACTGTAAATGTCCTGATACCCTCATCTAAAAGCTTCTTTTCCGGTCTTAAAAGAGCATTATTACCATCATTTAGTGTAGTATAATATGTCGTTTTTTTTCCAACATTTTTAATACTATCGTATTGGCTGTTTAACCATCCTATTACTCCACTCGCATAACTTTCTTCAAATTTGGATTCAACATTAAAAGTCTTCTCAATACTCTTTAGGCTATAATCATACATCTTATCTATCGGATAATCATACTTATCGTCTAACTTTCTCAGCTGTACCTCAATAATGTATATTTCTTTTGATTTAGCTAAAACTTCTTTTAAGGAAGCATCAAATCTACTATTTGGGTTCGCTGCCAAATATGCTGAGACAAGTGTATAGGTAGTTGAACCAAAACCTGATAAATAATTACTGCCTGAACTACCTAACTCCTTTATTTTATTTACAAGCCAATATGCGCCTTTTTCCTCATCAATAGCCTTAAAATCAACTTCTGGTAATTCGTATTCTCTTGTGGGTACCTCAACTTCTGTATTGCTTTCCACAGATGTTTCAGTTTCTTTATTTGTAGCAGAATGTTGAGTTGTCTCTTTCGTAATATCTTCTTTGGCAATTGTTGTGCCAGTATTATCTACGACAGTTTCATGTGTATAAATCTCCTTTGTAGTGTTGGTGTCGTTATTGGCACCAACACTTGAACACCCCGTAAATAAAAGTAAACCACATAACACAAAACAAAATATTTTTTTATTCATAAAACTACACCTCACTTTGTAATAACTTGCAACAGATATGAAGCGATTCTTTAATCAACGATTGTTCCTAATACCAAAACAACAATTAGTGCTGTTGTTATAATAAGTGTGTTTCTCTTTTTAATTATGAGCCCGACCATTTACATTTTTAACTTACCTCAAAAAATTGGTAAACTCAATCGAATATATTTTAAGTAGACTTTACAATCAAACATATTGATTGAACTTTCGTAAATAAATAATCCCTATCCTTCTACATAATTAACACTTGATTCCACATATTATTCATCAAATGGAATCATTACTCCTTCTGCACTTCTATCAATCTCGGATTCATCATGACATACAGGTTTTCTTTTTTCCTGTCTATCTTTTATATTTTTAGAATTGCTCTGTTCTTTTCTCTTTTTCTTTTTAGAAGCATCCTTTTCCTTGCGTTCCTCTTCTTCAAGTTCAGCAATCTTGCGGTCAATATTTCTTATTATCGCATCAAAATCAAATGAACCAATTGCTGATGGAACTCCTTCAATTTCTTTACCATTAATTGACTCCTCTCCAATATCATCAAAGTCACCAAAGAAGAAATCAATACATGTCATCACTTCCGTTCCAGCGTTATTTACAATCATCTTATATGGATTTACAGTCACGTTATCAATCAAATAAACAAGAGCATCAAAAGTATTCTTCTCATCAAACTCTTCTTCTTCGCAGGACATAAAAAAGCTCATAGCTTCCACATATCCTTCTGCCTTAACAATATCTCCACTATAACAATACTCTTCTATTTTTGATAATCTCTTTGATATCTCATCCATAGTAAAAGGAATTGGTAATTTATCAAAGAAACATGCAAATCTAAGTCTGTTTCCCATCTTGTTACCAAATTTCATATTGTCAAAATTGTAAAGAGTAAACAACAATCCCTTCCAAAGCATCTCTTTACATATTCTTCCTGTATTAAGACATGGTGTTACTTTTTCAATAACGAATTTATCTTCTAAGTCTTTATTACCTATCTCAAAATCTTTCTTCCTGAAATAGCTCTTCCAAAATACATTGTTTCCTTCAATACAAGTCATTCCAAGAGCTGCATTATCTACAAGCACCTTTCTTTTTCCATTGGACCTTAACCGAATAAGCTTACCGTCTTCGATAAATAAAAGACTACCATCCGTTAACTGATTAATAATTGTGCCCCCAATTCTTGAATAGCAACATTTTCCAGCGTTTATATTAGTAATTTTTATGATGTAACCATACTCAGAATCAACAAATATTGTGTCATCCGCAAAATAATAAATTCTTCCGTTAATCAGCCTCTCCGTAGCAAGCCGCATATCCTTATTTTTGTGTGTCCCTCTATGAAAAGTTAATTGTTCTTCATCCATTTTATGAACATATAAATGAATCCCGTCCTCATCTTTCTTTGTATAAAAGACCCTGTCCTCACAAAGATAAAAGTCAACCCAGTTTTCTTTCATCAAAGGCTTATAATTCTTTTCTTCATAACTGTCAATGGCTTTCTTAACTCCCTCATAGGTTTCTCTTCCGCAGAGAGTCTTCTTCATAATTGGGTCATTACATAACTTTTCAGTTATCCAACTTATAAATTCCACAAGGTCAAAATGATCCTGCTCATGGATATCAGTATTAATTAACACAATATCATTTGTGTTTCTCGATATAACTTTTATTTCAGAAAGATTAATATCCTTTATAAGAAAAGTCTCTATGTTCTTTCTTGTCATATTAGTTATCAAACCTGCATCTGCCAACTGGTCAAGCATATGCACAATATGCAACAAGATAGCCCCAAAATCAGCTCCACCTCCTGCATATATTCTTTTATAGGCTGCTTCAAAAGCATCTCCCAAACACTGAGTCTCCATAAACGGCATCATGTTAACACCTCTCCTCTTTTCCCCATACATGCTTAATTACTTCTTCAATGGTATCTACAGGAATAACTTCAACATTTATTCTTTCGATCTGTTTCTTATCTATAAGCCTCTTATAACAGTCTGATGGAATAATCACCTTATCAACCGAAGACCTTTCAGCTGCAATACATTTTTCAAAAACACCCCCAACAGGCCCTACATTTCCATAAAGATCAATACTTCCGGTGAATGCAATATTAGGAAGTGGTTTCTCTAACAAGCATGAAAGTACTGACATTGTAATTGCTACCCCTGCCGAAGGGCCATCCTTCCTCACTGCATCAGTCATATGTATATGCAGCTTAGGTAATTCTTTTTTTAGGTATTTTCCTGCATAACAGCATGCAAGCGATACAGATTCAAGACAAGAACCCTCTAACAGACCGGTTACAACGACAGTCTTCTCCTGATAGGGATTGACTACTGTTTCAACAGCTGTACTTACTCCAATCCCACTACTTGTAACAGCAAGGGCCAGTGCAGTACCACATCTACCTACAGAACGAGGTGGGACATCATTTAATCCAACCGTCCTTACTTCTCCTAAAACATCCTGAATAAGCTTCCTATCAACATTTACGCTATCATCAAATCTACCCTTATTAATTCTTGCAATTCTCATAAGAACGAACTCAAAATCCCGTTCAACATTACGCATTCCTGGAAGAACATCATAATGGTTAACATATAATTCAAGTGCATCACTATCAATTGTTAATTCTCTAATTTCATACTTTTTCTTTAACTTCGGTATAATGTAATTTGTAATAATTACCTTCTTGTCCTTGATTGAATAATTACTATATTCAATGATTTCCATACGATCTCGAATTGGAAGCGGAATGCAACTAAGATCATTAAAGGTAAGTATTACAATGAAGTTGTTCTTAGGAATGTGACATTCTAAGTACTGATCATAAATATATTCCTCATTCGGATCCAAGAACTCGTACAAAGCATTGAAGAAATCAGGTGTGGCCTTATCAACCTCATCAAGAATAAGAACATCTGAATAACTGCCATGTCCACTTTTTGCAAGTTCCTTAATTAACATAGATGGTCCAGCATTATGTACGGTCTTATTTGTTCCTTTAATAATTTCTGCACCTCCTGCACCACCCACATTAATCTTGATACAGTTACGATGCAGTGCATTTGCAACACTCATCGCTGTGCTGCTTTTACCTGTTCCGGCATTTCCATTCAAACCAATAACAGTCATTCTATTGGTATTCTTCTCAAGCTCCTTTGACAAAATAGCCGCTTCAATTCTCTCCCCAAAATCATTCTGAAGATAATGAGTCTTGTTTAACTCTTCAATAATTGAACCAATAGCCAATGTTTCAGTCTTGCCCTTGAATATATTTGAAAAATAATGAATTACATCTCGTGCATACTCTTTCTGTGCTTCATCCCTTCCCCAATTAAGGATTTCGAAGAGCTTAATTGCTTTCTTCTGAATACATTCCGGATATTCGTCATAAGAACAGAAAAATTTATGTTCCGTTGCCGTTATATCCCTTACATATTCATTACGGATCTTCTCATAACCATCGTCTTCGCCATCAAACTCATCGATACTATTAACAGAATAATCAGGAAATGACTTTCCACCCTTTGTAACGGTTTTAACAACTCTCGAACGGATTACACTGTCCAACTTATTCATGTCCATGTTTGCATATTTATAAATAAGCGTTCTACAGCACTCATCAGGAATCTTTTTAGGAAAAGTAATCCCATATTCTGCACAATGTCTAGGAACAATAATCTTATTGATGGTTTCAAAAATATCTTTCTCTTCTGCATTCTGGAAGTAGATTGTTGTCATATTAGCTCTTAAAGACATTGATATATCCTTACTTTCACTGCATGTTACTATAACAAACATGTTAGTAAGATCAATTTCAACTTCCACAAACTTGTCAATATAGGTTGTCTTCTCAATTAGTGGAATAAGCACATTTCTAATCTCCGGATCATACATGTCAAAATCTTCAATAACCAGAACACCTCTTACTCCGGCCTCTTTGATACGTTCATATATAAGACCAGCCCTTGCATTTTCGTATATCTTTGAAGTACCAGTAAGAGCTTCTGTTTCCTTCATATGTGCTCCTGAAAGATTGATAACCGAATATCCTCTTCCAATAGAAGATGCAATAGTCTCTGATAACTTATTAATTCCTGTATCCGGATGTCCAATAAGACAAATGGTTTTAGGTGCAATCTTAGACATATTACTAGCTTCAAACTCAGTATAGATTTCCTCCAATTGCTTCTGATGCCCAATATGTACTTTCTGAATCTCTACCCTAAGTGAATCGATGTCAATTTCTTTATAATCTACATTATCCACCCAATTTATATCCAGTATATCCGACATCTGCTTGAGGTAATTTCTCTTTTCGGAAGATGAACAGTTCTTTTCCATTCTGTATCTTAATGATTCATACACATCTCGAAATTCTTCTGGAATAGCCTTCTTTATAGTATCATATTTAGCATCCAACTCTGCGGGTTCCTTATATAATGTCATTTCGGACTCTACTGGCTCTTCAATCTGCTTGTCAGCTAATATTATCTTCTTTTCACAAAGGTCTCGCTGAATAGCAGGGTTAAACTTCTCAATACTTCTCTGATACTTGATCTTCTCTTCTTCAGTGAACTTATCACTTTTGGCAAGACTATCTTCCATATCAGTAACATCCTTACAAGAACGAACAAACCATTTTTCTGTCTTTGAATTGATATCAAAAGACTTAAGCCCAGAGATGTAAACCTTCTTGTCCTGTAAACCTTCAAAATAACCAACCAATTTATTTGTTATAACAATCTTAGTCGAATCGTCCTTCGCAACCGTTAATACAGCCATACCGCCCGAATTACTATCGATTTCCAGAAGTTTGACTGTCTCTTCTAAGGACTCGCAACCAACCATAGAAGCTCTATGACTCGCTCCATAAAACGCTCTTTTTTCCATCTTTGCGTTTACTTCATATAATGTGTTTTCAAATGTCATATTGATGCCCTCCTTGCTTTGTTACGCAAATAAATTGGCTGAATTATTAAGTCTCCATCACTTTTCAATGTATTTTACAAGTTTCCTAACATTGGATATTCCACTACCACCAGACGGATTGCTACTAGACTCTTTCTGCTCAGACTTCTTGAAATAATATGTATAAATCTTATTTCTATCTGCGTATCTGTATAATGTCCTATATCCTGTTGCCTTTTCTGGTTTTGTCTGTTCATTAAAGTACGGAGCATATCCACATTCTCCGTTAATGTAAGTTCCCCATGACTGAGATGAGTTACCGAATTTTGTATACAAGAACTGTTCAGTAGTTGACCAGCCCAGTTCATGGTACTCAATATTGTAACCATTCTTCCGGTTCAGTAACCACTTCTGACTCCGTTTCCGCCGCAACATTTGTTTTGGAACTAAAGATTGTTGTAGAGCCAAAAACTGCTCCCAATAACAAAACTGCAATTAATACCGTTGCGATAATGGTTGAGTTTTTCTTTTTCATGCTAATTACCGCCTTTCTGTCCTACTGTTATTAAACAACCTTATTACTGTTCACTAACAGTATAAGAATGCTAATTCATCTTAAACTAACTTCTACATGTCGTTTCCCAACTTCTCGACTCCATACCATGAACCTCTGTTGTACTACCTTCGCTATCTGTATGATAATGGTCGTGTTCTTCCCAATAACTATCATTAGCAACATAGCTTTCAATGTGGTTTGGATATACATCAATCTTAACGTCATATTCTCCTGTACTACTATTTGTAAGATGATAAATCTCACAATTAGAACTATAATTCACTTCCACTCCATTTTCAGTAATACTGTTACCCCATAATGCCATAATAATTTCCTCCTTTTTCATATAACAATTCTCAGTCGCCTAGCGAATAATAGAAACTTTATCTTGTTCTACCCGCCAAATTCGACTTGTCTGTTAATTCTTACACAAACAAATTATCATATTGCAAAACAAGTATCTATAAACAAAAAAAAGCCAAGTGCAAATTTTAAGTTAAAAATTTGCACTTGACATTTTATTAAAATTATGATTTTTATTTATCACAATGTCATTTTATACTATTAAGTTTCTTAATCTGTCTACTATTCGTAATGTTCCTTAATGCAAGTTCCAATAAAGAATCTCGCTTATTCTTTTGTTCTTCTGTGATTACCACCTTATCATTATATAAACCATAAACTAGATAATTGGTCAAAGGCCAATTAGATTCCGAGGTACTGTCAATATATTCAGAAGCTAATTTGTAAAACTGAACAGCTTTTACAATATCCTTTTCAAAGATAACTGTCTTACCAACTTTTATTCCTTTTCTGTAGTACTCTCCTAACTGATTAGTAGACCACCATTCTCTATCTTTATGCGAATCAAATAAAAGTGACTTTATCTCATTAAAAGCACTTATCCTCTCACTATCATCAATAATACTATCTACCTCTTTTTGTTTTAGTGCAATTATCGAATTTCTTGCATAAACATATCCCTTATCAAGAGCCTCTTTATAAAAATTCATCGCTTTTTTTGATTTATGCTCCTTACCAAGAAAACTAGCTTTTATATATTCCTCTGGAATCAACTTTTTATCAAGTATTTTGCCGATAAGATTAGCTGCGCCTGCATATCCACACTCATATGATTTTTTGAGAAAACTAAATAGCTCATCATAAAATGCAGAACCTTTTTCCCCATTAAGCATTAATTCCTCTATATAATCGATTTTTTTATTATGCATTAATAATGTATCATAATTTAACATCATCCACGCCAATGACCAACACGCTAGCGGATGAGTTATTTTTCTCACTGCAATATGATGGTATAATTTAAATGCTTCATTATAATTTACAATTTTATCTTTTGTTCTACCATAAAAGTATTGATCAGCAAGTTCATACATTGCCACAAGATTTCCTTTTTGTGCTAATCTCTGTATTGCTTCCATTCCAATGTTAGAAAAAGCTCCATACTTTAAAAGGACTTCTTCCTCATACTCTCGAACATCCTCTTTATATTTATAATAACCTAATTCCATTCCCTTAGGAGTTTCATTAAGTAACGCAACATATATGTATACATATAAAGCCGTCGCCCACCTGTATAACGCCTTAAAATACTCCATATACTCAGGAGCCTTAAAATCCATTATAATATTTTCTATAGAATTATCTAAATTTTTTAGATAATACCTTACAACTTCAATTGAATTCTCATTATGTACATTATCATCCTTCAAAGCATTTAATAATACTTCCTTAAGTTCTTTTAATCTTCCCTTATTATACTTTCCCTCTTCTCTTCCGGTATTATTACAAATCTCGACATACTTAACTAAAGAACGTACATTATTTTTTACGTAATTATCCTCGTTTCGTCCTTTAATTATATAGTCTCTATTTGAAATCTCAAAATTTCTCTTTAACTCATAATCAAAAAAAGCATCTTCTTGCAAAGCACTTTCTATCTTATCATGATTTTTAAACCAATTACTTTGCACCTCTGTCGCTCCAACAATCATCTTATAAAAGTTTGTTACCTTATGAGTGTTTCTTCCACCCACGCTAACTTTGTGCATTTTTGTTTCAATACCATTTTTATCAGACCACTCAAACCATTTTTGTAATAGTGCCATTTCAAAATCCTCCTTGTATAAGTATATCAATCATCACATATCCAATGCCATTCTCGATAACTCATCTCTTAGTATATCTTTTTCATATACATACTTAGATGAATTTATATACTCCTGTCCGTCTATCAATATCTTGTCTCCATATGTTTTTTCACAATTAATAATTCTAGAAATCCTATTATTTAGCCTATTTCCACCAATAAATACAAAGCAAGAATTTTCAAAATCCAAGCATACATATGTTCCAGTAAATCCAGTATATGCCATACTGTATTTACTCATTCCTTCATATATTTCACTCTGTCTTTTATTTGAAAACTTTCTATAACACAAATAACCAAATGATTGTCTGTCGTTATCCTCAATCCAACCATCTCCTTCTATAAATCTGTATATAGTTTCTTTTTTCACTATTTTATAGGTCAACAAGGCTTGAAACACTTTAGTAATTTCTTTCGTAGAAATCAGTATTCCTGCATGTCCGCAAAAAATATTATGTTGTGCAAACGCTCTTGCCTTCGGATCATGTACAATACCCTTTTCATTATTAACCTTACATAATTTATCATTAATCAGGTTCATTTCTCCCGAATAATCCATAATATTTAGGTCTTCTGTTCGGTTAAAACAAATTCTCTCTAATCCTAATGGTTCAACTATCAGATTCATGATCCAGTTAGATAGACTTTTACCTGTTACTTCTTCAATAAAGAACCCTAAAAACAATGTTGGAATATCAGAATAAACCTGTTGTGAACTATGTTCTGTTTTAATGTTATATACCGCATTTCTAAGCACAATAACATCATCATTATCAGTTATTCTTCCATCTGTTTTTAGTAATTCTCTATAAGACAATATGTCACCTATACGCACATTAGAAAGATTTGCAAACTTTTCAGAATAAATTCCCACAGTATTATCTGGATTAATAATATTGTCTTCCACTAAATGCATCATAACAATAGTCGTGAATAATTTAGTAACCGAAGCTATATCTATTAAAGTATTATCATTTAAGCAAATAGAATTACTTCTACACACACTATCATAAAAAAAACATCTTGAATCATTATTCTTTCCATAAGTTATTAAAATGTTTCTTAAAAGAGCATCATCACATACAAATTTTTTACATAATTTTTCAAGCTTATACATATTCCTCAACAATATACCCTCTATAAAAAAATTTCATAATAATCCCATTATATAAAAACTAAACATTATTTTATATGTTTCCCCAAAATGATAATGTAGCTACCACATACTGCTCTATGTTTTTTCTTCTTTATTAAATTCATTAAATAGCTTATTAATATTCATTCCGCCACCAATATCTTTATATTGGGGAGCATGGTCAAAAAACGATCCGCAACAGTAATTAATATTTAATCTCACTTTCCTAAAGTTTCCAATTCATTATTTCATCCAAAATCTTATATGGTGTAGGCTCATATCTATATATTTGGGTATCATATACGTGAATACCTTCCGTGCATATATTCAATTCACTTTCTTGTTTTTTTCGTTACAAATCTTCATCAAATCAAGCCACTCCATAATATATACTGTTTGTTATTAGCTGTATATTTTATAAACACTAGTGAAAAAATACCCATAGGAGGACAAATAAAAGGACAATTTATAGAATAACTAATCTATCATATAAATTGCCCCTCTATTCTTTGAAATATGTTCTTCTAAACATAACGTAGCAAAATTACTTGCATGAGCCGTCATGATCATCAGAATCAGGTCCACAACTTCCGCCGCCTAAGTAACAAGCCCCAACCTGTTCTTCTGAAGTAGTTCCTTTAATTACTACCATAACTTTATCCTCCTTTCACAATTATTCTACATTTCAACTATAGTGTATCTAAATAGTATTGTAGTTTCATCTTAACGAGTTCTTCAGAGTTCATACATCCTTTTTTTTCATTTAAAAACTCATAGATACAACCTCCTCCGCACAGCGGAAACACTTTGCACTCTCTACACATCAGATTTATTCTATTATCTTTCCATTTATTCAGTTCGTCTTGATTTGTTTCTTCATCTAAATAACCAACGATACTCTTACAATCTCTATCACATTTTATCACATTTCCAGAAGGCAAATACAGCTTGCTATACTCACTCCCAGCTAAACACGTATTAAAGTTGTTTTTTATTGAGTCCAGTATATCACTACAAAATCCACACTCAAATAGCTTTTTAAAGATAATAAAATCATTTACTACAGAAGATTCCTTACTATTATCTATATCACTTATAAATATTTTATTTGCATAAACAACCACATCTTTTTTTTGAGGCAACAAATCACTAAGAACATCTATTAATTCTAGTATTTCTTTAACATTATTATCATAATAATTAATTCTAATCTGTATCCTTATACCTGCCTTTATTATTGCTTGAATACGTTCAATCACTATATTAAATCCATTGTCAAAATTGTATCCTTTTGTATTTTCATAAGTTGTTTTTAACCCATCAATTGTTATTTGAACTGCTTTTAAGTTCCATTCTGAAACAGCATGTTCAATCAATTCATCAGAAAACAAGACGCCATTCGTATAAATCGAACTTCTAAATTCAACATCCAAAGGAAGCGACTTTTTTAATTCTCTGGATATCACGTCAATTACATTTACATTCAAAAGTGGCTCGCCGCCAAACCAAATCACATACAATTTTTTCGCATTTCCCTGTCTACTAAGAATATAATCAGCAATTTTATTTGCTGTTTGCAAGGACATACTCTCCCGAATAAAACTATCTTCAAAACAATAGTGGCAATGCGCATTACAGTATGTTGTAGTATAAATTGTATGACTTCTTATTGTGTCTTTATCCCGAGCAATATTTGAATTAATAATATCAACTATCTCCTCATACTCATCATCAAAATCATTCACATAAATTCCTAAATCAGATAACTCTTTTTCATACTCTCCACTTATTCCCTCATACTTTACCCATTCATCGTCATCCAAAATTATACAATTTCGAGTTTTAGTATTGAATATTAAGTTTTTATCATTATATTTAACTTCTATATTATATTTTGACTTTTTCATCAATTTCCTCACCAATTAAACACTTATTCAAATATGCTATTAATTTGTGTTTTATTAATTCTTCTGAAACAAAACAACCATTTTTTTGATTATACTTTTCATACTTGCACCCTCCCCCACAAACGGGAAATAGATTACATAACATACACTCTGTATTCATCAATCCACAACACCACTTTGATAATAGTTTATTTTTTGTTCCATAAGATACATTGCCAACAATATCACCTTTAGATATCGCTTGCGCACATTTTCCAATATCACCATTTGGCAAATACATTTCATTATATAAATTTCCAGCTGTACATGAAATCATATTGGACTTAATTGTTTCCAATATATCATCTATAAATCCTCTTGAATACAACTTATCCCATATTTTTATGTCGTTATCTACGCTTGCAACTTTACTATTGTCACTATTATCATCTGAAAATATTTTATGCGCATATACAAACAACATCTTTTTATCCATAAACTCCTCAGAAAGATAGTCAATAAGATCTAGTATCTCACTAATATTATCATCACTGTAATTTATGCGAATTCTAACATTAATTCCTGCTTTCATTAGTATATGAATATTATTAATTATTCTTTCAAAGGAATCTTTTATCCCAAATTTCTTGATTCCTTCATATGTTCCCTTTAATCCATCTATTGTAACCTGAACAGAATCTAAATTCCAAATATCGATTGCTCTACGCACTGTTATCTCGTCAAATAATATCCCATTGGTTATCATAAAAGAATTATATTCCACATCATTTGGTAAATCTTTCTTTAATTTACGTGATATGTAATCCATAATATCTTTATTAAGCAATGGTTCCCCGCCAAACCATGTAATAGTAAGCTGTTTTGCATTTCCTTGTATATCAAGTATTCTTCCAACCACTTTATCCGCAATAGACTTATCCATCGACTCACCTGCAAAATTCTTTTCAAAACAATAGTAACATTTTGCATTACATTTTGTCGTTGTATAAATTCTATGTTTTCTGCAATTTTGATTATATAAGTCTGTGTTCCTCTGGTAATAATAAAAAGCCTCATTTAATTCATCATATTCATCTTCAACATACATACCTAATTCATTGAATATAATTAATTCATCACCAGTAGCAATATTTAAAAAACTATTATATTCTTTTTCATTCAAAATAACACAAGTTGATTTCAGCAAATTATAAATCAACCATTTACCTTTAGAATATACACATATATTATATTTCGACAATTTCATCTCTATCCCCATCATTTTAACACATGTAAATTATTGTTTTTGTTTCATAACTTCACAGACCATGTCCTCAGTTTTAGTATTATTCTGAAAAAAAGCAACTAACGCCAAAATTGTTGTTATACTAGTTTCTCTTTTTCCAGTCTCTATACAATTATATGTCTGCCTTGAAATTCCAATTGCATCAGCAACATCTTTCTGAGACAGTTTTGCTCTCGCACGCATCACTGGTAACTCATCAATAAAATCTTGTTTAATGTTATATCCATTATCAAATTTATACTTAATATCCATGCAAAATCCTTTTCAAACTTATACTGCACCTATTTTACATTTTGTCATATCAAACGACATAATGTAAATTTATCACATATCCCCCAAAAAGTAAACCCATATATTCACTATAATAAAATTTCTACTATCTTTAATTTCATCACACATACAATTTTTATCATATTGCAAAAACTCCCACAAGAACTTTTTACATTCTCATTGAAGTCACAGTTACTTGCCCTTATCCTTATCGCCCTGCTTTGCCATGAACTCTTCAAAAGCATCAGCGCCATACTTTTGCTCACCCTCTGCCCACCCATAATTGATGTTATTGCAGATGTTTCATATCTATCCATCTGATCATTTGCCTTTTCAGCAACAACCTTCTTCGCATCTCTATCTGCAATCTTCTTAATCTCTTCATAGTTCTGATTTCTCACATCAAGAGCAAGATTCTATATCTTATCAATCGCTGCATCCAGATGAAGTTCTAAGTTCTGATACACTCTCTTCTGCCATGCCCAAGGCTTACGGAGCACAGAATTATCTGCTTTGAACCTGCTTTGAAAATCTCCTGAGAATAGTCCTTCTGGTCTTTACCTGCAAGCACTCCAAAGCTATTAGCAATCTGCTGATTAGCCACATGCACTCCCTCCGTAAAGCCATCAATTCTTGCAAGAGTAATGTCCGTCTCAACAATTCCCTCTCTGACCTTATCTCTGATTTTTTCAAGTTTCTTCTTAACACCAAAGAACTCTGAAACCTTGTTTAAGGCTTCCTTACTCTTCTTCTTAAATTCTGTGATGATTTCGCTTGCTTTTTCCTTCATATCCTCTTTTACTTCAAAGAGCTTCTTTTTCATATCATCACAGCGCTTCTGGGCACGGGCTACCATCTCTGATAATGTTTCTTTTATTGTCTTTGATGCCTGCTCTTCCTTCATCTCACGAAGTTCCTTACGCATCTCCACAAGCTCATGTGTCATCTGGTCAAGCTTATTTTCAAGCATATCAACATAGGCTGACATTTCAAACACTTCTCCTGCCTGTTTCTTACGATCATTCTGCTTTAAGAGTTCCATTAACTCCATGATAATTTCATCCTTTGTCTTGGATGTTTTAACCATCTCTTCCATAATTACCTTCAATCTGTAATGCAAATGAGTCTGCCATACTTCTGACAGACCCACGCACTACATTTCATTTACTACATTTACTCATTAACGAAAAGGAAGGGACTCACCTGAACCAATAGCCTGTCCGTCTTTCTGATTCGTCTTGTAGAATGCATTTATACAAAAATAAACCCATAGATTTTTCATTGCTATTCTATATTGATTGAACATACCTGACTCAACAGAATCAACCTTTAACCTGATGAGCGGTACTCTTTCCGACCTTATCCATTTTACCATTTGCAAGTTCACAACCTCTAGTCACTGTATAAGTATTCGCCCACCTTAATTTTCATATGCTTTTCTCCAATTATTATAGTTTCAGATGATTATCAGGCTGCCCCTAAAAAACATATTAAAAATGCACTTCAACCAGGAAAGAAACCTTTTGTGTAATCATACCTGATTAAAGTGCATATATTCTCATTCATTCGCTTCCATTATTCATATTTAAATTTATTAACTTCACCATCCAATGTACTTGCAATTTCCTTATTAGTATCAGCTTCGGTCTGGATATTACCCACATTCTCTGCAAGATCGATAGACATCTGTGCAACATTGGTTACACCCTCTGCACTTTCTTCTACAGCAACATTTACAGCTGAGATAGCTTCTCTTATCTGGTCTATGCTTCTCTTAATGGTGTCGCTTTCCTCTGCAAAATCCTGCATTATCTTGTTCATTTCACCAACATCTTTTCTGTAATTGCCACTTGTCTCACACAACTGGTCAAAGCCATGCATAACGGTAACTTCCATGAAACGGAGCATTTCCTCTGCAATATTGGCAAGGTCATCCACCGCATCAATTACTTCGGAACTTACCTTCTGAATCTGTACTGCTGTTTCTGCAGAATGTGTTGCAAGCTGACCAATTTCATTGGCAACAACTGAAAAACCTCTACCGGCATCACCGGCCCTTGCTGCTTCGATGCTGGCATTAAGGGACAGAAGATTAGTTTCTTCTGTGATGCTCAAAATATTTTCTGTAAGAATACTGATTTCTTTTACAGCTCTTGACTTCTGAATCTTCTCATTCACCGCAACTGACATTTCCTGTGTCTGCTGTTTAGCTGATGCCTGCTCTTTCTTGGCATTCTCATATACATCTGCAGCTTTTTTCATAATTAAGTCAGAAGAATTCCTTCCGGAATTAGCATTGTCAGAAATAGTCTGTACATTGCGATATACTTCCTCAGTTGATTCGTTGATCTGATTAAGAGTAGCACTGGTTTCCTCTATTGCTGAACTCATCTCTTCCATAGTTGCAGAAACATCTGCGATACTGCTCTCTGCATTCATCAGATTCCGAACCACATTACCTGATGAGGTGTTCAGTTGTACAGAATTGGCAGCGATACTCTGCATAATTTCACGAATATGTTCTAACAGCTTATTGACATTACCTGCAATGAGCTCTAATTCATCACCTGTGGTAATCTCCAGCTTCTTTGTCAAATCCCCGTCGCTGTGTACCAAATCAAATATCTTCTGGTCAACAGTCTTAAGATTTCTTGTGATACGTCCAACAATGACACTTAATAATACACATGCAACAATGATGCATATAATAACAATAATAATAACTTCTTCAACAATCTGCTTTAAGTCAGTCACTATTTCTGAAGCGTCATAGTCACATCCAAGTACACCCACAACCTCACCTGAGCTGTTTTTGATTGGTTTATATACAGAAATTACATCTCCGTACTCAGAGTAATCAATATAATCCTGCGCAATATCCTCGCCATTAAAGGCCGGTTTTAATTCATCATAGGGTTTCTCAAACTTGTTGCCAACCTTAGCCTGAAGATTAGATGTATCTGTATCAGCACCGTAATAAACCTGACTACCATCCGTGTACAGTGTGTACATATAAAGAATATTAACTTCTTTCTGAACAGCCCTCATGTCTGCAAGAAGACTCTTGTATTCTTCCGTGTTCTCACATCCGGGAGTAAGCTTCTTCACGGTATCTCCATCAATAACATTCAGGGCAATACCAGCTGCCATCTGTGCCTGTTCAACACCAACAGAAACCATACCGTCATTAACGCTTTTATAAGCGGTTATCCCCATAATCACACATACTGTCAAAACCAGTATATTCATTGGAATTAGTATTTTAGTGCGGATACTAAGCTTTCTTGTCTTTGTTTTCTTAACTGATTTCTTATTTTGTTCTGTAGTCATATATTAACACTCTCCTCACGCCAGATGATTGACAGCAATCACCTCTGAATAACATACATTTATTCTATCATAGCGTCTTACAGTTTGCAATAATAAGGTTCAGCCATACAAAATCGCTATCCCCTCATCAACGTAACACTTTGTTATCCTTAAAAAACTATTTTTTCGCAGATAATATTACTGCCGTTATTATGGCTCCAAGACCCAGACCATCCCATATGGTTAGACTTGTCCCTGCCATAATGGCAAATACTGTTGACATCAGGGGTTCCAAAGCGCATATTATGGCCGCTCTTACAGCCCCAATCCTTTTGATTCCTACATTGTAGGTTATAAAAGGTATGATTGAACTCATTAATGTTATTCCAAGTACTATTAAAAGCATTTGTGGCGTAACAATTTCAGGTGCATAGTTCCAGGGCCTTATAATTATTATATATTGAACAGCAGCTATCGGCATGGCATATGCTGTAATTGATAAAGTATCGTATTTTTTTAATAATCCCTGCGGAGTCAGTGTGTATGCTGCCATTGAAACAGCTGATGAAACCCCCCAGAACAATACTTCACCTGACAGATACATCTGCGAAAAGTCTAAATGTGTTGCAATAACTACAATTCCAAGAACAGCCAGCAATACGGCAGTAATTTCAAGCTTTTTTGGAAGTCTGAATTCTTTAATACACACTAAAAAAAGTATTACTGCCGGACTCAGATATTGAAGAGTCGTTGCTGTTCCTGCATTTGAAATACTGATTGCATAATAAAATGTGGTCTGCATCATAACAATTGAAAGACCATATAATACCAGCATAAAAGTATCTTTTTTATTCTTAAATATTACCAGTCCTTTTTTATCGTGTCGGAAAAGTAAGATAATAATGAGCAATATTGATGCCATAATTAGTCTTACCCCGTTAAACCAGAAAGAACTGACAGACGTTGTTGAATTAAATATCTGAAAGCATACATTTGCAAGAGACCAAGAAATGGCTGCAAGCACTACATACAGTGCATCCATGTGGACACCTCATTATCATGTTTCTTCTTCCAATATATTATCTATTATTTCTACGCACATGTCTATTTCTTTTTCAGTGACGGTGAGTGGAGGAATAAATCTGACTACATTCTTGTAACTGCCGCAGGTAAGAATGAAAAGATTTTTTTCCAGAGCCTTTTTTTGCAGTGTGTTTGTCAAATCAGTTAATGGCTTACCATTTTCGTCAAGGAATTCCATGCCAATCATCAGACCTAAACCACGTACTTCTGCTATTACAGGATATTTCTTTTGCAATTGTTTGAGCCTAGACATAAAGTATTCTCCCATTTTAGCTCCATTTGATAATGCACCATCCTCCATAATTCTGATAGTAGCATTGGCTGCAGCGCATGCAATCGGATTTCCGCCAAATGTTCCTCCATGTGCTCCTGCCGGCCATTTTTCCATAATTTCTTTCTTTGCAATTATTGCACTTAAAGGAAATCCATTGGCAATACCCTTTGCACATGTAAATATATCAGGGCGGACATCAAAATGTTCCTGTGCAAACATTTTTCCTGTTCGTCCAAATCCTGACTGTACTTCATCAAATACAAGCATAATGCCGTACTGGTCACAGATTTTTCTGACGTATTTAATCCAGTCAGTTGGTGGTACGATATATCCGCCTTCACCCTGAACCGGCTCCATTACTATTGCAGCAACTGAATAGGGATCAACAAGCTTGGCAAATAGTTCATCAAACTGTGTAAAATATGCCTCTGGCGTGTGTACACCGTCATATGGATAAGGTGTATGCAAAAGATATGGATAATCAAGATGATATACGTTAGGACACAAAGATGAATCAAGATGTTTCCGGTATTTCGCACTGGATGCCGTAAGAGTGGCAGCCATAAATGTTCTTCCGTGAAAAGCACCCTTGAATGCAATAATTGCAGGTCTGTCAGTTACATATTTTGCTAATTTTATTGCAGCGTCGTTAGCTTCAGCACCAGAGTTGGCAAAGTATACCATTCTGTCACCACCAGCAAGATTTGTTAACTTTTCTGCTAACTTTACATATTCCTCGTAATATACAAGATTGTGACAACCATGCACCAGCTTATCCATCTGCTTTTTGGCGGCATCGATAACTTCAGGATTGTTGTGACCTAAATTGCATACTGCAATACCCATTGAAAAATCAAGTATTTTTCTTCCGTCATCAGTATAGATGTAACAACCTTGCGCATGATCTATTCCTAAATCCGTCACCCTGTTAGCCATAGGTGGCATTACCTTTTTAGCCCTTTCTGCTAATGTCATATTAAACACCTCCGACACATACTAGAAATCAACTTTCGTTCCGTAATATACAGCCTTTACAAATTTAATCATATCTTCTCTTGAAACCTTGACAGGGTTAACAACTGTTGAACCTTTCATGGAATTGTCCACAATTCTGTCAAAATCTCTTAAGAATACTTCCTCTGTAATTCCAATTTCTGAAATTGAATCAGGAATGCCAACTGATTTCTTTACCTCTTTAACAATCTCAATTATATCTGTGCCTAACACCCTTGACAGTTTTGAATACTTTGCTGCAACTTCAGGGTCCTTTTTATTGTAGTCCATCGAATATGGAAGAATAATTGCGTTGGCAAGACCGTGAGCTACGTTATACATACCACCAAAGGCATGGGATACACCATGAACCATACCAAGACCGCTGTTAGCAAATGCCATACCGGCCATGCACTGGTAATTGTGGACATGTTCTCTTGCCTCGAGTGTTCCTTTATTGCATGATTCAGGAAGCCACTCAATAATTCCTTCAATTGCCTCTTTTGCCAGAGCGTCAGTGAAGTCATTGCCATTTTTGTTAATATAGCTTTCCAATGCATGAGTCAGTGCATCCATTCCTGTTTCAGCGGCAATGTGTGCCGGAAGAGTCGCAGGAAGTGAAGGGTCAAGAATTGCCACATTAGGAAATATATTAAATGTCCTTATTGCTTTCTTAAATTGCTCTTCCTCAAATGTAATTACACTTACCTTGGTTACTTCGGAAGCGGTTCCGGAAGTTGAAGGAACTGCAATGAACTTTGTTTTAGCCTTGAGCTTATCAAGATCAGGCATTTTATCAAATACATTTTCAAAATTGAGTTCAGGAAAATCATAGAACAAAAGCATAATTTTGGCAGCATCAATGGAAGAACCACCGCCTACTGCAAGAATGCAGTCAGGCTGCGCCTTTTTAATAAAATCAAGACCATCCATAACCTGCTTGGTTGTAGGGTTCTTTGAAATTCCGCTGTATACAGATACAGAACATCCGTCTTTTTCCATTATTTTTATAATTTTATCAATTACGCCCGTAGCAAACATTGATTGCCCGCCTGTTACAATAACAGCTCTTGTATAATCAATTGTTGCAAGGTATTCCAATGAATCTGCGCCGGTTACCAGCATATCTCTTGTTAATGTTAATTGTTTCATGTTTCGTCACACTTTCTATTAAATAAATCCTTTTATTTTAAGATATTCTTTTATTAACTTTACACTGTCTTCAATTCCGACTTTACCACTGTTTATGGTAAGATCATAATTGATTGGGTTAGTCCAGTAATTGCCATGTGTGTAGTAAGCATAGTAATCTGCTCTGTACTTATCAGTGTTCTTTATTGTTTCTGTGGCAACTTCTTCCGTTACACCCATATGCTCCATGGTTCTTTCAACGCAAAAGCTTCTTGGAGCTTCAATATAAACACTGACAACATTATCTCTTCCGCGCAGAATATAGTCAGCACATTTTCCCACAATACAGCATGATTCGGTGTCTGCCAGATTCTCAATAATCTTTTTCTGATATTCAAAAAGAGTGTCATTTCCTTTGAACTTCTCATTGCGGCTTATATAGTGTTTGGCCTTTGGAAGTCCTCTAAGAAAGCTGACTGCACCACCTTTTGCAGACATCTTTTCATCCATTATTTTAAATATTTCCTCATCAACTCCACTCATCTGGGATGCAAGTGTGAGGATTCTGTTCTCGTAACATCCGATTCCAAGCTCTTCGGCAAGTTTACTGGCAATTTCTTTACCGCCTGAACCAAAGCCTCTGGCAAAAGTTACTACAAAATTACCCATTTTAGTTTCCTCCTCGTCTATTTATTACTATCTCCTATAAATCTGCTTAAGAATTCTTTTGATCTCGGGTTCTTTGGATTGGTGAAAAATTCCTGTGGAGTAGTATCTTCAGCTACAAATCCCTGATCCATAAAAATAACTCTCGAAGAAACATCCCTGGCAAATGCCATTTCGTGCGTTACAATTATCATGGTAAGTCCGGTGCTGGCAAGCTCCTTCATAACATTAAGTACTTCTCCAACCATTTCAGGATCAAGCGCTGACGTAGGCTCGTCAAAAAGCAGTACCTCAGGGTTCATACATAAGCCTCGGGCAATGGCAACACGCTGCTTCTGACCACCGGAAAGCTGAGATGGATAAGCATTAATAAATGGTGCCATTCCAACCTTCTTTAAATGTGTTATAGCTCTTTCATACGCTTCAGTCTTAGAGATATGAAGCACCTTTCTGGTTCCTGCCATGCAGTTTCCCAGGACTGTCATATTATTAAAAAGATTAAACGACTGAAAAACCATTCCCACCTGAGAGCGGTATTTGTTTATTTCCTTAGCCGTATCTTTAACTTCTTTTCCGTGAAAATAAATCTTTCCTGAAGTCTGGTGTTCAAGACGGTTAATGCACCTTAAAAGTGTAGATTTTCCTGAGCCGGAAGATCCAAGAATACATATTACATCTCCTTTATTAACACCAAAATCTATCTTTCTTAATACTTCATGGTCTCCGAAAGATTTGCATAAATCTTTGATTTCAATTATTTTTTCTTCATTCATAACCGTACCCCCTTATTTACCATCATCCATAAACTCAACAGCAAGTGCATAGTTTTTGACTCTTGCCATTTTTTTCTCAAGGAATAAAAAGAGACGATTGAAAATAAAGCACAATACAAAATAAATGATAGCAATAACCATATAAGATTCAAAATATTTGTAGTATACAGCTCCTGTTGTCTTTGCAACCATGAACAGTTCTGATATACCGATTACATTAAGGACTGAAGTCATCTTTAAGTTAGTAAGAAACATATTGGCTAACTCAGGAATAATGTTCTTAAATGCCTGTGGCAGTATGATATAAATCATTGCCTTTATCGGTGACATACCAAGTGCCAGAGCACCTTCTCTCTGACCTAAATCAATTGAGTTAATTCCGGCTCTTACCGTTTCAGAAATATAAGCACCTGTATTTAAAAATGTAACAAGAATACCTGCCGGAATAGGCTGTATCTGCATACCCATTGATCTTAAGCCGTAATATATAACCATGGCCTGAACGATCATTGGCGTATTCCTGAATAATTCAACATATACTAAACATACTGCTTTTAATATTCGGACTAATATTTTCTTTAAAATGTGGTCTTCCTTGTTGATTTTTATATCACCGATAACACCAACTATAAATCCTAACAGGAAACCAACTAAAGTGCCTACGATAGTAATATACAGAGTAAGCTTTGTACCACTGATAAAGCTTTTTGAAAATTTCTTTGCCAGGTATATTACCCATTCAAATGACGATTGAGGTGTACCCATCCTATTACCTCCCAAAATTTAAATTAAACAGGCTGTTATGTGTTAGATAACAGCCCGTAAAGTCTAGTCTTCTTTCTAATTAACACTAATTAGCACTTGGAGCTAAGTCTACCATCTTATCCATCAATGCATTCATTTCAGTCTTATTACCTGTCCAGTTAAGATCCTTCATAGCCTGATTAATCTTATCGTGAAGTTCTGTATCATCTTTTCTGACTGCAATATGTACATCTGTTGTACCGGAAGTATTAACAAGGTCTGAAATCTTAACAACAACGAGATCAGGGTTTGATTTCTGTGCTGTCAAAGCTGTTGGAACATCAAGCAAAGCAGCTGTTGCAACACCATTCTGAACTGCCATAATACACTCTGAGGTTGTCTCGTAGTTAGCACCGATAGTTGCATTTGGAACCTGGCTGCACATCTCAACCCAACCTGTACCAAGCTGTGTTGTTGTCGTAACCTTCTTATCAGCCATATCTGCAAGTGTCTTGCAATTCTCAAGTCCTGAACCCTTTAAAGCTACAAAACAGTCATCTCTGTAATAGTAGATATCACAGAAGTTGTATGAAGCTGCCCTTGCAGGAGTATATCCCATACCTGCTATGATACAGTCATAATCACCTGCATCAAGACTGATACCGATTGAATCCCATTCAACCTTATGAACTTCAAGTTCCATTCCAAGCTTATCTGCAATCATCTGAGCAACAGCTACGTCATATCCATATGCATAATACTCAGAACCATAAATCTTAACGGCTTTAGAACCGTCAGCAACATTTTCTGATTCCTGAGTCCAGTTGAATGGAGCATAAGCACATTCCATACCAACTCTTAAAACCTTCTTGTCACTACTGCTACTCTTTGATCCGGAACCACATCCCGGGAGGCAGCATACGATCATGGCACATATAAGCACCACACTTAATAATTTTCTCTTCATAACTCTTCTCTCCTTTTCCCTTTTAATCTATATAGAAAAAACGGCGTTTACCTTTAAAAAGTAAACGCCGTTGTCCACATAGATTGTTTTTATTAACTTCTCGCTTATTGTATTTTTTCAAAAATGAATTGTCAATACGCTAATATTTTTTCTGAATAATATTAAGCAAATTCATATTTTTTGATTTATAATCGAATTTTTTTTGAATAAAATTGTTTAGATTTATACATAATCATAATAATCTAAAATCTATGTCTTCTGTGATGTCTTGGCTGCATTATCTCACTCATTATTACAGCACTCTTAAGAGAGTCTGGATCCTGAAGCTGACGACGGATAAAATGAGCCATATCTGTTTGAACCGGCTTATTTCTTATCACAGAATCATCATATTCATGACCGCAGTCATAATAATCAAATCTGGTACCACCCTTCATATCACGGTATTCGCCGGTGCTTCCGGCAACCATTGTTTCAGGATGAAATTCATCAGGATTAAGTGTGGCCATTGTATGATTCTGAACTCGGTTCAAATTATTATTAGGATTAACTCCCTGTTTCTGCGCAAGGTTGGCACGAATGCGCCTTTTAAGCGCTTCTGTGTCAGCACGCGACATTGAATAATTACCTGTAATCATAATATTCACCCGGTCTTTACTTATGCCTGTGGTTTACGTGGTACATTAGGGGAAGGTGGATTAGGTCTGTCAAGACGTTCTGACTTATCTTCACCGGCAATTGATTCTCTCATTCTCGTATCAGCCTTGATATTCTGCATATCATAGTAATCCATGATTCCCATTCTGCCGTTTCTCAATGCTTCAGCGAGAGCCTTAGGTACTTCGGCTTCAGCTTCAACAACAGCCGCTTTCATTTCCTGTTCACGTGCAACCGCTGCAGCTCTTCTTTCCTCAGCCTTAGCCTGGGCAATATTCTTATCTGCTTCAGCCTGGAGAGAAAGAAGGTGGGCACCGATATTTCTTCCTATATCAATATCTGCAATATCAATTGATAAGATCTGGTATGCTGTGCCTGCATCAAGTCCCTTTGCAAGAATAGTTTTTGAGATATCATCAGGGTTCTCAAGAACACTCTTGTGTGAATCAGCAGAACCGACAGTTGTGACAATACCTTCACCGATTCTGGCAATTACAGTCGCTTCTCCGGCACCACCGACAAGCTTTGTAATATTAGTTCTTACCGTTACCCTTGCCTTTACTAAAAGCTCAATACCGTCTTTTGCTACGGCAGAGATATTCGGAGTCTCGATTACTTTAGGGTTAACACTCATCTTAACGGCTTCTAAAACGTCACGTCCTGCAAGGTCGATGGCGGCAGCCATCTCAAACGGAAGTACTATTCCGGCACGGCTGGCTGCAATAAGTGCGTTAACAATTACATCAACACGACCACCTGCCATGTAATGTGTTTCAAGCTGGTTAGAATTAATTGGCAATCCTGCCTTTTTTGCCTGAATAAGTGGGATAACAATTCTTGCTGGTGGAACTCTTCTGAGTTTCATTCCAATAAGTGTGAATATACTTACATGTGATCCAGAAGCAAGCGCAGTAATCCAAAGTCTTACAGGTACAAGCCAGAAGAACAGAATTACAAGGACAAGTGCAATAAACAGTGGTACATAATAACTCATTGGTTTATCTCCTTTGCATTTTTTAAAATATATATTTATTATATCATTTCTATGACAGATTTCCAAATAGAAAATCCTTCATTATGCCGACAGCTTCTCTTACCATGTAATTGATAAAAAGAACTTTATCACTTGGACTTGGAATGCCATATACGTTGTTAATACCCTGATGCCTTGCAATCCTTATACTTCTGAATAAGTGAAAATTGCTGGTTACAATCGCAACACTAGCATCTGAATCAGCAATGTACTCTTTTGAATACATCATATTCTCATTGGTATCAGTGGATTTATCCTCCATAATAATACGTTCATCACTGATACCATGTTCAACAAGGTAATCTCGCATAGCCTGCGCTTCGGAAAGATTCTCGTCCGGACCTTTGCCGCCTGACACTATGATTATTGTTTCAGGATTGTCATTAGCATATTCGCAGGCAGCCTCCAACCTCCGTCTTAGGGATTTAGTTATGTGGTCACCTCTTATCTTGCATCCAAGTACAATCATATAGTCACATTTTTCAGGACACTTCTTGGACATGCCATTGATAATCAAAGCTTCAAGAATGATAAAGACTGATAAGCCTAGTATTATTATTGCAGTGAATATATATTTTATTATTGGATTTATTACAAAATAATTCTTAATTTCTGCAATACGTACACCGTAAACAAAGGCAAAAAAAACGGCTCCTATCATCCATATAAATATAAATGACGAGCCGGTGCCTGCATATAGTGCGCAGATTATATAATAGAGCAGACAAATGATTGAAGCTGCAAGCCAGATATTATGCATTATTTTTCTCCGTTGGATTATTATTATTGATTACGCAAACTGAACAATATCTCCTATTGTCATGATTTATAGTCGATATTATTTCCGGCATATAAGCTGTAATCTGCGGATTTCTGGTTCTGACCATACTTATTGTCAGTATTATATTTTATCGCTGTATTGGTCACGCCGCCTGCCACATATGAACGTCCACACTCAGGACACACTGCAGTCTTTAAGGTGACTGAAGCATTAACTACTTTACCATCTGCTTTCGAAGCTTTGGCATATGCATTGGAAACATGCTCAGCCTCATGTGATTTAACTGCACCGGCAGAGGCTTCAGGAGAAACATGGGAGGCACTTTTGAATGAAACATTGCTCTCATCTGAACCGTCCTGATATTTACGGGATGCACATGTCTCACATTCTACAATCCCCGATCTTTTCATGGATTTTAACTGGGCTAATGTAACCTGGGAATCATCTTTTCCAATTGAAGAAACACCGGAATATGCTTTGAAATTGTTAAATTGATTATATCCGCTTAAACCATTTATTCCATTCATGTGCATACACTCCTTTCCACAGTTACTTTCCATTTTTTTCATTATAGCATATGTTGTAGTTTATTTACACTACAATATTAAATTATTTTCAGTATTTTTTGATAATGTCCTGATTATTATCTTTTTGTTATTATAACTAATTTTGGATTATTTGTAGATAAATTCATAAAGTTGTGATTTAATTGTAACTGTGAATTAAAGAGGTATTTGCTAATGCTGATGCTATTAGCAGTAAGGAAGGAGAAGAATATGTTTAAATTTAATAAAGATGTCACACCTACAGACTGTGAGCCTGGGGTTCAGAGAAGAATTTTATGTTATTCTGATAATCTTATGATGTGTGAAATATCATTTGAGAAGGGAGCAAAGGGGAATTTCCATAAGCATCCGCATGAGCAGATCACTTATATCGCAAAGGGAAGTTTTGAATTTACCATCGGTGATGAAACTAAGGTTGTTAATCAGGGCGACAGTGTTTACATGCCATCTGATGTTTTGCATGGTGTAACATGCCTCGAAGAGGGAATATTATGTGATGTATTTAACCCTATGAGACAGGATTTCTTAAAATAATTATTATATTTTTTATGCGAATATTAAGGCGGGTCTGGGGACCGTTCACCCACATATGAGCAAGCTCATGTGGGTGAACGGTCCCCAGACCCTGGTATCATTATTTAGATACAGTCTAATGCCTGGCTAAGGTCGGCAATTAAATCTTTCTTATCTTCAAGACCACATGATATTCTTATAAGTCCTGCAGGTACACCTGCAGCGCGGAGCTGCTCATCATTCATCTGTCGATGTGTTGATGTTGCAGGATTAAGGCAACATGTTCTTGCATCTGCAACATGAGTTTCAATGGCTGCAAGTTTAAGATTCTTCATAAATTTCTCTGCGGCTGCCCTTCCGCCTTTAAGTTCAAAGGATACTACTCCACAACCGCCATCAGGCATATATTTCTTTGCAATATCGTAATATTTGTTGCTTGGAAGACCCGGATAATTGACATATTCAACCTGTGGATGCTGCTCAAGAAATTCAGCAACTGCCTGTCCATTTTCAACGTGCCGTGGCATTCTTACATGAAGTGATTCGAGTCCAAGATTAAGTATAAACGCATTCTGAGGTGACTGGATTGATCCAAGATCACGCATAAGCTGTGAGGTACATTTTGTGATAAATGCACCTTCTTTTCCGAATTTCTCAGCATATGTTACACCGTGGTATGATTCATCCGGTGTGCAAAGACCTGGATACTTGTCTGCATGAGCCATCCAGTCAAACTTTCCGGCATCAACTATCGCACCGCCAACAGCAGCACCATGTCCATCCATATATTTAGTTGTCGAATGGGTAACAATATCTGCGCCCCATTCAATTGGACGGCAGTTTACCGGAGTAGGGAATGTATTATCAACAATAAGAGGAACTCCGTGTGCATGTGCGGCTTTTGCAAATTTTTCAATATCAAGCACTGTAAGCGCAGGATTAGCAATTGTCTCTCCAAATACTGCCTTGGTATTATCCCTGAATGCTGCATTTAATTCTTCCTCAGTGCAGTCAGGTGAAACAAATGTCACTTCAATTCCCATCTTAGCCATTGTAACCGAAATTAGGTTATATGTACCGCCATATATAGATGATGATGACACAATATGGCTACCACATTCACATATATTAAATAATGCGTAGAAGTTCGCTGCCTGACCGGAAGAGGTGAGCATGGCTGCTGTTCCTCCCTCAAGCTCAGCTATCTTTGCAGCCACATGATCATTAGTAGGGTTCTGAAGTCTTGTATAGAAATATCCGGAAGCCTCAAGGTCAAACAGCTTACCCATATCCTCACTTGTGTCATACTTGAATGTTGTTGACTGGATTATTGGAATCTGTCTTGGCTCACCGTTTCCCGGAGTATAACCACTTTGTACACATTTTGTGTTAATACCATAATTGTTCATTATAATTTCCTCACTGTAATAAGATTTGATTTACCCATCGGTAAACCACAGATGTCATCATTATAGACTATAAAGATTCGGGTGTCAAAAGCCCAATTTGAATTCTTGCTTTGGCAAAGTGCACAAAAAATGATTGTTTAAATGACTTTTGTGCTGTGAAGATGAGACTCTAAACAAGTCGAGAAGCCTAAGCTGAAGCGACTTGTTTGCTCAGAGGCTCATCGGAGCGTCTAGCACAATGGAATGCAAACAATCATTTTTTGTGCACTTTGCTAATTCAACTATTCCCGCAACTATCCGTTCTGTCTGGTTTGTAAAGTGACCGCCGTTATTATATTCCAGGATTGGCTTGTATTCTTCCAATTGATTGATTTTACTAATCATATCAAATGTTACATTTGTATTATTCCCGACTGACCCCATAACTGCATTGTTGGAGTTTGCCTCTTTTTTGCCAAGACTTAAGTAAATGTATTTATTCTTGTATGAGTTTATGTTGTCATTCAAATACTCAATCCAGCCGGGATACCACAAAGAACCGGAACAGCTGATGGCTCCCTGGAATGAATTTGTTTTGGAAAGGCACCATAAACTAAACAAACCACAGAGAGAATAGCCACATAGCAGGAATTTTGAAGGTGAAAAATCAAATTCTTTTTCAAAATGATTTTTAAAATTCATTATCCTTGCAAATGTAGATTCTGCCATGCCTTTAAATATAAACTTCTTATCAGGAGATTCATATTCCCAGGGAGATAACTCATCGTTCCAATTACTAATTTCGTAGAATACAATTAAGCAGTTCAGTCTCTGTTTATAAATAAGACTCGACAGCTCATCTGCCTTCATAATGAATTGTGAATCTAATCCACAAAAGATGACGGTAGAATTGGACGAAATCTTGTATTCTTCTGTGCCGGGAAAGTAAATATAATAATTATTATTTTCAAATATCTCTTTATGCATCCAGACTCCCTATTTCTTCGAACACACTGTGAATTTCAGGATTGCTTTTTTTTAGTGAAACCGGTCGGCCGTCTTTTCTTAAGAAACAATGGCTGCTTTCACCGGTACAACGCAATTCTCCACTATTCTTATCTGTTATCTCATAACTAAGGGTTATTTTCACGCCATTATAATTTAATATTCGTATTCTTATGCATACTTCATCATAATAATGTGTCATCGATTTATATTCGGCAGAAACAGAGATAACAGGGCTTATTATGTTCATCTCTTCCATAGCTTTGTATCCGCAACCTATCTGCTCAAGCATATAACTTCTTGCTTCTTCAAACCATCTGATATAGTTTGAATGATGAACAATACCCATCTGGTCTGTTTCATAATATTGAACTCTGTGCATGTATGTACATTTGTTTATCAATTCCTCTTTGTTCATATATCTTCCCTCACAATTTTTAGTAAATAGGCGCCCGAACAGTTGTGCAATATATTATTATTGCACAACGTCCGGGTCTAAATTACAAAGTTTCGCAAACACTTATTTTAGTAAATTAATTATAAAGTCATTTTTCTAATTGTCAAAATATAAAATGCCATTAACGCAGCAATTTATTAGTATCTATATTTATGATGCTGTATTCTATTGCCTGGTCAATTGTTGCTGAAGAAACAAGTTTATCGTATCGCGACATCCATTTTGTTGAAATTCCACCGTAATAGGCAACCTTTTCTTTACCGGCTCCGCCAATAAGCATATATGCAAATGCAGCGTGTCTTAAATCCTGCATGGTAAATGTTTTACTGATTTTTCTTTTTTCAAGAGCAATGTCCATATATTTTTTTATAAGACGTTCAATATCTCTTACCTTCATGTTGGTTCCGTGTCTGTTTATGAAAATATATGACTGATTAGTGTCATATAGTTTATCATCAGAAGATAGAAAAGTATCCATTACTTTTGAAACATCTTTTGGCAGCTTAATTATTCTTACTGTATTGCTTCTGGTGGATTTGGCGTTTGCTCGCGTTGAATCTTCTATTCTCAGACATAAATTATTCTTTGATTCTTCAAATACATGAGTCCTTTTTATCATGCTTATTTCTTTTGAAGTCAATCCACATTTTATCCCAAGAGATACAATTAATAAAGCTGTAGTATCATGATTGGCTTTGATAATTCTGTAAATATTATCAATTTCTTTAAGTGTGGGAATATCCTCCTGTTTCAGAGTTTTGTCCGGTTCAGGAAGACTGAATTCTTTAAAGAAGTTTTCATATTTTATACCGTGACGTTCGTCGTATTTACATATAAATTCACTTACTGACCTTACCACTGAGAGTCGCATTGAGGCAGTTGAGTATTGAAGCTTACCACTGTTTATACGCTCAATCAGGGAATCGTAGTATTTTTTCGCATCTTTATTGGTAAGAGAGAGCAGATCTTTTCCAACAATTCGGTCATAATCGCGCATAATCTTCCAATATTCAGACATTGTCTTTTCTGTCAGATTACTCTGAAAATAAATCCATATTTTATCTGTAAATTCATTTGATATCATAAAAATCACCAGCCTTTTTGCGTCGTTTTGCACAGCTTATGCCTATTATCAAGTATAATATAATTGACGGAATATGTCTATATTCTTTCAAAAATAATACACCCCTCCACTCCTCTAAACTTAAAATAAAACAAAACCCAAAAAATAATTAAGAAAAGTTTCCGGGGCGCATTTTCTATTACTACTACTCTTCCCATTATGCCCATGTCCTGTATAGGTCAGATCTTCTATTGGTAAACTCAGGATTACTCCGGCGGCAATACTCAGTATAGTTCTTATCGATTTTCGCATAATAATATCCTTCGCAGTCTGATGCACCACCGATTATGACGCCCTTTGCATCCACTGCCATGCTTCGGCCTACAAATCCTGTTTTATCGTTTACATTACCAATCTGGTTTGATGAAACCAATGGTGTTACATTATATATTGCTGCTGATTTAATGAGCGTCTCCCACTGGTCAATATTGGGTTTATAAAATGCTGCCGGCACACACAATAAATCCACATTTCCTATCTTCCTAAGTGCTCTTGAAATCTCAGGAAATCTTAAATCGTAGCATATAAAAACACCCACTTTTCCAAAATCAAAATCACATACACACAAGGATTCTCCCGGAGAAAATGTGTCTGATTCCTTAAATCCGAATGCGTCAAATAAATGTATCTTATCATAGTGGGCAATCACATCTCCGGTTCTGTTTATGCATAGGCTTCTGTTATATATTTTCCCTGCTGCTTTAACAGCATAAGATCCTGCAATTATATTTACATTATATTTTGATGCACATTGTTTCATGGCATATTCAAATAACTGCCCCGGCTCCTCTCCATATTCCTCACCAGTCAGATTGCAATCCAACTGGTAAATCTGCTCCGGTAAAACCAGAAGATCAATTTTATTATATTCTTTAAAAACGCTGTCAATCATTCCACATATTTTATCAATCATGTGCTGTTTTTTTCCGTCGCACAATATCTGCAAAGAAACTACCTTAATACTGTCAGCCATCTGCTACTCTCCTTCTTAGGCATTTTAAATTTCCATGTATAAAAAGTTATCATTAAATTTTACAATTTGCAATTATACATTTTTTTCTTTATAATACTTAGATAGAAAAATTAGGAGGAAGAACTGTCCATGGAACGATATTCCCGTAGATTCATTGAGGAACTTGCCCAGAATATTGACCCTGTAATTGTTAGTTTTTTTAACCAGAAAAAAGCTATTCTTTCCTTCCCGGCAGAAACTCTTAGTGATTTGATTGATGCTTCTCTCATGGAACATCTGGAGGGTAAAACCAGCCGAGAAGATTTAATGCCAATAATAAACAAAATTAAAAAATCCAGATTACAAAAAAGGTCAAGATGGTACAAGAATTACATAAATGATATTGAAATAATAAACATTGATGACCCTAAGCATCCTTTGGCCAATAAGATAAGAATGATTAAGTCCTTATCTGTTGACGAGTATTCAAGAATGTACGGCTCGAAAAATCTTGAAGAAATAATTCAGGATATGAAAACTGCCGCTGCAGAATGGAAGGATAATTCATCAAGCCTGTTAATTGAGTTTCCCGGAATCTCGATGTTTACAGATAATTCAATTTATAATTCGTTAAAAAATGATGTTGTATTCAGCGCATGGAAATATATTGAGGAAACTCTTGCAGGAAATATTGATTCATATCTTAGAATGTTCCCTGAAGATCTGGTTGAAAAACCACTGTTTAGCCCATCATCTTTCACTTTAATGATGGAGACAGCTTCCAATAATCTTCTTAAGGAAATTATTACTGATGATGAGGGTCAGGAACTTCTTGAAGTTACCGTTAACAGTGGGAAGCTAACCCCGCCTAAATCAATGGATTCCAGTGATTTGAAGCTTGTAAACGCTTTTATTTCCAACATAAATATGCAGGAATTTTCTAAAGAAAAATCTGTTATCGTGGATTTGAACACACTCGGAAAGGAACTTGTTGATTATCATGTCGGGAAAAATGTTATTAACAAAATTTCCAACTCCTGCAGAAAACTGGTGGAATATAATTTTTCCTACGAAGAAGAAGGAAGTAAGATTTACTTCAACCTTTTTGATAATATTGTAATTAAGGAAGATGCAGAAAGGCCATATGCAATTGCGCAGTTTGGTGAGATCTTAAGCAATGCAATTATAAAGAAAAAGCTTATATCCATTACTTCTGCCTCTTATGATGTACTTCAAAACAACCTGTCTCGAATTATCTGTTATGCTATGAAGCGTGAGCAGATTGCCAATCAGGAAACCTTGGTTAATGAATACAGCTATACATATTTTCAAAAAATTGTCCGCTTCAAGTTAAAGAACAAAAAGAAAAATCTTGAGCTGATTAAAGACAGCCTTCAGGAATTTGTTGATAACGGAATTGCCATTCAGAAGTTTGAATTAAAAAATGGTGTTTTTATAATAACATTTTTACCATTATCAGTGGCTGAGATTCAGGATTTGAATTCAGACAAGAACAATCTTATTGAAAGCACAAAGTAATTTATATATGTCTACATTTTTTTGAAATTTTTGATAATTATGTTTTTGAGAGAGAAACCGATATATTTAATCTGTTTCTCTCTTTTTTTACCGAAAAAAATGTGTTTCTATCTAATTATGTCGTTTTTATTTCTGTTTTACATGTCATATTTTGTATAAACACGTATATTTCCTGTGTTTTTGATTTTTGAAGTTTTAATTTATCATATTGAGCAAATTTGTTATGAATTAAAATGTAGACCATTTTAGAGTAAATTTTTTCATTTTTATTATAAAATGTAGACTATTTTAGAGTAATATTTGAAAATGTAGACTATTTTGGAGTAAAATACTTGATTTTTTTTAATATTTTGCCACCAAATTTATGAAATTTTCATTTTTTGGACGATTTTTTATGAATTTTATTTTTTTTGATGTCTACATTTTTCGCAGAAATACTGCCTTTTGAAGATTATAATTCCTTATATTGCCTATTTTACCAACTAAATATAGATAAATTTGGAGTAAAATATACAAAATAAGCTATTTTCGAACTACAAAAAAATATTCTTACAAATTATGTAGATAATTTTGGAGTAATTTGTTCTTCATTTTTGAAAATGTAGATAAATTTAGAGTAAAAACCCCTGTTTTTAGCCGTTTTGAGGACAATTTTCGAGTAAAAACCGCAATTTGATTTTATCGTATTTTATTGATAAATTATGCGAGAAAGGGGGTGAAGGTCTTGGATAACTTTTCTAATATTGGAAAAGCAGTATTAATACAGGCTCTAGGTATTCAAAAAAACTATTCAGAGATAATCGAGACATCCAAACAGGTAATTGATTATTCAAATAGTTCATGTAAAGACTGTAAATGCAAGGCTATTATAGATTCATTTGATCCTGGTAGTCAAGCCTATAAAGATGCCTGCAACACATGTTCAAGTTGTCCGTTAAAGACTTTTACCCAGCAGAACGTGTACAAGAAAGTATACCATAACGAGAGAAACCGTTATGGTTCTAAGATTATGCTTAAAACTAATGCGCTTAAGTTATTTATGTTGCTGCATTTTTATCATCCGGACAGACATGGCATCATTAAATCTATTAATACTACTGCCATGGCTGATTATCTTGGCTGCAATGAAAAGACAATCTGGAACAACTTAGATATTTTAAGCCGGTACTCATATATTTCCTTCTCAAAAAATGATACCCATGATGTAACTATTCTTCTCAATGATTACATGAGTTATTATTTACCTGGAAATATGCATGGCAGTGGTTTTATTGTGTTTTCTGAAGATTTGCTTCACAAGCTTGTAAATATTAAGTCTATTGTTGCTATCAGAGTATTCTTACGTGAAATTATCAGTTTGGATAATACTAATTTAAAGGGCCAGGCATGTGTAGACTATAAAAAAATGGATGAGCTTAGAAGTATCCTTCCTGCATACTGTAAGCCATGTATTATTAAAAACAATATTTTCATTGAAAATGACATTTTTGAGGTTTCAATTAATGATCATAATTTGATTAAATTTGAAATTGATCAGCAGTACATAGGGAAAAATCAAAAAGAAAAAGTTCATGAAGAATGCATGGAATCCTTATATTCTTTTATAAGAGATTTTAATACCATTGTTCCTTTAGTTAATACCGGTCAGGCACCACCTGATTCATATAGGGAATTTTTTGCTTCGCCAGGCAGAAATGATTCATATAAGTTTATTGTTTTAACAGATCTTGAGATTGATGATTTAGCATCTTTAGCTGTTCATTATTCAATAAACAATTTAATATCAGCTCTGGCAGAAATTTATAATAGCTACATACTTCCAGACATTCATATAAAAAATCTTGCCGGTCTGGTATCAACCATTATCAGGTCACAAATCAATACTTATAAAAAGGCTGCATAAACAACAGCCTTTTTTGCGTGTTTTTTTTTCACTTTTTTCTTTTTATTATCATTTCATTTATATATCTTCATTATATTTTTCTATTATACACTCTGTCTTATTAATTTCCCCGGAACTAATATGAAATCATTTATTCTAGTGGTAATAATAATATCTTTTTAATATTATATTTTTATTCACACCTGGAAAGTTTTCGACCCTTTTTGAAAATTATATTCTTTTTTTGGAAATAAATATCCTGAAATCAATAATAAATCTATCATTTTTTTAGCTTTTTTACTTTTCAAATAATTATTATTCCTGCTGCTGATAAAAAAGAACTAATCATTTAACATTATTTTACTGGCATTTTTATCTGAAATGCACTGTTTATGCCGGTTTACAGGATTGGCATTTAACAATAAATGTATAATATATGATTTGATATAAATATATATATTATTATTATCTATCTTACGGTTATATCTGGATAAAGAAATAAAAAGAAAAATAGAAATTGAATTAGAATTAGAATTAGAATTAGAGATAGATTTAAAATTATTATAAGACTTAGGTATTGAAATTTCTGATAATAATTATATTAATGAATTTTTTGATTAAAAATTATTATTGAATGAATTCTGAAATTCAAAATATCTCTGATATGTTGCAATTAACATACCAGAGATATCGACTTTGTATTTTGCCCATATAGACATTTTTAGAAGTTATTCGATATTCTTATCCAATAATTATAAAACGTCGTTATTTGTCAAATTAAAGCGTATTTATAAGATCATCTAATCTTTGCTTCAATATTTCAACACGTATCTTTAAATCAGTATCATTTTTGATGACGTTTTTATTTGTTTTCAAAATATCGAAATTATTTTCTAATAAACTCAAGGCTTGTTCTGTCTTTGCAATTGAAGAAATTCTCTTAAGCTCTGCATCAGAAATTGATGTTTGTCTTTGTTCTTTTTCTTTTTGCTGCTGTTTTAATTTTTCGATATTTGTTTCAAGTCTTGATCTGTCCCGTTCAGCTTTATTCTTTGCTTCCGTAATATACTTCAACTCATCTTCAAGCTGTTCTTTTGTTTTGCTTGAACTGCTTCTGGTTAAATCGTTTAATTTTTGTTCAAGAAGCTTAAGAGTTTCATCTTTTTCATTGATTTGTTTTGTTGCGGCTTCTAATTCTTCTTTATATTTCTTAGCCTCCTGGGTACGTTCCTCTGAGAGCTTTTTAATTGATTGGAATTCTGCATTTTCAATACTACCCTGCTTTGTGATTATCTCTAAAATACTGCGCTGAGCACTTTCATCCAGTTTACCAAATTTATCAGCTTCATTTAAGTCTATTCCGTTTGAATTGAGAAGTTCACTTAATTCGGGGATAAGATTCTCTGCAGTAGTATATTTTCTAGCCTGTCGTTCCGAAATATTAAGCTGTTTAGCGATTTCTGCATTGATATTTTTTATTTCACCTTTTAGTTTCTTGGCTTCGTATAGTTCTTTTAATCGGCTTACTTCCCATCTTTTTACTTCCATGGATGATTCTCTTACATCATGGTTGGCTGATATAAGCATAATCTCTTCATCAATTTCTGTTATGCTGGATTTCTCTATTTTACATGGTATTCCGGCAGGGAACAGATTATTGTATTCTTTGTCTGTCATTGAAGAAATTGCATGATATCTTCGCTCACCTGAAACTAAACGATATATTGAATTTTCTTCATCGTATATTACAGAGAGATTGTGTCTTAAGCCATTTATCAATATACTTTCCTTTAATGCTTCTATTCCATCCTGAGAATATTTCTCATTCTTTGGGTTAGAAATGATTTGTTCTTTTGGGATATATTTAAAATTGTATTGCGCTTTTGCCTGCATTTCACGGAGCTTCTCGCCCCCTTCATTGTTAAGTACCCCAGTCTTGGTTGCACCTGCACCGAAAGTTTTCTTTGCCATCACTTCTCTCCTTTCAGATATTTTGCTAATTCTCTGTAATGCTTGTTGTCCATTAATCCTAAATAGTTTACAAGTTCTATGTAATCCTGACATGCGCTGCATCTTTTATCATAGGTCAGTAAGGGTTCAAATGTTGTGTTTGATTCACTTACTGCTATACAGTTTCTGATTGAAACAGGAAGGAATCTGTCTCCAAACATCTCTTCATAGCTTTCAAACATCTGTTTATATAATGTTGTTCTGCCTGCTACTCTTGTCATAAAAATGCCGGCAAATTCAATGGATAAATTGAACTTGTCATTAAGCTCTTCTATTGTATCAAATAACGACATAAGACCGTCATATGAAAAGTTGTCCACACATATTGGTGTGATTATTTTATTACTGGCGCACATTGCACATGTTGTCAAATATGACTTAAATGGTGAGTTATCAATAATAATATAATCAAACTCGTCCTTAAGTAACTCTAAATTATTTTTTAAAACCAGTTCAACCCTGGTGGTTTTGCTGTAATCATATATTTTATAGATTAAAGTATTTAATTCTCTTGATGCAGATAATAAAGAAATGTTCTTATATTCAGTTTCAGTTATATATTCCAGTACCTGCGATACATCAGTTTGCTTCTTGCAGAACAGAAGTTCGTAGTTAATATCTGGGTTAATATCACCCTGACCAAACATTTTACTGGTATTCATCTGAGGATCAAGATCGATTAATAATACCTTGTATCCGGATACCGCCAATATCTGTGCAATGGTAATGGAGGATGTTGATTTACCTACTCCGCCTTTTTCATTTATAAGGCTTATTACTTGTGACATTAATTGTCCTCCTTTGTTTTTTCTTATTTTAATAATATATCATTTAATTATTTTATTCAAGATATAATATTATTATATTCCTATTTTTTTGGCTTAGAACCAATATGAACTGAGTTCACTTTTTGAATTTATATAATTAAAATGGTATTCAGTATTGAGTTGCTGTCGTTAAATAGATTGTTTGTATTAGTTTGTTTACATTACATTACAACTGAGGAACATTAAAACAGGACAATGGTATATATGATTTGATATAATTTGATAATTAAGTTTTTTATTGCAGTTTTTGAATCAGAACTTCAAAATTATTTAAAAATAAAATTATGATTCAGTTGATTGAAATTCTGAACTGAGTTCATTATTCCAGCTCTTGTAGTTATATATTATTGGCTACAAATAGAAAACAAAGAAAAGGTGGAGAATAATATATTGAATTTATAAGAGATAATATATATATTAAAATAATGCAATGAATTTAACAATTTATGACGCGACGTTACATATTAATTAGGTCGTATATGACAAATAATTAATGAACTCAGTTCAAAAAAATGATATTATGATTACAGGATAAAAGCTCTGAATCCACATGAGCTTCTCACATTTTGCAGAGGTGTCGTGGTACGAAGTACGTAACAATCCGTGGGCATTACAACTAAAGGCTATTCGACCCTGACATCATATTATATAAAATACATAAGATAAACTTAGTATAAGCAGAATATCATTGCACTCAGTTCAAAAAGGAATATAATAATTTTGACACAAGAGAAATAACTATAAATGTTATATATGCAAAGCAAAACACAAAGAACAAAGGTTCTATAAGTTTTCACGTGAAACATTTTTCGATATTATTCAGTAAAACTTAACATTTTTTTAATTACATTTATTTAAAATGATGTATAATATTAGAGAAAAGATTATATAATAGCAATTATAAAATGTAGGATTGTGGAAGTACGAAGTACGAAAACAATCCGCAGGTAGTATAGTTGGGGTCTATTTGACCATGGTATCATAATATTGAATTTAAGAAAAAATTTAAGAAAAAAAGTTTAAACATAAATCAGATGAATTTTTTTACAAATCAGAGGGGAACATAAAAGAGGTCACTTACATGATATATACGATGGATTACAGGGTGGGACTTGAGGAGGTCGACACAACCGGACTTGTTTCGACAAAGGCAATAATGGCCTATATGGAGGATATTGCAGCTCTACATGGAGCAGATGCCGGACATGGCTTGGATGATATGGAGAGAAATAATGCTACATGGGTTTTGCTAAACTGGCAGATAGAAATCATAAACAGACCAAGATACAGAGACAGGCTAAATGTAAGTACATGGGCGAAAAACCATGATAAAGTTTCTGCTGTGAGAGATTTTGAGATATATTCCGAGAATAAAACTATTGCAGCAAGAGGAATGTCAAGATGGCTTTATATGGATTTATCCACAAGAAGACCGAGAAGACTGACGGATGATATAATGTCTAATTACCATGAAGAGTGCGGTAAATCAGCTTTTGATGAAGAATTAAGCAAAATAATTATTCCGGAAAATGTAAATTATACCGAATATCCTTATTGTGTTTTGAGAAGAGACATGGATGTCAATGGACACATGCATAATCTAAGTTATTTAGATGCGGTTTTTGAAATAATGCCGGAAGAATTATACAAAAATGCTGTATTTAACAAAGTTAGAATTGAATATAAGAAAGAGATTATGAAGGATTCCAAGGTTGTAATGAGATATTATCCAATTGATGACGGATGTATTGTTACATTTTCTACAGATGATAAGTTAAATGCAGTAGTGGAATTGAGACGTTAATGAATTAATAATGTATTTTAAAATTTAAGGAGGCAAATATGAGTCTGATTAACAAAGAAAAGGCGATGAATGGTTTTGGAAAGGCAATTGATGCCACAAATAATGTTGCTGACAAGGTTGAAACATTTGTAAAGGAAAAGGAACTTGATAAGAAAGCAAAGGATCTTGCTGAAGATATTGGAGAAGGAATGAAGACAGTAGGCAAAACAATCGAAGAAACAGTTAACAAGGTTCTTCATTAAGTGTGCGTCGGATATGGTGTGTTGTAGTGACTTACAACAATTTTATAGTCCAGAATATAGGACAATATAAAGTGTATCCTTAATTCAGAAACAACTATTTATATTTATTTCTGATTGGAGGATATGTTATGAATAACAGATGTTTAAGAATCACAGGTGTATTGTTTAGTATGGCAGTTGGCATTGAATTGGTGATAATGTTTTTCTTCATTTTGGATATCAATCCGGCAAATGTTCCAATTTCTGCAACCATTTTCTTCTGGATAGTTAATTCAATTCTTTCCGGATGTGTTGTTGATGAGATTTTTAAGAAAAAATTCCATATAAGGCTGATAAGAAGAAAAATTATTGCACATTTCTAAACAAAAGATTAGAATACAGTTATAGAAAAATAAAATAATGCAAAAATAATAATGAGAGATAGCAAAGGGGCCATCGATACATGCAGGATATGTATCAGGCCTCTTTTTTTGGAGGTCGTCATGGATATTTTCGATATTATCGGACCGGTAATGGTTGGTCCGTCAAGCTCTCATACAGCTGGTGCTGTAAGAATCGGATACATTGCCGGGAAACTTATGGGAGAGAAAATCAGTAAAGCCAGAATACTTCTTTATGGCTCTTTTTTGGCAACAGGAAAAGGTCATGGAACCAATAAGGCTCTGGTTGCAGGCTTACTGGGGATGAAGGAGGATGATTACAGGATACCTGACAGCCTGTCAATCGCTCAAGAAGAGGGTATGGAGGTTGAATTTGGAGAATCAACTTTAAAACAGGCTCATCCCAATACCGTACAGATAATATTAACGGGCGAAAGCGGACAGCAGTTAGAGGTGGTAGGAGAGTCATTAGGTGGCTCAAGAATAAATATAGCGCAGATTGATGGAATCACAACTAATTTTTCAGGTGATTATCCGACTTTAATTGTTCATAATCTGGATCAGCCGGGCCACGTGGCCGAAGTAACTACTATGCTGTCCCATAAGTCGGTTAACATTGCAACTATGCAGTTGTACAGGTCCAACAGAGGAGGTTATTCAGTTATGGTAGTTGAGTGTGACCAGGAGGTACCAAAAGAAGGAATTTTATGGCTTTCACATGTAGAAGGAGTCATTAAAGTAACTTATTTGAGTATGGAGGATTAGTATGGAAGATTATCATTCAGTTGAAGATTTATTAAAATTATGTGATGAGTATCCCAAACAGCAAATGTGGGAGATTATAGCCCAGATTGATGCTAAACAAAAGTTTTCTACCGTGAACGAAGTGGTTAAATCCATGCAGGAAATGTATGTCGCAATGAAAAAAGCAGATTCAGAGTACGACAAAGACCTTCGCTCACCAAGCACACTGGCAGGGGGCGATGGCGCAAAGATGGAACAATATAATTCTTCAGGAAGAAATATCTGCGGCGAATTCATGGGTATGGCTATGGAAAAAGCCTTGAAAATGGGAGAATCAAATGCATGTATGAAAAGAATTGTTGCGGCCCCGACAGCAGGCTCCTGCGGAGTGATTCCGGCAGTATTTATATCATTTGAGCAGTGTTTTCACATTCTTGAGGAGAGAATGGCAAAAGCGTTAATTATATCGGCAGGAATAGGAAAAATAATTGCTGAAAATGCAAGTATTGCAGGCGCGTCGGGAGGATGTCAGGCAGAGATTGGCTCTGCCAGCGCAATGGCTGCCGCCGGACTTGCATATTTGCAGGGAGGTGATAATAAAGTAATTGTAAATGCCTGTGCCCTTGCCCTTAAAAATATGCTGGGTTTAACGTGTGACCCGGTATGTGGTCTTGTGGAGGTGCCGTGTATTAAAAGAAATGTTGCAGGGGCGGTAAATGCAATCAGCTCTGCGCAGGTGGCAATGGCAGGAATAATTAGTGCGATTCCGCCTGATGAAGTGATTGACTCGATGAGAAGAATAGGAAATGCAATGCCTATGTGTCTTAAGGAAACAGGGGAGGGTGGTCTTGCAACAACCCCAACCGCAATAAGGATTAGAAACCTATTATGACAAAAAATCTTTATTTTTGACCAAATTGGATATAAAAACAATAGAAAAAGTGTTTTTATCTGATTATAATGATGTCGATTGTTAAGATTTAACAATAATTATCTGTTAGTTACACGAGAAACAAATGTTGCTTGTGTTTGACTATATATTTCTATCCCCTCTATGCACCCTCGGTCTCCCCGGACCGGGGGTGTTTTATGGTGTGCCTTGCGGCGCACGTCGTGTCTTGCGATTTAAGCCAGTTTATCCAATTGGTTTTATTGTGTTATTTGTGTAAACCGGCAATGCATTCCCAAGAAAAAATTATACAAGTAGACTATAGGGCTGATTTCATGTTATAATTAACGACAAGTAAACGTCAAATGCACGTAAATTTTAGTTTGAGGTATGCCATGACAAGAAAAGAGATTAATGAAATTAAATCACAGTATACAATAGATGATTGTGGGGTCCTTAGAATATGTGGCTGCTACGTAGATGGAGAAAAGAACAAGGTTACCAGATTTAATGAAACATTTTTAAATCTTCCGGACGAAGAAAGACACAAATATCTTGATATTTTCAGAAAGACCTTGTCAGGAACACCGGGGAAGAATCTTTTAGATATGAAATTTAATCTGGAAGCCTATGCACAAGATGGCGCAAGAAGCTTCCTTACAGCTCTTAAGGACAGTGACTTAAAGGACGACAAGATTCTTGATGAATATTATGACAAAGTAATCATGAATTATAATTATCCGGGTAATTATTTAATTCTTCTTATAAACCAGACATATGATGTGCCGTCTGTCACAACAGATAACATTGAGATGGAGGATGCATCTGATGAAGTGTTTAGTTACATATTATGTTCAATTTGCCATGTTATTCTCTCAAAGCCGGGATTGGGATATAATGAAGAGGATAAGGCATTTCACAATCAGCTTCAGAATCATATGGTAGATGTTCCTGACATTGGATTTTTGTTTCCAAGCTTTAACGGGAGAACTTCCGATGATGATATGGTGCTGTTTTACAGTAAGGATGCAGACGATTTTCAGCAAAGCTTCATAGGACAGGTGCTTGATTGTGGTGTACCGCTTCCTGCGGGACAGCAGAAGGAGACATTTAATACACTGGTAACTGAAACTCTGGGCGAAGAGTGCAGTTACAATACGGTTAAACAGATACATGAGAATCTGGCGGAAATAATAGACGAGAAGAAAGCACAATCCCAGGCTCCGGTTATGTTAGATAAAAGCGAGGTCAAAGAGGTTCTGGAAAGAAGCGGCGTCAGTGAAGAGAGGCTGGAAAATTTTGAGGAACATTTTGAAAGGGCAACAGGAGAAAATGGAATGCTTGCTGCTACAAACATCGCTCCGGCAAGAAAGTTTGAGGTTAAGACACCGGATGTTGTTGTTAAGATTAATCCGGATAAAACAGACCTTGTGGAGACAAGAATTATAGACGGACGTCAGTGTCTTGTAATACAGATAGATGAAAGGCTTGAGGTTAACGGTATATCAGTTAATCCAAACACGGGGGAAATAATAGAGAGATAAGAACCAGAAAGACATGTAAGAATTAAGAATAGAGGGAAGTAAAATGAATAAAAATATTTTGGTTGTTGATGATGATGCTATGAACTTAAGACTGGCTACCATGATATTAAAGAATGAGAATTATACAGTTGTTCTCGCAAAATCCGGGGAAGCATGCATTGATATTTTAAAAAAAGGTGGAATAGATTTAGTTCTGCTTGATGTAGAGATGCCGGGGATGAGTGGTATAAAGACTTTGGAGAAGATTCGGGAAACAGACGAGATAAGTCAGGCTCATGTAATATTTGTCTCAGGAACAATGGAGGATGAAACAGTGGCAATAGCAGAAAAGCTGGGCGCAATAGATTTTATAAAAAAACCGTTTATGCCACAGGAATTATTAAGCCAGGTTGCCAGGGCATTTGGTTGAGAAATAAGTTTCTACCAGGGGAGATAAGAATGCTTACATACGATTTTAGTGATTTGGGAGGTAAGTCTCTCTATGAATATCTGTATGAATGTATAAAAAATGATATTTACAATGGGAAGTTAAAGTCGGGAGAGCACCTGCCATCTAAAAGGAGTTTTGCACAAAACCTTGGTGTCAGTACAATAACAGTTGAGAATGCCTATGGACAGCTTATGGGAGAGGGATTTATTTATTCCATTCCAAAGAAAGGGTATTTTGTAGCAGATATAAGCGAGTCAGCGGTTGGCTATACGAATCACTCCGCAAAAGAAGCTAATCCGCCTTGTAAGGATGAGTTTGACTGTATACCACAATTGCAGAAATACGACATAGATTTCTCAAGCAACAGAACAGGAACAGAGAATTTTCCGTTTTCGGTATGGGCGAAGCTGTTAAGAGAGGTTGTTGCAGAAAAAAGCGAAAAGCTTATGAATAATCCGCCAAGCGGAGGGGTATCAGAATTAAGAGAGGCTATAGCAGGACATTTACAGTCATTCAGGGGAATGAAGGTAAGTCCCTCACAGATTGTTGTAGGTGCGGGAACAGAGTACCTGTACGGTCTGCTCATTCAGCTTTTAGGGAGAGACAGGACATACGGACTTGAGGATCCAGGATACATGAAGACAGCAAAGGTTTACGCAAGCAATGCTGTCAGATGTTGTTATATTGGTATGGACAGTCAGGGGATGAATGTCAGGGAACTGATAAAAAGTAACGCTGACATAGCTCATGTCAGCCCCACACACCATTTTCCCACAGGTATTACAATGCCTGTAAACAGACGTCTTGAGCTGCTTTCATGGGCAAATGAAAAGGATTACAGATATATTATAGAGGACGAGTATGACAGTGAATTCAGACTTAACGGAAAACCGGTTCCTACTCTTCAGAGTATCGACAGAAATGGAAAGGTAATCTATATGAATACATTTTCAAAGTCGCTGACCTCTACCATAAGAATCAGCTATATGGTTCTGCCTGAAAAGCTGGCAGAAAAGTTCTATAAGAATATGAATTTTTATGCATGCACCGTGTCCAATTTTGAGCAGTATACGCTCGCAAGATTCATAAAAGAAGGGTATTTTGAAAAACACATCAACAGAATGCGGCTTTATTATACAAGGCAGAGAAAAAGAGTATTTGAAATAATTGAGGAAAGTCCGCTGTCAGACAGGTGCGAGATAATCGAGAGGGATTCGGGCCTTCATTTTCTTCTGCGGTTAAAGACTGATTTGAGTGATGAGCAGCTGGAGAAAAGGCTTAGAAATCATGGAATACATATGTCGGCATTGTCGGAATATTACCAGAAACAGCCTGACAAAGCGGAACATACATTTATATTTAATTATTCCAATATTGATGTGGAGCATTTGAATGAAGCTCTTTGTGTGCTGGTTCAGCAATTGTGATATGAGCACAAATAATTGGGCTGAAAGGATAAAAGATGGAATTTAAGGGAATTAAAAAGGTATATGAAGGAAAGTTTATCAACAGATATGATCTCACATATACAACTGCTGATAACAAGGAGAAAACCTACGAGATAATAAGCAGGGACAAAAACATGGAAACTTTGGAGGATGTGCAGAGCTGCAAGACAGATGGCGTTGTGATTATTGCAACAGATGAGGCCGGTGAGAGAATTCTTATTAACAGGGAATATCGCATGTCGGTGGGAGGCTTTGTATACAATTTTCCGGCAGGGCTGATAGATGAGGGAGAGACTCCCGAGGTTGCAGCAGCAAGGGAACTTAAAGAGGAAACAGGTCTGACCCTTAAGAGAATAGATGATAAATTGTATGACAGTTACAGTGCAATAGGTTTCTCCAATGAAACAAATGCTGTTGTAATTGGTGTGGCAGAGGGAACATTTGCTCCAAGTACATCTACTCTGGAGGAGATACAGGCTGCATGGTATACCAAAGAGGAAGTAAGAGAATTGTTAAAGTGCAACAGATTTGCGGCAAGAACACAGGCTTATTGTTATCTGTGGTCTAGAAAGTAAGGGTTTGAGATGAAAAAAATGTGTTTGTACGCAGCGGTACTACTGATTGTCGTGGGCGCATTTGCGCTGGCGGCCTGTGGCAGGAAGGTATCTGTGGTTATATATATTACAGAGGAAAATGAGGATGGCACCATAACCATAACCGGTTTGTCCGATTATGGTAGGAACAAAGCAGAACTGAATGTTCCTGACACAATCAATGGTAAGAAGGTTACTGCTATCGGAAATGAGGCTTTCAGGGCAGATACAATGGTTGAGAAGCTGGTGATAGCAGATGGAATTACCTCCATTGGTGATAATGCATTTTTAAGCTGTTATGCACTGGCTGATATTGAGATTCCGGAGAGCGTAACATCAATTGGAACCAATGTATTTACAGATACTGCATGGGAAAAGAATATGCTTAAGGACAATAAAGAGATAGTTGTTCACGGAATACTGGTTAAAGTTGCAGAGACAGGAACGGAGTACAATGTACCTGAAGGCGTTAAGAAAATAGGTTCAGGTGTATTTTATAACAACAGGACTATTGAAAAAATCGGACTTCCTGATTCGTTGGAGGAAATAGGAACTTATGCGATATCAGGATGTGATTCCCTTAAGGAAATAGTTATTCCGTCTAATGTTTCAAGAATCAGATATTGCGCTTTTGCAGACTGTGGAATAGAGGTTCTTAACATACCTGCTACTGTGGGGGTTATTGAAAAAGATGCTTTTTTAAATGTTGAAAGAGTGGTTTACACCGGATATGCAGATGGCAGACCATGGGGAGCCAAAGCGATAGGAGAGTGATTGTATGGTTAATAAGAGGGAAACATTTTTTAAATCCTGTGATAAGAAGACACGTATTCATGTGGTTTTATGGCTGCCTGATAAGAAGAAGTACCCCAAACCCGTGGCAGTCCTTCAGATTGCCCATGGTATGCAGGATTATGCAGAACGTTTTTCTGCACTGGCTGAATATATGGCAGAAAAAGGTATTCTTGTAGTGGGGAATGACCATTTGGGACATGGCAAATCAATAAACACAGAGGATGATTATGGATATTTCAGGAAATATAAGCCTGAAGATGCGCTGGTAACAGACATGCACAGACTTACCAGTATCATGAAGAAGAAATTTCCTGGTGTGCCATACTTTCTTGCAGGACACAGTATGGGGTCTTTTATGACAAGGAAATATATTAGTATCTATGGTGATGAGCTTGACGGAGCAATACTGATTGGAACGGGTAACCAGCCGGGTATTGTGGTAGGAGCAGGAATCATTATCTCTGATATTATCGGACTGATAAAGGGAGAACGATATAGAAGCCAGCTGATTTCCAAGCTGATGTTTGGCGCATACAACAGTAGAATCCCCGGAAACAGGACGAAATTCGACTGGCTTACACGGGATGAGAGTATAGTGGATGCTTACATTAAGGACAAAAGCTGCACATTTCTTTTCACAATTAACGGATATAAAGGGCTTTTAAGGACTATTCGATTTACAGAGAATAAGAAAAATATAGCCATAATTCCTAACAGTCTGCCGGTTCTGATGGTTTCAGGAGATGCAGACCCTGTAGGAAATTATGGCAGGGATGTTGTAAAAGCGTATGAGACATATCATAAGAATATTGATGATGTGGAGCTTATACTATATGAGGACGGCCGACATGAAATCTGCAATGAACTTAATAAAGAAGAGGTTTATGAAGATATGTACGATTGGATAATGAAGCATATCTGCATTTAATACTATCCCTTATTATTGAATTATATTGCACTAGTCTTCCTTAGACCAGTTGAAAGCGTAGGTTACGGCTTTCTTCCAGTGCTTTAGTTTATCCTCTCTTTCCGTATCATTTATTGATGGAGAAAATGTTCTGTCAATAGCCCAGTTTTTGATTACATCTTCCCTGCTTGACCAATAGCCGACGGCAAGTCCTGCAAGATATGCCGCTCCCATTGCGGTTGTCTCAACACACCTTGGGCGGTTTACAGGCGCATTTATGAGATCTGACTGCATCTGCATAAGAAGGTTGTTGGCACTGGCACCACCGTCTACTTTGAGAGATTCAAGCTCTATCCCGGAATCTGCCTTCATCGCAGAAAGGACATCATTAACCTGAAATGCTATAGACTCAAGGGTTGCACGTATGATGTGGTATTTGTTAACACCTCTGGTGAGACCTACAATTGTTCCTCTGGCATACTGATCCCAGTAAGGAGCACCAAGTCCTGTAAATGCAGGAACAACGTAGCATCCGTTGGTGTCAGGTACTTTTTTGGCCATATATTCAGAGTCTGCGGAGGAATCAATGAAGTGCATTTCATCCCTGAGCCACTGAATAGCTGCCCCTGCCACGTATATTGAACCTTCCAGGGCATAATTTACCTTGCCGTCAAGGCCCCAGGCAATAGTGGTGACAAGACCATTTTTTGAAAAGATTGGTTTTTCACCGGTGTTCATCAGCATGAAACAGCCTGTACCGTAGGTGTTTTTCGCCTCTCCTGCGTTAAAACAGGTTTGTCCAAAGAGGGCAGCCTGCTGGTCGCCGGCGGCACCGGCAATCTTTATCGGACCTCCAAAAAATTCTGCGCTTGTTTCACCATAAATGCAGCTCGAAGGCATTGGCATCGGCAGAATGCATTTTGGAATATCCAATTCTTCAAGGATTTCGTCATCCCATTCCAGAGTATTGATATTAAACAGCATAGTTCTTGATGCATTTGAATAATCTGTCACATGAACCTGTCCCTTGGTAAGCTTCCAGATAAGCCAGGTTTCAACTGTTCCAAAGAGTAATTCACCGCGCATGGCGCGTTCTCTTGCTCCCTCTACGTTATCAAGGATCCACTTGAGCTTGGTTGCGGAAAAGTAAGCATCAATCACAAGTCCGGTCTTCGAGCGGAAGGTATCTGTAAGTCCCTTACTTTTAAGGGAATCGGCATATTCTGATGTGCGTCGGCATTGCCATACAATGGCGTTATAAACAGGTTCTCCGGTATTCTTATCCCATACTATGGTAGTTTCTCGCTGATTTGTTATTCCAATAGCGCTTATATCAGATGCCCTGGCTCCCACGGTTGCACAGGCTTCTTTTGCAACCTCAAGTTGTGTTGACCATATTTCGTCAGCATCATGCTCAACCCAGCCGGGTTTAGGGAAAATCTGTGTGAATTCCTTTTGTGCAACAGAGCACATTTCTCCCATTTCATTAAATAAAATACATCTGTTGCTGGTGGTTCCGGCGTCAAGTGCCATAATATATTTACCCATAATATTCCTCATTTCCAGGTGATTTTGATAGAATAATTGTACAATGCTAAGGATTAAAGTACAAGAAAAAATGTGTGTAGTATCGATTGATTACATTTGTAAAAAAAGTGAAAAATATCAAAAAATGAAATATTATCTGGTGCCAATGGGATAATATTGTGGTAAAATATGTGTGGAACAATGATATTAATATATATTTGTTAAATTATTCAGGAAATGGAAGTGACAGCTTATGAAGAAACTAGAATTTGAGACCAGGGCAATAGTAGCAGGGCTTACGCAGAAAGAACAACTGGATTTTTTTTCAGCGTTTAAGCAGATAGAAGGGTGTAGCTTTGAAAGTCCGCTTATAGATAAGGATTATCTAAATAAGAACGGCGATAGGATTGAGGTTGCGCTTAGGGCACTTTTACAGACAAAAATGGGCAAAGCAGATATAGATAAGGTTATAATGGTTTTTAGCGAATTAAGGAAATAAAACTTTGGAGGGTTATAATAGTGAAAGTATTGATGATTAATGGAAGCAGAAGGCAGGATGGATGCACATATACTGCATTAAGCAGAATAGGAGAAGAACTGGCCACCCACGGGATAGAGTCTGAGATTGTTCATGTTGGAATAAAATCTGTTAATGGAGAAGTGAACGACATAGTTAAGGAGGTAGCAGAAAAGGCTAAAACAGCCGACGGATTTATAGTTGGTTCGCCTGTTTATTATGCGTCTCCAAGCGGGGAGATTATTACTTTTCTTGACAGACTTTTTGGAGTTGCAGGAGCAGACTTAAGATATAAACCTGCAGCCGCTGTTGCATCAGCAAGAAGAGGAGGAACAACTGCTACAATTGACGTTCTTTATAAATATTTCAGCTTCAACCAGATGCCAATAGTATCATCTAATTACTGGGCGATGGTTCATGGAAATACACCTGAAGAGGTTGTAAAGGATGAAGAGGGGATGCAGATGCTTCGTGTTCTTGGAAAGAATTTTGCATGGCTTCTTGAGTGTATTGAGGCGGGCAGAAGTGCAGGTATTAATGCACCTGATCCAGAGGATAAGATTAAGACCAATTTCATAAGATAGTGGGAGAGTTACATGAAAAGTGTGGATGAAATGCTGATTCGTGGTAAGTTCAGGGACTTCACAAGGCTGCTTATCAGGAAAAAGCTTTTTATTACAACAATGGAGAGTGCAACGTCAGGACAGCTGGCATCGCTTATTACCGATACAGAAGGTTCATCAGCTATATTTAAAGGTGCATTTGTGACCTACAGTAATGAGGCAAAGGTAATGCAGGGAGTTCCTGCAAAGATAATTGAAGAATATGGAGTATATTCAGTTGAGACTGCCCATGCCATGGCAAATGCGTGCCGTAATGCATACAAAGCCAATATCGGTATAGGCATTACAGGTACCATGGGGAATGTAGACCCAGTCAATAGCGACAGTGTTCCCGGACAGATATTTTTTGCGATTGATTATGACGGCGAGGTTCATGAATATTCATTTGAACTGGAGCCATATAAAGACCGGCTATCATACAAGTTTGCTGTTTGTGATATTGTGTTAGAGGAATGTATGACATTATTAACGAGGTGATGTGTTATGTGGTTTGTATTTGCTTTATTATCTGCGATATTTGCTGCTCTTACATCGATACTTGCCAAGATTGGAATTGATGGTGTTAACTCCAATCTTGCGACAGCTATAAGAACGGTTGTAGTTGTAATTATGGCATGGGGTATGGTATTTATTACACATGCGCAAAGCGGACTTTCTGATATCAGTAAGAAAAGCTGGATATTTTTAATCGTATCAGGTCTTGCTACAGGTGCTTCATGGCTGTGTTATTACAAAGCGCTGCAGATGGCGGACGCATCGAAGGTTGTTCCCATTGACAAGTTGAGTGTTGTGTTTACTCTGATACTTGCATTTGTATTCTTACATGAGGAATTTACAATTAAATCAATTATTGGATGTGTTTTGATTGGAGCAGGAACATTACTTATGGTTTTATGATTTTTTGGCTTATAAGCAGTGTCAGATAGGTAGTTGTCAAGGATTTTTATAGGTAAAACCTTAAAAATATAATTTAAATTTAAAGAAAAGAGGTAAAAAAGATGGCAAAATGGAAATGTACAGTATGTGGATACACTCACGAGGGAGCTGAGGCACCTGAGCAGTGTCCTGTTTGCAAGCAGCCAAAGGAGAAGTTTGTGAAGCTTGAGGAGGTTAAGGCAAACCCATATGCAGGAACACAGACAGAGAAGAATCTTGAGGCAGCATTTGCAGGAGAGTCACAGGCAAGAAACAAGTATACATATTTTGCTTCTGTTGCTAAGAAGGAAGGATATGAGCAGATTGCAGCAATGTTCTTAAAGACTGCAGATAATGAGAAAGAGCATGCTAAAATGTGGTTCAAGGAATTAAAGGGAATCGGCAATACAGCAGAGAACCTTGCTCATGCAGCTGACGGTGAGAACTATGAATGGACAGATATGTATGAGGGCTTTGCAAAGACTGCTGAAGCAGAAGGCTTTACAGAGCTTGCTGAGAAGTTCCGTATGGTAGGCGCAATTGAGAAGCACCATGAGGAAAGATACAGAGCACTTCTTCACAATGTTGAGGCTCAGGAAGTATTCTCAAAGAGTGAGGTTAAGATATGGGAATGCCGCAACTGTGGACACATTGTTGTGGGAACCAATGCACCTGAGGTTTGTCCTGTATGTAATCATCCACAGTCATATTTTGAGGTTAATGCAGAGAATTATTAATTCTGGAAGAATTTATTACAAGCTGGCAAATGACATGTGATTTGTCATTAATACTAAAGGGGTAGGAAAGTATATCGCGATTTATTTGGAATCCGAATAATTTCCTACCCCTGATTTTTAATTTAATTAGTACCAGATATGTAATCGGTTATGTTTTTTAGAAACATTTGATTAGAAGTCAACTTCTGTATCATAGTAGCAGCACTTAAGGAGTTTCTCCATCTCTTCCTGTGAAGGGATTCTTGGGTTAGAACCTGTACATGCATCCAGGATGGCATTGGCTGCAATCTCAGGAAGTCTCTCTAAGAATACCTCTTCAGGAACAAAGCCCTGTTCTGTTGGATAGCTGTCAGCACCGTAATTCTTGATACAGTGTGGAATGTTGAGGTCATCATTCATCTTACGTAAGAATGCGATGAGAGCAGCAACCTTGTCATCATCTGAAGCCGACTTGTCAGCAATTCCCATATAATCAACAATTACACCATAACGCTTCTTAGCTGTTTCGTCCTTGGCGTTGAATGCAATAACCTTTGGAAGGTACATGGCATTGGCAGCACCATGAATAATGTGTGCACCATAGTCGTCAAATGCAGCACCTGTCTTATGTGCCATTGAGTGAACAATACCAAGTAAAGCGTTAGAGAATGCCATACCTGCTAAGCACTGTGCATTGTGCATTCTGTCACGGGCTTCCATATCACCGTTGTATGATTTTACAAGATCATTCTGAATCATTTCAATTGCATGTATTGCAAGAGGATCAGTATAATCACAGTTAGCTGTAGAAACATAAGCTTCAATTGCATGAGTGATTGCATCCATACCGGTATGTGCAACCAGCTTCTGAGGCATTGTCTCAGCAAGATCAGGATCTACAATAGCGACATCCGGTGTGATTTCGAAGTCAGCGATTGGATATTTAATACCCTTCTGGTAATCAGTGATGATAGAGAAAGCTGTAACCTCTGTGGCTGTACCTGATGTAGATGAAATAGCACAGAAATGAGCTTTTCTGCGGAGCTTAGGAAGACCGAATACTTTACACATGTCTTCAAAAGTAACTTCAGGATATTCATACTTAATCCACATAGCCTTTGCTGCATCAATTGGAGAACCGCCGCCCATTGCGATAATCCAGTCCGGCTCAAACTCAAGCATCTTTTGTGCACCAGCCATAACAGTCTCTACTGATGGATCCGGTTCAATTCCTTCAATAAAAGCAACTTCCATACCTGCTTCCTTTAAATAGCCGGCTGCTCTGTCAAGAAATCCAAAACGCTTCATTGATCCTCCACCAACACAGATGATGGCCTTCTTTCCTTCAAATGTCTTGAGTGCCTCAAGAGAACCCTTGCCATGATAAAGATCTCTTGGTAATGTAAAACGTGCCATAAAACCCTCCTTCGGTCAAAATGAAATGACCTTTACATGATATTTTTTTAACAAACTAATTATAACACATTCTACAAAATTGACAATTAAAAAATGGTATAAATCGAAAATAATATTAATATTTATATTTCTTTTGATTAATCCGTAAAAAAACTAATGTTACGGCAACCGCCATAATTTCTGATGCAACGATAGACATCCAGATACCGTCCACTTTCCAGAAAATTGGAAAGATTAATACGGCTGCAATCTGAAATACTAAGGTTCTCATAAATGATATTGCCGCTGAAACTAATCCATTATTTAAAGCAGTAAAAAATGATGAACCGAAAATTGCAAAACCCGAAAAGAGAAACGAAAAAGAAAAAATCGAGAATGCACGGACAGTCAGGCTAAGAAGATTCTCATCATATCCTGCAAATAAAACAGAAAGTGGCCGTGCAAATATATAAGCGGCAGAGAACATAATTACCGCAAATGTACCTATAAGCACCAGACTTTTTTCAAATAATCCTTTCAGTTCTTCATGGTTACCTGCACCAAATAGATATCCGATAACAGGAGCTGCTCCAACTGAATATCCGATATATATCGCCTGAAATATCATACTTACATACATGAGTACCCCATATGCGGCAACTCCATCCTCACCGGCATATTTTAATAATTGTACATTGTAAAGCATACTCACAACAGACATTGCTATATTGCTCATCAATTCTGATGAACCATTAATACAGGTTTTTACAAGTGACTGCCCGTCAAACTTTGTTTTTCCTAGCCTTAAAAGACTGCCATTTGGACGTCCAAAATAAATGAGTGGAATAACACCGCCGACACACTGGCTGATTGCCGTTGCGGCTGCGGCTCCTTCAAGTCCCCAGTGAAATACTGCCACAAACAACGCATCCAGTATCATATTGGTAAGTCCTGCAGCGATTGTTACATATAGTCCCAGTGTCGGCTTTCCAGCAGTAGCAAACAGGCATTGGAATTCATATTGCAGGATATATGCAGGAATTGCCATTATAATAATACGTCCATATTTTACGCTGTCTGCTAAAAGCTGCCCTTCTGCACCTAATGCAGATGCCAAAGGACGAAGAAAGATAATACCAAAAAAAGCCAGTACAATACCACTAATCAATGATGCATAGACTATAAGTGAAAACAGACGCTTTGCTTTTTCAATTTTGCCTTCACCCATGGACATTGCAATGAGAGCACTGCCACCGGTTCCAAACATAAATCCAAAGGAACCTAAAATCATAAGAAATGGCATAATAAAATTAACAGCAGTAAATGGTGTTTTGCCAACAAAATTTGATACAAAGAATCCATCAACTACGCCATATATGGAAGTAAATACCATCATAATGATGGAAGGTAAAGTGAATCGTAATAGTTTTCTATAATTAAAGTGATCCGATAATTGAATATTCATTTTTGCTCCTAAATTATAATGAGTCTCATAGATTTTTATTCTTTTCTTTCAGAGAAGTTAAAAATCGCTCAGTTAATTCAAGATACTTCTCTACATCATCTTTATCCCAGGACTCAAAGATTTCATTTTCAATTTTAATAAGGCGTATTGCAGTATGCTTTGCCAATTGCTTTCCTTCATCTGTCAGGCACACATTTTTACTCTTAGCACCGACTGGTTCTAAATATACAATTCCTTCATTTTCCAGTTTGCGAATAGCAGAATTTATGGTCTGTTTACTGACGCCGGAAAGACGGCTTATTTCATGAAGCGGACAGCTGTCTCCGTTATCGCAGATGGTGTATAGAATAATCATTGCGCTGTCAGATAAACCTAAATGTAAAGAGATATCATGATACACGGCATTCATCTCTCCAACCAGGTGATTATAACGTTTCATTTCATTGGAAATACATGGGTTCATAAAGATAATCTCCTCATATAATATAATTTGGTACGAAATCATACTACGCAATATAGTACGAATTCGTACTAGTGTCAAGCAGTTTTATGAAATGGCCGGTTCTGTCTGCGAATCGGGATATGGTTTCTATGGAAGTCAAAATCAGCCTAAACAGACAACAGTGGCACCGGAAACGGCAAGAAATAGAGAATAACATATGTTGACAATTGAATTTGTTGCCGATGATGTGATATACTATATTGCAGATATTTACGTCTATTGATTTGATTTATAATGGAGGATAGCGGATGCGATACCTTTCAGTAGCTGAGGTTGCGAAAAAATGGAATGTGTCGGAACGTAGCGTTAGAAACTACTGCGCTCAAGGACGTGTGCTTGGTGCATTCATTACCGGAAAAACTTGGAATATTCCCGAAAATGCCGAAAAACCGGAGCGTTCTAATAAGAAGAAAGAAAAGCCTATTACGTTATTGGATATTTTACAGGAGCAGAAAGCGAGTAAATATTTCGGTGGTATCTACCATAAGACACAGATTGATTTGACATATTATTCCAATCATATTGAAGGTAGTCGTTTGACTCACGATCAGACCAGATATATTTTTGAAACAAATACCATCGGTGCAGAAAGTGGAGTTCTCAATGTGGATGACGTAATTGAGACCACAAACCACTTCCGTTGTATTGATATGATCATCGATGGTGCTAAAGTGGCGCTGACTGAAAAGTTTATTAAGGAACTTCACCTGATTCTGAAAAACGGAACTAGTGACTCCAGAAAAGCTTGGTTTGCTGTCGGTGACTATAAGAAATTGCCGAATGAGGTTGGTGGCATGGAGACCGCACTTCCGGAAGAAGTTGCCGGTAAGATGAAAGCGTTGCTGACAGAATACAACTCCAAGGAAGAAAAGACTCTTGAAGATATCTTGGATTTCCATGTAAAGTTTGAGCGGATTCATCCGTTTCAGGATGGAAATGGCCGTGTGGGCAGATTGATTATGTTTAAGGAGTGTCTGAAATATAATATTGTTCCGTTTATCATCGAGGATAATTTGAAACTGATTTATTATCGTGGGTTGAAAGAGTGGGGCAACGAAAAGGGGTATCTGACAGATACTTGCCTGACCGCACAGGATAAGTATAAAGCTTATTTGGATTATTTTAGGATTGGGTAATAATATAGTGGCATATTACGATAAAAGAATTTATTTTTTTTCGATAAAAGTTTATAATATATGGTGATATAGAGTATGTTGATTAGAAGAAATAGATAAAATATAGAATACCTAAAAACAGTAGAGTTAGCGAAAATATAGCGGATTTTATCAAGGAGAATTGGTGTGCTTTTTGCAAAAGATAGAATTGATGGAGTAATAACAAATTGAAAGAACAAAAATGGTTTGTTTTGGAGGACACTATGGCAGAAAAAAATAATGCAAATATTGGATTTGAAAGTCAAATCTGGGATGCGGCATGCGTATTATGGGGACACATTCCGGCAGCAGAATATAGAAATATTATTATTGGACTTATTTTCTTAAGATATATTTCTACAGCATTTGAAAAGAAATACATGCAACTGGTTGAAGAAGGCGACGGATTTGAAGATGATCCGGACGCATATGTAGAAGATAATATCTTCTTTGTTCCGGAGGAAGCGAGATGGTCAACAATTGCAGTTGCAGCTCATACACCAGAAATAGGAATGGTTATTGATAATGCAATGCGAGCTATTGAGGCAGATAACAAAAAACTGAAAGGTGTACTTCCGAAGAATTTTGGAAATCCCGATTTAGACAAGTCCGTGCTAGGTGACGTTGTAGACCTTTTTACAAATATGGACATGTCTGATACTGAGGGGAATCGAGATATTCTTGGTAGAACATATGAATATTGTATTGCACAGTTTGCCCAGAAAGAAGGTAAAGGTGGTGGAGAGTTCTATACACCTTCTAGTATCGTGAATACGTTAGTTGCAATTTTAAAACCATATGCAAACTGTCGTGTATATGATCCAGCATGTGGTTCGGGAGGGATGTTTGTTCAAAGTGCTAAATTTATAGAAGCGCATTCAGGACAGAGAGGACAGATGTCAATCTATGGTCAGGAAGCAAATCCGGATACGTGGAAAATGGCTATTATGAATCTTACGATTCGTGGTATGGAAGCTGACCTTGGACCATTTCATGCAGATACATTTTCTAAAGACCAGCATCCGACATTAAAAGCAGACTTCATCATGGCGAATCCCCCATTTAATTATCAGCCATGGGGGCATGATAATTTATTAGGAGATGTAAGATGGAAATATGGCGTGCCACCAGCTTCGAATGCAAACTTTGCATGGATACAGCACATGATTCATCATTTAGCACCAGGCGGAAAAATCGGTTTGGTTCTTGCGAATGGTGCCTTGTCATCACAAACTGGTGGAGAAGGTGAAATTAGAAAAAGAATTATTGAAGATGATTTGATAGAAGGTATCGTTGCTCTTCCTTCACAGCTTTTTTATAGTGTCACGATTCCGGCTACTCTATGGTTTATTACCAAGGATAAGAAACAAAAAGGTAAAACCGTTTTTATCGATGCTAGACAAATGGGTTATATGGTTGATCGTACTCATAGAGATTTTTCAGAGGAAGATATTGCAAAGATAGCAGATACATTTTCAGCATTCCAGGAAGGAACACTTGAAGATGTAAAAGGATTTTGTGCAGTTGTAGAAACCGAAGATATTGCAAAACAGGATTATATACTTACCCCGGGACGATATGTAGGAATAGAAGAAAAGGAAGATGATGGGGAACCATTTGAAGAAAAAATGGGAAGACTCACCTCTGAGCTCTCAGACATGTTTGAGAAATCGCATGAGCTAGAAGCAGAGATAAGAAGAAAACTGGGGGCGATTGGATATGAGATATAATTTAGCCCAACTTGCAACAATTAAATACGGGAAAAATCAAAAAAAGGTATTGTCTGAACAAGGGGAGTATCCAATCTATGGTACTGGAGGGTTGATGGGGCATGCAACAAATTACTTATATAGTAAACCTTCCGTTCTTATTGGTAGAAAAGGTACCATTGATAAAGTTCGTTTTGTTACACAACCATTTTGGACAGTGGACACATTATTTTATACCATAATCAATGAAGAAATAATACGGCCCAGATATTTCTTTTATGTTATGAGCCAAGTGGATTTATTAAAACTGAATGAAGGAACTACAATCCCAAGCTTGAGAACAGAGACTCTTAATAGATTGGAATTTGATATTCCATCTTTGGATATACAAGACAAATTAATCTCAATACTTTATCCGTTAGAAGAGAAAATAGAGATTAATAATAGTATAAACAATAATTTACCACCTCATCTGTGCGTAGCACAGATAGCTGCGAGGCAG
>JBJEME010000047.1:0-3719 GCA_051879515.1 Lachnospira sp. | reverse complement strand
CCTGCGGCCTCTTGATCCCAAATCAAGCGCTCTAGCCAAGCTGAGCCACACCCCGATTCATTCGTTGCTCTTCCGCAACGCAAGAATGATTATATGATATATATAAGATAATGTCAACATATTTTTTCAATTTTTTCAAAAAAAATTTGCCGTCATAAAATCACAGTAAAAATATGAATTTATAAGTCTTCAACACTCTTTAACTCAAATGAAATTTCATTATTATCATCAATTGTCATAATAATATATGTATGTAATCCATCAGACTGGCGAGGATATGATATGCTTCCAGGGTTAATTAGTGTAACCCTGCCACCAACATCGATAAGTGGGCGGTGAGTATGCCCAAACATCACAATATCTGCTCCTCTGGACATAGCTTCTTCCCTAATAGTCTTAGTATCCAGCGAAATATAATAGTAGTGCCCATGAGTAATAAAAATCTTTTTGCCACCGAGAATAATTTCCCTTTCTTTACTCAGCAGAGAAAAGAAATCATTATTACCACTTACATACAATGTTTCACAATTGGCAAGTGAATCTATTATTTCCTCTTCTCCTTCCACATCACCAAGATGTATAAGCATATCAATCGGTGACTCCTTTTCTAACGCAATCGCAAGATTACCGTGCCTTCTGTGAGTATCACTTACAATCATTATCTTAAGCATTAAAACCTCCATATACCAGCAAATGCATGTAATAAATTCAATTATTGTTAATTACATATTTTAGTTCGTCCTTAATCATCCTCAAAGCATTTCCTCTATGACTTATCTTGTTCTTTTCTTCCGGCGCAATCTGCGCAGATGTCAGATTATACTCAGGAAGGAAAAAAATTGGATCGTAACCAAATCCATTGGAACCAACAATTTCTTTTGCAATCAAACCCTCCATGGTTCCCCTCTTTACAATCTCCCTGCCGTCAGGAAAGCAAACAGCAATAGCACACACAAATCTTCCACTTCTGTCATTACCTTCCACACCCTCAAGGCGATCAATCAAAGACTGATTCTTTATATCGTAGGATGTATCATGCCCCATGTATCTTGCGGAATAAACGCCGGGTTCCTTGTTCAGATAATCAATTTCAAGCCCTGAATCATCAGCCATTGTAATTTCACCTGTAATTTTTGAAACAGCTCTTGCCTTGATTAATGCATTTTCCTCAAATGTTGTACCATTTTCCTCAACATCAACACTTATTCCGGCTTCTTTTAAAGAAACAATCTCAAAATCTGTTAAAATAGCCTTTACTTCGTTGATTTTATCCTGATTATTGGATGCAAGTATTATTCGCTGCATAAAATTCTCACCTTTGTAATAATTATATTTGGATTTAATTTTCTTTTTTAGGTGGTTTAGGACCTAAATATGAATAAAAATATGTTTTTAACATTCCATTATATATTTTTCTGTTTTTATCTGCTTTTTTACCGAAATATTTTTCCGCCTCTTCATATGATGTAATCATATACGCTGACCAGGAATCCATGGCTGCAAACTGTCTTCCAAATGCCTTGTATATCTCAGGCAATGTTTCCTTATCTTCCAGTCTTTCGCCATAAGGAGGATTAGTTACAATAAAGCCGTATTTTTTATGATGACTTAGTTCAGAAACACTTCTCTTCTGAAAATGAATCAACTTATCAACTCCGGCATTCGCAGCACTTCTTCTTGCGATCTTAATCACTTCCTCGTCCAGGTCGTACCCCTGTATATCGGTCACAATTTCTGTATCAATCATAGATTCTGCTTCCTCCACAGTATCATCCCATAGAGTCTTATCAATAAAATTAGTCCATCTCTGCGCAGTGAAATGCCTGTTCATCCCCGGAGCGATATTCGCTGCCATCATAGCAGCTTCTATTGGAAAAGTGCCGCTTCCGCAAAATGGATCAACAAATATTCTGTCACTTTTCCATGGCGTAAGCATTATCAATGCTGCAGCCAAAGTCTCTGAAATAGGTGCTTTTCCCGCCACTGGACGATATCCTCTTTTGTGAAGCGAATCTCCTGAAGAATCTAATGATATTGTTACCATATCCTTCATAATAGTAACCCTTATTGGATATGATGCCCCATCCTCTTCAAACCAAGAGACTTTATATTTTTCTTTTAATCTTTCAACAATAGCTTTTTTCACTATTGATTGAATATCCGAGCTGCTAAAAAGCTTACTGTTGACAGAATTAGCTTTAGTTACCCAGAATTTACCATTCATGGGAATAAATTCTTCCCATGCAAGCTCCTTAGTCTGGTCAAATAATTCTGAAAACGTTATGGCTTTAAATTGCCCTACTTTAACAAGAATTCTTTCTGTTGTACGCAAATTCACATTAGCCCGGCATATTGCTTCAGAATCCCCTAAAAAGGTTACTTTACCATCTTCAACAGATGTAATGTCATAACCAAGATTATATATTTCTCTTTTTAATACCGACTCCAGTCCAAAATGACACGGTGCCACTAATTCAAATGTATTCATATTCCTCCAAAGTAAAAAACATACATATATATTAAAACTTACTGTATTATGTGTCAATGAATTAAGTTTAATAACTTAATATTCTTAAGTATATACTTTGCAAATCTTAAAAATTGAAATTATTCTGAATTTTTTCATATCCTCCGGCTACTGATTTTGCGGTATATCCTTTCTTAGACATTTTATCTGCAACTGTAATACTTGAAGAACCATGTTCACAATAAAATACATAAATCAGTTTCTTATTATAAAACAAACGATAAAGTTCCGGTTCTTCACTCCGGCCGTGTAAAAAATGCATCATATCATCAAAAGGAACATTTACCGCACCATTTACATGATTAACATAATAATCTTCCCGTTTCCTTAAATCAATAATAACTGCGTATGGATTATTAACATAATAATTTACTTTTCTTGGTCCAATCAGTTCAAAATCCTGCATATATTTTTTCTTCGCATTTTTCATACTTATTATATTATACTTATAAAAAAATGCTTTATTACATATAATATTCTCAATATGTAAGGCCGCTTATGCGGCCATAAACTAGTAACAGTCTGTACAATCAGAAGAATCCTTTGATGATGACTTAGAAGAGTTCTTTGATGCATTCTTGCTGCTATTTGAGCTGTTCTTTGAAGAATTGCTTGCATTAGACGCATTTGAAGCATTACTTGAGTTTGAAGAATTGCTTGAATTTGTTGAGTTACTTGAATTTGTTGAGTTACTTGAATTCTTTGACATAATTATGTCCTCCTTTTATTTTAGTTCAAGAATTATTATTTCAAGTAAAACAATTATTATACATTCAAAATTTGTAAAAAAAAAGCCTTGCAAATGCAAGGCTGAATGTACGTGACAAGATTCGAACTCGCGACCTTCTGGTCCGTAGCCAGACGCTCTATCCAGCTGAGCTACACGTACAAATCTCTGTTGAACAAACATGTTCAGTGCCGGCAACGGGAATCGAACCCGTATGGGAGTATAAGTCCCGCAGGATTTTAAGTCCTGTGCGTCTGCCAGTTCCGCCACACCGGCTTATTAAGTCATAAACCTAATAAAATGGGACCTACAGGGCTCGAACCTGTGACCCTCTGCTTGTAAGGCAGATGCTCTCCCAGCTGAGCTAAGATCCCGAATAAAAAATATTATCTCTCCTTATAAATAAGAAGAACGACCCGGATGGGGTTCGAACCCACGACCTCCGCCGTGACAGGGCGGCGCTCT
>JBJEME010000046.1:0-3753 GCA_051879515.1 Lachnospira sp. | reverse complement strand
GGAAGCAAACGGGAAGCAAAACTTATATACACTTTATAAGTGTAACTCACTACACTTACTTTGTAAGTTCCGTTCGCTCTGCGAGGCTTTTAACCACCAAAAATAAAATCATAGGAGGAAAAAATTATCAGTTATTTAGTATGTCATATGGAAAAATATAAACGGCAGGAAGTCAACCCTGTCGAGGAAGAAAACGAAAGAGATGAGACCTATCAGGCGAGCAATCCCCAGATAGACAGCAGCAGAACCAACCGCAATTATCACCATATATTGCCGAGAAAAAGCTATATGGAGTTAATCAATGAGAGGCTGTCGGAGTTGGATTTAAAACGTAAAATAACTGAAATTGAAAAAAATGGCTATTGACAGAATTACCAAAATATGGTAAAATGTAGCTATCATAAGAGGTTAGTTTATAATTAATAAGGAGTTATTTAAAGATATTTTGTAGAATTTTATTTTAATCGGTTATGAAATAAATGACGGAGGTATCCGCCAATGCAAACTAAAATTTAGTGCAAAGAAATGCAAGTGTATAGCTATTCTATTCGTTTCAATATTATCAAGGCAACCAATGTAGTGAATTTTGCTTTGGTAGTTTTTGATTATATTGATTATAGATGAGGCTTGAAAATGTGATAAAAATAAAAGAAAGGAGCTAAATATGAAACTAATTAAAACAAAAGCCTTAGGATTATTTATTGTATTAATAATCTTAATTTCCATAATATTCTCAATGGGAATAAGAAATACTTCTACTTTCGCTGCTGCTGAAGCACGAAATGAACAGGACATTATAGTTAATGCAGATGAACTGGCTCCAAAAGAACAAATTGAAGATGATGATTCGAGTTCAAATACTGTATCAACTTATTCAGCAGATAATTATAACCTTGTTAGACATAATTATTCAGCCGGAACCAATGAATTTTTATATTTCACAAATTCGGCTGCCACAATGTATAGTTTATCGAGTGCATTAGATGAGCAAACTTTAAGGCAGGAAGGATTCTTCCCTGATAGTGAATTGGACGAATATAGTATTGCTCCTACTTCTATTATTGGTACCGATGATAGGGTTAGAGTAGATGATACTACCCAAAAGCCTTTTAGATCAGTATGTAGAATCGTAACAAGGTATTCTAATATTAAAGACAATGTGACAAATGGGTATGTCACATTATCTTTTATTGGTACAGGATTTCTCGTTGGGAAAGACCGACTTATGACGGCGGGACATGTAATATATGGTGACGCATCAGAGACATTTTCTACTCTTGGAAATAGATATGATGATGGAATCTATAACCCTAGATTTCCTGATGAAATAATAATTCAGCCAGGAGCCTATTTGGACAGTAGTAATAGATTGGTTTTACCTTATGGTGAATTTACTGTTGACCAAAGCTATATCCAGAAAGAATATTATACTTCTACCGACACAAATTATGATTGGGGACTTTGTATTTTAGGAAGTGATATAGGTTTACAATTAGGTTATTTAGGGTTGGTAACAAATTCCTCTACTAATAGCATTTCAAGCAACAACATTAGAATAATAGGGTATCCTGGAGATAAGAATGGAGACATGTACAGTTCTTTGGGTACAGTATCTAATGTAACGCAATATAGAATTACACATAATGCGGATACTACGGGTGGTAGTAGCGGCTCGCCAGTATTAGAACAAGGTAGTGATTTCTATGTTGAAGCAATACATACTACGGGGTCTTCAAGCGGAAATGGTGCAACAAGAATATCACTTTTTATGTTTAATCTTTCATTTAGTTTAAGCAGAGCTGATTTACCTTGCGAGGTTTTAAGGACGTATTTTGTAGGATCAGAAGGCATTCAATATAATTGCGTGGTAAATGTAGTCTATATGCCGCCTGAAAATTGCAATCTTTTGATTTCTACTGATGGGATTACTTTTAATCGTACAATTACTAAAGTAACACAGGAATTTTATTCTTCAACGACATCCTCTGCTGTTACAGAGTTCTCTTATAAGTATTATAAAACTTATAATAAAATAGATGGAACTTATTCGGCGGTTAAACAATTACATAATTATACTGATTTAGGCATTAGCGCAAAATATGCAATTAAGGCGAAAACGGCAACGGGAGCAATAATCTCGACTTCCTATGATCAATCGGGAAATTTGTGGAGTCACGGAGGAAAGACTTCTCAAGTTATTAAGGGAACGATTGTCCATAATGGCGAAGCGAAAAACATTGAAGTAAGTATTCCTTGGATTGGATATAAGTCTTCATCTTCGGTAGTTGTCGGCGGTGTAACCTTCCAGTTGCGTACTGGTCCCAACAGAGTATCTATTAAAGCTAGTACGGCATTGACATGCTCGTCAAGTACATTTTTCGCTTTTGCTGTAGTTTGAGGTAAAAAATATGAAACGTACGGTTTTTTCTATTCTCTTAATTCTGATATTGTGCTGTGGTGTAACGGTTGGGTGTAACCATACTAATAGTGATAGTTCTCTTAACACAAGCCCATCAAGTGACAATGTTTCAGCCACAATAGATGGAGCAGATATGGTTGTATCTTATTCATCTTGGAATGGGAAAGATATAACTTTTAGTGGGGAAACATTATATTTGATGATGTATCCATTAGCTTGCGAGATGGATGTAAACTCTAATCATCTGATCACTTTTGAGTTTTATCAATTTAATCCGACAATAAAGAGAGAAGAAATCTTACTATCAAAAATTAGCTCCACAGGAGAGCGATACTTCATTGATTCTATCTCAAATATAACTGAAGAAAGTAACGAATTGAAGATTGAATTGAAGTTTGATGAGGAAAATCCCGATGACAAAGTTATTTTCGTCTTAAGCTTTTATGTTTATTGGGACGATGAATATAGCGGTGAAGTATTTGTTTCTATGCGCTCCTTATGAAATTATATAATGTGAAATATATTATGTATTTTTTAAGAACTCTGCTTAGCTCATCTATTTTCTTATATCAATTTTATTAAAAATCAAAAGCTAACATCAAAAACGGACGGGAGCAATCCCGCCCGTTTGTCGTTTCATTGAATCTTTTTTATTGACAAAGTTTTGTTGTTATAGCAGTTTGATTATGCTATTATCAACGAATGGGTGCGGAATGACTGCGAGGACGATATTTTGTTTATTTGCGAAATAATCACCTTCTGCGTACGCCCTATGTCGGGTATAAATTAAAATTATGAAAGCCGACGATTGCAATTCCTGCAATCGTCGGCTTTGCCGTTTTTATAGGGTTATTATCTTCGGCACAACCTCGTCGCGGAAAACTCCACTTAAAGGCGATTATGTAAACAAAATCGCCAAATCCGCTTCGTTGCCGCTCCTCTTCCCAAAAAGTTCTTCGAGACTTTTCGGGAGTCCTAAATATAAGTTATTTATATACCGCTCCTCTTAGGCGGTTTCTTATTCTCCTATGCCACCCATATTTCAGGCGGTCAATCCCTGTACTATTTAATGGGATTCTTTCTTATTGAGTTTTTTATTCAGTTTTTCTTGTTGCCTTTCGGCTTGCCATATTGCAAACTCTCTTTGACCTTCCTCGGTTTCAAAGTAGGCTTGAATTGCAGGCAATAATGCTCTTGCAAGGGAATCGATTTCAAAATCAGGTATTCCCGTGTTGTTCTTTCTTCTCCTCGACATTATGTACTCATAATAACCTCCATTAATACTTCAATTAGAAATTTTCATTTCACGTAATTTTATCCGTAAGATTTTAGCC
>JBJEME010000045.1:0-3794 GCA_051879515.1 Lachnospira sp. | reverse complement strand
AACTAAGATGATGCCCCCTGTGATACATAGCACCAGTGGGGATATAGATGGTATTGTCATACATACGATTCCAACTATATAGAAAATAATTGAAATCAAAATATACCCATCTCTTGCCATACGAATTTTTTTCAATATTTTCACCTCCGTTCTCTTTTTCTTGCCTAAATTCTACATACTATTTCGTTCTTCTTCTATGGGCAAACATCTTCTATATATCCAAAAACTAGGCAAACTTAACATGTTTGTCTGGATTCATTCAAAGTCCAAGATCAATAAAAGCTTCCCATTGCCGACATAAATTTCGACAACGGGAAGCTTTTGCTTATTTGTTTATCATGGAAAAGAATATGATTATTTCAATTTTTTCAAACTCAAATAACATGATATTCTTTCAGCAGTTTTTCCACATCTGTGTTTTTGATAAAGTCTAAAGCCTTTTTAACAGCAATCTTTTCCTTGATTCCCAGCTTCATCTCAGTCAGTGGTTCTCCATCACGCAATTTGACAGTCGCATTCAAAAGATCCCTCACATCATATGTGCTGCCCCAAACCTCCGGAACTCCACGGTCTACATTAAGCAAGGTATAAACAGCCTCCATACCGGTACGCATGGAATACTCTGTTGTAAAAATAGTATCCCTTGCGGTCTCGGCAAACTGGCCAATAAATGCAAAGTTTACTGCTCCATCAGGCACAACTTTTGGACGATCCGTATCATTACGAGGCATGAAAAAGGCATCAATATAAGGCATCATGACCGGAACTGTGTTTGCACTGTTCTCAGCCAGTTCTTCGATCTCGTTTTCCGGCACACCAATATGGTACAGCCATTCCATACAGATCTCTTTTCCTGTACAATCTCTCATTGGCTTTTTGACATAGTCACCAGGTTTGTCATTAAAGAGCGCATATACCCAAACGAGACAATGGTCTTTTGGCTGGGAACGGAACTGTGGCTGACGGTTAATCGTCCAACTCAAAAGCCAGCTGGAATCTTTTACAGATACAATACCGCCAGTGACCACTTTACCAGTAAACGGATCTCGTTTGCAGATATTTGTGATATATGGAATAATCCTTTGATCCAGTGTCTCCACAGTGGCACTCATCCAGTTACACAGCTCACTGTCATAACAGAATTTATCAGGGTTTCCAAAGTCAGGACTCTGGGCGGCAATACGTCTCCACATATCCCATCCGCCACCTGGCTTGATTTCCGGATTATATGGAGCCGGCGTATTCTGGGATCCCATTGCAGAGTTTTCCACACATCCACCATTTGTGATGAACACAAGATCATCCTCTGTGAGGTCTACGAAACGTGTTTCACCTTCCGCCTCAAGTTCAATACGGGTAGCCTGCTTTCTGTTGGATGTAACATCAAACTCAACATTTACAACCTTTGTATTATAGTGGAATACGACACCGGCATTTTCCAGATATTTTACCATCGGAAGGATCATACTCTCATACTGATTATATTTTGTAAAACGCAGAGCCGTGAAGTCAGGAAGACCTCCGATATGGTGGATATAGCGCTTAATATAACGCTTCATTTCCAGTGCACTGTGCCAGTTTTCAAACGCAAACATCGTCCGCCAGTACAGCCAGAAATTTGAATCAAATACCTCGTCGTCAAAATATTCATCGATACGTTTATCATACAATTCTTCATCCGGAGTGAAGAACAGCCTCATGATCTCCATCTGTGCTTTGTCTGAAACTGCAAATTTCTTATCTGTATGTGCATCCTGTCCCCGGTTGACAGTCGCACGGCAAAGAGAGTAATTCGGATCTTCTTTATTGAGCCAATAATACTCATCCAGTACACTGACTCCCTCAGTTTCAATAGATGGGATAGAACGGAACAAATCCCACATAACTTCAAAATGGTTATCCATTTCACGTCCGCCACGCATTACATAACCTACACCCGGATATTCAAACCCATCACAGGCACCACCAGGAATCGGATCTTTTTCAAAAATGTGTATACGTTCACCTTTCATCTGACCATCACGGACAAGGTAACATGCGGCTGAAAGTGCTGCCAGCCCTGTACCAATAATATAAGCTGACTTGTGATCTACTCCTTCTGGTTTCTTCGGATGAGCAAAAGCTTCATAGTTTCCACTTGAATAATACATAATCATACCTCCTGAATTTCAATTCGTTATATATGTTTTTCAATTACATCCTCAATATACATTGAATGATAACTACTCACAATCAACAGAATAGCCCCATCATCGAATTCTTCGATGACAGGGCTATATTGTTGTTTTTTTCGACAAACTTCATCATTTGTTGATATTATCATATGGCTTATCAATCCGGCATTTTTCAAGCATACGAATGATATCTCCCTCTATTAAATTACTCAGTCTGAAAATCATCTTTTCCGGTGACGGTTTCATGTCCTTCCGTATCCAGTCCAGCATCATACCCACAAAAGCATACTTGTAAAAATCGGCAATAAATTTTTTATCCTCCTCCCTGACACTCATGCCTTGTGCGCATTCTTCAACAACATTAATAATCAATTGATAAACAACCCTGTACAGATATTGAATAATCTGTTCCTGACTGACATGACGGTAAACATTAAGTATAAAAGGCTTGTTTTCTTCTACGGCATGAAAAATATTCAGAAATCCCTGTTCCCATGTATCATATGTAGTATTTCCATTTGCTGCTATGCGGGAATCCTCCTCACAGGACCATTCAATGAGATCATAAATATCTTTGAAATGATAATAAAAAGTTGCACGGTTGACACCGCAGTCTTCTGTAATATCACTAATTGTAATTTTGGTAACCGGCTTTTTCAGTAACATCTTTTTGAGAGATGCCTCTAATGCTCTTTTTGTAATATCCGACACTTATCAATCCCTCCTGTTCTGTATATCATTCCATTCGTTTGAAAATTATTATACCAAACTCACATATTTCCCACAATGAACAAAAAATAAAGCACTGAAACTTCCTAAAACCAAAAAAATTCAGTACTTTATTGTAGATAAATCAAATTACAAATGACAAATCAGCCAATGCCTGATATCGTCATAAACGTCTTCTTTGTCTGTCTCATTGATCAATTCATGTCTGTCATTTTTATAAAGTTTTATCGAAATATCCTTAATTCCTGCTTTTTTGTAGATTTCATAAACATGTTTAACTGCTTTTCCATAATTACCAACAGGGTCTTCTTCTCCTGCAATCAAAAACACAGGAAGGTCCTTCGGGATTTTTGCAATATTATCTGAATTCTGTATGAATGACAGCACGTCCAATAAAGTACGGTATCCATTTACCGTAAAAGAATATGTACAATACTTATCCGTATTATATTTATCAACAATAGTTTCATCCTTTGTAAGCCAATCATTTGATGTCCTGACGTTTGGAATATGATCATTAAATTTGCTGAAAAACATATTTTTCAGCATCTTGGATCTATAGCGGTCTCCCTTAAAGAATTTAGTCAGCGATACCATTATTTTACCAGCTTTCAGTACACTTCTAGACTGGTTGCCTGTTCCGGAAATAATCACTCCATCCAACTCATTTCCATATGTCATTATATAGCGCCTTGCCATAAATGACCCCATACTGTGTCCAAACAAGAAGTAAGGAACATTAGAGTAATTTTTCTTTGCAAAACGGGTTACTTCATATAAATCTGCAACGACAGTTTCACTCATGTTGCTTGGACAAAAATACCCCAAATTGTCATCTGTTTTTGCCGTTTCTCCATGACCAAGATGGTCATTCCCAATTACAAGAATACC
>JBJEME010000044.1:0-70881 GCA_051879515.1 Lachnospira sp. | reverse complement strand
TTGCAAAGCGCAACGGTGCATAAGCGGCTAAAATACAGCCGCTAAGCACCGGCGTTTGCAAATAGTCCGGCTTGCAATATAATAAAATCACACAACTGTTCAGTGTATAATGAGCGTTTCGCAAACAACCTCTAAACGTAGTGTATCATACTTTACACTTACAATGAAATAAACAAATTATAAAATTTGTATAGTGCTTCAGTTTATGTCGGATTAAGGTGGCAAAGGTCTGTTTAGCAAAATGTGAATAGCGAAATCTACAAAACATATTGTTTAAATGACTTTTGCGCTGTGGAAATGAAAAGCATACATTTAAACAGACCTTTGTCGCCTTAATCTGACATAAACATCCACCTATGCAAATTCTAAAATCATTTATAGGAATGTGGCAGTCTGACGCGAAGCACCTTTCGTTTAAGCATTTCTGCATCAAATGGAATGAGAGGATAGATATAGCTGTGTCCTGACAGTGTCTTGTTAAAGCATATGGTAAATATGGCAAATACAGTGCCTATTATAAAGCCAGGCAGTGCGAGAAACTGGGTGAGAAGCAGAAGACACACTCTTAGGAATTTGAGTGCGTATCCCATCTCATAGCTTGTCTGGGAATATGTTCCCACCGTTACCACTGCCATATATAATAGTGATTCAGAATTGAACCACCCTGAAGAAACAGCATATTCTCCAACTACAATACCTGCAACAATACTTAAAGGCGTGGACAGCATGTTAGGGGTATTAACTGCTGCAAGCTTAAGTCCGTCAACGGCAAGCTCGAGAATCAGAAGCTGTAAAACCACTGGAACAGTTATGTCGTCGCTTATTGTAATAAATTTAAGCCATTCAGGAACCCAGTCAGGATGCTCCACTAATAGAAGCCACAAAGGTGTCATAAACAGCGTTATCAGCGTAAAAAAGAACCTTGAAAATCTAAGATACGTTCCTATTCCCGGCGAAAAACTGTAATCGTCCGGCTCCTCAATAATATCAAATATTGATGCCGGTATTATCATAACTGCCGGAGAATTATCAACCATTATGACAATGTTGCCATCCATTATTGCTGCTGTAGCAGTGTCAGGCCGTTCAGAATACTTAAACTTTGGAAATGGATTTATCCACTTGTGTTTAAACATACATTCCGCAAGACTCTCAATATTCATGGTGAGAGCCTCAACCTGAATTGACTTTAAAAGACCGTCGAGATAATTTAATAGTTTCCTGTCGACCTTATCATCAATATAACACACCGCTACATCTGATTTAGATCGTTCTCCTATCCCATACATAACCATTGAAAATCTTGGATCTCTTATTCGTCTTCGAAGCAGCGCGGCATTTGCAACAAGTGTTTCAACAAATCCATCCCTTGAGCCCCTTAATACTCTGTCCTTCCACGGTTCGCTTACATTTCTCATCGGATAAGTTCTGCAGTCAATCAATATACATTCGTCAAAGCCTTCAATTGTAAGTATAGTCATACCTGACAGAAACTTTGTTATTACCTGATTAAGATTTTCATTTTTTTCAATTTCCGTATAGGGCATTCCATGTTCTAAAAATGTATCTATATCCTTTAAGTCATCCTCCTTTAAAGAATAGAAAAACTGCATAAGCTTCTCTACCATATCCTCCTGCACAAAGCCATCGATAAAGAAAAAGCCTGCTGTCTTACCTGCAATTTTAACCTTCCTTGTAAGGATGTCAAAATTACTTTCTATTCTTAATGTACTTTCAAGTCTTTTTATGTTTTGTTCTACATCAGTACTAAAATCACTCATTTCATCCCTTCCTCACAATAATATAATTCGGTATGCCCACGAAAAAATCCTCGCCGCAATGCAAAAAAGTGGAAGCAAACAAAAAAGTCTGCTTCCACTTTATTATTGTCCTGAAAGAATTTAATTATACCTAATAAGCTTATTCATAATAATATACTTCTTCTCTATCATTATATATTTTATAATTACTAATCTGTGATTCAGGAATGAAATCTGTAATCTCATCATAATTCTTTATCTGGAAATATAATGTAATATCATCCCAGATTCCTGTTGACTGATCATATATACCGCCGCTTACTCTGATGATTGGTTTAGTAAGATCGATACTCTCAATACCATTCTTTAAACCATTCTTTATGTCAGACAAAACAGTTTGCGCATTGATATCACTGCCTTCAACAATTTTCTTATATTCATAGCTGTCAAAGCCAACCTGAATATCATTCTTATAATCTGAAATGTTGATGTAAACGTAATCATCACTCAATTCATTGAGACCTGTTATCATCTCTGACATCTTATCTACAAGCTCGCTCTTTTTGTCCTTTACGGTACGGTTGTTAATCTCTATATACTTTGCCAGAGCCTTAGGTGTCCTGTCTCCAATCTTAAGTTCGCAGGTGTATACTATTCCCTTCTTTTCAAATGATATCTCAAAGACGGTTTCATAGTTCTGATATGAATTTACTATCATATACCACTCGTCAAACTTAAGCTTTGATACTTCATCAACATATGTCTTATATATCTCGGCACAGTCCTCTTTTGAGAAAACTGTAGTCTGATAAAAGTTCACCGTCACATCATCTGCATCAGGAAAGCTTGTATAAGCCTCCTTGTATTCAGGAACACCAATTATTAATTCTCCGATTTTTGAAATCTGATCATCTGTAAGATAAACTGTCCTGTATTTTCCAAACATTCCATCATCATAATATACAGAATAAGCTTTATATTTACTTGAATAGGTAAAGTTAGAAAGCTCTCCTTCATGCACCTTATTAACCATTTCTATATTGGAACTAAGTGCTTTTGTAAATATTTCTTTTACTTTCTTATCCTTAATCTGGATTGTGTCTGTAATTTTGTCAAAATAGCTGCTGTCATCATATCCGTAGTAATTACCACTCTTTGAAAATGTAATATAATTAACATCTTCGGTGTCAGGCTTATAACCAAGAATGTTGTTAATTCCCATCACTACAAATACTCCGGCTATCGCTGCCAATACATATCCGGTAATAATAGGTGGTATACATGAAATTACATTTCTTACTTTCTTTGATACAATAAACTCAAATATAAATACTGTCGCTGCCGCTAACAGGAATAATATTATCATTACATATACAACAGGGAAAGTAAACTTCTTATCCATAAGATAATATGTTGAAATTGCGTCCAACACGCCAAGGACACTGAATGCAAATCCCAGAAGTGTCTTTATTGCAAATGGAATTATCTTTCCGGACGCTGCTTTTCCTGCTGTTTCACTCTTACGAATCTTAAACATTACACATGCCAGAACAAGGTATATTACAGCAAGAGCAATTGTGTAAATGTATGCACCTGTATTATAAACTATATCTGCATAATCATTTCCGTATCCCATGCAGTTCATTGTCATTGAAAACAACATATTGTACTTATCATCAAGTAAAGATGCTACCTTATCCGCAGAGAATACTATTGTTATATCAGAAACAACGCCAAAGATAGTCTTTAACAGAATTCTTGGGAAGAACATAATAAATCCTGCAACACAGATATTACTGAATGTATTTCCTCCAATTGAAGATGCAAGTGAACATGCAGCCGACACCAGACTGTTACAGATAAATATTACAATTGTCATCAGGAAAAGTGACTTATATGACACATTATAATACTTGCTGTTTAATGCATAATAAATGCAGGTAGATAAAAATGGAACAAATACATAAATCAACTGCCATACAACAATTACGGCATATTTTGTAACAAATAAGCACCCTCTGGTGTATGGAAGAGCATGATAAAAATCACTGGTGCTCCTCTTGTTAAGGAAGTTCCATATCATAAATGTCAGAACAGGTGTAATAATCATGAATGTCACAATAAGCGTCATCATAGCTTCGATGCTGTTTACCATCTGTACCGGCATACTTTCTGTTGAATAATATCTTTTATAAAAAGATAATTCAGATATCTTAGGCAGAATATGTAAAGCTGTGATTAAAAGTGTGCTTATAATTCCAAATGCCTTAACCTGGAGAAAAGTTTGTGTAAACATGCGAACACTAAATATTTTCTTATTATTCATTGCCCTTCACCTCCACTGCATTATCAAAATTATATCCCAATGCCTCCATCTCATAAGTGAATACCTCCTCAAGGGAAAGAGGAAGCACATCAAGAACAACAGGATTCATAGCCTTAAACTTTGCAACTGTCTTTTCTCTGTCACCGTTAACAATCATATTGGCAACAGAGCCTTCCTGACGGTATCTTGTTATCTTGATATCATCACCCATAAACTTATCTGCACCAAAGGTTTCATGGAAAGCAACCTGTACCTTAAACTGTGATGTTTTTAAATCCAGTACATCACTGTCAAGAACCATACCACCCTTATGAAGAAGTGCCAGGTGATCACACAGATCCTCAAGTTCTCTTAATGAGTGGGATGTAACGATAACTGTGGCATTCTGCTCAGCTACATCATTACATATAAGCTTCTTAACAAGATTACGCATTATTGGATCAAGTCCGTCAAATGTCTCATCAAAGAATAGATACTGTGCTCTTGTTGATAATGCCAGAATAATTGCCGCCTGTCTTCTCATACCCTTTGAAAAATTGGCAACATTTTTGGCTGGATTGAGCTGGAACATTTTTGTTAATTCTCTGTATCTGTCGTAATCAAATTTATCATAAATCTTTGAGTAGAACTTCGCCATTGTATTCATTGAGGCTCCTGACAGGAAGAACAATTCATCTGCCACAAGCACAACCTTTTCCTTTACAACAGGATTCTCATATACAGGCTTATCATCAAATTTAGCAATTCCTTTATCTGCCTTATATATTCCTGCCAGTACTCTTAAAAATGTCGATTTACCGGCTCCGTTAGAGCCTACCATTCCATATATACATCCATCTGCAATAGTACATGTAATATCGTCCAATGCAACAAAATCATCAAAACGCTTTGATACATTCTCAACACTAATCATTGTTTGTATATACCTCCTTGACTAATTTTATTATTTCTTCTTCTGCAATTCCTGCCATTCTTAATTCCCTGATCATTTCAGCCATTTCATCAAGCTTATCCCTGGAATTACTGCTTATCAGTTCCAACGCATTATCAGCTATAAATGAGCCTCTTCCCGGAACGCTTATTGTAATCCCTATTCTGTCTAACTCCGTATAAGCTTTTTGTACAGTATTCGGATTGACTGACAAGCTGACAGACAACCCTCTTACTGATGGCATCTTATCCCCCGGCCTGATTGTGCCAAAAAGTATCTGATTCTCAACTTGCTTCACGATTTGTTCATATACCGGCACACGTGACATTAAGTCGACTGAAATCATAGAAAACCTCCTTTCTTAATTTCGTTTTTAGCTGTGCACGTGCTAAAACGAAATAACTGTACTATCAATGATAGTACAGTTATTATATTACTCTACAATTATTATTCTGTCAATACATTACTCTGACAATTTTTTATTTTGTATTGTGACGAGCTGATGCCTTCTTATCCATAGCCACTATAATCACACATATTGCGGCAAATATCACAGCAACGGCAACGGTTATAGGGATAACCCACGAGCCGTTAACTCCAGGAGTCATTGATAGTCCCTGCTTAACCGTGATCACTCCAAATATGGCAAATATAATAAATGCAAGTATTCCAAGAAATCCATCCGGAGTTTTACTCTTTAATAAATACCCTATAAGCATTCCGATTATATCAGCTGCAAAAAGTCCTATTGAGCATGCAAGCCATACGATTATGCCCTTACTTAGTCCCTCATTTGCACCAAAAGTAATTGCTGTAAGCTGTGTCTTATCCCCAAGCTCAGCCACAAAAAATGTACAGAACACTGCCAGAGGAGCAAATTTGAATTTACCTGTTTTAGCCTCTTCCTCCTCATCGTCATCCTTTTTAAGCGATGTAGCTGCAAAATAAAGAAATGCTGCTGCGGCGATAAGCTTAATGAGCCAGTCAGGTATCATTTCTCCAACAAGGCCACCTGCAAGCACTGCAATTCCATTGAGAACAAGTATTGCTGCCGCTGTGCCAAGAATAATATCCCTGAGCTTAAATTTGTTAGTAAGCGCAACCAGCATAAGCTGTGTTTTATCTCCCATCTCAGCAATAAATTCAGTTCCCATTATTTTCAAAAATAAAAGCATGATTTTCCTCCAAAAAACGTATCTTTATTATTAACCGTTAAATTATTAATAAACACTCTTATCTTATAATTATATATACAGCATAAACCGCATACAAAAGCAGCATTATCGCGCCTTCAGCCTTTGAGAGTCTTTTTTTCGTTGCCGCAAATACCCACACAATTACTGTAAAAACAATAAGAATCACTATATCTATAACATTTTCAGTAAGGAAAGCAATCGGACTTATTGTTGAGGCAATACCAAGCACCATAAGGATATTAAATACATTTGAACCTACGGCATTACCAAGAGCCATTCCCACCTCATTTTTTCTTGCCGCCACAAATGAGGTGACAAGCTCAGGAAGAGATGTTCCGATTGAAACAATGGTAAGTCCCACCAAAGTCTGGCTCATACCAAAATCAATTGCAATTCTGCTTGCCGCATCAACTGTCAAATCTCCGCCAAATGCTATTGCGCAGGCACCTGCAACTATGAACAGCACACTTTTAAATAACGGCATTACTTTTATTTCTTCGTCTGAGCCGCCCTCAATATTGACCTCTAAACCTGCTTTTTTTGCAGCAAGAGCTCTTCTTATAAGAATTCCGATATAAACCGCAAAAAGACACAAAAAGAACATACCGTCAAATCTTCCAAGAACCATGCCTGACTTATCTCCCAGGCCAATTATTCCAAGGCCTGCAAGAAGAATTGCACATAATCCCGAAAATGGTATGTCTTTTGTTATGGTTTCTTTTCCAACCTCAACTGTAGCAATAATAGCGCAAAGTCCAATTACAACCATAAGATTGAAAATATTAGACCCCACCGCATTACTTACTGCCAACTCATTGTTGTTGGCTAATGAAGCTGTAACACTGACTGCTGTCTCAGGAAGTGAAGTTCCCATTGCAACTATTGTAAGACCGATAATAATAGACGGCACTTTAAATCTTTTTGCTATGCTTGAGCTTCCTTCCACAAAAAAATCTGCTCCTTCAATGAGGAGAACAAATCCTATTATAAGAAAAATTGCGACTACTAATAATGGTGCTTTGTTTATAAACTGTTCCATACTGTTCCTTTCTCTATTAATGATATTATGGTATTTCAATCCTGAGGAATATTAGTTCAGACCTTTTGATTCTGGTAATTGTATAAACAAAAATGAGACCCATGTATGCACAAATCATCTGACACAATAAGATAATATGTGCATACATGAGTCTCATTCTTTAAGGTTTGCCAGGTTTAATAACCGGGACTGTTGACAAACCACGTTTATACGCGAACTACTCCCTCACGGAATGTTTAGGTATTATATCATTTTCTGGATATATAAGTCAATCAAATTCTAAACTTTTCATAACTTAATTATACATTTTCATTAATCCATCCACCGCAGCCTTTACCCTGTCTGCATCCAAATCTGTCACCGCAAGTCCCAGCTCTTCAATGAAAGATGCCATTTCCGGTGGATAATTATTCCTGTTTAATTCCTCCATGCATGAGTCCATAACTTCCAGTTCAAGTCCTTCTGATGCTTTTACCAGCATATCTACAGTCTCCCTTATCTCTGAAAAGCTGTTTACCGTATTATTCTTTGTTTCTTCACCAGCACACAGAATCTGCAGTCTGCTCTTAAAATCTCTCATTTCTTTTATTAGACAAGTTGAGACATTCAGTACATTTGTAATATCCTCATTTTTTGCAGCTTTCTCCACTGTTCTTGCAAGACCTGACATTTCAATATTTCCCACCATTGCACCCTGGCTTTTCATTGTGTGAGCCGCAATCCTCATGAGATTTAAGCTGTCCTTATCAGAAGGATTCTGTGACAGTTTATCCCTGAGGCTCATGATGTTGTCTGCATCCTTTTCTAAAGTTTTTGACATTCCCTTAAGTATTTCAATTATTGAATCATCATCCTTAAAATGTGTTCTGGCAAATGTCCAGTCGATGCCCTCAATATCCATGCTGACGTTTGTATCTTGGCCTGTATTGTCATTGCTTACTGCATCAGTGCCGGAATTCATATATGTATCTGGCGAACTGTCCGGCATACTGCCTGTATTAATTTCCAACTTTTCGGTAAGGCATTTTTCGTCCGGAATGTAACGGTTAAGCAACAGTTCAAGCTGTTCATACACGATTGGCTTTGTTATATAATCTGTAAAGCCCTCCTTCATATACATCTCTCTTGCCCCGCCTATTGCATTGGCAGTGAGGGCAATAATAGGCTTGCCTGCATTGTTGTTATCGGAATCTTCCTTTATTCTATGGAATGTCTCAATGCCATCCATTTCAGGCATCATATGATCCAGAAAAATAACATCATATTCATTATTTTTAAGCAGTTCCAGACACTGCTTTCCGGATGTTGCCGTTGTCACATGAACCTTTGTCTCTTTAACAAGATTCTCAAATACAAACAAATTCATTTCATTGTCATCAACCACCAGAATATGCGCATCAGGTGCAACAAATCTGGTTTCATATTCGTATCCGGCAGCCTCTTCCTTTGCATAATTCTCCACATCTCCCATTGGGGATGAATCTGCAATATCCTGAATTACATCGAACGAAAATTCCGAACCTACGCCATATATACTTTTTACTTTAAGCTCGCTCCCCATAAGTTCCAGCAATCTTCTCGCAATACTAAGTCCCAGTCCTGTTCCCTCAACAGTTCTGTTTCTGCTTAAATCTATTCTGGAGAACTCGCCAAAAATCTTATTCATGTCCTCAGGCTTAATTCCGATTCCGGTATCATTTACGCTTACATGTAATTTATACTGGTCATAAATTTTGTTTCCTGAAACTGTAAATGAAATATACCCCTTATCTGTGTATTTTACGGCATTAGATAAAAGATTAGTGATAATCTGCTTAATTCTTACATCATCGCCATACAGCATTTTAGGAAGATCAGGAGCAAAATGACATTCCACCCTCAATCCCTTATTTTTAGCCCTGAAATTTACCATACTGCACAAAGAGTCGAGTAAAGCTCTCAGTTCGTATGAAACGGGTACCAGTTCCATTTTTCCTGAATCAATCTTAGAAAAGTCGAGAACATCATTGACAATATCAAGAAGTGACTGGCTTGCATTTTTGATTTTCACAGCATACTCCCTGATATTATTATCTTTGCTTTCCCGAAGAATCATCTCGTTTAAGCCCATTACAGAATTGATAGGAGTTCTTATCTCGTGAGACATATTTGCAAGAAATTTACCTTTTGCATTACCTGCCATTATAATTTTCTGTCTTTCAATCTGATATTTCCACAAGTCAAAAATCGACTTTATAATCGAAATTAAAAGAATTATCAGAAGTCCTATCATGATGAGCAGTCCGTTAAATTCCACCTGCCTGTTAAGATACAGTAATATCTGGACAGTGACGCATACAGCAACCCCACCTAATCCAAATAAAATAATGGAATAGTTTCTGGCCTCTCCGATTATTATATCTTGAACTGTAGTTATTATAAATAACAACAGATTTAATGCTACCATAACAACCATAAATGCAAATGTGTCGCCAAAATCCTTCCTGCCTGTAACATGAAGGGCAACACATACGAACATTGAGATCAGCTGAATAACCTCTATTGTCGAATAATACTTTGTGTATCGCTTATTCTGGACAACATCTATATACATTGAAAACATCAATGACATCATCATTATCATAATAAATGCCATATCATTCGCAAGAGAAACATTATTAAAAATAAACTGCCTCAAAGCCGAATTACATAATAGCCATGTTGCACCAAACAATGCTATCATTCCCAGATAATATATTTCCGTTTCCTTCTTATAGTGTATTCGTATAAAAATACCTACAAGAATACTGACTAAAGCCATTATTATTGCAATAATTCCCACAAATACTTCCGGAATCTTTTCTGAATATAATTGTTGCCAGATTGCATAAATATCACCATAATATGCAGAATAAAAAACTCCTGAATATGAAGAATCTGTCTTACTTTCAATTGTCATTGTTTTACCTGAATCCTCAGGATACAGTTCAACAAAAACATACTGTGACGGACTGGCTGCACCCCATTTTCTCGTATCCTTCGTGGAATAAATCTCTCTCAGCTCACCTCCAACATATATTTTTAATTCCTGCTTAACAGAAACCATGCAAAAAAATGTTTTCTCCTCTATGTTAACCGGGAGCCTGCCTTCCAGAGTAATCAGCTCATTTCTATCCGCTTCGCATGTTCCCGGCATGGTTATCTCCTGGGTTGAGCCATCCTGCCTCGTAACAATCCAGTTTCCACTGTATATCTCACATTTACCACTTATATCGACTGCATCATGCTCAAAAACATTCTGCCCTATAAAAAACAGTGCAAAAATAATTATAACTCCAAAAAAGAATATCCAGTCAATCACGGATGTTTTTTTATTTAATCTAACAGAATTCTCTTCTAATTCATTATAATTCATAAAATCCTCAATCAAATAATCTAATCATATGTCATCAAAACAACAATAAAAAGGCACCCTAGAATCCCAGCACATCATTGACAAGTATTACATGTATTCTGTCTTTATGTTTAGAAAATCTTGTTATAAGAAACTGGCAGCAGATTGTATCAGGTGATTTGCAGTCAACACATGAACCAGTGCAGGCACATGGTGTACTTAACCCAAATCGTTGCACATTCATAGTTGCAGCCTCGCTTCTCGCCCTTTTCATGGCAGCATCTGCATCCTTTGCAACCTTATTCATTCCGACAATTAAAACAAGTTTCTTAGGACCATATGCGTATGCTGAAACCCTGTTGGAATTACCGTCAATATTCACAAGCACGCCATCCTCAGTTATGGCATTAACGCTTCCCATATATACATCTGCATCATAACTTGCGAGTTCTACTGCCCTTTTATCATCTGCCGAAGCTCTGTCAAGATAATTATAGTTTCCGTCTTTTACTGCATTTACAAGACCTATTTCCTGAATGGAAAAAGAGCCTCCGTTAGTTACTGTACTGCCCTCCGGAATAAGGGAAAGTGCCAGTTCCAGAGCCTCCTCTTTTGATTTTGCATAGTAGCCTGTCATATTTCTTGAACTAAGACCTTTTATAATTGTTTGTGCAATCAAATCATTTCGTTTTTCCTTAAACTGGTTCATATTAGTCTCCGTTTCTGAGCGACTCTGAAAAGCTATTTGTTTTCGCTCAAAAGCAAATAGCCAAATAAATATATTTATTATATTTTCCTATATTTTTTTACAAATTTCAATATAAATTATTTCGTATTATTCAAATAAAATAAAGAAAGCTACCACTTCACGAATTACTATCCGTGAAGCAGCAGCCTCTGTATGCACTTTGGTATCTAAATGAAAGTTACAAAATGCCTGAATTAATATTAGTCATTACCATAGAGAGTAACAAGCTTCTGGAGATGATCATATCTTTCCTTAGCAACCTTCTCTGATTCAGCAAAGAGTCTCTCTGCTCTTTCTGGGAATGGCTTAACAAGTCTTGTATAACGAGCCTCGTTATTAAGGAAATCCTGGTAAGAGCCATCACCTTCCTTAGATGTAAGTGTGAATGGATTCTTTCCTTCAGCCTTAAGTGCTGGGTTGAATGAGAAGAGGTTCCAGTAACCAGCCTTAACAGCTGCCTTCATCTCATCCTGGCAGTGGTTCATACCACCCTTAGCAATACCGTGAAGTTCACATGGAGCATAACCGATAATCAATGATGGACCATTGTAAGCTTCTGCTTCCTTGATAACCTTAAGAGCCTGAGCTGGGTTAGCACCAAGAGCAATCTGTGCTACATATACGTAGCCGTAACTCATGGCAATCTCAGAAAGACTCTTCTTACTGATTTCCTTACCAGCAGCAGCAAACTGACAAACTTCACCGATATTAGAAGCCTTAGATGCCTGTCCACCTGTATTAGAATACATCTCTGTATCGAATACCATAACATTTACATTCTCACCTGATGCAAGAACATGATCAAGGCCGCCGAAACCGATATCATAAGCCCAACCATCACCACCGAAGATCCATACAGACTTCTTAGCAAGGTAATCCTTCTTAGCAAGAACCTGAGGAGCAACTGGACATCCAGCCTCTGCAGCCTTCTCTAACTCAACGATAAGAGCCTCTGTTGCAGGAGTATTAGCCTTTGTATCATCCTTTGTCTCAATGAACTTAGCAATAGCAGCCTTGCATGAATCAGCTGTCTTATCTGAAGCAGCCATCTCATTTAACATCTCAATAGCCTGCTCTCTTAAGTACTTCTGACCAATGAACATACCTAAACCGTGCTCAGCGTTATCCTCGAATAATGAGTTACACCAAGCTGGACCCTTCTTAGAATCCTTGTTTACTGTATATGGTGAAGTAGCAGCTGGGTTACCCCAGATTGAAGAACAACCTGTAGCATTAGAAATGTACATCTGCTCACCAAATAACTGTGTTACTAATCTTGCATAAGATGTCTCTGCACAACCTGCACATGAGCCTGAGAACTCAAGTAATGGCTGATTGTACTGTGAACCAATTGGAGTATCAACCAATGCTGGCTTAATATCCTTCTTACCTACGTTAGCTACAAGGTAATCGAATACTGGCTGCTGTGCTGCCTGTGATTCCTGTGGAACCATCTTGATTGCATCACCTGGCTTAGGACATACAGTAACACACTCGCCACATCCCATACAATCTAATGGAGATACTGACATAATATACTTCATAGAAGCATCTACTGCGTGCTTAGAATCTGCCATCTTATCTGTAGGAACTGCATTCACCTCATCTGCATTAAGGATGAATGGTCTGAGTGTTGCATGTGAACATACAAATGCACAGCTGTTACACTGAACACAGCTTTCTGGATTCCACTCTGGAACCATAACTGCTGTTCCTCTCTTCTCGTATGCTGAAGCACCTGTCTCAAACTGACCATCAGCAATATCCTTAAATGCTGAAACTGGAAGGCTGTCACCATCCATCTTAGAAATTGGCTCAAGAAGCTCGTTAACCATCTTAACAACCTCTGGACGGCCTGACTTAGCTGCCTTTGGAGCATCTGCCTCAGGATTAGCCCAAGAAGCAGGAACCTCTACCTTATGTATAGCATCTACACCGGCATCAATTGCCTTGTAGTTCATCTCTACTACAGCATCACCCTTCTTAGAGTAAGACTTCTTAGCAGCCTCTTTCATATACTTAACAGCATCATCGATTGGCATAACATCTGCTAACTTAAAGAAAGCTGACTGTAAGATTGTGTTAGTTCTCTTACCCATACCGATTTCGATAGCTTTGTCAATAGCATTGATTGTGTAAAGCTGGATATTGTTATCGTAAATATACTTCTTAGCCTCAGCGTTAAGATGATGACCTAACTCCTCATCTGTCCACTGGCAGTTAATCATGAATACTCCGCCTGGCTTAACATCCTGAACCATCTTCATGCCCTGAGTTACATATGCAGGGTTGTGACATGCAACGAAGTCAGCCTGATTGATGTAATATGGGCTCTTGATTGGGTTATCACCAAATCTCAAGTGTGAAATTGTGATACCTCCGGTCTTCTTTGAATCATACTGGAAGTATGCCTGAATATACTTATCTGTATGGTCACCGATAATCTTAGTAGAGTTCTTGTTAGCACCTACTGTACCATCTCCACCGAGACCCCAGAACTTACACTCCTTAGTACCAGCAGCTGAAGTAATTGGAGCTGGCTTAACCTCTGGAAGTGAAAGATTAGTAACATCATCAACAATACCGATTGTAAATCTTGACTTAGGCTCATCCTTCTCTAATTCCTTATAAACAGCAAATACTGATGAAGGAGGTGTATCCTTAGAACCAAGACCGTAACGGCCGCCAACTAATACGATATCATTGAGACCTGCCTCACGAAGTGTAGTTGCAACATCAAGGAATAAAGGCTCACCAAGAGAACCTGGCTCCTTAGTTCTATCAAGAACAGCAATCTTCTTAACTGTCTTAGGAAGTACCTTCAAAATAGCCTCTGATGACCAAGGTCTGTAAAGTCTTACCTTAATAAGACCAACCTTCTCACCCTTAGCTGTTAAGTAATCAATTACTTCTTCTGCAACATCGTTAATAGAACCCATTGCAACTATAACTCTCTCTGCATCAGGAGCACCATAGTAGTTAAACAAACCATAGTTTGTTCCAAGCTTCTCATTAACCTTATTCATATACTTCTCAACTACTGCTGGAAGTGCATCGTATAATGAGTTACAAGCCTCTCTGTGCTGGAAGAAGATATCACCATTCTCATGTGAACCACGAGCTGTAGGATGATTTGGATTAAGAGCATGAGCTCTGAACTCTTCAACTGCATCCATTGGGCACATTTCCTTAAGATCTTCATAATCCCACTCTTCAATCTTCTGAATCTCATGAGATGTACGGAAACCATCAAAGAAGTTAAGGAATGGTGTCTTACCCTCTAATGCTGCACAGTGTGCAACAGGGCTTAAATCCATAACCTCCTGTGGGTTTGTCTCACAAAGCATAGCAAAACCTGTCTGACGACAAGCATATACGTCACTGTGATCACCAAAAATATTAAGTGCATGTGATGATACTGTACGTGCAGAAACATCAAATACACATGGCAACTGCTCACCAGCAATCTTGTACATATTAGGAATCATAAGTAAAAGACCCTGAGAAGCTGTAAATGTTGTTGTCAATGCACCAACACCTAATGAACCGTGAACTGTACCTGCGGCACCAGCCTCTGATTCCATCTCAACTACTTTTACTGTGCTTCCAAAAATGTTCTTTCTTCCGGCAGCTGACCACTGATCAACATAATCTGCCATTGGGCTTGATGGTGTGATTGGATAGATACCGGCAACTTCTGTATATGCATATGCTACATGAGCTGCAGCAGTATTACCATCCATAGAATGTTTCACTCTTGCCATTTTATAAAATTCCTCCTTAAGAATTATTATGATAAAAGCATTCAAAGATACAAATGAATTACACACAGTTCACCCATGAGTGTAAAATTTCACTTATCACGCTTTTACCTAGTTGATTACATTTTATTCTTTTTGACTCAAAAAGTAAAGGAAAAATGACTAAAAATCACTAAAAACCACATTTCTTTTTTATAACAGGTTCTCTTTTGATAAAGAGTTTCTCTGGTTATGCTCCATGTTAAAAATATTAGGCTTTTTTCGCCTTTTTCCTCATTTCCGCCACGAAACAGCCCTTAGTCAGTGTGATTTTTATACAATAGGGAATTTCGGAGAACTTTCCTAATTGAATTCGGGTGTCAAAAGCCCATTATACAAAACTGAATTGGCAAAGTGCACAAAATAATGATTGTTTAAATGACTTTTGCGCTGTGGAGATGAGACTCTAAACAAGTCGAGAAGTTAAGCTGAAGCGACTTGTTTGCTCAGAGGCTCATCGTAGCGTTCAGCGCAATGGAATGGAAACAATCATTTTTTTGTGCACTTTGCCAAAGTAAGATTATAAATTGGGCTTTTGACACCCGAATCCTAATTGTACAAAAAAACAGCCATGAACCTATTGTACATTGATATGTGCCCGTAAACTTAGGCACATATCAGTACATTACAAGTCCATAGCTGCTTATCTTTTAGTGAACGTTTTACTGCCCACCTTGTAATATCTGTTGATTAGTCATCCTCGCCCTGTAAAGCTTCATAACCTGTTTCACCTGTACGAACCTTTACAACGTCCTCTACATCATATACAAAAATCTTACCATCACCGATGTGACCTGTGTAAAGAACTTTTCTTGCAGCATTGATTACATCCATTACTGGAACCTTGGAAATAACCATCTCAACCTGAACCTTAGGAAGTAACTGCATCTCCATCTGAACACCACGATAGTATTCAGGAGCACCCTTCTGGGCACCACAACCGAGTACCTGAGTAACTGTCATACCTGTTACACCAATCTCGTTCATTGCCTTCTTTAACTTCTCGAATCTCTCCTGCTTGATAAGAATTTCAACCTTAGTAATCTTCTTATCATCAGGTGTATCAGAAGTCTTAACAATTGCTGGAACCGCATTCTCTACTGACTCTGAACCGTAAACAACAACATCATCTTCATCATCGATAGAAAGATCTGCTGCTGATACCTCAAATCCGGCATAAGAACTTGCAAGACCATGCTCTGTAGAATCAAGACCCTTGATTTCTTCATCTCTTGAAGCTCTAAGTCCGATTGTAGCCTTAATCACTAAGAATACAATCACCATACAGATTGCAGCCCATGCACCAACTGTAAGAACACCTAAAGCCTGGATACCTAACTGTCTGAAACCACCGCCGTAGAAAAGGCCTTCTGTGATAAGATCAAATCCACTGCCTTCCTGAGCAGCATTTACAACTGCAAAACCAGGAGCTGTGCTTGTAGCAAATAATCCGACTGCAAGTGTACCCCAGATACCGTTCATCATATGTACCGCAACTGCACCAACAGGGTCATCAATGTGGAGCTTATAATCAAGAAGCCATACACCGAATACAACCAAAACACCTGAAACGGCACCAATTATTGTTGCGCCAAGACAATCTGTAACTGAACATGGAGCTGTGATAGCAACAAGACCTGCAAGTGATGCATTAAGACACATTGAAACATCAGGCTTGCCATATTTAATCCAAGTAAAAATCATACACACAACTGTTGCAACTGCAGGAGCAACTGTTGTTGTAAGGAACACTGAACCTAACTGTGACACATCAGAACATGCTGCACCGTTAAATCCATACCAGCCAAACCAGAGAATAAATACACCGAGTGCACCAAGTGGAAGGTTATGTCCAGGGAATGCGTTAACCTTGACAATCTTACCACTCTTATCCTTTGTGAACTTACCAATACGAGGTCCAAGAATCTTAGCACCAACAATAGCTGCGATACCACCTACCATATGAATGGCTGCTGAACCTGCAAAATCGTGGAAGCCCATTGAAACGAGCCAGCCACCGCCCCAGATCCAGTGTGCCTCGATTGGATAAACGAGACCAGAGATAACTGCTGAATAAACACAATAAGAAATGAACTTTGTTCTCTCTGCCATAGCACCTGAAACAATAGTAGCTGTTGTTGCACAGAATACTAAGTTAAATACAAAACCGGAAAATGAGAAATTCTCATAAGCTGTAAAAATATCAAAACCTGGTTTTCCGATAAATCCTACAAGATCTTCTCCCAAGAGCAAGCTTGCACCAATTACGATGAACATTACTGTACCAATACAGAAATCCATCAGATTCTTCATAATAATGTTACCAGCGTTCTTAGCTCTGGTGAAACCGGTCTCAACCATTGCAAAACCTGCCTGCATCCAGAATACTAATGCTGCACCGATCAGGAACCATACCGCAAATAATTCGTCATGTACTCCTGATACTGCTTCTAATAATTCTTCCATAGCCTTTTCCTCCCTTATCCTTATTTGGATAGTAATCAAACAGTTCCAGTTCTTTGCTTTCATACGATAACACCATCAGATAACGGCAAGGTAATGTAGTCTCATACCTTTTTACACTGGCATCTTAAAAAGCAAAAAAAGACGTGTAGCCAACTAATGTGGTTACACGTCTTTGTGCATCTGTCTGTTCAATTTATGTTGTCATTATACACGTATAAAAATATAATTATTGAAAAAATCGGACATTTTTATATTGACTTTATCTTTTTTTAATTTTATTATTATAATTATCAAAGGCATTTGTCCAAAACAGATGCCACAAAGCCAATACATAAACAGATATTTTCCCCAAAAGGAGAAAGGATTACCAATGAAAGAACTATTTATTCAGCCATTTGTCACAATAGCCGCAGGAAACACTTATGAAAGCCGCATTATTTCCAAGCCAAGCCAGATGTTAATCTATTCTTTCAGAAGACCTGACAATTCTGATGCCGTACTGAAATTCATTCCCGGTTCAATGAATGAATGGATAATATGCTACAATAATAAAGGCTCAAACGCACAATTTATCTGCATTGGTGCAGCAACCAGGTCAACAGACATCTCATTGCCGGGCTTTGACAATTATGTCGGCATCCGCTTTGCAGACACCACATGTTATTATAACAAAGGAATTGCAAATGCAGCATATACCGGCGATATATTGAACAATTATTTTGTGTATGCTCCGGAAAGAAAATCTCCTGAAGCTGACCTGATAAAAGAACTGCAGACATGCTCTTCTCTAAAGGAAAAATGCAGTGCAGTCAGCACATACATTTCATTATACAAGGAATGCTTTCCTATACCTGACAACCTTCATTCAATTTTGTCAGAAATCAAATCCTCAAACGGCTCTGTTACTGTCGCAGAATTATCAGAAATGTTCGGCTACTCTGCAAGGCATATCCAGAGATTATTCAATTCAGTATTTGGTTTCGGTCCAAAAGACTATTGCCGTTTTATGCGTTTTCAATATGTGCTTTCAGAGATTCTTACAGACCCTGACCGTGAGAACAGCGAATTTATCATTGATTCAGGATATTCCGACCAGGCTCATTTCCAGCGTGAATTCAAAAGCTTTACCGGAATTACACCTAAACAGTTAATTCGCCTGTATAAATCAATATAATTTAATTCAGAATAAAATCTGACATAACGCTATTGCTTATGTCAACGCCACGGGAAGTAAGCGTAAGCCTGCTCCCCGTTTTTTTTAGAAGTCCGTTTCTTATATTCTTTTCCATGACTTCGCCATATACGCTTTCAAAATCTACCAAAAAGCTGCTTTTAAAATGTTCTAAATCTATCCCCTCAGTTTTTCTAAGTCCTAAGAAAACATATTCCTCCATGCAGTCATTCTTTGTCAGAGTCACCTCGTCTGTGCGAATATCCTCTAACCTATCTGCTTCAATATATTTGCCTATGTCCACCGTATTGGAATATCTCCTCCCATTAAAAAGCGAGGCAGCTCCGATTCCAAACCCCAGATAATCTGCCCGCTCCCAGTATCCAATATTATGGATACATTCATAGCCTTTTTTTGCAAAGTTTGATATTTCGTACTGGTCATAGCCTGACTTTGACAAAAGCTCAATCGTGTTTCTATACATAAGTCTGTCATCATCCTCTGTTGGAAGAGCAGGAAAATCATCTATGTGCTCGTAAAGATAAGTTCCCTCCTCCAGAATAAGGCTGTAAACAGACAAATGCTGCGGTTCAAATGCAATCACTGTTCTAAGCTCCTCTTCAAATTCAGTGACAGTCTGCCCGGGCAGTGACATCATCATATCAATATTTATATTATTAAATCCATATTGCCTTGCTATATGGTAGCTGTTTTCAAATTTTGAAAAGTTATGAATTCTTCCTAACAGCTTAAGTCTGTCGTCATTTACAGACTGCAGTCCGAAAGAAATCCTGTTTATCCCGCTTTCCCTGTAAATATATGCCTTTTTTTCATCCAGCGTACCCGGATTGCATTCTATCGTGACTTCAGCATACTCACTAACCTGAAAATGTTTCTTCACACCGCCAAGGATTTTACTAATAAGTTCAGGCTCTAACACTGATGGTGTCCCGCCTCCGATAAAAATGCTGTCCACCACATTTCCGCCTTTTTTTTCAATACCCCGGGTGGATGTTATTTCATCTGCGGTCAATTCAATTTCCCTTAACAATGCCTCTACATAGGAATTCTGCACCTCCCTGCTGTGAGGTGCAGACAAAAAATCACAATATGTACATTTTCTTACACAAAAGGGGATATGTATATATATCCCCAGTTTCTTTTCGTTATTCATTTCGATAATCAACCCTCATCATCCAGCTTTAATACACTCATAAATGCCTTCTGTGGAATCTCTACATTGCCAATCTGGCGCATTCTCTTCTTGCCTTCCTTCTGTTTTTCAAGAAGCTTCTTTTTACGTGAAATGTCACCGCCGTAACACTTGGCAAGTACATCTTTTCTGAGTGCTTTAACCGTCTCTCTCGCGATAACCCTGCTTCCAATTGCAGCCTGGATTGGAATCTCAAACTGCTGTCTTGGGATCTCGCCCTTAAGCTTCTCGCACATCTTACGGCCTCTCTCCTCAGCACTGTCGGAGAACACGATAAATGAAAGAGCATCCACCTCTTCACGATTAATAAGTATATCCAGCTTAACCAGCTTAGACCTCTGGTACCCCTTCATCTCGTAATCAAAAGAAGCATATCCTCTTGAACGTGATTTTAGTGCATCAAAGAAATCATAAATAATCTCATTAAGTGGCAAATCATACTTGAGCAGAGCTCTTGTCTGCTCAATATATTCCATACCGTTATATATTCCTCTCCTCTCCTGACAGAGTTTCATAATCGGTCCAACAAATTCTGTCGTCACCATAATCTCAGCAGATACATATGGTTCCTCCATATACTCAATCTCTGATGGATCCGGAAGATTAGACGGATTTGTTAAATCAATTACCTCTCCGTTAGTTTTGTGAACCTTGTAAATAACTCCCGGAGCAGTTGTTACAAGGTCAAGATTATATTCTCTCTCAAGTCTTTCCTGAATTATCTCAAGATGTAGAAGTCCAAGGAATCCACATCTAAAGCCAAATCCCAGGGCAACAGAAGTCTCCGGCTCAAATTGCAGTGAGGCATCATTTAATTGCAATTTTTCGAGAGCATCTCTTAAATCCTGATACTTTGAGCCATCTGCAGGGTATAATCCGCAATAAACCATAGGATTAACCTTTTTGTATCCCGGAAGCGGCTCACTACATGGATTGTTGGCATCCGTTACCGTATCACCCACTCGCGTATCGCGGACATTCTTGATACTTGCAGTGATATATCCAACCATGCCTGCGCTAAGCTCATCACAAGGGATAAACTGACCTGCGCCAAAATATCCAACCTCTACAACCTCCTCCTGGGCTCCTGTAGCCATCATTCTGATTCTGGTGCCTTTTTTAACTGTACCTTCTTTAATTCTTACAAATATAATAACACCCTTATAAGCATCATATATTGAGTCAAAGATAAGAGCTGAAAGAGGTGCCTGTGGGTCTCCTGTCGGTGCCGGAACTGCTGTCACAATCTTTTCAAGGACATCCTCTATATTGATACCGTTTTTGGCTGAAATCAAAGGGGCATCCTGAGCCTCTATTCCAATAACATCCTCTATCTCATCGATAACACGCTGTGGCTCTGCACTTGGAAGGTCTATCTTGTTAATTACCGGAAAAACATCCAAATCATGGTCCAGTGCAAGATAAACATTGGCAAGTGTCTGCGCCTCAATTCCCTGTGCAGCATCTACCACAAGAATTGCTCCGTCACAGGCTGCAAGTGCCCTTGAAACCTCGTAATTAAAATCCACGTGTCCCGGAGTGTCAATGAGGTTAAAAATATATTCCTCACCGTTCTTAGCCTTGTAAACCGTGCGTACAGTCTGTGCCTTAATAGTGATGCCTCTTTCTCTCTCCAGATCCATATTGTCAAGAACCTGCTCCTGCATTTCCCTGCTTGTAAGAAGTCCTGTTTTCTCAATAATTCTGTCAGCAAGTGTGGACTTACCGTGATCAATATGTGCAATTATGCAAAAATTCCTTATATTCTGCTGATTTATCTTAGACATATGTATTTAATCTCCATTCTGCGTCTGATACTGCCATGTTAAGACATACACATATTTTCACGGACACCACACAAAAAGTCAACACCTTTTTACCATTTCTTTTTTTAACCTTTTCATAATCTTTTTTTCAAGCCTTGAAATATATGATTGTGAAATTCCAAGCATATCCGCAACCTCCTTTTGAGTTTTCTCCATTCCATCCAGGGCTGACAGTCCGAATCTTAAGTCAATTATCTGTCTCTCCCTCTCAGGAAGCTGTGCAATTGCTTTCTTTAAGATTCTGCATTCAGTTTCATTCTCAATATCCTTGTATATTACATCCTCATCAGTTCCCAGTATATCCGACAAAAGCAGCTCATTGCCATCCCAGTCCACATTAAGCGGCTCATCAATCGACACCTCTGCCTTTGTTTTAAGATTTCTTCTAAGATACATAAGAATTTCATTTTCAATGCATCTGGATGCGTAGGTTGCAAGCTTGATATTCTTATCCTTATTGTAGGAATTAATTGCTTTTATCAGACCTATCGTGCCAATTGATATCAAATCTTCCACACCGACTCCGGTATTATCAAATTTCTTCGCAATATAAACTACAAGTCTTAAGTTATGTTCTATCAGTTTCTGCTTGGCCTCTCCCTCATTTTCAGTACCAAGCATATTAATCATCCTTGTCTCCTCATCTGTTTCCAGCGGTGCAGGCAAAATATCTGTTCCTCCAATATAATGAACATCTCCTGACCTCATCATACAAATATTTTTTATAGATGGAACAACCTTCCATTGAAACTGGTCTTCCATCGCAACTTTTAAAACCATTCTCTCCTCTTTTCCGCGCATTTACACTTTAGTAGATCAATGCGCCAGTTTTACTCTTTTACCAGATTCGCATTAATCAGGGCTTTAAACCCACCAGTATCTGACAGACTATTTTTCGCAAGCCCTATCAACACATTTTCATATCTTGTCTCATTGTCATTATTCTGTATATACATATACTCTGCCGTAATTACTTCCATCATATTTGCCGTATTGCTAACAGTATTGTATGGCGTAAAATGATATTTAAGCTTTGTGTAATCATTTATATTTTCAAGAATATTTTTCAGTGCATCACGTTCTACCACTGTGATGGGTTTTCCAGATATGCAGTCGCATAAAATATTGCCGGTATCAATCAATGCATCCAGTTCAACCGTTTTTCCCTGAATAACAATTCGAATCCGTCTCCTTATCCGGTTTAGCCTCTGCCTTTTTTTTAAAATAAAGCCAAATCCGGTCATCAGAACCACCGTCAGAACCGTAAATAACAACAACCCTTCCGTTTTTAGCACATAGTTCTGGATAATGTATCCCGCATAAGTATAATACATTATCAAATGAATTCCCCCGGCAAGAAGCATGGCAACTGCTATCATTGCAAACGTGCATTCCATTATTTTTCGTATTCCTGTTCTTATAATACTAATTCCTGTGCAAATAACTATCATCGCAAATGATATGAATAAGTATGTACACAAATTAACAATAATCTTATACCTGTAAGGAATAATCACAGCAATAACAGACCATAAAGCTCCAAAAGTGGTGGATAATAACAATCTGAAAAAAGTGGTGGATATATTCATTATTTTGATTGTTATCAAGAGAACCATAAAGTCCATTAGAAAGTTGATTCCGAACAGAATATCCAGATAAATTACAATGCAAAAACCACCTCCCTCATACCTTTAACAGTATAAGAGAGGTGGTTCGTAAAATTTGTCGAAGCATATCCCCGATAAAAAATTATTTAATTAAATACAATATTACTTTCTCTGAAGGAATGTAGGAATCTTTATTCCCTTCTCCTCAACACTGCTTGTTACAGGACCTGGCTGCTTAAGACCTGGAAGAGGTGCCTGTGTTGTCTGTGCTGACTGCGTATTAACTGAAGATGCAGATGATGTGGCAGAAGCCTGTCCTTCTGAACCATATGCATATGGCTGGTTAACGTTTATTGTTGTTCTTGGAGCCTGCGCCTTTACAGAAAAGCCAGCCATAGCCTTGTTAACGTTACCGTCATCAATACCTGTAGCAATAATTGTAATCTGGCATGAATCATCAGCAGAATCATTATATGCTGCACCAAAGATAATATTAGCTTCCTCACCGGCAAGTTCCTGAACATAGCTTGCAGCTTCATTAGCTTCAACGAGACTCATATCACCTGAAATGTTAATGATAACATCTGTTGCGCCTTCAATTGTTGTCTCAAGAAGTGGGCTTGTAACGGCCATCTTAACTGCATCAAGAGCCTTCTCATCACCTGTACCGTATCCGATACCGATATGAGCCACACCCTTGTTGGCCATAACTGTTTTAACATCGGCAAAATCAAGATTAATAAGTCCTGTTACATTGATAAGATCAGTAATACCCTGAACTGACTGCTGTAATACTTCATCTGCCTTCTTAAGAGCATCAGGCATAGATGTCTTCTTATCTACAATTTCAAGAATCTTATCGTTAGGTACAACAATCATTGTATCAACATTATCTTTTAATTTCTCTATACCGGAAGTAGCGTTAATCATACGCTTCTTAGCTTCAAATTTAAATGGCTTTGTGACAACAGCCACTGTAAGAATTCCCATATCCTTAGAAATCTTAGCAATAACGGGAGCAGCACCTGTACCTGTTCCACCGCCCATACCGCATGTTACAAACACCATATCTGCACCTGATATAGCCTGCTTTATCTCTTCTAAGCTCTCCTCGGCAGCTTTCTCGCCAACCTCAGGAACTGCTCCAGCGCCTAGACCTTTAGTAAGCTTCTCACCAATCTGGATTGTTGTTGGTGCTTTACTCAACTGGAGCGCCTGCTTATCAGTATTGACACCGATAAATTCAACTCCACATATATTCTCTTCTATCATTCTATTTACAGCATTATTACCGGCTCCCCCGACACCGATAACTATAATCTTTGCAGCTGCCTCTGATTCATTCGTCATTATCTCTAACAAGGTTGTTGCCTCCTTTAACCTACTTTAAATTGCACTCTATTTATCTTATAATTTTTCTCAAAAAATAGCAATATTTTTTTTAATTTTCTTTTTTAAAAATTATAGATTCATCTGTTCCATTATAATCATCCAGATATAATGTTCCTTTTAATTTACCAAAACTTCCTGACAACTGCTTTAATTCAAACAGCTTGTCCGTGTAGTCTGTGTCATTACCAAGACTAACTTTGATATCTCCTATATAAAGAATAACATTGGAAGTGTTGTCAAAATAAATCTTCGAAACATTTAAATCATATTTTTCGAAGCTTTGTGTCAAATCCAGTATTCTTGTAAATATTAAATCATCCTCCACAAGAAGTTTCTGGTTTAACACGATTGAATTATATTTAATTCCAACTATTTCAGGCACATTTGCAAAGTATTCATCCGTACTTTCCACCACAGTACCATCCTTATCAAAATACATGTTACTTCCCATGTACTTTACATAACCCACAACAGGCTTTTCATAGACCGTGACATGAATATTGTCAGGCCAGTCTATTTCCACATCATACCGCTGAATAAAAGGAATGCTGCGTTTCTTATCTCCAAAGAACCTATATATCAGCGTATTGGGATTCTTCCCGTCAAATATAAATCCATCAAGCTCTTCATCTGAATAATGCGTGTTTCCCTCATAAGTAATATCTTTAGTCCTGAAGCAAAAAAACATTACTGCAAACAATCCGGCAAGAAACAGCACTATCCCGGAGATAATTGCAAGAAGTTTTATTCTTTGCCTTTTAACCTCATTCCTTCGCTTGATATCTGTAATATTAACTGTTTGTTTCATCTGATTCCCTCATAACAATCTAAGAATGGATCTTACTGCTTATGTTAAATACAATGCCCATCTCAACCATCAGGAATATTACTGACGTTCCACCATAGCTTATGAACGGAAGCGATACTCCGGTGTTAGGAATAAGATTGGTAACAACAGCAATATTAAGCACAACCTGGATTGCAATGTGGGCAAATACACCTGTTGCAAGAAGCGTTCCAAAAAGATCAGGTGCATTCTGGGCAATATGTACAATTCTCCAAAGCATAAGTCCAAACAAAAGAATTACAAGAGCTGCCCCAAATAAGCCTAATTCCTCACAGATTACTGAGAAAATCATATCATTCTGTGATTCCGGAATAAATCCCAGTTTCTGAAGGCTCTTACCTAATCCTTTGCCAAACAGTCCACCTGAGCCGATGGCATACAGAGCCTGAACAGTCTGGTATCCTTTACCGTCAATATATTCCTCAGGATTCAGCCATATGAGAAATCTGTTCATACGGAAACCACTGGGGGTTTTGCCCGATTTAACCATATTGACAAGATAAGAATAAAATCCGGCAAACACAGCCCCGAAAAATGCAGTTGCTGCCACATATATCTTATAACCCGGATACGCCACAAATGTTATCACAATCTCAATTGCAAAGACAATAATGGCACTACTCAGATTATTAGTGATAAAGTAAAGCATAGCGGCAGGAATTCCACCTATGACAATGCACATAAGAACCACAAACCTGAATTTCTTTATGTTGGTGCTAATTCTGCAGACCATGGCAGAACCGGCGATAATAACCGCCAGTTTCACGATCTCTGCAGGCTGGAAGGACAATGAACCATATCCCAGCCATCTCTTTGCACCATTTGCCTCAATTCCAAAAGGAATAATAAGCAAAACGAGTATTAAACTGGCAATAAATATAGGCATTGCCATTTTTTTGTACCAATGATAATCTATGACTCTTGCAGTTACGAACATTCCCACTGCGCCTAAACAGACGCATAAGAGTTCTTTCTTGAAATAATATCCTGCATCACCGAACTTAATCTGTGCGGTGTAGGAGCTTGTGCTGTAAATCATAAGCAAACCAAATCCTATTATAAACACAAGAAAGAATAATAATCCGTAATCAAAATAGAAACCATTATTTCTCTTATTTTTCTTACCCTTTTTCTTACCCATAACACTCCACTTATGCCAAATTATTAACTAAATCCTTAAATATCCTTCCACGCTGCTCATAATTATCAAACATTCCCCAGCTTGCGCACGCGGGCGAAAGTAATACTGCATCCCCGGGTACAGACTCTCTTGCGCAGATTTCCACTACCTCTTCCATGGAATTGGCAAATACGTACTTTCCGAAACCATATTTTTCACAGGTATCAGCAATTTTTCTGCTTGTCTGTCCAATTAAAACAAGAAGCTTAACCTTGTCGCCAAAGGCTTTTACGTACAAGTCAAATTCAGAACCTTTGTCGTACCCGCCACCAATAAGGATTGTAGGTCTTACCATAGCATTAATTGCCTTTTCTGCCGCCTCGGGATTAGTGCCCTTAGAGTCATTATAATAATCAACCCCATTCTTTGTAGCCACATACTCGATTCTATGTTCAACTGCCTTAAAGCATTTGACCTGTTCAATAATAATTTCATCAGGAATACCAAACGCCTTAGTCATGGCTATAGCTGCACATACATTCTCATAATTATGCTTTCCTAAAAGATTCATTTCATTAACGTTAAGCATAAATATGTCATTTAATCCGTCAGTGTACATAATCTTATCACCGTCAACATATGCACCAACGTCAGGCTTCTTATCAGAAGAAAACCATACCACCTTAGCCGGACACTTATCTGCGAAATCAGGAAGATACTCGTCTGTCATATTGAGTACGCAGATTTCACCCTTTGTCTGGTTCTCACTTATTCTTTCCTTGGTGTAAGCATAACATTCCATTGTATGATGTCTGTTTAAGTGATCCGGTGTGATATTAAGAATGGCACTCACAGCCGGGTGGAAGTTCTCAATTGTCTCTAACTGAAAGCTGCTTATCTCCGCAACAGTGATTGAATCCTCTGTTGTATTAAGCACCTCTCCGGTATAGGAATTACCAATGTTCCCCACAACAAATGTCTTTTCATTATAGGCTCTGCAAATCTGACCTACCAGCGCAGTTGTGGTTGTCTTTCCATTGGTTCCGGTTATGGCAATAACTCTTCCTTTCTCATAATTAAATGCAAGTTCTATCTCGCCCCACACCTTAACTTTGGCCTCTTTCACCTTCAGAACCAAGGGACTGTCAATTGGCACTCCGGGACTTATTACCAGTAAATCAATCTTTGAAAGCAGTTCATCTGTAAATTCACCGATTACAATTTCTGCTTTATTATCTCCAAGCTTATCCTGTACAGCTTCAACTGTTAATTTATCATTTCCATCATATAAAATGCAGTCTGCACCCACCTTATTTAGCAGGCTGACCGCTCCAATACCACTGATTCCCGTTCCAACAACACACACTTTTTTGTCTCTTAATTCCATGGTATGTACTTCCTTTCGCATAGATATAAGTATTTTACTCTTTATCCCCGGATATTTCAAGGTAAGGCAGTATATTTTCAAATAGTTCTTTTATTACAGGGGCTGCAATGGTTCCCCCATAGTACACACCCTGTGGCTCATCAATCAGACACATGGCAATCACCTGTGGATTTTCAACCGGGGAAAATCCGATAAATGAAGAAATGTACTTAGCTGAACCTCTTGGCAGTTTTTGTGAAGTGGCAGTTTTACCGCCTATAGAAAATCCTTCTATATATGCCTTACTTCCACCGCCCTCTTCAACTACCTGCCTCAAAATATCTTTCATCGTATTGCTGGTTTCCTCGTCAATCACCCTGTCTGATGTGGAGTATGAGAATTCATTTACCGTGATTCCATCCGGTAGTGCAGTTTTTACGGCAAAATGTGGTGTTACAAGATATCCACCGTTTACTATTGCAGCAGCGGCCCTTAACATCTGCATAGGGGTAATCTGAAAGGACTGTCCGAAAGACATTGTAGCAAGTTCAACCTCCTTTACATTCTCCTTCTTGTGGATTATTGTGGACGCTTCTCCTGACAGGTCAATGCCGGTTTTACTTAACAGTCCCAGCTTTCCCATATAGGTATACATATTATCAACGCCAACCCTTCTCCCCCACTCTATAAATGCCGGATTGCAGGATTGCATTACCGTTTCAGCAAACGACAGTGTTCCGTGTCCTGTTGTTTTGTGGCATCTGATTCTTCTATCCGCTACTGTTGTGTAGCCAACACATGTATAATGATCGTTTAAAGAAACCACACCCGTTTCAAGAGCGGCTGTTGCTGTCACCATCTTAAATACCGAACCGGGCTCGTAGGTATCATTTATACAGAAATTTCGCCACATATTATTCAAAGCATCCATATTATCTGATATTTCAGCATCTTCACTGCTATCAATAATAAGTCCTGTTTCCGCAAGACTATACGGATTGTTCAGGTCATATTCAGGTGCATTGACCATCGCAAGAATCTCCCCATTTTGAGGATTCATAACAATAATGGAAACTCCCTTTGCTTCTTTAGCAAGAAGTGTTTTTTCCGCAAGCTGCTGGGCATAGGACTGGATATTATAATCTATGCTTATGTACAGGTCATTTCCGTTTACCGGCTCTACCCGCTTTTCGATTCCATCTTCAAGTTCTATCCCCCAGGCATCTGTAAGTGTTAAAATAAGTCCGTTTTCTCCTGCAAGATATGAGTCGTACTTTGCCTCAAGTCCCAGTATTCCCTGATTATCACTGCCGGTAAAGCCAATTACTTTAGATGCAAATGTTCCATAAGGGTAGTATCTTTTATAATCCACATCCACCTTTACACCTGAAAGTCCAAGGCTGTCTATTTCTTTTCCTATTTCCACATCCACATTTGATTTTATTCTTTCTATCGATGTATTCTTTTCCACCTTCTTTCTCACTTCGTCTTCATCAATTGACAAATACTTTGACAATTGCTTAATTACTGTGTCTTCATTTTTTATCTGGCTGTGTATAACAGAAATTGTGCACACCTCCACATTTGAAGCAAGCACAACACCATTGGTATCAATTATCCTTCCCCTTGCCGCTTTTATTTTTCGTTCTCTCTCATGAAGTTCCTCGGCTTTTATTCGATAATATTCAGACTGAAACACCATAACCACAGCCATTCTGAATACAACAATAAACATAACCATCACAATGCACGCAAACATAAACATAAGTTTACGCTTATGCCTTATACGCACAAAACCTTCTATCCTGTCCTTTTCCGACAGTTCAAAATGCATTTTGTACATAAGTATACCCCGCTTAAGCGTTTATATAATCTATGCCTGCTAAAACGGGGTTATACTTAATTTATATTTACTATAAGGAGGCTTGCATGTTAGTTACCGGTGTTGGAAGAGCCATCTGTCTGTCCGCTCCCATCACCATTATCTGCTCCATTGTCAATATCGCTTATATCAACAGGACTTTCTTCTACTCCTGATGTATCAGCCTCTTTATCATCAGAATCCATAAATACATTCATGTATGGAAGCAAATCGCTCAATATATCATGTGTCAGGGTAAGAACATCTCCGGAACTTCCGGAAGTACCTGTAGTTCCGTCAGGCTCATCAATAATTACATATATTGCAAACTTAGGGTCATCGGCAGGTGCATGTCCTATAAAAGAAATAAGCCATTTTCTGTCTTCACGTGGAGTCTTCTGGGCTGTTCCTGTCTTACCCGCAACAGAATATCCCTCGACACCTGCACGGTGTCCTGTTCCTCTTGAAACAGTAGCTTCAAGATATTGTCTTAAATACTTTGATGTGGAGCTTGTGACCGTCTGCTTTACAAGAGTTGCTCCATTTTCTTTTATAACTTCTCCGTTAGATGCCTCTATCCGCTTTACAACGTGTGGCTGATAATAATATCCGCCGTTAATTATTGAACTGTATGCAGACAGCATCTGTACCATATTTACATTAATATTCTGTCCAAATGCGTTAGTATCAGCATCAATTTCAGTAATAGTATCCTTGCCATAAGTAATACCCGTCGTCTCTCCAGGCAAATCTATCTGAGTAAGATTGCCAAAGCCAAACAATTCCTGGTATTGTGCAAATCTTGCTGCCCCAATCTTTGTAGCGATATTAATCATCCATGGATTACATGAATTCATAAGTGCTTCCTCAAGGGTAATCACACCATGTGATCCTCTTGAAGAATAAATGTGACACTTTATCATATATCCGCTTACTGTTTCATAACCCTTACACTCGTATGTGTCTCCATCTTTAATAACACCCTCTTCAAGGCCGGATGCCACTGTTACTGTCTTAAATACAGAACCTGGTTCGTATGTCTGCGAAACACAAAAGTTTGTCCATAAAGAAAATAACGCATCTGTTTTCTGTTCGTCTGTCATGGCATCTATTTCTTCCTGACTGTAAGCAGTTGTCAGATCCCTTGGACTGTTAAGATTAAAATACGGATAGCTTGCCATACCAAGAATTTCACCGTTATTAGGATCCATAACCATTACAGCAGTGTTTAACGATGGTTTTTCCTCATTATATGCAATTATATGTTTCTCTATAATAGACTGAACATTATAATCAAGTGTAAGAACTATGTTATTTCCATCGACAGCTGCTTTCTGGGTCTCCTGAACATCAAGCTCTTCATCAACGTAGCTGTAGGAAACTCCATTTGTTCCGATAAGCTCATCATTATACTGAAGCTCTATTCCCAATTCTCCGCCGTTAACGCTGCTGGCAAATCCCACAACATCACAGGCAAGATTATTCATTGGATAACTTCTTATGTAGCTTTCCTCAAACCACACACCCACAATATTAGGATTGTTCTTTTTATCAGCCATGAGTTCCTGAAAAGGTGCTATCTGCTCCGGCTTAAGCTCCTTTGCAAGCTTGGCATACTGACTTTCAGGATTCTTGCTCACTATCTCGTCCAGACTGCTTCTGTCCAGACCAAAATATTCAGACAGAGCCGTCAATGTAGGCTCAACGTTCTCGCTTTTCTCATTCATAAGCTTAACATCCAGTATAAGATTATACACCTTCTCACTGTATGCAAGAACTGAACCGTCGCTTGTTGAAATCTGTCCCCTTCTGTACGGAATCGTTGTGGAAGTGTATGTCTGATGGTCCAGAACCGCCTGGGAATACTCATCACCATGGGTATAGTTTATTGCAAATATCTTTGTTCCCAACGCCATAAATACAATTATTACTGCAACAAAGCTGACATAGACTTTTTTTCTTGTCTTTAACAGCATTGCTCTTTTCTTTTTCAACCTTCGTTTTCTAATAGCCTCGCGGTCTGCCATATCAATCTTCCTTTCAACTACTCAGCTGCCGGAATGTCACCAAACTGTTTTACATACTCACTAATCTGTGAATCATAAGAAACTATCTGACTCCTTTTTGGATACTGCATTCCAAGTTCCTCCACAGCAATCTTGTAGAGATTGTCATAATCCACACTTGCCTCAATCTTATCTTCATAAGCATCATTTTCAAGTTTCATTGTATTCAACTCTGACTGAAGCCTTTTTAATTCCTCTGCATTATTCTTAACATTTGACTGCATATTAAGATACTGATAGCAGATAGTGAAAATAGCTGTTGTTGCAACAACTAAAATCATTGTATACATAAATGTGAGACGGTTATTTCTTCTTGCACGCGACTCACGTCTCTTCTTCTCAATTCTTCTTTCTTCTTCCTCGTATGTTCTTCTTTCAGGAACATACGCCGGTTCGGCAGCTAAATTTCTGGCTGCGCTTCCATGCTCATATGCCGGCATACTCTTCACTCCATTGTTTATTCTTATTTTTTTCTGTGCCATAGTGCCACCTCCATGTTTTAAATTCGCTCAAATACTCTGAGCTTAGCACTCTTAGAACGTGAATTCCCCTCTAATTCCTCTTCTGATGGAAGAATTGGTTTTCGTAAAACCACTCTGCCCTTTGACTGCTTTCCACACACACACACCGGAAAATCCGGTGGGCATGTGCATGGATTCTCATTATTTTTAAATTTCACTTTCACAATTCTGTCTTCAAGAGAATGGAAAGTTATTATACAAAGCCTGCCACCGGGATGTAATCTGTCTATCATCTCGTCTATTGAATTCTCCAGAACATCCAGTTCCCTGTTCAGCTCAATTCTTATTGCCTGGTAAGTTCTTTTTGATGGATGACCACCCACCGCTCTTACCTTTGCAGGTATGGCAGCTTTAATAATCTCGTTTAATTCAAATGTTGTTTCTATTGGTTTATCCTGTCTTGCCATCACAATATGCTTTGCAATATTCTTGGCAAATCTGTCTTCGCCATAATCTCTGATAATTCTGTACAAATCGTACTCACTGTACGAATTAACTATATCTTTTGCAGTCATTTCCTGACGTCTGTCCATTCTCATATCAAGTTCGGTATCCACATTGTAGGTAAAACCTCTGTCCACTGTGTCAAGCTGATATGATGAAACTCCCAGGTCAAGCATTATTCCGTCAACTTTATCTATTCCAAGCTCATCAAGAACCTGTCCAATATTACAGTAGTTGTTACGAACTATCGTAACTCTGTCCCCAAATGCTTTTAGCCTCTCGCCTGCTGCTTTTATTGCATCTTCATCCTGATCTATGCCAATAAGTCTTCCGCCATCGGTTAACCTTCCTGCAATCTCAAAGGAATGCCCTCCACCACCAAGGGTTCCATCTACATAGATGCCATTCGGTTTAATATTAAGATTATCCACTGTTTCATACAGTAAAACTGATTTGTGCTTAAAATCCATAACCCGTGGCCTCCGTGATTTTCATGACATATTTCTTTAGTCAGTCTGTTACACTATATGGTGTCAGGGTCTAATTCCCCCCCAACTATGATAACTGTGGATTGTTCCGTACTTCGTACTCCCACAATCATGCGAAATCATTATATAGAGAAACCAAGTGCCTCCATATTCTCAGCAACTTCATCCATATCTGAATCGTATGTAGAAATACTCTCTTCCCAACGGCTCTTGCTCCAGATTTCTATTCTGCTTGCGACTCCGACTAAAACAATATCCTTTTCAAGTGCCGCAAACTCTCTTAATACCGGTGGTAAAAGTATTCTTCCCTGCTTGTCCACTTCAACCGTTGCTGCTCCTGCAAGGAAAAAACGGGTGAACTGTCGTGCATTCTTATTAGTAAGTGGTAATGTCTGTAATTTCTCCTCAAACTTCTGCCATTCATCATTGGGATATACAAAAAGGCAGTTATCCAAGCCCTTTGTAACTACAAAAGTGTCACCTAAAACTTCTCTGAATTTAGCAGGAACAATGATTCTGCCTTTAGTATCAATTGTATGGTTGTATTCACCCATCAACATACCTTTGTTCCTCCACTTTCATCCATTTGGTACCACTTTCCACCACTTTTATACCAATTCTATATTGAATTAGGAGAAAATACAAGTATTTTTTGAAAAAAATTTTTAAAAAAAATATTTCGCGAATGCCGATGTTTACTGGGTTTTGACACTATTTTTCATCCAACCACACTATTTAGTGTTGGATATAAAATACGAACACAATATTTAGTTTTTTGTATGGGAATTGTACAATAACATGTAAAAGGCTCAGGAAATAAAAAAGGAGCTGCCGCAATAACGATTTTCAATCGTTATTGCGACAGCCCCATAATCTCCCATCAAATTATTCAGTTATTGTAACTTACCATAGCTTTGCCACATCTTATTGCAGCATTTATATGAATTATCTTAAACATTAAACCTGAAAAGAATAACATCGCCATCCTTTACGACATATTCCTTTCCTTCCATCCTTACAAGTCCTTTTTCCTTAGCACCGTTATATGAACCGCAGTCAAGGAGATCCTGGTAATTAACAACCTCAGCCTTAATAAAGCCTCGCTCAAAATCACTGTGAATCTTACCTGCTGCCCCCGGAGCTTTAGTTCCTTTCGTGATTGTCCAAGCCCTGGTCTCAGTTTCTCCTGCAGTAAGATAGCTGATAAGTCCAAGTATTCTATAGCTTGCTGCAACCAGCTTATCAAGACCTGACGAACTGATTCCAAGATCCTCTAAGAACATTTTCTTCTCATCATCTTCAAGCTCTGATATTTCCTGTTCAATCTGTGCACAGATAACAAATACCTCACAGTTATCTTTTGCTGCATATTCCCTGACTTTAATTACATGCTCATTAGATGCACCGTCATCCGCCAAATCATCTTCTTTTACGTTGGCGGCGAAAATAACAGGCTTGGCTGTAAGAAGATTATATTCCTTCATGAAAGCCTGCTCATCATCATCATCGCACTCAAAATTCTTCGCCAGATTTCCAGCCTCAAGATGCGCTATAATTCTTTCAATCAACTGACATTCCTTTGCAATATCCTTGTTATTAAATGCAGCTTTCTTCTGCTTTGCAAGTCTTCTCTCCAGTACTTCTATATCAGAAAAAATAAGCTCGAGATTGATAGTTTCAATATCTCTTACAGGATCAATGGAGCCATCAACATGTACCACATTAGTGTCTTCAAAACACCTTACAACATGAACAATGGCGTCCACCTCACGGATATTAGCAAGGAACTGGTTTCCAAGACCTTCTCCCTTGCTTGCGCCCTTTACAAGTCCGGCAATATCAACAAATTCAATGACTGCAGGTGTAATCTTTGCAGAATTATAAAGTGCTGCCAATTTATCAAGTCTTTCATCCGGAACTGTTACAATTCCCACATTAGGGTCAATTGTACAGAACGGATAATTGGCAGATTCTGCCCCCGCCTTTGTCAAAGAATTAAAAAGTGTGCTCTTGCCTACGTTTGGCAATCCAACGATTCCTAGTTTCATAATTTATCTATCTCCTTCTAAAAGTATTGATTCGAATATTCAGGGATTTTCTTTAAATTTCAATAGTTAGCGCTTCCTTTCTGTTATCATTCTTCTTGGAAGCCCTAACACAGCAACATATAGTGTACCACATCAGAGCCAAAATGTACATTTCTTTCTTCTGTACAATGATTATATGCTTGTGTCAATAAATTGCTTAAACTCTCTTCTTTTCACAAGCCAAGATTTGTGTCGTTCAAGAACTCTGAGAATGGTCTCCTCTTGTACTTTGCTTCTTTGCTCTTGGTTATACCGTTGGTTCTAAGAGCAATGATAAGACACAAAAATAACCGCCTGGTCCTGAGAAAACTTGGCGGTTATTTTTATAACTAACATATATCAGGGCTAACCGTCTATCGGTAGCACTTCTTTGATATCATACTAACACCTAACCGCTTATATGTCAAACGTATATTCTATTTTTCTATCATCCCTACAAACCTCAATTTAATTTGGTCAGGACATATATTTTTGATGAGCAGATTTTACATTATTCTGATTTACCAATTCTCCTACTCTTATTCCAGTAGAATACAATAAATCAATAATAGCTAAATCTCTTTTTTCTTTACAATTATCTCTAAGTTTTTCAATTCCCTCATCAGAAATTGTACTCTTAGCACTTTCTTTTGCATGCGTATTATCAGATACATCTAAATCATGAATGAACATAAGATATGTCATCTGCTCAATGACATCTAATGGATTTGTAAGACCACCGGTTCAGAAAATTTCCCATAAACTGTCAATTCTATTTTTTAATTCGCCTGTAATCATTTTCTAATTCTCCTTATCCCAGTTCCATTTATACTTTGTATAACGACCATTTCCAATCTTTATTATCTTTTCTGCCTTAACCAAATCCGTTAATGTTCTCTGTACTGTCGTTGTACTTATTCCCGGTGTGGCATCAACAATGTCAGCCTTAGTTATTGTACCCAAATGATTCTTTATCAGTTTCTCAATCCTATCTGGTTTAGGCACTTTCTTTTCTTCCACAATTTGCGCTCTATCAAAGAATTCTCTGTATGCTGCTGTGATAATCCCAAGAATATATTTTACAAAAGACTCGTAGTTATTTTCGTCTTCCATCCACCCCCTCGAACTTTCCTGAAGAGCATCATAATAACTGTCTTTTGTTCGCTCTATCAGTTTTTCCAAACTAATATATTTACCAACAAGATAGTCATTCTGATATAGCAATAATAAAGTCAACAATCTGCTCATTCTTCCATTTCCATCATTAAATGGATGAATGCACAAGAAATCAATGATAAACATTGGTATGATTAAAAGCGGATCTGCTTCGTTTCTGTTAATCGCCTCATTATAGGCAGTGCACAGGCTTATAATTGCTTCCTGAGTCTCCCATGCAGGTAAAGGTCTGAATCTAACAAGCTTATTACCACTTGCATCTTCTTCCTCAATTATATTGTCTGCAGTCTTAAATCTGCCTCCATTAGAAGCATTCTCAAATTTATACAAATCTCTATGAAGTTGTAATATGAATGTGTCACGGATTGGAATGTGAGGGAAATTCTCGTGTATTGTATTAAGCACATCCCTGTATCCTGCAATCTCACGCTCATTTCTCGTCTTTGGCATTGTCTTATCCAAAACAATCTTTTTCAAACGTTCATTAGAAGTATAGATACCCTCAATTTTATTAGAACTCTCTGTACTTTGAATCTTAGCCACCTCAACAAGACTTTCTAATACATCAGCATGGTGTTCAGCAATTAAGCGCTGTTCAACCTTGTATTCATGAATTGTTGTAAGGTAACGCACAATTTCTGGCGTAAGCAATTCTTTCCATTTTTCCGTGTAATCAAATTGTCTCATTCTAATTACCTCATTTTGAATTTAACTTCGTCATTTCATTCATTATGACTTAATTGAATTATATACCACAACTTCGTCAATATCAATTTCAACTTAATCATTTTTATCAAAATGACTAAATGGAAGCAGAACCATTAATATCCGAACTGCGTTCGGATGGGTTCTGCGTAGGCACTAAGGCATCCTCCCGGCATAGCCGGGCTCCTCCTTAGCACAAGTCGAGAAGCCTAAGCTGAAGCGACTTGTTTGCTCAGAGGCTCATCGGCGCGTCTAGCACAATGGAATGCAAGCAATTATATTTTGTGCATTTTTGCCGGATTTCATCAACATCATCATGGCAGAAAAATCCCTCCTGTCAGATATCTTGTACCTAACAGGAGGGGTAAATGCGAATGGACTAATCGCATAATTTTATTTTATCTTGCAGAACGCTTTCTCATTTTGCTAATGACCTTCGTCCCAATCAGTGCGCCGCCACTGACAAAGAGAAGTACAATCCACAATTCCATATAGCTGTTATCTCCGGTCTGCGGAGACTTCGTATCGTTGTCTGCCGTATCTCTATCCGCTGCCGGTTTCGCCTGAACGGACAGTGCAGCAGGATCGGAGGTGATGCTGTTCCCGAGCTGGTCTGTGATCACGCAGTGCACGGTCAGGCCGTTCTGTTCCAGCTGGACCGATGCGATGCGGTAGGTGTCCTGAGTCGCATCCGGGATGTTCGTCCATTGATCAATCCCAGTCATACTCTGCCACTGATAGCAGTAGGGCTTTTCGCCGCCAACGGTCAACACGGAGAACATGGCTTCCTCCCCTTCGGTCGCGGTGATGCTTACGGGCTGATCGACGACGCACAGCTGCACGGTAAGCAACAGACGCACATGGTTATCTGATTCTGCAAAATCTTCATAATCCGCATCGCTCACATACAGATCCAGTTCCGTCAGACACTGTCCATTTATCAGCGTCTGCAAAGGAATATCCATGGAATAGCCAAAGTCATCGCCCATAGGGTTGCAAAACGCATGACTGTACAGGTTATTGTCACGATACGAAGCGGTCAGGATTGGCTTAACGTCCGAGTTTTTATTTCCGCTTCGATTCCGAATGGTGATGTGCACATAGTCCTCGCCGCTGCGTTGGAAAAGCTGTGCGCTGAGCATTAGGTCGTGAGCGTCGGTGTCAATTTCCTTGGCAACCCCGCTGCCGAGGCGCACTGTCGGCATGCTTCCGGACTGAGACGTGCCAATCAGAAGGAGCTCCTCCTCCGTTTGCCTACTGCTCAGAGCAGACTCTCCCGTTACATCAACGATCTTTGCAATGAGTGTTTTTCTGCCCTCCCAGTCGGCCGGGATCTGTATCTTGGTCTGATACCTGCACGTACCACCCGGCATCAACAGATCAGTGCGGACGCTGCGCACTGTGCTTCCTTCAGCGGTGGAGTCGATTATCTCCCAGCTGTCATTATTAAGCGGATCGTACATTCTGCTGATCCGGCGAAAGGCATTTGTACCGGTTATTGTATAATTTTCACCATGGAAGTAGTATTTGTTTGTGTTGAGTTCAGGATTGTCCAAATCTATGTGCAGCATCTGCACAAGCGAATCTGTCTCCGTGTCGATGATTTCAACATCCAAAGCGGAGAGTGGCACATTTCCGGTATTCTTCACAGAGAACACCAGCTCAGTATAGTCACCGGTGCTGACGCATGGATCACTGAGCACAGCCTCCGTCATCTCGGCAGATGAGATAGTTCCAAATGTGAACCGTGAGAGGGAGAGGTGCTCGAAAGAGCCGACTGCGTTTTGCAGATCCACGGTGTAGAAGCCCGTGTCCGAGCTTTGCAGCTTGATGCTGCCGGGGCTTTCATTAAGCTCCACCAGACTGAACGGACCATAAGCCGTATCGGTGCTCGAATCATATCGCACGCAGCGGACCAGATATTCCTCCTCGATTCCAGAGGAAGCGTCCGGCGTTGAGCACTCCGTCCAGTACAGATAGACTCCCCCGTCAAAGCTGACGATATCAAAGATCGTCGCGCCTGTCTCAATTTCGTAATCGGTTTTCTGCTTTCCATCGGACGTAACACTCTTAAGGCGATGGATGGTACCACCCTCCTCCGTCCTCACCTGTTCAAGATAGAACAGTTTGTCCTCGGAAGTGCCGCTCTCGGCGCCTGTCATAACCCGGAAACTTATGATTTCTCCCTGTGCCAGCACATCCCTGCTGCCGGTATTGCTGCTCAGGCGGGAAAGCTCTCCATTCGCATTCAGGGTATAGAACGTAACATTCTGACCTGATGCAGAGGCGTTCACGATGCAGTAGCGGGTAATCTCCGCTTCATCCGCGCAGGTCAGGCTCTGGGTCTTTTTCAAATAGGTCCCGGTATCATCACTGTAACCGGTGAGATAGTCATAAAGATGGCTGCCAAGCTTCTCCGGGTTGTCGGCTGTGGAATAGGTACTCAAGACGCTGACTTCGCCGTTGTTCTCGAGAAGACGAACCTCCGGCATGACAGGATAATTTCCACTCTGGGCAAAGACTGCTCCATCCTGATAGCCTTTCATATCCAGCCCTCTGCCGTCACTCTGCTGCATCAGCACGGTGGTCACGCAGGCATTGGACGGCGTGACAGGCTCATCCCCGGTGGTTGCTTTAGGGAATACTCCGCTTAGGATGGTCAGCGCACAGAAGTCTCCATCCGCCTCTAAGGCAAAGGCGTAATCCTTATACGAATTATTTTGGCGTAGGGGTTGCTGTCCCCTGCCTTGCAGATAGGAGACAGCTCCATGATGGCTCATGTCAGTCAGGTTATACCAGTTCAGCCGCGCTGTCTGTCCCTCTGTGCCGGGCTGAATCCAGAACAGGTAGGTGTCTTCGCCAATCTTCGCAAACTGAATATCGTCTGTTGCAACATCCAGCTGACTGAGCAGCTTCTCTGTAGAGATTGGCTCCAGGACTTCTCTGCCCGTTACGGAATTGGATGAAGCGGACTGCGGCATCTGTGTGACTGCAAAGCTGGGCTGTGCACTCGTGTCTGAGATGGGTTTCTCCACCATGGCCTTCTGTATGATAAGCAGTGTATTGGTGGTATACTGTTTCCCGTCCGCCTTGAGCGTAAAGGACACCTTGGCGCCCGGAAGCAGCTTACTCAGCCACTGATCCTCAAATTCCAGCACCGTATTGTCGCTGTCGGCTGCGAAGAATGACTTCACCACAGTCCTGTACTCGGTCGCATTTGCGTCAACGGAATAGCACAGTTCCAGCTCGCCATCCATATCGCAGTGCAGCTTGACGGAGAAGGTATAATTCGCCGTGTTCTCCTGCGACCAGTAATAGGTGTTTGATTCGGTTAGAATATCCTTGCCGTTGAAACAGCCCATGATAAGATAAGGAGTGCCGTCATCCTTCTGCAGATCGATGCTCCTGGTTTCGCCGCCACAAAGTCTGATAGTCTGCATCTCACGGGTGCGGTAGCCCTCAGCCTCGATGTGCAGATTCAGCAGCAGCTCGCCCTTTTCGTCCGCGCCCAGGTCACCTACCCAGAAGACCGCATTACCCTGCGCATCGGTGTACGTTTGTTTTTGGGTCTCGTTCAGCTGATTAGTCACCGTGACCGTCGCGTTTTCAATCGGGCTTTGGTCCGGAGCGCAGACCCGGATGCTAAACTGGTGCGTGGAAATGACAGAAACGCTGAAATCCGCCGTGGCGGCATTTTCACTCATTTCCAGAGCTTCGGCGCTTTGGACAAGGCTGTTATATGCATTGTCATGCACATCACGTGTATAAACGTCGTAATTTTCCTGCAATCCGCGGTAGCAGTTGTCCACCGATGACAGGTATGTATCGTAATCTGCGCAGATGGTTCCTATAATCTGCCGGATCTCGCTTTCAGCTTCAAGCATGCGCTTCCAGACCATCAGACGCTCGGTATCGCTTGTCTCGTCGCTCTGATACGCGCTGATGCCGTTTAGAATCGTCAGACGATCTTCCTCCAGCTGCGATTCAAAGCGGGAGAGGATGTTCTCAGTTTCGCGCAGCTGCCATTGATCCTCTTCCACCTGAGCATTCAAAGGGACGTATGGTTCCATCTGTTCATAATCCTGGATCGTGCCCAGCAGGCTTCGCACCCTGTTTGACAGGAACCAGTCTGTCCATTGCCACATCTGGAATGCGTTCATGTCCGACGAGGGCGGCGTACCCTCAATCCACTGCGCACTGTTTTCGCCAGCCAGCTCCTGCAGTTCAATAATCCTTGCCGTGCTGAGACTGGGCAATTGTTGGCCAAGGCACACTTCGCTATTCAGAAGCAGAGTGAGCATAATCATAATGGAAAAAATTCGTTTCTTCATGTAATGAACCTCCTGTTTATTTAAGGTAGTGTCAAAAACTATTATTATTCTAATATTGTTCTAAAATTCTGTGAACTACACACGAAGTTAAAGCTTCGGTGCTTCCTGTAATTTTTTCATCTCATCGCAAGTGACGCATTAGTTAATTCCCCCCAGCTGTACTGCGTCATATACTCTCCATGATAGGCATTTGTTCCCTCTGTATTACCGGCAAGCCAGTTGTAATAATCACACTCAAATAATTCTGTGTTTACTAACATGCTTCCACGGTAATTAACTACAATATCGCTTATTCCTGCATCTTCTAATGTCTTATTGAGCGATTTTTTACATTTTTTCAGGTATGAATAATGATCATCCCCATCTTCCCAAAGTGTTGCCATTATTTCCTTGTTTGTGCATACTGCCCCGTTTCTGTCTACAAGATAAGCCAGCAGTTCCTTGGTTTTGGCAGAATCAAAATACAGCGGTTCTCCGTTTACTAACACATCAAAATTACCAAAGCATCTGATATACACATTATCTTTTTTATCATTCCCAACAGGGTTACGAAGATTATTAAGTTCATCGGAAACCTGTTCTACCGTGACCGGTTTTAAAATGTATCCGCTGCATCGAACATCTGATACAGCATCAAAAATATAGTCGTCATAACCGGTGCTAAATATTATATTGACTTTGGGCTGTGTTATTCTTATCTGTCTGGCAAGTTCCAATCCATTCATCTTTCGCATATGGATATCCAGAAATGCAACATCTATCTGTTGATTTCGTGTATACTCCAGAGCTTCCTCCGCATGACGAAAGGCAATCAGCTCAACATCAGGTTTTACCTCTTTAATACATCTGCATAATCTTTCTAACATCAAATATTCATCATCTACTGCCAGTATTCTCATTTATCCCCTCTTACTTTCATTTGCATTTCTTTCCAACAGCATGCTGCCCGGTAAAAAAGCATTTCCCCTCAACATCATTCTAATTCATTGTTTTCGGAACAAAAATGACAACACACGTTCCCTCTCCCGGATGGCTGTCAATTAACAACGTTCCATTTACCATAAGTTCCAAGCGCCTTCTTACATTTTCCAGACCCACATGAATTTTATCATCCCCTACAGGCTTTGTCATATCAAAGCCTTCTCCGTCATCCGCTATTTTAATTTCATATCCATCATCTTTCTCGCAGGTTGATATGATAATTGTACAGACATCATTGCTTCCCATCATCCCGTGCTTCACTGCATTTTCCACAATAGGCTGGACCGACAGGGATGGTATATTAAAATCCTCCGTCATAATATCATATACTATGTTTAAATCATCTCCAAACCGCATTTTTTCAATCCACAGATATGTTTTGATATGCTGCAGTTCTTTACTGAAACTGACCGGTAACGTATTCTCCATATGATTAAGGTTTCCCCTAAGATACAGGGCAAACTTCGTTGTAACCTCCTCGGCCATGGCAGGGTCTCTCTGGCAAAGTTCTCCAATTGTAGACAGCGTATTATAGATAAAATGTGGCTGAATCTGGCTTATGGCTATTGCCAGCCTGCTCTCAATCAGCTGTCTTTCCTTTTCCACAAGCTGTCTGTTCATTTCTTTGTGAAACAGCAGAAAAATCAGTATTATAGCCAATGTCGCTGACAAAAACTCAGGCACCGGATACCAGACTGTCTTCATTGCCGTTGTAGGAAGCGAAAGCAACGAAAAGCTCAACAAGCACCACATTTCTCTACGGCTTATGTATTTTCGGTAATAAATCACAATTAAACATAATGTAACCAGCATTACCGCATCAAGCACCCAGGAAAAATATTCAAAAGGGCCATCAGATAATAACCCCTGATTGTCCACATGGTAAATCATTCCATTAAACATGGATATAATTATCAGAATAAAATAGACAGCACATATGCCTGCCATGACATACACCGGACTATAGGATACCTTCTTTCTTTCGCTGATAAAATCAATCAGGCAATAGCTGTATACGAGCATCATTGCGGCTCCGCCACCATATGATAAAACGCAGCAGATATCAAGTATTATTCGGTTTCCATCCACAGAACCAATAACCCAGATACCTGCCTCGCCAAGATTCATTAAAATATTAATTATCAGAAGAAGAACCAGTCTTTTCATATATGTTTTTATATTCTTACTATCTGACAGTACACCAATCAGAAGCAATAATGATACCAAAGCAGAAAATAACAGCAATCCAATATTCAATTCCGCCATATTATTGAAATCAGGCATTGATACACTCCTCTTCTGTTTAATGACTGTTTTGTCTTTTCAAAATACTTTTTATTCAGTAAAACATAACACTAATTATCTTTCTCCCGGAATAGTATAATGTGCTCTCTCTCCGCCTATAAACTTGGCTCTAGTTCTGGCACACACAAGATGTGCCTGTCCGATACTGTTAACCGAAAGTCTTACAGGAACCGCCACATCCTTTAAATGCATGCCTATAAGAGTATCTCCTATATCCATCCCAGCCTCAGCCGTAATATGCTCCACTGCAACAGGATTCTCAAAATGTTCATATGCCATAGTTGCAAATGAGCCTCCTGCCTTTGGCCATGGAACAACATTTACAATGTCAAGATTTCTTTCCTTAGCAAGCTTCTTTTCAATAATCAGCGCTCTGTTAAGATGTTCACAGCACTGTGCCGCCAAATACATTTTTCTTTCTCTGACAGCATCATATATTCCTTCAAATACCTCTTTAGCCAGTTCCGGAGCGGAAGCAGAACCAATTCTTTCGCCAAGAACTTCACTTGTGGAGCATCCCACAACAAGAACATCTCCTTCTTCTGTTCCTGCTATATCCAGTAATTCAACTGTTGCATTATAGCTCTCTTCTCTCAAACTCATTACTAACTACCTCCCACATAAACTCTGCTATTTCACACGCATAACTTCAAGAAAACTCTTCACATTATCTGCCGCATCGCCTTTGAATACTGCTGACCCCGCAACAATAACATTGGCACCTGCTTCAATTGCCAGTGATACATTGTCAAGATTAATTCCACCATCGATTTCAATATCAGTATCAAGATTCATTGAATTAAGTTTTTCCCTTATTGCTCTTACCTTATCAAGGGATTCCGGTATGAATTTCTGTCCTCCAAATCCGGGATGAACGCTCATAACAAGAACCATATCCACCATTTCAAGATATGGATAAATTGATTCCACCGGTGTTTCTGGATTCAAGGTGATTGCCGCTTTAACACCGTAGTCATGAATCTTTTCAAGTGTTGCAGCCTTATCCTCACACGCTTCCACATGAACAGTAATAATATCAGCGCCCGATTTAACAAATTCCTCAATATATCTTATCGGTTCCTGTATCATAAGATGTACATCAAACGTCTTCTTTGTAGCCTCCCTTATTGATTTAATAACAGGCATGCCATATGAAATACTTGGAACAAATAATCCATCCATGACGTCTACATGAATATACTCAGCTCCTGCCTCATCAATAACTCTTATATCCTCTCCAAGCTTCTTAAAATCCGCCGATAAAATTGATGGTGATAAGATGTTCATTACTTTCCTGGTCTCCTTAGACAAATGTATATATTATTCAGTATTTCTTTTTATTCTTTAATTCTTCAAATATTTCCAGATAACTCTGATAACGTCTTTTATTAATCGCACCGCTTTCAACTGCCGCCTTCACTGCGCAGTCCGGCTCATTCACATGCATACATCCGTTAAATCTGCATTTTCCTTCAAGTTCAAGTAACTCAGCGAAATAAAAGTGCAAATCCTCTTTCTCAAATTCAGGCAGAACAAGGGATGTAAATCCCGGTGTATCACAGATATAAGTTTCCTGCATAACCGGAAATATCTCAGAATGTCTGGTTGTATGTCTTCCTCTTCCAATCCTGCTAACATCTCCTGTCTCACTGACATTCTCCGGAAGAATAAGATTAGTAAGGGACGACTTTCCCACACCTGAAGGTCCTGCAAGCACAGTGGTCTTTCCTTTAAGACACTCAAGCACCTTATTGACATCATTATCATTAAATGTACTGATAAACAGCGTCTCACAACCACATTTTGAATAAATATCCTTAAGCCTGTCTATTTCTTCCTTGTCAGCCAGATCAGTCTTATTAAATACAATCACAGTCGGGATATGCTGATAATCCATCATCAGCAAGAATCTGTCTAACAGATTAAAGTTTGGCTCAGGTGTCTTTACGGCAAATATGACCATAGCCTGATCTATATTGGCTGCCGCAGGTCTTATAAGTTCATTATTCCTTGGGAGAATATCAACAATGTTACCCTTCATACCATTGTCATCAATGATATCAATTTCAACATTATCCCCCACCAAAGGTTTAACTTTCCTATTCCTGAATACGCCTTTTGCCTTACATTCATAAATTCCGCTGGTCTCTACATGTACGTAGTAGAAACCAGCGATTCCTTTAATAATCTTTCCCTGCATAAATACACCTTATCACTAGCTGGCTGCCGGTGCAGAAGTAGATTCACCTGAAGCTTCAGAATTGCCTTCTGAATTACCTTCTGAATTACTTTCTGAACTGCTTTGTGTATTATCTTCGGAAGAACTTTCTGGCTCTTTCGGAGTCTCCGGTTCAGTCGGTTTCGTCTCCGGTTCTGTATAATGACTGACTTGAATTGTTATCGTCATTCCTGTCTTAACTATACTTTTCTCAGGATAATCGACCGCTGAAACAGTTCCATAAGGCTTCTTACTGCTTGTTTCGTAATTAACCTTAATCTTAAGACCATTCTCATCAAGCCATCGTCTTGCTTCACTCTCAGTCTTTCCGATAAGCTTAATCATTGTTACTTCTTTTTCTTCAGCTCCACGGCTGACTACAATTGTAATTGTGTCGCCCTTCTTTGCAACGCCTGTCGGAGTGTAGCTAATAACCTTATAAGCCGCATATTTGTCACTGTAATCATACTCTACATTAACAACAAATCCCAGCTTTTCTAATGCTGTTCTTGCTGCATCCTCTGATTTATTCACAACATCAGGAATATCAACAGTATTAACATCTTCGCCAAGGCTTATTACAATCACAGGCTGTGAATTCTTTTTAATCTTTGCACCTGCAACCGTTTCCTGTCTTATTACAACATTGGCAGCAACTTTATCAGAATTCTCTGACTTAACATCATATCCAAGACCCTTAGCATTCAGTGCTGCGATAGCCTCCTCCTTAGTCAATCCTGTAACATCAGGCATTACAACCAGATTAGGATCTTCTGTTGTGACTTCCTCAGTTTTTGTAGTCTCCTCGGAAGGTTTATTACTTTTTCCTGAATTAAGAAGACTGGCAATAATAAATATTGTAATAATAAGAATAACTACACAGATACCGATTCCGATTATCTTTATAATCAAATCCAGCTTATCACTGCCCTCATCATCAACATCCATGTTCTCAGAATATCCAATTTCATCTTCGCTGATTCCTAAGTCGTCTTCCTCATCCTCATTAATAGGGGTAAACATTCCGGCTCTTTGCACACTATCATTAGCCACGCCATCACCTGCCTGTGAGGCTGCCGCATTAACATAAGGGTATGGAAGCTTAACAAAATCTTCGTCCGGCGAAACCAAAGCCTTCTTCAAATCTGCAATAAGCTCTGCTGCCGACTGATAACGCTGTTCTCTTCTCTTCTGTGTACATTTTAACACAATCTTATCAATACTTATCGGTATATCATTAACCAATTCTGACGGAGCAGGAATCTGATCCTGAATATGCCTTACAGCCACTGACACCGCCGTATCACCATCAAATGGTACTACTCCTGTAAGCATTTCGAATATAGTAACGCCTAGAGAATAAATATCACTCTTCTCATCAGAATATCCGCCCCTTGCCTGTTCCGGAGAGATATAATGAACTGAACCCATTGCAGAAGAAGAAGTAATGGTTCCTGTGGAAGCTGCCTTTGCAATTCCAAAATCCGTTACCTTTACTTTTCCCTCTTTTGAGATAATAATATTCTGAGGCTTAATATCTCTGTGAATAATATGATGCTTATGGGCAGCATCCATACCATTAGCAATCTGAATTGCAATGCTTACCGCTTCTTTATATGGAATTTTTCCTCTCTTCTCAATATATTTCTTGAGTGTTATTCCCTCTACAAGCTCCATTACAATATAATAAATGCCATTCTCGTCACCTACATCATACACATTTACGATATTAGCATGTGTAAGACCTGCAGCTGACTGTGCCTCCGCACGAAAATTAAATACAAAATTCTTATCCTCACTAAATTCAGACTTCAATACTTTTATCGCAACATATCTGTTCAGCTTATGGCACTTTGCTTTATAAACATCTGCCATTCCGCCTGTACCAATCTGTTCTATAATTTCATATCTGTCCGCTATAAACATTCCACTTCTTAACATAAACAACCCCTCTGCTATGGTTCAATTATTATCACTGATATATTATCGCTCCCACCATTCTCATTGGCTTTTGCAATGAGCTGTGAAGCAGCTTCTTCAATATTGCTGTTGCTCTTAATAATATTTAATATCTCGGAATCCTCTACCATATTGGTAAGCCCGTCTGAGCACATAAGAATGCGGTCATTCTCCTTTAAATCAACTGAAAACATCTCAGCTTCTACATAAATATATCCGCCTATTGCTCTTGTGATTACATTTTTCTGAGAATGATTCTTAGCCTCTTCCTTGCCAATCTTCCCCATAAGAACCATCTCTTCAACCAGGGAATGATCCCTGGTAATCTGGACAATGTCATCATTTATTACATATAATCTGCTGTCACCAACATTAGCCACCCTCAATACATTATCAAAAATGCTTGCCACGACAAGGGTTGTTCCCATTCCTTCATAATCCGGAGATTCCTCTGCTTTTTCCATCAGTTTCAGATTGACTTTCGTGACATTTTGGCTTATGGCCGAAATAGGATCCTTTGCACCAGACTGTCCAATCAATGACACAAATTGTTCAACTGTATATCTGGATGCCATATCACCTGCTTTATGTCCACCCATTCCATCTGCAAGTACAAACAGATTCGGCAGGCAGCCAACAGCATTCTCAGATGCATATACATAGTCCTGATTCACAGCGCGAGTCATTCCTATGTCAGTCATTGCTACCGACTTCATGATTATCCTCCATATAGTTGTTTCTTAATTGTCCACAGGCACCGTCAATATCTCTGCCCATTTCCCTTCTAATAGTAACATTTATTCGATTTTTTTCAAGTTTATTTTTAAAAGCCTGAATTGCATTCTTCTCTGACTGCTCATATTCCCTTTCTTTTATGGGATTTACCGGTATAAGATTGACATGGCAGTTTAATCCCTTTAAAAGATTTGAAAGCTGTTTACTGCATTCATCAGTATCATTCACCCCTTTTACCAGGCTGTACTCAAATGATATTCTTCTTCCGGTTTGAAACAGATAATATCTGCAGGCTTCCATAAGCTCATCAATTGAATACCTGTTAGCAATCGGCATCATTGTTTTCCTTAGTTCATCATTAGGTGCATGAAGTGAAACAGCCAGTGTAATCTGCAGTTTTAAATCTGCCAGTTCCTTTAATTTAGGGACAATTCCGCAGGATGATACTGTTATATTTCTATGGCTGATATTTAATCCCTTTTCAGCATTAATTAACTCAAGGAATTTTATTACATTATCGTAGTTATCCATAGGCTCTCCGGAGCCCATTATTACAATATTGCTTATTCTTTCTCCCGATAAATACTGAATCCTGTAGACCTGGTCCAGCATCTCAGACGGTGTCAGGTTTCTAATGCAGCCTTTAAGAGTTGAGGCACAGAAACGACACCCCATGCGACATCCTACCTGGGATGAAATACATACCGAATTCCCATGATGATACTTCATGAATACACTTTCCACATAGTTACCATCATTTAATTCAAATAAATACTTCCTTGTTCCATCCAGTTTAGATTCCTGGACTTTCACCGGTTTCAGGCAGGTGTAAACACATTTTTCCATAAGAACAGTCTTTAACTGAACTGATATGCTAGTCATGCTTTCATAATCCGGAACCAGCTTTTGATGCATCCACTCATACAGCTGTGTTGCCCTGAACTTTTTCTCGCCAATCTCGTCCATAAATCGGCACAACTCATGAAAGTTTAGCGATTTGATATCTAATTTGCCATCATTATTTCCCTGAACATAAAATGTACTATCACTCATACTTATCCTTCCAATTATTGCCCTTAGAGTTTTTTCCTAAATTTTGCAATGAAAAAGCCATCTGTAATGCCATTCTTTGAAGGGAGAATCTGACCATAATCCCCTTCTCTTTCAAAATCAAAATTATCACTGAACCATCCGGCATTCCCTTCGTTTTCCAAAGAGTTAATTGTGCAGGTACTGTACACAAGCACTCCTCCCGGTTTTACATATTCATTTACAACAGAAAGAATCTTTCTTTGAAGTGCAGCAAGTTCCTCACAGTCTTTCATTGTAATTCTGTTTTTTATATCCGGTTTCCGTCCAATTATTCCCAAGCCTGAGCATGGCAGGTCAGCAATTACAACATCAGCCATTCCAACCAGTGAATCATCTTTTTCACAGGCATCATGCACCTGAACATCAATATATTCCTCTAAAGATAACCTATCCACATTCTGCCAGATTAAATCAGCCTTGTAATCAGTTAAATCCCTTGCTATAACCTTACCTGTGCAATTGGTATTGTTATCAGCGGCATCCTCAAGCATTTTTAATGCCGCATTTACACTTTTCCCACCGGGTGCTGCACAGACATCAATAACCAGATCATCTGCTTTTGGTGCTGCAGCTTCTCCCTGATACATTGAACTTATATCCTGAATCTGAAACAGGCCATCATTAAAGCTGTCCAGACCTGCCAGATAATCGTAACCATTTATTTCCATTGCATAGGAAAGATTGTCTGTATTCCCACATGTTACATTTTCCTTTTCAAACTGCGCCCTAAGCCCGTCAACGGAAATCTTCGACGTATTGCACCGGATATATGTCTTTTTGTCGCACTCCATTCCCTTGAGTATATCTTCAATAACGTCATACTCATATTCCTTGTTCCACATTTCAATTATCCACTGAGGCATGGAATACTTTACAGACAGATATTTCACCAAATCTTCAGTCTTATCCGGGTAGACAATATTATCCTTATTTCTTGCGATATTTCTCAACACACCGTTGACAAAACCCTTTAGATTAACAAATCCCCTTTTTCCGGCTATCTTCACAGCCTCATTACAAACTGCAGAATCAGGAACGTTGTCCATATACAGAAGCTGATACACAGACATTTCCATAAGATTTCTAATAAGCGGTTTCATCTTAGTCACAGGAGTTTTTGAGAACATATCCAGAATATAATCCAGCTCAATCTTCTTTTCAATTGAACCAAGAGCAAGTCTGCTTATAAATGACCGCTGTGTCTTGTCCAGATACTGGTATTTACTTAATGCATCATTGATAACCACATGAGAGAATTCCTTATTCTCATTCACCTGAATGATTATTTCAAGGGCAACAACTCTGGTATTTACTGAATCTGCCAAATCTTCCTACTTTCCAAGTACCATACCTGTCTCCATATGGAAACCTCTGAGGAACGAATCAGAAGTCATGCGCTTCTTTCCCTCCATCTGTACTTCATTGATTTTTAAATAGTCCTGTCCGCATTTAACAACAAATGTTTCTTTATCAAAATATACCACTGTGCCGGCACCGAATTGGTTCATATTTTCCGAAGCTATACTATCCCTAAAAAGTGAGAGCACCCGATTTTCGTCTAACACATCAGCATCCCATATTTTAAGCATTTTCCCTGCAATTGTGGTAAATGCACTTGGCCAAGGATTAAGACCTCTTATGAGGTGTTCTATTCTCGAAGCTTCCATTGAAAAATCTATATTTCCTAAAGACTTTGGAATCATCTTAACGTGGGTGCTTTCAGCATCATTCTGCTTAACAGGGGTAATTGTACCCTCCTCAAGCCTTTTCAGTGTTTCAACTAAAAGATCAGCTCCAACTATACTAAGTTTATCAAACAATGAACCGCCTGTTTCTTTCTCGTCAAGCTTAACCTTTTCCACAAGCAATATATCTCCTGTGTCAATTCCTTCATCCATCTTCATTGTGGTGACACCGGAGTATTCACATCCGTCAATGACAGCCCACTGTATAGGTGACGCACCCCTGTACTTAGGAAGCAGGGAAGCGTGAACATTGATGCATCCAAATGGTGGCATATCTATAATCTCTTTGGGAAGAATCTGTCCAAATGCAACCACAACAAACACGTCTGCATCGTATGATCTAAGAGTTTCTATAAATTCAGGATTTCTCGCCCTTTCAGGCTGGAGCACTGTAAGTCCCTTTGAAACAGCCTCCTCCTTTACCGGAGAAAAGCATAATGCACCACTTCTCCCCTTCGGCTTATCAGGCTGTGTTACTACTGCCACAACCTCATGTCCTGCCTCAATTATCTTTTTTAATGTCTCCACTGAGAAATCCGGGGTTCCCATAAATACAACTTTCATTATTCCTCTTCTTCCTGAAGGTTCAACAATTCTCCTTCTACCTTATCTACATATAAAATACCATTCAAATGGTCTATCTCATGCAGCATACATCTTGCAAGAAGCTCCTCTCCCTCGACAATCACTTCTTCCATATTCTCATTCAACGCCTTAACTTTAGCATAGTTAGGTCTTGTTACAATCCCCGCTTTGCCAGGCACACTTAAGCACCCTTCCTGTCCGGTCTGTGATCCGCTTGTCTCAAGGACAACAGGATTAATTAATACGATAGGGTCGTCCCCACAGTCAATTACAACAAGTCTTTTTCTGATTCCAACCTGCGGCGCAGCCAGGCCCACACCATTGGATTCATACATAGTTTCAAACATATCATCTATAAGTTCTGCAAGCTTAGGTGTCATTTCTGTAACCTCTCTGCATTCCTTTCTCAATATGTCGTCACCTATCTCTCTAATGTTTCTTAATGCCATATTCTTCTCCTATCCTTCAATATCATATTGAACTGTTATTTTTTTAAAATCTGCGTTATTCTGAACATATTTATCCGCAGCCTCTATCATTTTATCTCTGTCTGATCCCGATGACATTCTTATATATATAAGCTTATAGAACACATCCTTAATCTTATAAATTGGCGCATTTACAGGTCCAAGCACCTGCGTTCTCCCGGTTTGTGGAATGCCTTCTTCTGCCTCATCTGTAAAACCTTCAAGGTAACCTTTCAGATTATCCGCCTGAACTGACACCCAATTGTCATCCACACATGACAATGTAATCTTAATCATATTATTAACAGGCGGATATGATAATAATCTCCGGTAAGCAATCTCTCTCTCATAAAATGAATTATAGTCCTGAGCTGCAGCAGTCACAAGGCTGTAATGCTCAGGCGAGTAACTTTGTATTACAACCTCTCCCTGGCGTTTATCTCTTCCTGATCTTCCTGCTGCCTGAACAACAAGCTGGAAAGTCCTTTCAGATGCCCTGAAATCATTCACATGTAAGGACATGTCTGCTGCCACAATTCCCACAAGCGTCACCTTTGGAAAATCATGCCCTTTAACTATCATCTGGGTACCAATTAGAATATCCGCCTGCTCATTGGCAAACTGTGACAAAATATCCTCATGCCCGTTCTTTCCTTTAGTGGTGTCCATATCCATTCTCAAGGTTCTTGCCTTTGGAAACTCCTTATGAACTAATTTCTCTATTGCCTCTGTCCCTGCCTTAAAGCCTGAAATATATCTGGAGCCACACTTAGGGCATACAGTCACTTTGTTCTGTTCATAACCGCAGTAATGACACACCAGTCTGCCATTACCATGCTCTGTCAGTGAAACATCACAATGAGGGCATTTTATTACCTCTCCACAGCTTCGGCAGGATATAAATCCCGCAATTCCCCTCCTGTTTAAAAAAAGCATAATCTGTTCATTTTTTGCCAGTCTGTCTTCAATCAGTTCATGAAGACTGCGACTAAATACCGAGCGGTTTCCATCCTTTAACTCTGCGCGCATGTCAACCATATGTACAACCGGAAGATTCGCCTCCCCTGCTCTTTTATCAAGAGTGAACAGCTTATATTCCCCTGTTGAAGCTTTATAGTAGCTGTCCACAGAAGGCGTTGCAGAGCCAAGTATCACAGATGCACCGGATTGTCTTGCAATATGTATTGCCGTCTCCTTTGCACAGTATTTAGGAGTAACGTCAGATTTGTAGGCGTTCTCATGCTCCTCATCTATCACAATAAGTCCCAGATTAGGAAACTGTGTAAAAAGTGCGGAGCGGGGACCAATCATAATACTTACCTCTCCCGAAAGTGCACGCAGATACTGGTCATATCTTTCACCTTTAGACATTCTCGAATTCATGATTGATACTTTATCGCCAAATCTGTGATAAAACCTCTGTACTGTCTGAAAAGTTAATGCTATCTCCGGAATAAGCATTATAACCTGCTTTCCCTGCCTTATAACATAATCTATTACCTCCAGATACACCTCTGTCTTACCACTTCCTGTAACTCCATGTAAAAGATAAGTTTTGTAATCCTCTGACTCTAAGTCATGAATAATTTCATCTGCCACACTCTGCTGTAACTGATTAAGCTGAACCCTTTTATTGAATATACTTTTATCAGATACAGGATTCCGATACTGCTCCTCCTGGTTAATTCTGACCACACCGGTTTTTTCTAATGATGCAATTGTCTGTGGTGAAATATTTAACTTATTTTTCACAAGATTCATTTCAATACAGTTTTCTTCAATAAGAGCCTCTAAAAGCCTGTATTTTGCCCTCTGATTCCTGCCAAAGCTTCCCAATATTCTCTGTGCTTCTTCAACAGGAATATCAAGAGAAACTGACTGTTTAACAATCGGTTTTATCTTATCTTTTACAGGAATAACTGTTTTCAGTGCCTGATTCATTGTGGAGCCGTATGTTTTCTTCATCCAGCATGCAAGCTCTATCTGTCTTTCAATTGGACCGGTTTTGCCTTTGACAATGCTGTCGATTGATTTAATTCTATCAGGTTGAAATGAAGCTTTTTCTGTAATGTCAATCACATATCCCTTAAGCATTCTGTTACCTTTTCCAAAAGGCACATTTACCATTGTTCCTATTGATATTTCGTTCTCTAAATCATCCGGAATTCTATATTGAAATGGTCTGTCCACCTGCTCCAGTGACAAATCAACAATTATATCTGCATACATTAATTATTCCTTAATTCCTCCAAAACCTCAGCTATCAGAACTCTTTCATCCATAGGGTACTTCACTCCTTTGATTTCCTGATAATCTTCATGACCTTTACCTGCAAGAACTATAATATCTCCCGGTTCTCCGTGCTCAATTACATATTTAATTGCATCTTTCCTGTTGATTATATCTATATATTTACCGGAAGTTCTGCTTATTCCTGTCTTAATATCTTCAATTATAGCTTCAGGTTCCTCGAATCTTGGATTATCTGATGTTATTACTGTCAAATCCGCAAGGCGTCCTGAAACCTCCCCCATCTCATATCTTCTGTCTTTTGATCGGTTTCCTCCACATCCAAATACACATACCAGTCTGTGAGGGTTGTATTCCTTAAGCGTAGTCAGTATGCTCTCTAAAGACATGGCATTATGAGCATAATCTATCATAAGCGTGAATTGGTCTGAAACTTTAACAAGCTCAATTCTTCCCTTAACGCTCACATGCTTTAGAGTCTCTAAGAGCTTTTCTTTTCCTACATTAAAATGTCTTGTTACAGCAATTGCACAAAGCGAATTGTATACCGAGAATTTACCCGGAAGATTAAGGCTAACATCCATATTTACAAGTCCTCTGCACTTGTATGTTAAACCTATCTTTCCATTCTCATGCAAAAGCTCAATATCAGTAGCCTGTATATCCAGGCCGTCATTAAGTCCATATTTTTCAATTGTGCAGGTAGCATTCTTTATTATATCCTCCACATGCCTGTCATCACCATTTACTATCCCAATCCTGCACTGTCTGAAAAGCTTTGCCTTGCACTCAAGATATTCCTCAAAGGAAGAATGTTCATTAGGCCCAATATGGTCCTGGCTAAGATTGGTGAATACTCCTATATCAAACATAATTCCTGCTGTTCTGTCCAGCTTTAAGCCCTGTGAAGATACCTCCATTACAACTGCCCTGCAGCCTGCTTCAACCATTTTGGCAAATGACTGGTGTATTGCAATTGACTCAGGCGTAGTATTACATGCAGGTGTATGTTCATCACCTATTATGGTCTCAATTGTACCGATAAGTCCTGTTTTGATACCACATGCATCCAGTACATTCTTAATCATATACGTGGTGGTTGTCTTTCCCTTTGTTCCGGTAATCCCTATTGTAAACAGTTTCCTGTCAGGATTGCCATACACAGCTGCAGACATAAGCGCCAGTGCAAGTCTTGTATTAGCAGTTTCTACAACCGCCACATTATCAGGAATTGTGTCATAAGAAGCTCCCTCCATAACAACTATTACACTTGCCTTATCTGTAACCTTAGGAATATATGTATGTCCATCACTTACTGCACCTACAATACACACAAATATAGAGCCCTCATTTACTTTTCTGGAATCCGATGTAATATCTGTTACTTCACAATCAATATTTCCCTGAATAACACGGTACTCAAAATCGTTTACTTCATTAGCTTCACAACTTTTTAAAATCTCTGATAATTTCATGGTCTTTCCTTTCCGGAACAAACATTTCCTTTAAAATAATCCAACTATTCGGTCATTTTTCTCATCATAATCAATTCCTTCCGCAGCAGGAACCTTAGGAAGTCCCGGCATTGTAAGAATCTTTCCTGTCAAAGCTACAACAAAGCCTGCGCCTGCATTAACATAGCATTCTCTTACATTGATTGTGAAACCGCTTGGTCTGCCAAGAAGTGATGCATTATCTGAGAGAGAATACTGTGTCTTTGCCATACAGACAGGCAGATTTCCAAATCCCATTTCCGTAATATGCTCTAACTGTTTCTTCGCCTTCGCATCAAAGGTTACACCATCAGCTCCATAGATTTCTTTTGCTATTGTCTCTATCTTCTTGTCAAGAGGCATATCAAGCGGGTAAAGTGGAGCATACTCTGACTTTTTATTGTCAAGGGTATCCAGAACTTTGCCTGCAAGGTCTATTCCGCCTTCTCCGCCCTTTGCCCACACTTCGGCCAGGGCGAATTCGCAGCCCATAGCTTCGCAGTGTTCTTTAATAAATTCATATTCCGCTTCCGTATCTGTTATGAAAGAATTGAGTGTTACAACAACAGGAATGCCGTATTTCTGTATATTCTCAATATGCTTGTCAAGATTAACTATTCCTCTTTCCAAAGCCTTCAAATCTTCCCTGCCTAACTCTGCCTTTGGAACTCCGCCATTATATTTAAGTGCTCTGACCGTAGCCACAATCACAACTGCATCCGGCTTAAGTCCTGCCTTTACGCACTTAATATCAAGAAACTTCTCCGCTCCTAAATCTGCGCCAAAGCCTGCCTCTGTAACCACATAATCAGAAAGCTTAAGTGCCAGCTTTGTTGCCCTTACTGAATTACACCCATGGGCAATATTGGCAAACGGACCTCCATGCACAAGTACAGGTGTATTCTCAAGTGTCTGAATCATATTCGGCTTAATTGCATCCTTAAGGAGTGCTGCCATTGAGCCTGTAGCCTTTAAATCCTGTGCTGTTACAGGATTTCCATCCATATCGTATGCTACAATTATCTTTGCAAGACGTCTCTTTAAGTCTGCCATGTCTTCAGAAAGACAAAGAATAGCCATAATTTCTGATGCAACAGTTATAATAAAATGATCCTCCCTGACTACACCGTCAGTCTTATCACCAAGTCCGATAACAATATTTCTTAAAGCACGGTCATTGATGTCTAAACAACGCTTCCATACAACTCTGTTGGTATCGATTCTCAATTCATTGCCATGATTGATATGATTATCCAGCATGGCAGCAAGAAGATTGTTAGCCGCAGTGATAGCATGAAAATCTCCTGTAAAATGAAGATTAAGATCCTCCATAGGAACAACCTGTGCATAACCGCCTCCGGCAGCGCCACCCTTTATTCCAAAGCATGGTCCTAGTGAAGGCTCTCTGAGGGCAGCCATAGCATTTTTGCCCAATTTACATAAGCCTTCCGTAAGTCCAATGCTTATTGTGGTCTTACCCTCTCCTGCCGGTGTGGGATTAATAGCGGTTACAAGAATAAGTTTACCATCCTCGTTATCCTTAACCCTCTCTATTAGTTCATCAGAAAGTTTGGCCTTATATTTCCCGTAAAACTCAAGCTCGTCCTCAGATATGCCGGCCTTTGCCGCAACATCTTTAATGTGTAACATATTAGCTGTCTGTGCAATTTCGATATCGCTTTTTACTCCCATAATAAACCTCCATTGTAAAAATAAAATTAAAATGTACGCATAATCTGTGTTAATAGTATACTAGATTTCACTGCTGCCTTTTCCAACTATAGCTTCAAATTGTTCAATTGTCATGAGCACCTCTCTTGGTTTGGTTCCAAATTCCTGTCCCACAACTCCGGCCTCCATAAGCTGATCCATAATTCTTCCTGCTCTGTTAAAACCAACCTTAAAGTGTCTCTGAAGACTTCCAATTGAACCCTTTTTGCTTTCAATGACAAATCTTCCCGCTTCAACAAAAAGTGAATCCCTGTCGTCCTTTTTCTCCGGTGCAGCACCTGTCTCAGATGCTTTAACCACCGAAGTTGCAATATTCTCATCATAATTCACCTCACCGGCATTCGCCTTTAAGAAATCGACTACTGCCGATACTTCCTGATCTGAAACAAATGCGCCCTGCACTCGTATCGGCTTTGGAATATTAGATGGAAAATAAAGCATGTCTCCCTTTCCAAGTAATTTCTCTGCACCATTCATATCAAGAATAGTTCTTGAATCCAGACCTGAAGAAACTGAAAATGCTATTCTTGATGGAACATTTGCTTTAATAAGACCTGTAATTACATTTACAGTTGGTCTTTGTGTGGCGATAACCATATGGATTCCTGCCGCTCTTGCAAGCTGTGCCAGTCTGCAGATGGAATCTTCCACTTCTCCTGAGGCAACCATCATAAGATCCGCCAACTCATCAATAATAATTACAATCTGAGGCATTTTCTCAACAGGCAGCTCACCACTTTGGAGATTGGCATTCTTCTTATCTGCCACCTCATTATATCCGGCAAGATTTCTGACATTAAAATCCGCAAATTTCTGGTATCTGTCAGTCATTTCCTTAACTGCCCACTGAAGTGCCCCCGCCGCTTTTTTAGGATCCGATACCACCGGCAGAAGCAGATGCGGTATGCCATTATATACCGAAAGCTCAACCACCTTAGGATCAATCATAATCATTTTGACCTCATCAGGTCTTGCCTTGTATAGAATACTCATAATTATTGTATTGATACATACTGATTTACCGGAACCAGTAGCTCCTGCTATAAGCAGATGTGGCATCTTGGCAATATCTGCAACAATTGTTTTTCCGGCAATATCCTTACCTGCTCCGAAGGAGATAATTGACTTTGCATTCTTAAACTCGTCTGATTCCAGTAAATCCCTTAAGACAACACTTCCTGATTCCTTGTTGGGAACCTCGATACCAATCGCCGCCTTTCCGGGAATAGGAGCTTCTATTCTTATATCAGCTGCTGCGAGGCTGAGCTTAATATCGTCTGACAAAGAAACAATTTTACTTACCTTAACACCCTGCTCCGGCTGCAATTCATAACGTGTGACAGTTGGTCCACAGCAGATATCAGTGATAGTAACCTTTACTCCAAAATTCTGCAGAGTCTGCTGTAATCGTAATGCAGTCTCCTTATTCTCCCTTTGGAGACTTACACTCTTAGAGCTTCTATTCTTATTAAGCAAATCAATTGGTGGGAAAACATAATTTTTAACATGTTTTGAAGCATTCTTGTCCATAACGGCAGTTTCTTCGCCTGTTGCGTCACTGTTAACAGCTTCCGGCACAAAAGAAGTTTCTTTTGTCTCATGTGTCTCAAAAGCTTCATTGTTGCCGCTGACAACTGTACTTTTTGAATTTACTTTAAAACTATCCTGCACCTCATTTATTTCATGTTCTTCACAGGTTCCCATTGATGTCTTATTATCCTTATGCTCCTGAGCAACATTTCTGTCATCGCTATCCCTGAAGAAATAATCATCAAAAGGAATCTCGCTAACAACATCATTACTGCCTGGGTCATAGATATCCTTTGTGTATTTATCGTTAATATCTTCATCTACAATTATTTCATGAATATCTATATCCTGATTGGTTTCAGATGGTGTAATAAGGGTATCCAGTGTAACACCCCTGACCTTTCGGTTCGCTCTTGAATTAGCAATTCGCTCTTCGCGAAGTCTTTTCTCATCAAGAGCTTTCTGCTGCTTTTCTATGCGGCGCATTCTGGCGGCATCTCTTTCTTTTTCCCGTCTTTCATGGTATTCTTCCTCGGATTCACTTTCCTCATCTCTTTTCCTTGAGGAATGCTCCATATATGCAGAATAATCCTCCTTAGCCTCATCCATCATTCTTTTTCCGCTGTCCTTAACATGGTTCAATCCATTTATAAGGGATTTCTCAGTAATTACCACGATACAGACAATCATCAGAATAATAATAATGACCAGTGAACCCAGCAATCCTAATGGGTTTAGCAATTTAGCTATAAATCCTCCAAACAGACCACCTCCGGAATAGTGGTTTGCACTGTATGTAAAGAAATCCTCTATTCTTGAATCTATTTCCGGCTTATTATATATTCTCTGTATTAAAGCTGACGATAACACGGTAAGCACTGCCACCGCAATGTATTTAATTCTCAAAATTCTGAGCAAATCCCTGTTTGCCAATGAAAATATTATCCCAAATAAGATTAAAAACGGTACGATATACTCTGTAACCCCTATAAGTCCGAAAGTGAACCATTTAATTCCTTTTCCTACACTTCCACATAAATTAAAATTACTGAGCAATAATATCAAAACGATGGCAATTCCAACTAAAATTGATATATCATTAGCAAGCTGATTATCAGGCATACTCTTTCTTGTTCCGCCTGACTTCGAATTGGTACTTTTCTTTCTCGATGAAGCTGAAGCACTTCCTGACTTGCCTTTTTTTACTCCTGAACCAGTCTTTTTATCTGAATTATTGGACCTTTTGGTATTAGCTGTTTTACCAGAAGCCATAACATTCCCTCCATATCAACATATTAGATTATTATACCATTATTTGCCCTATAAAACAAGAAGCCGCCATGACTAGTTTATCTCCTAACATGAAACGGCTTCTTTAAATCTAAAGCTATATATTTATTTCAAATCAATCCTCGTCATCACTTCCGGCATCAGCAAATCCCTGACGTTTCCTTGCCATCTCATCGCTCTCGAGATATTCATCGTATGTCGTAATCTTATCTATAAGCTTTCCGCTTGGCACTATCTCCATTATACGGTTAGCCGTGGTCTGAATAAACTGATGATCATGAGATGTAAATAAAGTAACACCGGTAAACTTAATCAACGCATTATTAAGAGCTGTAATTGATTCCATATCCAGATGATTAGTAGGGTCATCGAATATCAGCACATTAGAACCCATAATCATCATCTTGGAAATAAGACATCTTACCTTCTCTCCACCTGATAATACCTTAACCTTCTTAACGCCATCATCACCTGCAAAAAGCATTCTGCCAAGGAATCCACGCACATAAGTAGGATCCGGATCTGGTGAATACTGAGTAAGCCATTCAACAATTGTATCCTCACGATTAAACTCTGCCGCACTGTCCTTAGGGAAATATGCCTGTGAAGTTGTCACACCCCACTTAAAGGTTCCCTCATCAGGTTCCATATTTCCGGTAAGAATATTGAACAATGTTGTTGTAGCCAGTTCGTTAGAACCAACAAATGCAATTTTATCGTCATGATTTACTATAAATGAAATGTTATCAAGCACCTTAACACCGTCTATTGTCTTGGAAATTCCCTCTACAGTAAGAACTTCATTTCCAATTTCCCTTGCCGGTCTGAAATCAATATATGGATACTTTCTGCTTGATGGTCTGATCTCATCAAGTTCAATCTTCTCAAGCGCACGCTTACGTGATGTAGCCTGCTTTGATTTAGATGCATTAGCAGAGAATCTCTGGATAAATTCCTGCAGTTCCTTAATCTTTTCTTCCTTTTTCTTGTTGGCTTCCTTCATCTGCTTAATAAGAAGCTGGCTTGACTCATACCAGAAATCATAGTTACCCGCATATAACTGAATCTTAGAATAATCAATATCAGCAATCTGTGTACAGACCTTGTTGAGGAAATATCTGTCATGGGAAACCACAATAACAGTATTCTCAAAATTAATTAGGAATTCCTCCAGCCATGCAATAGCATCAAGATCCAAATGGTTAGTAGGCTCATCCAGCAAAAGAATATCAGGATTGCCAAATAAAGCCTTTGCAAGAAGCACCTTTACCTTCTCACTACCATTAAGTTCACCCATCTGCTTGTAATGTAAATCCGGCATAATTCCAAGTCCGTTAAGAAGCTGCGCTGCATCTGATTCTGCTTCCCAGCCATTCATATCAGCAAATTCTGCCTCGAGTTCACTTGCTTTATTACCATCTTCCTCTGTGAAATCCTCCTTGGCATAAATTGCTTCCTTTTCCTTCATTATCTGATATAGACGCTCATTACCCATAATTACTGTATCTAAAACAGTATATTCATCATACTTAAAGTGATCCTGTTCCAGGAAAGATAATCTCTGTCCCGGTGTAATTGAAACATCTCCCTTGCTTGGTTCAATCTGACCCGTAAGAATCTTTAAAAAGGTTGACTTTCCGGCACCGTTAGCACCGATAAGACCATAACAGTTCCCCTCTGTAAACTTAATATTAACATCTTCAAAAAGGGCTTTCTTACCTATACGCAATGTTACGTTATTAGCACTTATCATTAATACAAACCTCCAAATTATTAAGCATAATAATTATAGTGGCTAATACGCTTAAATGCAAGTAAAAAACATATTTCCATAATATATTGTTCCTCAATTCCACACAAAAAATGTAATCCGGAGTTGTCGTATATATAGTTACACACACAGTGAACCATATTATTATCATTTCTTTCCTCATCTGTCTCAAATGTCATTATGTACCTCATAAGAATCACCATATAGATAATCCTTACATATCTTCTATTGTCGCTGATATTAAAATAATCCGCCAGAATATCAGCAATATATCCTGATATTCTTTCCGAGCAAAAATACGACAGTTCTAATGACAGGTCATCTCCATTCTCTTCTGTAATCATGCTGCTGTCATATATGCTGTCATAATAGATATCTGTCAAATGCCAATAAATAATCTTTACCAGAAGAGCATACTTCTCTGATTCAGTATTGATATAATAATTATTAACCTTCTTAAGCCAGTCAAACCTCTTAGGATAATTTCTTCCGTTATCACCACATCTTACTGCAATAACCCTGATCTTATTGGCATAATACAACTTCTCTACCACATCCATGTAGTATAATGCATCTATATTATCAATCATCCCTTTCTCTAAAAAAACTACTACCAGTTTCTCATTCTCTACAAATTCCTCATCCTGGCTCCTGCTGGTCTTATCATCCATCTGCTCTCTGTTAAGAATATTAACATAGTTAATTCCAAGCTTCTGAACCTGTTCTAGTACAGTGTATGTGTCACTGTCTTCATTGTAATCTCCAAACATAATAATCATTAGCAAACCCCTCTTTATATATTGCTTTTCGTAATTTAATTATAGCAAATATACATTATAAGTATATATCTATTGATTATATTGTTCTTTTTTTGTCATATTCTGTTGGGTAGAAGGTATATTCTGTAAAAAAGGACGTAAATTACATGATATAGGGGTTACGTGAAATAATCACCACAAAAAAACTCTGCAAGCCCGGCATTTACTCAACAATAGAAATTGAATAAGCGCTCGTCTCACAGAGTTTATAATCATTAAATCGTACTATGCAGTAATTACTGTGCAACCTTTTCCTGCCATGCCTTCTTTGGCTTTATCAAGGTTGGCAATAATGGCTTTTCTTGAAGGGTCTGCCGTAACAAACCTGATAGATGCATCAACCTTAGGGAATGTTGTAATTGCAGGAAAATGTCCTGCTTTAATGTATTCATGAAGTTCTGAAGCAGAAACTGTACCAAATACCTTCTCTTCATCTGTTCCTTTTCCAATTGTAAGCTGGTCATAAGCCGTAAGGAACAAAAGCGTTCCCGCATCAGTAAGCTCTGCAAGCTTAGCAGCGGCATAGTCTTTCTCAATTATAGCACTTGCCCCTTTAAGGTGCGCACCCTGCTGTAAAACAGGAATTCCGCCGCCTCCTGCTGCTATTACAATCTGACCTGCATCAAGCAGAGTCTTAATTGCATCGATTTCATATATGTCTATCGGCATAGGTGAAGCAATAATTCTTCTAAATTTACCAGGTTCCTCTTCCACAACATAATTACCCTTTTCCTCTTCTGCTTCTGCCTCTTCCTTTGTCATATATCTTCCAATAATCTTGGTTGGTTCGCTGAAAGCAATGTCAAATGGGTCTACCCTTACCTGTGTAATAATCGTGGAAACTGTCTTATAAATACCTCTGTTAAGAAGTTCTTCCCTGATTGCATTCTGAAGGTCATAACCTATGTATCCTTCACTCATGGCACCACATACCGACATTGGGGCAACTGTTCTGTCATCAGGATTTAATCTTGCAAATTCAGTCATCGCAGTCTGAATCATGCCAACCTGTGGTCCGTTGCTGTGTGTTATAACTATCTGATATTTAGCCTCTGCCAAATCAGCAATGGCTGCAGCAGCTTTCTTAACATTAACCTTCTGCTCAGGAAATGTCTCACCAAACGAATTTCTTCCCAAAGCAACAACAACTCTCTTATTATCCATAAATAACCTCTCATACACGAAAATTTTATATGTTAATTATAGGTTATTCAACATCAAAAATCAAACTTATTTTATTAGATATTTCAAGTTAAAAATAAGTTACATTAAAGATAACACAGAATAAAATAAATACAAAGAGGAACGGATTGATATATGGAAAAATCAATAAGCGTTGCCGTATTAGATACAGGCATTTATAATCACATAGATTTTAACAGAAGAATAATTGGCTTCTATGACTGCGTCCAAAACAGGACCTGTACATATGATGACAGTGGTCACGGCACCCACGTAAGCGGAATAATTGCAGGCAGCGGATATGCTTCACATGGTAAATACAAAGGTATTGCACCAATGGTTAATCTTGTTGGCGTAAAAGTTCTTGATAAAAATGGTAACGGGCGGATTGAACATGTAATAAAAGGCGCTGAATGGGTTATCAAAAACTGTAAAAAATATAATATCAAGGTTGCCAATATTTCTTTTGGAACAACTGATTTCAAGGAAGATGATGACTCGGAGACACTTGTGAATGCAATTGAAGAAATGTGGCATAATGGAATAACAGTAGTGGCTGCAGCAGGCAATTCAGGTCCCAAAAAATGCAGTATCACCTCTCCCGGAATAAGTAAAAAAATCATAACAGTCGGGGCATTTGATGATGATTCCAACTACGTAAATATAGCATCACTTCGAAAATATAACAGAAAAAAATACTATTCTGGGAGAGGTCCCACAAAAGAATGTATCGTAAAACCTGATGTTGTCGTCACCGGAACTAATATTATTGCCTGCAGTAACATAAATAACGGTTATTCCGTTAAAAGCGGCACCTCCATGGCTGCGCCAATTGTCTCCGGAGCAGTTGCCAGAGTTTTATCAAAGGAAAATCTCACACCAAAACAGATTAAACAAAGAATATATAATCACACAATAAAAATAAGCATTCCCGAGGACCAGCAGGGTCTGGGAATGCTTGATGTCGTTGAATTTATAAAAAATACTTAAACTGTTCAAACATTGAAGTTGGCTGTGTTTCCATCTGTTCATATGCATCCTGCAATATGTCAAGCATAAAATATTGCAGGAGAAGTAAAATTACAGCCATGATAATAACAACTAAAAGCGGCACAAGTGGATTTTTTTTATTCTTGCCACTATTTTGAGCATTTCTATATCTCTTATTATAACTATTTCCTGACTTTTTAAAATTTCTACTGTCTACCATCAAAACAATGTCCTTTCAAAATTATAACTTATTCTACCACAATTGATCTTCTATTGCAATGATGCCCATTTTTTACCACATTTAAAACTACATATCATTTATGATATAAAAATATGGCATTCCTATTAATTGAAAAAGTATTTGCCACGATATAACTCGTGGCAAATACTTTTTTAATATAAATACTTTAATTATCTACACACATTTTCTCCCTGTTCCAAAAAGAACTGATACTGAAAGAAGTAATAATGCGAACATTAATACTACATTAGAAGAATCTCCTGTATTTGGTTCTCCACCGGTTTCCTCAGTAAGTTTCGGAATAACAACTGACGTTTTATCTGTAATTTCAGTTGCTCCTTCAGCATCAGCATACCATTTGCCACAATCACATGTCCAATATGCCTTATTACCTTCTGCTGCAGCTGTGGCAGCCTTTGCAGGAACTGCTGTAAGCTTGTGTGAAGAACCGTTTACTGGACAAACATCAGGCTGCGCTTCGGCAATAGTATAAATACTGAAATGGTTTGTCTGAAATTCTGCGAAGTCTCCTTTAGGTGTTACAGCATACTTCGTTACCTTGCCGCTGTCATCGACATAGTATGCCATCAAATCCTTACCCTTAAGTTCATCTGTAATAGGAATAGAGACTGTAAAATTATCATTCTTCAATGAAGAAATATATGTTTGATTTGAATTTGAAAACAGCTTCAAATCATATGTAACATTCGCATCAACGCCAAGCTTACTGATTATATCATTGTAAGTGTCATCATTTGTAAGCTTAGATGCATAGACACTCGTATCCAAAGGAATCTCCGATGCATCTGAGCTTATTGTAACATTGGAAGCAACATCAACTGTTTTATACGTTGGAGTAATCATTTTACTGCTGTCAGGAATTATAAGTAACTTATACTGATGTCCATTTACAGTGGCAATAAAATAATCATCAGGAGCTGATGTTATTTCTAGTGCATTAAGCACAGACTGTCTGTATTCTTCATATTCAGGCGCTATTAAGGTATCAAAAGCACCTCCATAACTTAACACAACCTTGGTTGTATCACCTAAATACTCATTAATCCTTTTCTGTGCAGCATTAAGAAGTGATTCCCTGGTTAAAGCTGTTTCAGTCGGTACATATATTACATGCTGAGCCTGTCCAGCAACAGTATTGGCTGCCATTGCACAAATAACACCATTGGTACTGAAAACTCCTTCTCCAACACTGACTACACACAAATCCGTATTATCGCCGGCTCCTACATACGCCACTTTGAAATCAAAGTTAGAATTATTAAGATACTCCTTTAACTCTCCGGAATAATTAACTATTTTCCTCGAAAAACTAAATAAATCTGAACCAGCTTCGTTTACCCACAGATTGATAACTTCCATATCTTTAATTCTAAACGTCACAGTATCATAAATGCTCTCAGCAGGAAGATTCTCTGCATAATACTTTGCCTTTTCCAAAACCGCCTCATCTACAGAACCCGTATACTCCGCTTTAACCCTATGGACTTCTATAGTGTCATTCACCGTATCATAATACTGTATATCAAATATTCCATCTTCTATATCACCAATAGGCTCTACATATAACTCGACACCTTCTTTTTCGTATTCGCAAATGACAGCTATCGCAAATATTGCCGCTTCCCAGTCATCTTCCGGCATAACTGAAGGTATGATAAGCTTGCCATCAGTAAGCATCTTACTAAACTCAGGGCTAATTATTGTTGACCTGACTTCATAATTATATCCATCCGATAAAACTTCAGTATCCGGTCCAAGATAATCGCCAGGATCAAATCCCGAATATCTTCCACCATTAATTACTAATGTGCCTCCATTTAAATCTAATGCAGGGCTTGCACCATTAGAATAAAACTCTCCGTCATCAATAGTTACTGTCAAATTAGCAGAAGATGATGATGAAACTTCAGTTGCAATTGAACCACCGCACATAATATAATCAATCTTTAACGATGTATTCGCTGATTCTGCCTTGACAAGAATAGCTTTATCAATTGTATTACCATTTACATACAGCCATACACATCTGCCACTGCGGCCTCCTGTAATTGTAACATCACAATCCGATATTATCAGAACTGCATCCAGAGTATCATTTGAGCAGGTCAGGCTGCCATAATTACCAAAATCAATGGTTACATCCTTTGTTATAACCAGATTCTCACTGCCTTCAATCGAAATTTCAGCATTAATATTGATAATGTCACCATCCTGTGCGGAATTAATTGCATCTCTCAATTCCTGCTCCGTTGATACGTTATAGGTTGTAGTTTCCCCTGCATTTGCCGTATATGGGCAAATAGTGAAAATCATCAGAAACGCCAGAAAAAGGCTCAATATTTTTTTCATTCGCATATTGTTTCCTCCTATAATTGCACAATTATTATTAAGTTATTCACGTTATGTATTTATGTAATTATACTACAATACCAATGTAAATGCAACAATTAGTATATTTTACTCATAATAGCCTTTATCAAGCATTCTGTAATTAGAAATGGTAATGCTGTATATACTATTATCTCTCCAGTAAATTCCTATCCATCCATTTTTTGTATACCATGTTGCATTTTTATTTCTGGAAGACCCTGAACCATATGAAGCCTTACCAAGAATGGTTTTTGCCTGTTTATATGTAGTATTCTTTTTAATTCCCATCAGTTCAAAGGATTCTGTCTGCAAATCATCTAAATCAAGACTAACTGAACCAATATAACATTCAGTATAATTCTTAGCGGTGTCATCAATATTATAAACATTTAGACTGACAGAATAGTCAATTGAACGTATGTAATCATTTGACTTAGCATTAATTATATATTCATCCTGAAATTTAATTCCCGTCTGTTCAATAAAATCCGATACTTTCATGGGAATACAATATTCATTGTCTTCCAACATAAACTCTACTTTATCTGGTACTTTAAGGTTCTCATCTGTATATTCAATACTTTCATATATGGCCGTAATAACAGAAACAAGAATAATAAATCCGATTATAGTTGCGGCAACCAGAAGTATATGTCTTTTAATTCCCTTTTTTGTCCTCATATTTTTCAAATCTTTTTCCAGTTTTGATATCTTTTGAGAATTTGCCTTAACATCATTATCCATCCCATCAACATCTATGTAACTGGATACCGGTGCCCCACACGTAGGACATACCTTATCGCTAATATCAATTTTACTTTCACAATACTCACATATGTACATCAGGTAGTCTCCTTAACACTCTTAATCTCTTATTATTATACATAAATCATTCTCATACTCCGTATGCATTCTAACATAAGAATCAAAAAAAGTACAGTGATGTCGCAGTATACACTATTATTTCAGAAGAGAGCCGTCATTCACTTTTACAGACCGAATGGAAAATAAATTAATCATGAATTTTCGGAATAATAAATATTAAATGTTAAGAATATATTTTTGTGGTAATATATAATGTTTTATTATATAATAATATGTATCATTTTTAAATAAGGAGGCATATAATAATATGACAGAAGAAGAAAGTCGAAAGTTATCTTCGCTACTTGGAGCGTTAAAAGGAACTGTAATCCAAAATGTTAAGACGGATGATTTTGATTTGTTTTTCTCTTGGTGTAATAAATTGGCATTAGATACCAAAAAAGACAAAAAATGAGAAGTCTTTATTGTCAAAAATCAAGGTTGAAGAAGACCCAAAGAGAAAACAAGAACTAATTGAAGAAAAGAAAAAGTATTTACCTGCAAATTATCCATCTAAGATTGAAATTGGTGATATTGTTCATATTAATTTCGGATACGGATATTGCAACGAACTTTCTGATGGACACTATGGTATTATTATGTCTAATATGAAAGCAAATATGTTTTTTATTATTCCTTGTTCAAGCGAACCATTAAGAATAATGGAGTTTCCAATCAAATTAGGTGTTCCAAATAAAGAACATAACAAAGATAAAATATCATATCTTCGTTTTGACCAAATGCGAATGATCCATTATAGAAGAATAGAAAAGATATCCTACAACAAGACTTATAATGTTGGAAATTATAACATTTTGAGAATCTATAAAAAGATAAATGAATTTTTCAATTTCAATATTGACAATTTCCTTATAGAATGATAGAGTTAACCTATAGTTAAAACTCAATACGGACGAATTGCATACGTGCAACTGAGTCTAATAAAATGTACAATTCAATTTAGTAGCCATGCATACGTGCATGGCTATTTTCTATTGGTGTTCAATCGGGTTTTTATCATAGTGTTAATAAAGTTTTTATCTTTAAAAAAGCTGGTACAGTCATCAAATTATTTGCCGTAGCATTAGGTTCTATACTTGTAATATAGGCAATTACAGAAGCTATAAGTCTTGTAATAGAACCATACAATTGATAAATCTGATAAATTTAAACAAACGTTGGAGCAAAATTAGAGGAAGGCCATTTGGGGCAAAAAATAAAAGCCTCTCAAACGCAGTAAAATCAACGCTTTCAAGACTTTTTTGTTAGCAGGGGATGAGAGAATCGAACTCCCGCCAAAGGTTTTGGAGACCCCTATCATACCATTTGACCAATCCCCTATTCAATTAGAAGGACTGCTCCTTCAAAACTACATATTAAATATATCTTATTCGTCGCTTTATT
>JBJEME010000043.1:0-3829 GCA_051879515.1 Lachnospira sp. | reverse complement strand
TATCAAGGTAAGTTCCCAATCCTTGAAAAACGGGAAGTTTCAATAAGAATTTACACATTTAAAACTACTATTAACAGGATTGGGGGGGGGACAATAGCAGGGGTTATCAATCGTATATATATTAAAAGTGATGTTGATATGTTATATTTACAGTTTGGAAATATTATTCTATATTGCTTGGCGTCATGCTTACTTAGTTATTGCACTATAGTATCAGTTGAGTGCTTATATGAGAAAGGTTATCAATTGAAATTGATAGAAGAGTTGGGAAGAAGTAGTATGTTAATAATGGCATTGCACTTGATTTTATTTAAATATATGAGGTTACTTTTACTACAAGTAGGTATTGAAAGTGCGTATATTGTTTTTGGAGTTGTGATAGTACTGACCAGTGTAATAGCTGTACTTATACGTTATTATGCAAAATGGATGTACATATTTCCATGGTGTAGAGGATAAACTACTGAAAACAATGGTTTTACTATTATTATATAAGTTTAAGCTTGGAGAATTCAGATGTTAAATAAAAAAGTAAAATTTCTGGTAATGGATGTCGATGGTACATTAACAGATGGAAAAATATATATGGGAGAGCATGGAGAAGTGATGAAGTCCTTTAGCATAAAAGATGGCTGTGGAATTCATGACATTGCAATCCCAAATGACATAACACCTGTTATTATTACGGGAAGAAGGTCAAAAATTCTGGAAAATAGAGCAAGTGAATTGGGTATTACAGAACTTCATCAAGGTATTTCTAACAAATGGGAAGCGTTGAGGGGAGTGGTTAATGATATGAAACAGGTTGCATATATAGGTGATGATATTAATGATTTAGATTGTATGCGGAAAGTAAAGGGAAGTGGTGGCTTGACAGGATGTCCAAAAGATGCTGTTAAAAATGTAAAAGCAATTGCTGACTTTGTATCTGAATATAATGGGGGAGAAGGAGCGGTTAGAGATTTTATAGAATGGATTGTAGGAGTGTAAATATTTTACACTTTTACAAGATTATCTTGAACTTAATGAGAAAATGGAAATTACTGAAAATATATTGAATATGATGAAGATAACTTTAAATCTCAACCAAGTAATATCAATTTATGTGGACTGTATTCAGTGAAATAGATATTGTCGGAAGAGAAATAATATATTATTTTTGTCATATATTTTATGCAGGGGATAGAAAAAACATTAATAAAGAGGACAATTCAGAATAAAATATCAAAGTCAAATTGCTGTATTAGTGTCAGAATCAGTATATGAGTGATGATGAATTCAATAAACTATCGACTTGGAGCGAGAAGATACAAGAAATAATACAGAAAGTCAAAGTGGTTACCTTACACTTAATAGGGTAAATGTTTTCATCCTCAAAAAATTAAGTGAATACAAAGGAAAGGAGAAAAGTGTGGTGATTTCTTCAAAATTAAATTCTTACCAAGAGATTACTTCATAACTAGGTTGATATGAAAAAAAATAGTAATTTAGAAATTTGGAGATTTATAGCATCTATAATTATTCTGCTTTATCATAGTTACACATTGGGCCTTGATGATTATCATTTCAGGGGGGGGGTGGATATTTGTAGAATTTTTCTTTATGATTACCGGGTATTTTACTTATAAACATTTTTATAGTAATAAAAGCAATTCTTTAGATGATATAGCTAAAAATTCTATTAGTTATACTTTAAGAAAATATTTGTATTTGCTTCCCTATATAATAGTAATAGAGTTATTAAAGTCACTTTTTGATTTTATCACCGGTGGATGTATACATGTTGGTTTATTTACGGATATGGTTTTAGAAACTTTATTATTGTCAAAATCAGCTATTATTGTAATACCAATATGGTACTTATTAGCCTTATTTAAAATATTCCCTATTTTTTGCTGTTTATGTCAAATGAAATCAAAACATTTTTTGTATGTTTTATCATTACTATATATAATTTGTTTTTATAATTATTCGGGAGTAGTACATAGTAACTCATTCCCATTTATGCTATTTAGAGCTATGGCCGGGTTATTGTTGGGTGTATTAATATTCTATATTATATCACTAATACAACAAATTAATCTTTCAAAAATTGAAACTTTATTATTAACAATAATCGAGGAAATATCATTATTATTGGTTGTAGTTATTGCATACTATAATAAATGGTATACACGCTTTTCTTTACTATGCTTATTTGTAGGATTAACACTATTATTGTCTAATAAAACATACACCGGTAAAATATCCCTTAATGTATTTAATTATTTAGGGAAATTAAGTATGCCGATATTTTTATTAAATTATCCTTTGGGTAATTTTTTAAAATATATAGGAGTAAATAAAAAATATAGTCAATTATTACTGATATGTAGTTGCATATTAATATCAATGATGTTGTGCTTTATAATTGAAAAAATAAGAAAATGTGTATACTTTGATAAATTGAAAAATATAGAATATTAAAAGGTGTAAACAGGAAGTGTTTCCGTCATTTTTTGGCAGTTAATTTCCAGCACTTTCATAACTGCTTTGTGAACGCTCCATCGCATGTACCTTCCTTCAACAATTTAAATTTGAGATAATGATAGTTAATAAAGTTGTCCAATTTGCACAAGTTGGGTAACTTGTACAACAAAAGGAGGTTAACTAACATTAATTCAAAGGAAGCAGAAAGACAGTATAATTTAAGGAAATGGGCAGCAATCATTTTAGAATGTCGAGCCAGTGGTGAAAAAATAACAGCTGCATACATGAAAATACACGTGACAAGCAGATAAAGATGGCGTAGAATACAAGTATCATAATGGTAGAGGAGGTACATGCATATGCCAAAATGGACGTGTTCAGTCACAATTGTTAACGAAACCGACGGGACTCTGGAGTTGATATCCTCAGAACTTTCATGGGGGAAGAAAGATGGAATCTTTCCTAAAAGAATTGGACCAGGAGAGAGTGGTACATTTAGTGTTTATTCACCAATATCTTTGTCTGAATAATCCGGGGTGAAATCCATCACCTGTCCGGCGTATGGAAATCACTAATCCGTTTAGATGGAAATCGTGTTTCCGATAAATAGGAAATCGCTTTACCTATAAAAACCTTATAATGAGGTTATGCACCTATTGGTGTAAATCCATTATAAGGAGGTCACGCTTATGACCAAGTACAGAGAAATCATTCGCCTTACCGGCCTGGGATTCTCACAACGTGACATCATGGCAAGCTGTGGTGTTGCGCAAAAAACGGTCGTCAAAGTTCAGAAACGTGCCAAAGAATTATCTCTTTCATGGCCACTTGATGAAACAATGACTGACACAGAGCTTCAAAAGCTCATGTTCTCTAATGAGAACAGGGTATCGCCTAACAAACGCATGCCTGACTACGATTACATCCACAAGGAGTTGCTCCGGAATGGAGTCAGCAAAAAACTCCTGTGGACAGAATACATGGAGGACTGCCGTGCCAACGGTGAGGAACCGCTCATGTATTCCCAATTCTGCTATCACATCCAACAGGATGAGCAGAAACGACGTGCTACCATGCATATCAATCGCAAACCCGGCGAACAGGTTGAAGTAGACTGGGCAGGGGATCCTGCAACAATCATCGATCCGGATACTGGAGAAATCATCAAAGCTTACATATTTGTTGGTGTGATGACTTACAGCCAGTACGCATACGTGGAAGCATGTCTGGATATGAAGCAGAAATCATGGATTAATGCCCATGTCCATATGTACGAATATTTTGGCGGTGTTGCCAGGATACTCGTACCGGATAACTGCAAAACAGCAGTTGTTCACAATGGTGGATTTAAAGACCAGCA
>JBJEME010000042.1:0-3962 GCA_051879515.1 Lachnospira sp. | reverse complement strand
ATATTAGTTCTGTAACTTTGGATGAAAATAATACTCAGGTTCCTATTCATGTAACTCAAATAACAAGAACTATAATTGAAACAGAAGAGGGAAATACATATGCTGTAAATGGTGAGTATTTGGACATTGGTATTATTGATACCATGAAGGATCTGATGGTAAATTGTGTGGGAGCCTTGTGTTTAGTATTATCGGCTATTTCTACGAGGCACGACACAAAACAAAATCCTTAGCTAAGGAACTAATGATAAATACATTGTAGGAAGAAATCATTTAAAAATATGAAGAAGATATTGAAAAGCAATTAATCGACAAAATGAGATAAATAAGATGCAACTTATATGAGAAATCATATAGGCTGTATTTTTTGTACTTAAGTCCATTCCTACTGTACTTTGTCCATTCTTTGGGGAACGATTTCTCTCCCGTGTTAATCTACAATCTTTCTTGTAAGGAAGAGTAAAGATAAGAAAATCCTTACCAAATCAAGTTAGGAAAAGGAGATTGACATGGCAGAGAAGAACCTGATCAAGATATATGTGGATGCCAGCTCAGCAAAGAGAGTGGATATCATCATTAAACACTATACAGATTTTTTGGGAATTGTAGACGGGTACACGGAAGGACTCCGATATATGATTGAATGTGAGAAAGACAGCAACAGTCACAGGGAGTTGGGGGATCTTGGAGTCAGGGTGCAGACAGGTGGAACCACCAGCGATCCTACAGCCAAAAAGGCAATCAGAAATGTAATGACGAGGGAGGCTCTTATCAACTGTGATTTTTCCGGGGATGTAATGGAAGGTGTGGATCGTGCGGAGGAATTTATCAGAGATGCCTATTTACTCCGGGACATGAGAAAGGACTATGAGCTATTCAATCGTCAGCTGTCCATCTTAGGAACAGAAAAGGAGACATTTGAAAAATATCTCCGCAGGGAGAAGACACTGATTGATATTGCAGAGGAACAGGGAATCACTTACGAATCTGCCCAGCAGAAAATTCATAAAATCAGGCTCCGGGTAAAGAAGCAGGTTGTTGGTTTCATGGATGGAAAGATGGGAGGTATTGCGTAATGGAGGAAAAGCGATGCTATACCGTCAAGGAATTACAGGAGATTTTAGGAATCAGCAGACCAACCGTATATGAGTTACTAAAGAGAAATGAATTCCGGTGGATTCAGATTGGAACAAAGTACCGTATTTCCAAGAAAAGCTTTGATGACTGGCTGGATAAGAAGATGGAAAATCAATAATTTACCTTCTAAAGCATTTGGACATGTGCATGGTATAGTGTGAAAAAGGAGGTAACAGTCGGAATGGAAATAATTCGTGATGCACAGACAATCAAGACGAGAATGGAACAATTTCAGACCAGTCAAGATATAAGGCAAAGAAAAACAATGTCAGTACCGGAAATGCGTAAGCTATTGGGATTAAAGAAAACCGAGAGCTACTGGCTCGTTCATAGAAATTTTTTTAAGACTGAGATGATAAGTGGTCAGATGCGCGTGGATCTGGAGAGCTTTGAAAGATGGTATGCAAATCAGGTGAAGCATAAAAAAGTCAATGGAGAAGAGCCTGGAATTGAATTGAAAAAAACTTCTTATTCATTCAGGGAAGCAGCAAATCTTTTGGGGGTGCATGATGCAGATATATATGTTGCCTGGAAAGAGAATGACTTAGAAACCTTCACTGTAGACTATGTTAAGCGTATACCGAAGGACGTATTTGAGAAATGGTATCTGAGTCAGAATAAATATCAAAAGGTAGACCGGGTCCCGACAGCGGAGGAGTTAGGGAGTGAATACATTTTGGTATTTGATGCAGCGGAACTTCTGGGTATTTCATATGAGGAATTAGTAAGGCTTTCCAAGTATGGTAAATATAAGTGCATTTTGAAAATAACTGTTTTTGAAAATAAGAAGTGGTTTCTAAAGAAGAATTTCCAAAACTTCCTGAATGCACAGAATGAGTATCAGCTGATTGGTCCGGTAGTGAAAGAACGGATGGACAGGAAAAAGGAATTGGAAACAAAGGAATATATATCCCGTGAGGAAGCTGCTGTTTTGGCTGGGGTTACCAAGTCAACAATTACTAAGTGGGTACAGGCAAATAAATTTCCATGTGTAGGTGCCGGAAAGGTCCTGCGCATAAAAAGAGATGATTTTTTGCAGTGGATAGACAACAATCGGGAAGGGGTGAATTGATATGGCTTCCATTCAAAGGAGAGGAAAGAAATACTGCGTAGTTTACAGATATCAGGACGAAGAGGGAAATGTCCATCAAAAATGGGAAACATTCGATAACCAGAAAGATGCTGATAAACGTAAGAAGGAAGTAGACTATAAAATAGCATTAGGACAATTTGAGGTACCAAAGTGTGCAAAGGTTAAAGAGCTTTTGGATGAATATGTGAAGATCTATGGCCATAATAAATGGGGTGTGTCTACCTACGATGGGAATATGGCACTCATTAACAATTACATTCTACCTACCATTGGCGATGTCAAACTGTCTGACATAAATAATCACTTTATGGAAAAGTATTATAAGGAATTATTGAAAATGCCGGCGGTAAAGAGTACAAGGAACAGGAAAGGACTGCATACCATCTCGGCTGCAACTATCAATGATATACACAAGCTTCTCAGGAGTTGTTTCAGACAGGCCGTAAAATGGGGGCTGATGGAAAAGAACCCGGCAATCGATGCGACAGTCCCAAAATATAAGAAAAAGGAAAGAGAAATATGGACAGCTGAAATGCTCATGCAGGCTTTGGATGCCTGTGATAATAAATGGCTGAGAGTTGCGTTTCATCTGGCATTTACGGCGACCTTAAGAATAGGAGAATTACGGGGGCTGACCTGGGACTGTGTGGATATATCGGAGGAGGCAATTGAGGAAAACCGGTCGTATATCATTATAAATAAAGAAGTGGTACGGGTATCAAAGAAGGCCGTTGAAGAACTGGATGAAAAAGACATTATTCTGATTTTTCCATCTATAGCGAAGGATAATAAAACTGTACGAGTGCTGAAAACCCCAAAGACAGAGAGCAGCGTTCGAAAAGTGTTTATCCCAAGATCGGTTGCTTTATGTCTGAAGGAGTTAAAGCAGGAGCAGGATGATTTGATAGACGCATTAGGCAGTGAATATCATAATTATAATCTTGTGATGGCAACAACCTTTGGCTACCCTATCAGTGGCAGCTATCTGAGGGAGAAAATGCAGAAAGTAATTGATGAACAGGGATTACCTGATGTGGTATTTCACAGTCTCCGACATACCAGTGTTACTTATAAGTTGAAGCTGAGCGGCGGGGATATCAAAGCAGTTCAGGGTGATTCCGGCCATGCGCAGGCTGATATGGTAACGGAAGTATACGGGCACATCTTAGACGAGGATCGTAGAAAGAATGCAGAGCTTATTGAAAGTGCATTTTATAATAAGGAAAATCTCAGTCCGAATATGCATGGTCAGGAGCCAAAGAGTAAAACGGTTTCTGTTCCGGATGGAGTTGATGCAGAGTTACTTATGAAGGTTTTGGAGAATCCTGAAATGGCAGCATTACTTACTTCTCTGGCCAAGACAATGAAAGTCTGATATATATAGAAGAAATAGCGATTTTGTGAAGGGAGACCGTAAGCAATATCGCTATTTTTGTGCGTGAGATAATGTGAGTAAAAATAAGTCAATGAGGGTCAAAAAAACATCGACATCCGACCATGAACACGTTATAATATAGGTAATCTAATAGAAATATTGAGCTATCATTACTGAACAGTTCAAAGAGAATGGTAGCCATATCAGTGAAATCGATGGAACTCAAAGGTTAACACCTTTTGTTTGCATTTCTAACAAACTGCTAACAGAAATTGATTTTCAGAGATTATTTTCTATTAACTTAGATTGACACAAAATTACAGGAAAGTCAGTAAAATCAATGCTTTCCTTGACTTA
>JBJEME010000041.1:0-176992 GCA_051879515.1 Lachnospira sp. | reverse complement strand
TTCATTCATTTTTCATCGTCCGCTTACCGCGGCGACTTGTATATAATATCATTGCCGTCATGTTATGTCAACATTTATTTTCAAAAAATTACAAAAAATATGTGAATGTCTTTTGGTGTATTTTTTAAAGTAAATCAGCCCTATTTTTCCAGAAAAAACTTTCGCATAATTAACATTGCACTTTATTCAGTAAATTTTTTTGCAATATACATGCCACAACAGATGCTATCACATCCAGACCAAAAAAGAACTCCATAATAATTAACGGTATATATCCTTTGTGCTTTGATCTAATCATATATATTATCCCATAAAGAGATGAACATATCATAAGTATTACATCAGATACAAACAGAACAATAATCATTGTAGAACTCAAAAAAATCATAAATGGAACCGGGATTACACATAATAATCCGAACAGCACTCCCACAATAAATATAAATATATAATATGGTATATGAACAAGTTTTATCATTCTTGTCCACCATAATGCCTTTTCGTCCTTTGAATAAACTATTGCACCAATCACTGTAATGATTATAAATACTGCCTGCATTATAAGAAAAATATTTTCAAAGAACTCTGCATTTATATCTTCTTCAACTAAATTTGATATCAGAAACAGTACTAATAATGAACAATATGGCCAGAATAGTGTAATTATCGGTAATACTTTCTTCATTTTTTTACTCCCTATCCGCTTTTATAAAGAAAATAGTGGCTGTTACTCATACAGAGCATGCAGCCACTCAATAAACATCTCAGTTAATAAATAATTATTTCAATGCGTTCTTTGCCTCGTCTGTTATCTCTCTTTGATATGCAATCTCATTCTCAATATTTCTCGCTATTTCATTTGCAGTGTAAGCTGCATCTATTACTTTATTTAAAACTTCATCAACACTGTCAGCCTTTTCTTTCTGCTCCGTTGTGTTATCGCGAATAACTTTCAATGCCTCAACCGTTTCTTTTACAGATTTCTGTACCATGTTGATTGTTCCGGAAATCTCTTTTGAAGATTTAGCTGACTGTGCTGCAAGATTTCTAACTTCACTGGCAACAACAGCAAAACCTCTTCCGTGCTCACCGGCTCTTGCTGCTTCTATGGAAGCATTAAGTGATAATATATTGGTTCTGTTTGATATCGAACCAATAACGGTTGCAAATTCTTCTATTTTCTTAGAAAGATTTTCAAGCTCACTAATCTTAGCCGAAGACTCTTCTACAATGGTGTTGAGTACTGAAATGAGATTTAATATCTCACCCACACTGCTTATACTTTCTTTAACAAGATTAAGAGAGGTATCCGATGAATTAATAACATCGAATGCATCCTTCTCTAACTGTTCCTGTGACTGATCCAGTCCATTAAGAATTTCCGTAAGATTATTAATAAGTACCTTGTCTTCCATCTTTATCCCCCATAGCTATATTATGAATTGGGCGTTTTCGAAACGCAGCCTTACTACTGAACAGTTTGCACTTTTATGCAAATATTAAAACGTGTCCCAAGCTCGTTTACCCACATTTAAGCATACTCATGTGGGTTCAGGCCTTTTGCCCCTGGTATCATATATCAAATCAAATTAATTGCTTCTCTCACATTCTTAATCCCAACCAGATTTATTTTATCAGAATTCCGGATATTTTTCAAGCATACCTCTGGCATAATGCAGGTTGTAAATCCCAGTTTAACAGCCTCATTTACCCTTTGCTGAGCCTGACTTACCGCCCTTACTTCTCCAGCCAGACCGACCTCGCCAAATATAACTGTCTTAGAATCAATGCATCTGTTCTTAAAGCTGCTCACCAGAGCCATGACTATTCCTAAATCAAGAGCCGGCTCGTTAACCTTGATGCCACCTGCAACATTGACATAGGCATCACTTCCTGACATATGAATTCCCGCACGTTTTTCCAATACTGCCATCAATAGATTAACCCTGTTATAATCTGTTCCTGCTGCCGTTCTTCTTGCCATTCCGAAATTTGAATCGCACACAAGAGCCTGAACTTCAACCATAAGCGGTCTTGTCCCCTCCAAAAGACATACAACCACCGAACCCGATGCCTCCTCCGGTCTTCCGCTAAGCATGTATTCTGAAGGGTCCTTAACCTCGACCAGTCCTGCTTCCTGCATCTCAAACACACCTATTTCATTAGTTGAGCCGAACCTGTTCTTTACACCTCTAAGTATCCTGTAGGACGCATAACGGTCGCCTTCAAAATACAAAACAGTATCAACCATGTGCTCTAAAACTCTCGGTCCCGCAACAACACCTTCTTTAGTCACATGTCCAACTATAAATACAGAAATATTCAAGCCCTTTGCCAGCTGCATAAGTATAGATGTGGATTCTCTTACCTGAGAAACACTTCCCGGAGCTGCACCAATATCATCCTTATACATCGTCTGAATCGAATCTATAATAACAATTTCAGGTGATGTTTCGCACACAACATCTTCAATAACATCCAGGTTAGTTTCGCAAAGGAGTTTAAGGTTATCACTGCATTCTCCTATTCTGTCTGCTCTAAGCTTAATTTGTTTTAAAGATTCCTCACCTGATATATATAAAACCTTCCTGTTAGCATCCGAGAGATTGTAACACATCTGTAAAAGAAGTGTTGACTTGCCAATTCCGGGATCGCCACCAACAAGTACAAGTGACCCCTGCACAATCCCCCCTCCTAATACTCTGTCCAGTTCCTTAAGTCCGGTTGACATTCTATATTTTTCATCAAGATTAATACTATTCAGACTAACTGGCTGTTTATCAGCGGTTGACTTCTTTCCTTTAACTTTTGTATCAATAACGCCTTTAGTTGTTGTTCCCTTAGCAACCGGCTCCTCCACAAATGTATTCCAGCTTTTGCAGCCGGGACACTGTCCAAACCATTTTGCAGATTCATATCCGCACTCCTTACAAAAAAAAGCGGTTTCTCTTATCTTTGCCATAGTTTATCTCCCTCATTCATAAAACAAGCGGACCAGTCCGCTTCCAACGCCCTAAATTCCTCAATCCTTGAGACCTGCTCCGCTTTGCGAGCCTAGCACGATAAGCTTAGCTTACATTTAAATAATCATTTCTAAACCACAAAAGGGAGCAGCTGTCTGCTCCCCTAAAATAATCAACTGATAATCAATTAAACTCTTACAATAGAAACCTTAACCTCGTTGCGATCACCAAACTCTACTGAAAAGCAAAGCTTACCACCCATATTAGTTTCCATTGTTCCAATATCTTCACCATTAACATTAACCTTATAAGATGCGCCCTCTTCTAACTCAAGAGTAATCTGAGCGTCTTCAATACCTTCAACCTTAAAATCTACACCTGCCTGTGTCGCATTAAAATTACTGACTGCAGTTCCAGGAACTGACTCATATACAAATGTATCATTCTTCTCAAGCTTAGTAATTTCATTAAACGTCTTTACCTTGTATGAATCCCCACAATGTATAAAATCAGATTTCTTAGACTTGGCAGCTAATGTATAATCACCAAAGCTGATAGTTCCATCCTGTTCTGAACGAATCAATTCTTTAATAACTGGCATTTAATTGTCCTCCTACTTCGTACTTTATGTGCCTTTATGTGCAAAATACATAGTTTATATTCTGCTTGTCACCACATCTTATTTATGTGTTTATTATACAATAAAACCTATTTTTATGCTAGCATTTTAAAAACATATAATTTATATTTTATGTGTATTTAATACATTTTTTATAATATGATAATTTAAAATACAGCGTGATATTATGCAGATGAATTATCTACACTTAAGATTATTTGTTTAATCCACGTTTCAAAGAGAAAGCAAGCTTATCATCCTGCACTGTCACTTTTACTCGATTGCCTTCCTTAATCTTTCCTTCGAGAATTTTCTCAGCCATGGCATCCTCAAGTTCACTCTGAATAGCTCTTCTTAATGGTCTTGCACCGTACTTTGAATCGTATCCTTTATTGACAAGCCATTCCCTCGCCTGGTCATCCAGTTCAACTGTCAGCTTCATCTGTTCATAAATTCTCTTATTAAGGGTGGAAATCATAATATCAACAATATTTCCAATATCCTCCTTGTTAAGCATATGGAATACTAAAACATCATCAATTCTGTTTAAGAACTCAGGTTTAAAGATTCTCTTTACTTCATCCATAACCTTGCTCTTCATCTCTTCATGGTCCCGCTTTTCATCTGTTCCTGAAATAAATCCCAAAGACTTAGGCGCAACTATATTTTCTGCACCTGCATTGGAAGTCATTATTATAACTGTATTTTTAAAATCAACTACTCTTCCTGTTGAATCTGTTATTCTTCCGTCATCAAGTACCTGAAGAAGCACATTAAACACATCAGGATGCGCTTTTTCAACCTCATCAAATAAAACAACTGAATATGGATTGCGGCGAACCTTCTCGCTTAGCTGTCCGCCTTCATCATAGCCTACATAACCCGGAGGTGAACCAATAAGCTTAGATACCGTATGTTTCTCCATAAATTCAGACATATCAACTCTGATAAGAGAATTCTCCGTTCCAAACATTGCCTCAGCTAAAGCCTTTGAAAGTTCTGTTTTTCCAACACCTGTCGGACCTAAGAATAAAAATGAGCCAATAGGTCTGTTAGGATCCTTAAGTCCAACTCTTCCTCTCCGGATTGCCTTAGCAACTGCTGTTACAGCCTCACTTTGTCCAATAACTCTTTTATGAAGAGTTTCCTCAAGATTCATAAGCTTTTCTGACTCTGTCTGTGCTATTCGTGAAACAGGAATCTTTGTCCATAAAGCTACGACCTCTGCTATTTCTTCCTCACCTATAACAATCTCTTTATTATTAAGTTCTTCATGCCATTTTAATGTCGCCTTTTCAAGACGGGCCTTTTTCCTTAACTGTTTCTTTTTGATTTCTCCTGCTTCTTCAAATGCCTCGCTGCATATCGCCTGTTCCTTCTTTTGGGAAAGTACTTTTATATCCTCTTCAAGCTTTTTAATTTCATCTGGTACAACATACATTTGCAAACGCGTTTTTGACGAAGCCTCATCGATAAGATCTATTGCCTTATCAGGTAAAAATCTGTCATTTATATATCTTTTAGACAATTTAACCGCAGCCCTTACAGCTTCACCTGAAATCCTGACATTATGGTGCTCCTCATATTTAGGTTTAAGTCCCATAAGAATGTCATAAGCCTCGTCTTCAGTCGGTTCCTCAACTCTTACTGACTGGAATCTTCTCTCCAGGGCAGCATCCTTTTCCACATATTTACGGTATTCCTCAAGGGTTGTAGCACCAATCATCTGAATTTCCCCTCTTGCAAGGGAAGGCTTCAAAATATTAGATGCATCAATTGCCCCCTCTGCGCCGCCCGCTCCTATAAGAGTGTGGAACTCATCAAGGAAAAGTAGGACATTACCTGCCGTTTTAACCTCAGCGATTACTTTTTTGATTCTTTCCTCAAATTCTCCTCTGTATTTTGAGCCTGCCACCATACCTGATAAATCAAGAGTGAGCAGTCTCTTATCCTTAAGCGTTTCAGGTACATTTCCCTCTACTATTCTTGTTGCCAGTCCTTCTGCGATTGCTGTCTTTCCAACACCAGGTTCCCCTATAAGACATGGATTATTCTTTGTTCTCCTGCTGAGAATCTGGATAACTCTTTGAATTTCCTGCTCTCTTCCTATAACCGGATCTAACTTGTTCTGTTTTGCAAGCTCTGTTAAATCCCTGCTGTATTGATCAAGTGTCTGTGTGGATTTTCTATCATTAGTCCGCATTTTTCCATTCTGAAAATCCTCTTTATATCTGGCAGGATCCTCCCCCATGGCAGTAAGCATGTCAATATATAATTTCTTTACTGACACTCCTATTGTATTTAGTAAACGTGCTGCCACGCTGTCAGTTTCTTTTAAAATAGCGATAAGAATATGTTCTGTTCCGACTGCCTCTGAACCAAATCTGGAAGCTTCCCTTGCCGCATTGTCGATAATTCTTCTAACCCTCGGAGTATACCCTTCCGGTTCCCTCACACTGACTATATGTTCCGGAGCAATAAGCTGAAATATCAGATTAGTCAGTCTTTCGTCTGTTACATCATTTGCCTCTAATACTGATGATGCAAGGCCTCCCTCTGTACGTATAAGTCCAATAAGCAAATGTTCTGAGCCTATATAACCATGCCCAAGCGTCAATGCCGCTTCAGATGCATGTTCTAATGATTCCTTAGCCTTCTGTGTAAATCTACTCTGCATGAATCCTACTGTCCTTTCATTTATAATTTATAATCTGAATTTTCTGGTCATCATGAAATATGGTCCAAAATATGTTATTCCTGCCACTAAAAATGCAACACATATTGAAATAATATTAGAACCCGTACTGTTTATCATTAGCTTATATGCAAAAAATGTGGCTACACCCATTATCAGTGCACATATCCCCGGCTTTGCAAATATATCCATATAGGGAGCATTATATCTTATTTCTCGGCGTAACGCACGTAAATTCAAAATAAATATCAGAATCGGGAATGTTGCATTTCCTATTACAAGGGCATAAATGCCAAGACTTGTAAACTTAAGCAATATAAAGACTGAAATCAAGTGTACCACCAGTGAAATAAATGAATGAATCATAGGAAGCCTCATTTTATCTATTCCCTGAAGTGCTGAACTTGTTACAGTCGACAGTGTATAGAACACTATTGCTATCGCACCAATCTTTAACATAATTCCACCCTGTACGCTATCATAGCTGGAAAACAAAAGCTTAATAATCGGACTTCCAATAACAAACAGTCCGACAAATGACGGAATTGCAATAAACATATTGGATTTTAAAGTTTTTGTAATATTAGAATGTATGGTAGTCTGCTCATTATTGGTATATGCAGCCACAATACTTGGAAGCATTGAGGCAGACATCGCTGATGCAATACCCTGCGGAATGCTTATAAGCAGAACATAGCTTGAACTGAAATTGCCAAGGTCTGTGGAAATCTGCGATGCAGCGCTGCTATTAACCATGATATTACTAAACATGATATCATCAAGAAATGAACTTATCTGGTAAAAGGTTTGTCCCAATATAATTGGAATCATTGTAACAATAATAAGTCCACAGATTCTTGAATCAGACTCTATTCTTGTGTGTCTGTCCTTCCTTTTCATTCTTTGGAAGGTTGGTCTGTAAACCATATAAATGAAAATCATAAATACAAGGGCCGTAAACGCACCCATAGCAGTACCAAGAGTACTGCCCGCGGCTCCGTATGCTGATTTATTGACAGATTCTGAATACATATGAATCAGGATATAACCTGCCACAATACTTACAACAGCATTTACAATCTGCTCAAAAATCTGAGATACCGCCGTAGGTATCATTGTACTCTGTCCCTGAAAAAATCCTCTTATAACTCCGAGAATTGCAACCATAAATATGGTAGGAGCAAGAACTCTTAAAGGTATCGCCAGTCCGGGAAGCGCCCCTGCATATATTACATTTTCTATGAATTCTGCCCCAAAAAACACAAGGAGAGCAGCAATTCCGCCTGTTATTGTGGCAACAACTAAAGAACACTTAAAAACTTTATCCGCGCTTTTGTATTTTCTCTTTGCAAACCTGGCTGAAACCAGCTTGGATACAGCCATTGGAAGGCCATAGCTCGACAAAACCAGGCATATATTGTATACATTGAAAGCTACTCCATATATACCATTTCCTTCGCTTCCAATTATATTCAAAACCGGTATTCTATATAACATACCGATTATTCTGACAATTATTCCTGCAATTGCCAGAATGCTTCCATGCAATATGAAATTTTTTCTGTTTTCAAGTGACATATTTTTATCCCCGCTAAGCTTAATTGAATTCAGTGCTTTTTGTAAGGGGTTCACAATTAATTATTGGCAAATACGTCTTAATTAATTGAAAAATCCGCTAATTTCCAATCGGCACCTGTCTTAACATAAGTGAATATCAAATCAATGTTATAAGTTGTCTCTCCTGCTCCTGTGTAATCCCCGGCAGAATACTCTATATGGAGATCACATTTTACATTGCATGAGAAACAGTCATCACTATATTTTTTAAAATCCGAGATACTTTCATTTCCAATATCGTATGTAAATGTCTTACCAAGAAGGTAAACATGTACATATTTGACATCGCTTATACAACGAGAGGCATTACCAACCATGTATTCTTTTAGGACTGATAAATCTCCCCGGCCAATCATATATTTTGCATAATTCTCCAGAACATAATAAATGCTGCTTTCCTGCTTGGCAAGAAGTGCTTCATCTGACGGAAATTCTGCAACATAGCTGTCTTTATCTTCCTTAATCTCAAGCTCGTTATCATTAAAAATAACTTTGATATCCGGTTGCTTTATCATTCCATCCACCGAATAGACCGTGTTATACGGAACACTCACATACTCCGCTATATTCTCACAGGCATCTATCGCCAGATTATCTTCTACAATATAGTCACTGCTTACACAAACATCATTAAAATACAGACTGCTTCCCTTTGGTACCGTTATCTCAACCTTTTCATCCGGAAGATATTCAGAAACAGCAACTTCACCTAATTTCCATTCAGTAAAATTATGCTTATTCTTTTTTAGTTCTGCAAGACTAACCTTTGCAATAACCGTATCACCTGCATAAACATCATAAACAGGTGAATCCTCTGCGTATTCTCCACCTTTTTTTCTGTAGTAGACATCATTATTGGAAACCTTATCCAGCATATATTCATATACAATTTCAGTATTATCAAATTCGCTGCAATCAACGCTTAATCCACTAAGAAAATCAAAAAGATTATCCTCTCTGAAATTCTCCATAACCTCATCCATGGTTTTGGCGGGCATTCCAGCCTCATAATCCTTTAACAGACTGTGCAGGGCCAATAATCCAACAGTAATTGCTATACATATTACAAGTGAATATATCAGCAGAAATATTATAAATTTCGAAATTTTTTTACGTTTCATACCAGATTTTCACCTTACTTCCTTATCAAAAATGCCGTTGGTAACGTTCTTGGTCCTGCCGGAGAATACGGTGTATTGATAACCTCATCCTCATAGACCATCTGGGTAGATGTACCACCGTCAAGACATGCCGCATTAACAGCTCCATACTGAAGCATTATATCCTGCATATCAGAAAATGAAGCTCCCACGCTTGTGACCTGTCTGCCATCGGCAACCAAAAGAAGAATTGAACCGTCTGAGGTCTGACCTATGGCAGTACGAGGGTTAAGTCCTCCTCCAACACCGTCTACATCCTGTGGCACACCGTTCACAACAAGAAACGGTCCTATGCTGCTTCTGGTACTTACACCATCTCTCACACCGATTTCCTTTGCTTTTGCAATGGTCATATTACCAACAATAAGTATGTTATCGTTGGTAATCCCTGTCATATGATAAACCTCACCTTCATCTCCATGTAAAACCTCTTCGTCCACAATGACGACTCCTATGGGCATGGCAGTCTGGGACGTCACATCAACAAACTCACCGCCATTTATCCCTCCAATCGCATCATATCTTCTCGCAATCTCAAGAACAGTCCAGCCCTTTTCATTCTTAAATTCAGGGACAGTACCTATAAACAGTCTTGACGGATCCTTTACCTTCATAAGTTTCCCTTTAAACTTCTTTGCAGTAATATCAATTATTTCAATATCACTGATATCCTCTGACGAAGGGGTTGAATCAAAAACTACAAGACTTGTATCTGTTATCTCATCAGTTTCTTTGATTGAATTCTCCTCAATTATGGTATCAATCTCTTCCTGGGATGCAAACCAGTTAGCCATAAATCCCAGTTCACCCGTTTCCTTAAGTGATAAAATAAACTGTTTTCTTGCAGTTTTAGAAGGTCCGTATGCTAACATTGACATTACAGCGTAAATCCCTGCCACTATCAAAACAAGTGTGACAAGAATGGTTACTCCCACTCTTCCTGCCCATAAAAAAATCTTTTTTTTCAAAATAATTCCTCCGCTTATTTCCTGAAAACCCACCTTTTTTGTATCTGGTAGCTTAAAAGGAATAATAACAAATCAATTATAATCTTTGCAATTCCTGTAAATACTACTGATAAAGACAAAATATCCGTTGCCAGACAGACTAATCCAAATGATATCATCATCTGGAAGAACCATAAAATATAATACTTTACTGCAGTATTCTTTGCCCGTTCCTTAGAATGGAATACAATCTTTCTGTTAACAGAATAGTTAAACGCTGAAGACAACACCCTTGCAGAGGTTGTGGCTATGAGTATACGCCAGCCCTCATTCATCGCAAGAAGTATAAATTCAATTACATTAAACACTGCATTATCAAGAACCCATGATAAAACCGAGCTGATAAGATATTTAAAACCAGTCTGGCCTGCCATATACCTTAATATCACTTTATAGATTTTAAAAGAATCCCTGATAGGATGAAAATGAGTTGATGCATTCTCATCTATATATACAGTCTTTATCTCAGTCTCCACAAATGGTATATTTTTTCTCTTGAACTCCAGAAGCATATTGGTTTCGTACTCAAATCGTTCTCCGGCAACATCATGCAAAGGTCGTATATATTCAAATGGAATTGCACGGAGTCCTGTCTGGGTATCAGAAATATTTAATCCACAGAACACCCTGAAGACAAAGCTTGTGCAATTATTACCAAACCTGCTTTTTCCGGGAACATCTTTACTCGAAAAATTCCTGACACCTAACACCACACTATGTGACTCCATCATATGGACACAGCAATTGTAAATATCGTCTGCCTTATGCTGGTTGTCACCGTCCACTGTAACAACACCTGCACAATCCTGTCTGTTATCCATGCAGTATTCAAATGCTGTCTTCAAGGCTCTTCCTTTACCACGGTTTATATCATGCGTAAGAATGGTGCACTGTTTATAGCCTGCAACCTTCTCAAAAGGCCATAGGTGTTCTTTGTCGCTTCCATCATTGACAAGAATAATATCTTCAAATCCTTCTTCAATAAGAGAATCAACCACTTTAATCAGCTTATCGTCAGGATTAAGAGATGGAATAATAACTGAAACCTTCATAAATCCAATATGCCTTTCGGCTCCTTTCATAGTTTATCATTCTGTAAAAAATATGCTAATGTCACAACTTACATAATATAATAAATTCTCTCACATTGCAAATATATAAAATAAATGGTAACCTGCACAAGCTCTTGCGCATAATATTGTATTGTAAATGATTTTTGGAGGGCTAAACATGAGTGATTTAGCAGCAACACATTGCGGATGCAACGACTGTCAGAACTGTGGCAACAATTCATGCATCTGGATTATTATTTTACTTCTTCTTTGCGGAGGCTGCGATAACGACTGCGGTTGTGGCAATAACTGCTGGATTTGGATTATTATCCTTCTTTTCTTCTGTGGTAATGGATGTGGTTCTACATTTGGCTGCAATTCAGGCTGTGGATTAGGCAATATGGGCTCAGGCTGCGGCTGCGGAAACTAAAAAAGAGGCTGGCATAAGGTATACCTTACGCCAGCCGTTTTTACGTGATACTACTGCGAATTCTGTGCATTATTCTGACAATCTAAGTCAATCTCATATATTGTATCCTCCTCTTCAATCAGAATTCTCATTGTGCCACCTCAAACATTGTTCTTATACTATATTATATCGTCAGAAAATCTTATTGTGTCATAAAAAAAGCATATACGCATATAAATAAAACAACTAATCCAGATTATCCAGGGACAAAACATGCCAAAAGAATACCCTATAACCGATTTTGATATGTCAACACTGCCTCTTTCATTACAGCTCATGAAAGCAATGATTCCCTTTATGAATATTGGAATGCAGCGCACAATGTCAACATTTATACGAATGCAGGAATTACAATACACTGCTAAGTTTTATTCAAATCCAAACAGTGCTATTGTGTGTAGCTGCAGCCCTGCCCCAGATAAGACAAATTCAGCTGCTTTTGGAAATTCGCCAATGAATGATCTTATGATAAACACTCTTTTGCGGTACTGCCCTGATAATATGAAGAATACCTTTAACAATATGAAACACTTTACTGAAATGTCTGATTTATTCAATATGTTTAATTCTTCAGATGCTTCTCCTTCTTTTTCAGGTATGGGCCAGTTTTTCAATTCTTTTGGTCAGGGTCTTACTCCCGAGCAGCAAAAAAAATATAACGAATACATAAATAAATTAGACCAGCTTGATTTTGGTTAATGCAAAAATGTGATTATATCTGTTATAAAAACGCCTAATAATTTATTAATCATAGGAGGTTTACTTTGTCTGATATTAATTTTAGAAAGCAGCTTCTACTGAATGAATTTAAGACTCTCTCAAAGGGTAAGAGTAATGATGAAATGCTCCCTCTGGTTCTGGCCGTCAGCCAGAAAGCAAAACAGGCAGGGATTGTATTTGACAAAAAAGATATGGACATAATTCTGTCTGATTTAAGACCAAACATGACACAAAAAGAGCAGCAACTGCTTGAACAGATGCTGCTCATAATGTCATCATAAATTACCATGCAATTACAATTTCTTAATAAAAGAAATTACTTTACAACAATATTTACAATACGTCCCGGTACATAGATTTCCTTAACTATGTTTCCTGTAAGCTTGTCACCGAGTGCCTCTTTTGCTTTGGCAATTACATCATCCTTTGGATCGTCCTTGCCTATGGCAAGTGTGCACTTGGTTTTTCCGTTTACCTGAACCGCTATTTCAACAGTTGATTCAACAGTCTTAGTCTCGTCATATTCAGGCCATGTCTGCTGGTAAACTCTGCCCTCACAGCCTATTGCTTCCCACATTTCCTCTGTGATATGTGGTGCAACAGGATTGAGAAGAATAAGCATGGTCTTTAACTCACCCTTTGTGATCTCACCCTTCTTTGTGAATTCGTTTAGCATTGTCATAAGCTGTGCAATAGCTGTATTGTACTTAAGATTCTCAAAATCAAATGAGACCTTCTTTATTGTCTGGTGCATCTTTGTCTCAAATTCCTTTGAATATCCTTCATTGTCAGTCATTATATCCTGAAGCTTCCAGATTCTGTCAAGGAATCTTCTACAACCCTTAACACCATCCTCAGACCATGAAGCAGCCTCATCAAAGGCACCGATGAACATTTCATATGTTCTAAGTGTGTCTGCACCATAATCCCTCACGATATCATCAGGGTTTACAACATTTCCACGTGACTTACTCATCTTCTCGCCGTTCTCACCAAGAATCATACCATGTGAAGTTCTCTTCTGATATGGTTCAGGACAAGGAACAACATTCTGGTCATATAAAAACTTATGCCAGAATCTTGAGTAGAGAAGGTGGAGTGTCGTATGCTCCATACCGCCGTTATACCAGTCTACAGGAAGCCAGTATTTAAGGGCTTCTGGGCTAGCAAGTGCCTCAGTATTGGTTGGGTCAGTGTACCTTAAGAAATACCATGATGAGCCTGCCCACTGTGGCATGGTATCAGTCTCTCTCTTTGCAGGGCCTCCACAGCATGGACACTTAGTATTAACCCAGTCTGTCATGGCTGCAAGTGGAGACTCACCGTTATCAGTTGGCATATAACTGTCAACCTCAGGTAAAAGCAATGGAAGCTCGCTCTCATCAAGCGGAACAAATCCACATTTTTCACAATGAACAATAGGAATTGGCTCACCCCAGTAACGCTGACGTGAGAATACCCAGTCACGGAGCTTATAATTAACCTTAGCCTGACCTATCTTATTCTCCTCAAGGAATGCAATCATCTTTTCCTTGGCTGCCTTAACCTCAAGTCCGTTAAGGAAATCAGAATTTACAAGAATGCCTGTTGCTACATCAGTGAATGCCGCCTCATTGACATCAACCTCTTCACCATCCTTGGCAACTACCTGGATAATTGGAAGATTAAACTTCTTTGCAAACTCCCAGTCTCTCTCATCATGTGCAGGAACTGCCATGATTGCACCTGTACCGTAGCTCATAAGTACATAATCTGATACCCAGATAGGTACCTCCTTGCCATTTACAGGGTTAACTGCCATAAGTCCGTCAATTGCAACACCTGTCTTGTCCTTTGCAAGCTCAGCTCTCTCAAAGTCAGACTTTCTTGAGGCCTGCTCACGGTAAGCAACTATCTCATCCCAGTTCTTAATCTCATCTTTATATTTATCAAGGTATGGATGCTCAGGTGATACAACCATGTATGTTACTCCAAAAAGTGTATCACAGCGTGTTGTATATATTCTTAACTTGTCATCCTTGCCTGCAAGAGCAAAATCAACCTCTGCACCTGTAGAACGTCCAATCCAGTTCTTCTGTGAAACCTTTACTCTCTCAATATAGTCAACATCATTGAGACCATCAATAAGCTTATCTGCATACTCAGTAATCTTAAGCATCCACTCAGACTTAACCTTGCGGACTACAGGAGAACCGCAACGCTCACATACGCCATTGACAACCTCTTCATTTGCAAGGCCTACCTTACATGATGTACACCAGTTAATTGGCATCTCCTGCTTATAGGCAAGACCTTCCTTGAAAAGCTTGAGGAAAATCCACTGTGTCCACTTATAATATTCAGGGTCAGTTGTATTAATCTCTCTGTCCCAGTCAAATGAATATCCAAGCGAATGAAGCTGATTCTTAAATCTCTTTACATTAGTCTCTGTAACTACCTTTGGATGAATTTTATTCTTAATTGCAAAATTCTCTGTCGGAAGTCCAAATGCATCCCAACCCATTGGATATAATACATTGTAGCCCTGCATTCTTCTCTTACGGGCAACTATATCAAGTGCAGTATATGGTCTTGGATGACCTACGTGAAGTCCCTGTCCTGAAGGATATGGAAACTCAACAAGTGCATAGTACTTAGGCTTCGAATAATCATTTGTCGCTGCAAATGCCTTCTCGTTATCCCATATCTCCTGCCACTTTTTTTCAACTGTTTTATGATTGTAAACTACTGACATATCTACTCCATTCTGTCGCAAAAACGACTGTATAATCGCAAACAAATTTATTCTACACACACCAAAATATTTTGTCAATAAACATATATTTTTAGAATCTGTGACTTCCGCTGCTGTGGCTGCTGCTTCCCCCTGAGGATGAGCCGCCACCCGATGATGAACTACCGCCAAATGAGCTGCCACTATCGGACGAGCCTCCTGAATCTCTGTAAGTTCTTATTTCTTCACGATTAATATTTTCCACATGGTAATCTTTTAAATCAATCCGGCTAAATGCCCCATCTAAAAGCTCCTTCGCCTCCGGTGCAAATTCCTTTGAATATTTCCTGACAATCCAATAATTTATAAGGACAGCGCAGATAACGGCAAGAAAAATGTTACAGATATATTTCATCGGCCGTGCAATTTTCTCTCCATTTAGAAGATTAAGCACCTGTTCAAAGGTTTTTACGCTGCAGCGATAATATTCACCACTGGATGCATATGAATATACATTATCCATAATGGAATTGGCAGAAGAGCTTGAGACCGCCTTTTTCACTCTTCCTTCACTTGTCAGCACAATTTCACGGTTATCCATGTCAATTAACAGGATTGTACCGTCTGCATGCGGTCCGAACAACTGGTCAAAATACATATTTCCGTATTTTTTTGCAGAATATTCATTATGTGTAATTGTTTTTACCGCAACATTTCCATACTGCGTAACCTCTTCCAAAAACTCCCCAAGTTCTTTTTCTTCCTCCGGCGTAAAAAGGTCTGCATCATCTTCAATGACCACCACATAACCGTTATCCGGATTTTCATACATTGTTTCAGCATTAGCCTTTATGCCTGTCATATGCGCTATTATGCAAAAAAGGATTGGCAGCAACACCATTTTTTTATTAAAATGCATCGTCGTCTCCTCCTTTGTGTGTTTCAAATTGAGGCAGTTCTCTGGTGGAAAGGACATTGTAATATCCGATAATACTTACAGTACCTCCTAAAGCTGCAAGCAGAGCCACAGCAATACCAATATAATAATAAATGTCATCAACAGGATTCCAGATGAATAAAATCAGCGAAACTACCATAAATAAAGCAAAACATCCAAGCCCATAGAATCCTTTTTCCGTCAGTTTATTTATCTTTTTGAAAATTGAGTATAATAACTTAAGCATAATAACAAAAACCGTTAAATACACCTCCGTTTGAAATGTCCGGAATGCGCCAAAAACTTCTGCTCCATATATATAAATCATATAATAAATAAAAAGGGCAGGTATAACTACGCCTAACAAAATAAAAATAATTGAACCTTTATCAAAGTAAATGTTTGCTTTCTTATGACTCCCCGGCCGTACATATTCTTTAAGCTTCGATATTTTTGAAAGAAAGCCACGGTCATCCAGACGGTTATCCTTTATAATAATTTCATCCAGCTCTCTGTTATAGATGAATGCCGAAACCAAAGTAAGCAGGGATGCCACAAGCAATGCAATCTCCGGTTTAAATGTAAAGAACATATTAAAAATCAGGAAAAGTAATGTGGCTACGATTGCTGTTCCAAATGCAAATTTCCCGTAATCCACCGGCATATCCGATGCAATCTTTCCCGTCTGTCCGTTTACAGTAGCATAGGCGACACGTTTTCCTTTTCTAAATGACATAAACCATACCGGAAACAAAGCCCGGTTCTGTGATGTTACTTTTGTTCCAAATGCTTTATCCATCTTAGAATAACCAACTGAAAGTCCAAATAGTTTTGAATCATCCTGTGCCATAAGATGCTCATAGGTTCTGTTATTTACAATTCCCCTTACTTCATCTTCATATGTTTCAGGAGAAACATCATCCACATCCGCATAGAATCCGCTTAAGTAAGAAGGCGTAAAGGTTTTCCCGTCCTCAATGGAGAATGGGGCAATCCGCTCGCTATAATCATCCCGAAATGCAGAGGATGAATCATGTGCAATTCCACAGTACTGTGCATCAAGCTTGCCGGTAAGCACCGCAGTCTGACGATAACGATATCCCGTGCCATACTCTTCAGTTTCCACAACACCCTCCAAACGGAGATCTTTTTTCTGAGTAACGTTATAAGACCAGTATGGCATATAGATTCCGCGAAAGCTCTCGAGAGAATCCATATCTCTCAATTCATTTGGTGCAAATATTGCCTTTTTCATTTTCTTGCGAAACAAATGCTTACATTCTTCTTTTGTTTTTTTAAACGGAACAATAATATTAGGTTTTCTTTTTTTGCTCACACGGCTTGTAAGAATTGTGGAAGCCCCACAGTAACTGCAAAAATCTGCAGCAGCAGTATCCTGTGAAAGTAACTGTGCACCACACTGCGGACATATAAAAACATTGGCATCATAAACAGATGCACAAGCATCCTCCTCTTTTTCCACGCTGTATGGATCAAGCAGTTCATTACAATAATCGCATTTTAACATCTGTTTTGCGATGTCAAATCTTACATTTCCCCCACACTTATTACACTGATACATAATTTCTCCCCTGTTTTTTCTATATTGATTCGGATGTCAAAAGCCCAATTTTAAACCTAGCTTTGTCAAAATGCACCAAAAATGATTGTTTGCATTCCATTGGGCTGAACCGAAGCACAATCGTGTCTGGCGGTAATATATAAAATGCACAACGTATGGTTTTAATTTACGGTGTTTGTGAAACACCCCAAAATTATACCATTAAATTACAGTCTGTGACAATACGGACATTTACTATATGACATAAAGGTATAAATAAAAATATTTCATACGCGGGTACTTTGGAGCCCTCGGTACATAAGGTGCCCTTTTTAGCACCTTATGTACCGCTAGGAGCGACAAGTAGCGCAAGCGTGCCTGCGTGTGAATATTTTTTATACCGTATGCTTTAAAATACTTCGCAATTGCCTATTTATGTAAAATTCGTTATTTTTTATTGTACTTTTATCTCAAATGTGCTATCATAATTCAAATCATCACTTTAAAGTGTTAAACTGCTTGGGAGGATTATTGTTACTATGAATAATACCAATAATAAAGATACAACCAAAGTGGGCTTTATCGGATTTGGACTTATTGCCGGTTCTATTGCACACGCATTGAAAGAGTCCGACAATAATTATTATATAATTGCATCCAGCAGAAGAATAGAACCTGTGTTAAACGCTGTCAGTGACGGTATTGTGGACGAGGCTTTTGAGCGCGTTGACTCACATTTTTCTGACTGTGACTTTATAATACTGTGCACGCCGGTCATCACTATAACTGATTACCTTGAGATACTAAAACCGATAATTGGTCCTGATTGCATAATAACAGATGCAGGAAGTGTGAAATCTTCCATACATAAAGCGGTGTCTGATGCAGGTCTTGATGCACAGTTTATCGGCGGTCATCCAATGGCAGGCTCAGAAAAGACAGGATACGAAAATTCTTCCTCTGAAATTATAAGAAACTGCAGATATGTGCTTACACCTACAGACAAGACAACAAAGGAACAGCTTGACAGATATCTTAAGCTTGTTTCAGATTTAAATGTAAGGCCCCTTGTAATGGATTATCACATACATGACAAAACTGTTGCCGCCATAAGTCACCTTCCACATCTTATTTCCACTGCACTTGTTCATGTCGTTGAACGAAATGATGATCCGGAAAACCACATGCAGCTTATGGCTGCAGGCAGCTTCAAAGACATGTCAAGAGTAGCTGCTTCTTCTCCTGAAATGTGGGAACAGATATGCCTCACCAACAGTGAAGCCATAAGCGATATGCTTGGACAATATATAGAAATGCTAAATGAGATTAAAGATAATATAGATAATAAAACCCCGGGCTATATAGCCGGACTGTTTGAGGATTCCAGAGCGTACAGGAGTTTCTTTGTCTCTAATAATTCAAAGAAATAGACACAGAGAATTTCAAGCTTGGGCAGACCCCACATAAAAACCACCTAACCCCACTTAAAAAGGGGGCAAAGCCCCCTTTCTGTACAATTCCCCAAATTATATATTTCACTAATTTCAATTCCACATGGTATCACCCACATCTAAACACGGAAGCAGCCTCCGCCAACGAACTCTCTTACAATAGAATCAATTGGAACATTGTCAGGTGTGCATGGAAGGAAATAATCCAGGAACTTAAGCAGTCGTTTTGCTTCCTGATATTCCGGCTCATCCTCGTTTATAGAAAACAAAAGCGGTTCAACATATGGCTTTAATACGCACAATTCATAAGCGGTAGCAGAATTAAACATAACATCTGCCTCCTCCTGGAACCGGAAAATATTCTTCTCCTCGCCTTTTCTTACTGATTCCCACATTGAAAGTGTTCTCTTAGCCGACGCGCCTCGGGTTCTGGCATCACGCACCAGTCTTCTTACAAGACGTCCATCTGTTGTAGCTACTCTGTTATGTTCGTCTATGTTTAACTGGGTAAGAGCACTGATATAAATCTTAAACTTACTATCCACAGGAAGAGAATGGCTCATTTCATCATTTAAACAATGAATTCCCTCAATAACAAGAATGTCATCTTCATCAAGCTGAAGGAAATTACCATTGTATTCTTTCTTTCCCAGCTTAAAATTAAATTCAGGAAGTTCCACCCTCTCACCATTTAAGAGCGAAACCATCTGGGAATTAAACAATTCAATATCAATTGCATAAAGATCCTCAAAATTATAATTTCCATCCTCATCAAGAGGTGTATCTTCCCTTTCGACGAAGTAATTATCTACCGCTATTGCGTGTGGCTTATAACCATTTGCCATAAGCTGAATTGATAATCTATGGGAAAATGTTGTTTTTCCAGAGGATGAAGGTCCTGCTATCATTACAAACTTTACACCGGGACGTTTCTTAATCTGCTCAACTATCTCAACAATCTTCTGTTCATGCAGAGCCTCCTGAACAAGCATTAAAGTACCAATGTCCCCATTTGTAATATGCTCATTAAGTGCGCCGACTGTATCCAGTCCCATCATATCAGCCCAAAGTGACCTTTCCTTCAGGACATTAAACAGCTTTCCCGGAGGATTGAATTCCGGCACCTCATCCGGATTAGATTTGACAGGCAGCTGAAGAACAATTCCCTCATCATATCTGAAAATATCAAATACCTTAAGCATTCCTGTTGACTGAGCCATGTATCCATAGAAATAATCATGATATCCGTCAAGACAATACACATTTACCGTGGAATTTCTCCTGTATCTGAAAAGCTTTGTCTTATCAGTCATTCCTTTACTTTCAAAAAGCTTAATGGCATCACCTCTGCTCATCTGGCTCTTTACAATTGGCAAATCCTGTTCCACCATGTCCATCATTGTCTGTTTCACCTTTGAAACGAATTCATCCGTAACTTCGAAATCTCCGGTAAAATCACAATACAAACCTTTACTTATTGAGAATTCCACACATACATTTTCTATTTTTTTCTCTGCATCAATCTTATCGATTGCACAGAGCATGAGAAGAAGTACACTTCTTCTGTATGTGTCATTGCCCACAGATGAAGATGTTGTTACAAATTCCACATTTGCACCGGAAATATCCTTATCTGTTATCTCGCTAAGCTTTCCGTCAACCTTTGCAAGAATAATTGAATTATTGTATTTTTCCTGATTAGCCTTCACATAGTCCCTTAGTGTTCCGGTCATAGTAATACCTCCCGATTGTTATATTGAATAATACTCCAATGCTTTATTTATTATCGTCAATTCATCCATAAGCACCTGTTTCCTGTCTGACACACCCTCACCCGGTGCATTTTGAGCGAACTGATCAATAATAAAAAGTCTTACCTTCTTCTCATTACAGAGATATTCATATAAAACTTTGTCTTTTCCCTTAAGAAGATAATCCCCAAATAACAGCTGTTCTTTTGTAAATTTATCATCATATGGTTTTCCCGTGTAACGACAGTCAATTATCACATAATATTTGCCGTCTTCCATAAGCATATGTTCCCTGACAATCTCATATCCTTCAGATGCCATAAACAACCTGAATTCTCCTATCTCTGACTGAGGAGATACAATAAGCTGGGTTTTGTCATCATAGACAGGACGTCCCTTAATCATGATATCCTTAATCAATCTGCCACCCATTCCTGTTATTGTAATTGTGTCGGCCATATTTTTTGAAAGACCAGCCATCCCGTCAGACAAAACTGTTTTAACTCTGTCTGACACTCCGACCTGTCTGATATGCTCCTCTGCCCTGGATAACGGACCCTTTCTTAAATCGCAGGCATATGCAAATGCAGATTTACCTCCGCAAACCAGCGCAATTGGCAAATATCCGTGATCTGTACCTATATCAGCAACTACATTCCCATCAATTACAAAATCATAAACAGCCTGGAGTCTGTCTGATAGCCTGAACATTTTAGTCAAGATAATCCTTAAGCTTTCTACTACGGCTTGGGTGTCTTAACTTTCTTAATGCCTTGGCTTCAATCTGTCTGATACGCTCTCTTGTTACGTTAAATTCCTTACCAACTTCCTCAAGAGTTCTGGCACGTCCATCATCCATACCAAATCTCAATCTTAAGACCTTCTGTTCTCTCTCTGTAAGAGTTCCAAGAACCTCAACAAGCTGTTCCTTCAAAAGCGTAGACGCCGCAGCTTCAGCAGGTACCGGCACATTATCATCCTGAATAAAATCTCCTAAATGGCTGTCTTCCTCCTCACCAATTGGAGTTTCCAAAGACACCGGTTCCTGGGAAATCTTCTGGATTTCTCGTACTCTCTCAACCGGGATATCCATCATGTCGGCAATTTCTTCAGGTGATGGTTCTCTGCCAAGCTCCTGTAAAAGCTGTCTCTGCACTCTGACCAGTTTGTTGATGGTTTCCACCATATGCACAGGAATCCTGATTGTACGCGCCTGGTCAGCAATAGCTCTCGTTATAGCCTGTCTAATCCACCATGTTGCATAAGTACTGAACTTATAGCCTTTTCTGTAATCAAACTTCTCCACCGCTTTGATTAGACCAAGATTACCTTCCTGAATAAGATCAAGGAACTGCATTCCTCTTCCAACATATCTCTTTGCAATACTTACAACAAGACGAAGATTAGCCTCTGCAAGTCTTTTCTTTGCATTCTCGTCACCAAGCTCCATCTTCTTTGCAAACTCTATTTCTTCCTCTGCCGAAAGAAGAGGTACTTTACCGATTTCCTTAAGATACATTCTTACAGGGTCGTCAAGACCGATTCCATCAGGTACTGACAAATCAATCTTCTCAATGTCAATATCGTCCTCATCATCAAGAATGATATCATCTTCATCATCCTCATCTTCATTAACCTTGACATCAATATTGTTCGCCTCAAGAAATTCGAATACCTTTTCCATCTTATCCGCTTCGAAATCCGAATCCTGGAAAAATGTGATTATCTCCTGATAATCAAGCATGTTCTTTTTCTTCTTGGCAATAGTTAAAAGATTCTTGCATTTTTCCTCAAATCTTGCTGCAAGAACTTCTGCATCTTCTTCAACATTATTCTCTGAATCTTCTTCAGTTTCAGTTTTTTCTTCCTTTTTTGAGGATTTCTTTGACTTTTTTTCCTGTTTAACCGGTTTATCCTTCTTGTCTTGTGCATCTACAGATTCGTCACCGTCAACATCTTCTTCCTCATTACTTATTGCAGCTTCCTCTGCTACCTTGTCTTTCTTTGTTTTTCTTTTTGCAGGAGTTTTCTCTTCCTTATCGGCTTTAGCTTCTTCTTCTGTTTTAGCTGTTTTAGCAGACTTAGCAGTTTTATCGGATTTAGCGGTTTCAGATACTTTTGAAGTTTCCGCTTTTTTATCTTCTTTTTCTTCCCCGGCTTTCTCGCTTACTGTTTCTTTATCAGCCTTGGAAGATTTTTTGGCTGTTTTCTTAGACGTTTCTTTTTTTGTTTCTTTTTCTGTCTCTTTTTTTGTTTCTTTTTTTGTATTTTTCTCCTTTTCTTTCTCTGCGTCCTTCTCTTTTACCTTTGAAGCAGTTTTAGTCTTAGTCTCAGCCTTTGCAGATGTCTTCTTAGATGCCGTTTCCTCCTGCTTCTTTGAAGTCTTTTTGGAATCAGCCTTTTTTTCATCAGCTTTCTTCACTGTTTCAGACTTCTTTGATGATTTTTTTGTCTCTTTAACTTCCTCGATTACTTCTTCCTTCTTCTTTGCCATGAATATGGTCCGCCTTTCACTTATAAATATTTATCTATTGTTTCGTATTATGTTATTACGTTGTTACAGACTGATATGAATGTTCTTAAGTTTCATCTGCTGCATTACAATTTCCTGGATTCTTCTTGCATCTGTAGTTGTCTTCATTTCGTTATCAAGGCTGTTATTCTTAACCCTGACAACTGTGTCATTAAGTGCCTTTTCCCTCTCGCTGGTACTTAATTTATCACTCAGTTCTGCGGAAAACAATGCTGCAACCTCCGCGTGTTCACTTTCCGTCTCATAAGTGTTAATTATGGCTGCCGGACTTATATTTCCGTTTTCATATTGGGAAAATACTTTCTGTGCAACATCATTCAATAAAGGATCCACGAAATCTTCTGGTGAAATATACTCCTTAACCTTGTCAAAGACATACTGATCCTCAATTATCCACGTAAGCAGTATCTTTTCTGCCTGCCTGACTCCATCCTCACGTTTCTTTTTTACCTGTCTGGATTCATTAAAAGCTTCGGCTGCCTGCTGCCTTGTTATAATTCCCTCCTGACTTCCTAACTTTGCCACCATCTGGCTCATTCCGGCCTCAGAAATCATAAATCGGCTGCATATAGCCTTCAGATAATTATCTCTTTCCAGCTTTTCTGAAAATGTAACAAGCTTTGAGGCAACTTCACGCTCAAACTGTGTTTCACTCTCAGGGTCAGTCCTGTCATAATTACGTGATAACATCCTTATCTCATATAAAAAACTGTTCTCTGCCTTATCAATTCTTTCCTGAAAAGCATCAACACCCAGCGCCTTTATAAACTCATCCGGATCCTTATATGGTCTTAAATCAATTACCTTTGTGGATAATCCGGCCTCCTTTAATATTGGAATGGCTCTAAGAGCAGCCTTAACACCCGCCTCATCACTATCATACGTAATAAGTACATTATCTGTATATCTTTTCATTAATCTTGCATGTCCCGGAGTAAGTGCCGTTCCCAATGAAGCTACCGCCTGACTAAAACCTGCCTGATGCATAGATATTACATCCATATATCCCTCGCAGATTATAAGATTGTTCTTTCTTGCAGTTCTGGCAATATTTAATCCGTACAGATTCCTACTCTTGTCGAAGAGCTTTGTCTCCGGGGAATTCAGGTATTTAGGCTTGGCTTCCCCCATTACTCTTCCACCAAAGCCAATTACTTTATTATTTATATCCATTATTGGAAAAATTACACGATTCCAGAATTTATCATGTATACCTTTCTCATAAGTGAACAATCCGGAATCTCTTATTATCTCATCATCATAGCCCTTAGACTTTAACAGATTATATAACTCTCCTGTGGACTGTGGTGCAAATCCAAGCCCGAATCTGTTAATTGTCTCATTGGACAACTCCCTTCCCATAAGGTAGTTTAGTCCTGCCTGTCCCCTTGGGCTCTTCAACTGATGATAATAGTACGTTGCTGCTATTTTATTAATCTCCAGCAGCCGCTGTTTTATATTTCTTTCTGCCCGCTCATTATCACCCTGTTCCATTTCGGGAAGCTCTATTCCGGCACGTTCACCTAACATCTTTACCGCTTCCAGAAACGTGTAATTCTCATATTCCATTATAAATGTAATTACATTTCCTCCAACACCACATCCAAAGCAGTGATATAACTGCTTCTGACCTGATACTGAGAATGACGGTGATTTCTCATTGTGAAACGGACATAAACCTGTGTATGAGCTGCCGTTTTTCTTTAACTTGATGCGCTCTGAAATAACTTCTACAATGTCATTTCTCGATACAACCTCATCTATTATGTCTCTTGAATACATTCCTATTCATTAACCTTTCCATGATTTAGGTACAAATATTTCCTCAAACTGCGCAATGGAGTATTGGTCACTCATGCCTGCTATATAATCACAGATTACCCTCTCAACCGGCTCTCCCTTTTCAGTTATAAACCTTTTATAGTTGTTTGGAAGCGCATCTACATTTTTCTCAAAGTATCTGTATAATTCTGTTATAAGCTTGCATGCCTTAACCTCTTCACTCTTAGCAAGAGGATTCTTATACAGACTTTCAAACATAAACTTTCTCAACTCAGTCATAGCCTCATGCACCTTAGGTGACATTACAATATCGTTCTTGCCCTGACTGTTAACAATAATGTCGCTGATAAGTGTGTTTAATCTTGATTTGGTCGAAGTACCCAGCACAGAACTATACTTAACCGGTATATCCTCCTCCGAAAAAATCTTTCCACGGATGGCATCGTCAATATCGTGATTTATGTATGCTATCTTATCTGAAAGTCTGACTATTTTCCCCTCCAGCGTTGATGGATTCCCGGACGTCCTATGATTCACTATTCCGTCCCTTACTTCCCATGTCAGGTTAAGTCCCTCTCCATCCTTCTCCAGAAATTCAACCACGCGGATACTCTGTTCAAAATGACTAAAGCCTGATGGGCACAGTTCGTTTAAAGTTCTCTCTCCTGCATGGCCAAAAGGCGTATGTCCCAGGTCATGTCCTAATGCTATAGCCTCTGTCAGATCTTCATTCAGTCTTAAGGCACGGGCAATACTCCGGGCAATCTGTGCCACTTCTAAAGTATGTGTCAGACGTGTCCTGTAATGATCCCCCTCTGGTGCCAGAAACACCTGCGTTTTATGCTTAAGTCTTCTAAATGCCTTGCTGTGGAGAATTCTGTCCCTATCCCTCTGATAAACTGTCCTCATCTGGCAGGGTTCTTCCTCTCTGTCACGACCTCTGGACTGGTCACTAAAGCTGGCATACTCGCTAAAATATTCATGTTCATGCATCTCCTGCTGCTGTCTGATATTTAAAGTTTCTTCCATCGGCTTCTCCAAAATAGTATTTACGCAAATTTGCGCGTCTATTTTCTTTATTCAACAAAAAATGATATTTTCCTTTTTTTATTTAAAAAAATTTTTACAGTTTTAAATCAGCTTAAGAATCCTCCTGCGATTCCTGAAACAAGGCATATAACCAATGTTTTCGCAGCGTCATACCCGTCAAGCTGACCGCCTTTATTAATAATCATTGACATAATAACAAGTACAGCCATGTAAACCAAAGCATAAAGGGCACCAAACAGCACTCTCCTGCTTTCCACTGTATTGGCAAGCACATAACCTCCCACAAAGCACGACACTGCATAGGTTGCAATTATTCCTGCCGTTACCAGATTATCGCTTAACATGAGTTTATACATTAAAAATGATAATATCAGCAGCATCACAAATGTGATAAGATATCCTATAATAAGTGTTTTTACTATTCCTAAAGCTTTTTGTTTCATAAATACCTCCAGATATTTTTCTATGTCTATAAATATGACTAAATAAAAACAAGTATTCATTCCCTTGACACCTGTTTATTGCTTTTGTAAAATATTTGTATTATTCTATACAGTATTTGGAGGTTTTTTCTTTTGGACACAGGTAATATAGTACAGTTAGTATCTATTATTATTCTTTTGTTTCTCTCAGGATTCTTTTCCTCTGCAGAAACGGCGCTTACAACCGTTAACAGAATTAAAATTCGTTCACTGATTGATGAAGGTAACAAACGTGCAGTAACTGTTCAGAACATAATCGATAAACAAGGCAAGATGCTTAGCGCCATTCTTATCGGAAACAATATTGTAAATATTACTTGTACCACATTGACAACAACCTTTACAATCAATGTTATTGGCAGTTATGCCACCGGATTTGCAACAGGACTTCTTACTTTGGTAGTTTTAATTTTCGGAGAAATCACACCAAAGAATCTTGCAGCATCATATTCCGTATCACTGTCATTAGCATTTGCACCAATTATACGTTTACTTATGATAGTTCTTACTCCTGTTATTATTCTTGTTGATAATTTATCCGGTGTATTCTTAAGATTATTTGGTATTGATTCCAGCACAAAGAATAAAACTATAACAGAAGAAGAGCTCAGAACATTTGTTAAAGTAAGTCATGAAGATGGAGTAATTGAGAATGAGGAGAGACAGATTATCAACAATGTGTTTGATTTCGGCGATTCACGTGCCAAGGATGTAATGATTCCAAGAATTGATATGACTGTTGCCAATGTCAATTCCTCTTATAATGATATACTTAATCTTTTCCGAGATACTATGTTTAGCCGTATTCCTCTGTATGAGGACAGTCCGGATAATGTTGTGGGTATTCTGAATATCAAGGATTTAATAATAACCCCCATTGATGGTGTTATCGATTTAAAAAAGATTATGCGCAAACCGTTTTTTACATACGAGCAGAAGAATACTTCTGATTTATTCAGGGATATGCAGGTTTCTTCAACCAGTGTTGCAATTGTTCTTGATGAATACGGTTCTACTGCAGGTATGATTACCACAGAGGACCTGCTTGAGGAAATCGTCGGGGAAATCCGCGATGAATATGATACTGATGAACATGACGCTTTCTGTAAGATTAATGACAAGACATTCCGCGTGGACGCCTCATATAAGCTTGATGATCTTAATGAAGCTCTCGGAACTGAATTAACATCAGAGGATAACGATTCAGTAGGTGGTCTTATCAGTGAGAAACTTGACAGAATTCCAAAAGCCGGGGATTCAGTGGTGATAGACAATATTCGATTATTTGTTGAGAAATCATCCTCTAACAGAGCTGAATCTATAATCATAAAACTGCTGCAGGATTAAGCTGCAGCAGTTTTTTTGCAGGATTGTGGGAGTACGAAGTACGGAACAATCCGTAGGTATCATCTGTTATAAAGACTGTTATAAAGACTGTCATAGAGACATAATCTTCCCCATCCTTCCGTATCGTTTGGACGCAGTTCCTGTCCAAAAAATGAGAGTATGGGCTTAGCTCCACTGATAAGATATTCCTTTAATTTATCTCCATATAGGAATAAGTCATTCCCATTTACAATTCCCCATTCCAAAAGAAGTGCTGCCGCCCCTGTAACAAACGGTGTTGCAAAGGAAGTTCCGGTAACAGACTGGGTAGTTATTGAATTGTTGTATAGTCTTCTCTCCAGCAGTATATCAACTCCCGGAGCCACAAGCTCAGGCTTACACATCAGCCTGTTTCCCATGGCATAGGAATATCCCCTTCCTGAGAACGCAGCATATCCCATAATCTTCTGATTGTAGGCTCCCACAGATATTACCCGTGTAGCAGTAGATGGAATTGTAAATGTAAATTCCGGTGACGGTTTTAAGAATCCTGTGGAGAAATTAAGTGCACTGCTTACAGGCAGCCACATATCCACCCTCCCGGACATGACCTGCCTGCACAGTAGTCTTATCTTCCACGTTCCTGAGGAAATATATTCCCTTCTTCCTGATATATTTATAAATATTTCCTGGGAAGCATTGGAAGGTCCGGGCGGCGAATTAAACACATATATCCGGTTAGTGTTGTCACTGACATTTATTGGTTCGGAAAATCTTCTGTCTGATATATTTACCAACACCTCACCGTTTGGATTTACTATTTCAAAGGTGCAGTTATCCTGAAATGACTTCCATACCTGTATATCCAGGGTGTTTTCGTAAGCGCCCACGCCAAATTCAGCAGTAAGCCACTGATTGTCTGTAAGTTTTCCTTCAAAATGTGTTGCTCCCGCTCCTTCATTTCCTGTTCCCACGCAGATGCTCATTTTCCAATTTCTTGAGATGTCATTTAAAAATGAATCCAGCAAAGAATTTCCCAGATGATCTCCGTAATTACTTCCATAGCTTACATTCACTGCCAGCGGCTTTTCTTTCATTACTGCATATCTGTAGCAGTAATCCACTGCCTCCATAAGCTGATTGGTTCGCGGCTGTGCATTCTTAGAGGTGCCCATCTTCACAATCACTATCTCCGATTCAGATGCCACTCCATTATTCCCACAGCATATTTTAGCAACATTTGTCCCATGTCCTGTCAAATCTATTGTATCCGGCTGACTGTTGATGGCTTGATTATAGTAATTCTCAATCATTTCATTGATTCTGTCATTATCGTATTCTGTCTGTGTTGTCTGGTCATATATTGAGCTTATCCTGCTCTTCCCGTCTGCACCAATAAAATCCCTGTCGAGTATGTCAATCCCGGTATCTATCACCGCTACAATAACTCCCCTGCCATTCAGTTTATCTGTTCCGGTGTTTTTTAAAATATTTATGCATGAATCAGCCATTTCCCCATATAATTCACGGTACAATACCCTGGGCTTTTCGATGAAATTTATCTGTATATCCTGCTCTAATCTGGCAATCTGTTTTCTGTCTGCAACTCCGGTAGCATATCCGTAAGATAATTCCTTAAGTCGTATGTCGGGATATTTTCCTGACAATTCCTCAAAACGGCCTGCAAATGTAAAAACAACCTCCCATGTGCCCTCGGCAGAGTCAAAGCCTGCCTTCAGTTCAGGAGAGGTTGCTATCGTTTCTTCATTAGCACTTAAACTTGCATTCAACAAATTATCAGCTTTCTGGTTCACTAATACATCCTAATGAAAATGATTATTATATTATATTCTACTGTTTGTAAATCAAGTCTTTTTTATGAACTCAATTCTGCACTTTGGACACTTTATACTGATTCTGCCTTTATTCTTAGGCACCCTGATTTTCTGTGAGCATCCCGGACACTTAAATATCCTGTGCGTCCTTTTGTCTTTCATTCTGGCCTTAAATCTGTTAAATCTGGAAACACAGCTATAGTATATCTTAAGGTATCTCTGGTTTTCCATTGCCCTCACGGAAATATTCTTTGAAAATACCCTGAAATATGTGTACACCAGTCCAAGTATAGCCAGAGTGTAAATAATAAAATTATCAGAAAATAAAGTTATAATAAGTAATACCAGGCAAATAAATAATAAGAATTTCGAGTATTGATCCATCCCATATCTGCCATACATAAATCTGTACATACGGTCTCGTAATCGGTTCATAACAGTTCTCCCCTAATGCGATATTGTATAATGATTACTGTACCATACTATCTGATAAATACAATTAAAAAAAAATAAAATAATGCTTAATTATTTTCCTGCATATATATTTTTCCGTCTAAATCCTTCCAGACAAATGTATCAGTAAGAATCATATACCCATGCGGTGAATTCTCCTTGGGGATAGAAACTGAACCTGGATTCATATAAGTATATCCGTCTCTTTCTTCACATTTTGGAACGTGGGTATGACCGCATAACAATACATCTCCCGATTTCAATGCAGGCATGTTCTTTTCATCCAGCCTGTGTCCATGAACACATACTATATCTCTGCCATTTACACTTAAAAAAGCCTGCTCTGTAAGTACATTGAAGTCTAAAACCATCTGGTCAACTTCCGTATCACAATTGCCTCTGACACATATTATCTCATCTTTTAACGGATTGAGCATCTCAATGACCTTCTTAGGTGCATAGTCCTTCGGCAAATCATTTCTTGGTCCATGATAAAGAATATCACCTAACAAAACAAGTCTGTCCGGTTTCTCCTCCCTGAATCTTTCAAGAAGCTTTTCACAGTAATATGCAGAACCATGAATATCTGATGCAATCATTATTTTTGTCATAATTAACCCTCTTTTCCGGATAATTTTAATCACTTAACAGGCTTTAAGTACATTTTATCCCAACAGTTTTTTTCGTATTCTTGATATAAAGCCCAATATATAGTATACCAGAATTATATTAACCGGCAACTGAATAAGATTTTTTATAAGACGGGATGTGAAATAGAATGAAAATCCTTTTCCATACATCTGTGTAACCCAGAAGGTGCCCAAAAGGACATTCACTAACAGTGTATCAAAGGTCATTACCAGAACACATCTTATCAAAAAGCTTATGTCTATTGCGTGTCTTTTCATCAGCTTAACTGCAAGGATGACAACATACATAACCGAAAGTGCAACTATTAAGTAGAAACCATATTCTCCCTTAATTGTTTTTTTGTCTGTGTATACTGCAAGCCATGAAACAAAGCTTGTAATAATATTTACAAATGAAGCTAAACCTGCCCATCCCACAAATGCTGACACTAATGCAACTATCATACCCACAAGCATAATTATTGCAACAATAGACACATTTGAAAAAGAACCACTGGCAAAGGCTTCTTTAGCAGTACCAAATGCCGTATATACCCTGCCATTTTCTTTTATCTCTGAAACAAACGGACATACAAACCATACAGCTACATTGGCAACTGTAGTAAGTACCGCTATAATCTCATACACTCCGAATCTGCCATTAGTTTTTTCCTCCGAAACCTGTTCTTTTGAATCTTTATTCTTCTTTGAAAACAGTCCGACAGGAAGTTTTTTAGGTGCCTTACCATAGAAAAATGTGCCATAGATAAATCCGGCTAGTGAAGCACTCACTGTCCATCCATAGAAAAATGGACCCACAGGTTTTACGAAGTATCCGATAACATCACCTATGCCCGCGCACACAAGTCCCATGACCGGGCCAAACAAGTATCCGGTTATAACATTGGTAAGAAAAGAAATGGATATTCTTAAGGAATTAGTTACCTGAATAGAAACAAAACAGGCAAGTACTGTGTGCAGTGCTACCAGCAATGCCGCGGTTGCCAGAGATTTTACACTGTTAAACTCCTTAGCTGATTTAAGAAAAATGTTTTCTTTCTTGCTTTTTGACATAAAAAGACCTCCTTTGCAGTAGTTTCGCTCTACATAGGAGGTATAATAATCCATAGTATGTAGCAGCGGGATGCGAACTGTGTACCGCAAGAAAATCTTTTCGTCCGGATGACAACTCCCTGTTCACCCGGCACTTAACGCACACTGTTCTACTCTGCTTATAATTATTTACGACAGATTATATTTGTTTTTCATATATTTGTCAATGATAATTATAGTGACTTTACAAACACCCTTAGAAACCCCGGCAGTTTCTATCTGACCAGCTTCTGTACTGTTGGTGTCTTATAATCTGACGCATAACTTAAAAACTGCGAAAGGCTGTTTTTCACCTTATACATATCAAGTATTTTTTTCAAAAATGCAATGGTACATTTCTTATACCTCATGCTTCTGATAACCTCCACCGCCGCAGAATCATCATAACCTCTTGAGAACTGCTTTACAAATCTGGCAAACTTATGTTTATCCAGACCCTCAATGTTATCATAATCAGCCATTATTTCCAGGGCTTCAATAATCCTTGTATTCTCAAAATTTAACTCCACGGCAGGTTTTTTTACATAGATATTGCCAATATGCATACTGTTGTTTCGTATTACCTGGGAATACAATTCTATTCTGTCTGACTTGACATCGGTAAGTGAATATTTATTATATAACCTGTATCCGATAAACATGCCACTATCGTTATCATTGCCAAAGAAATAGTTAAGAAGCATTTCTTCTTTATCCTTGTCGGCATCTGACGCCTTGATATATAGACCTTTGCCTATTCTCTCAATCAGACCTTTAGCTGAAAGCCTCTCCATATTTCTAAAAAATGCATCCTCTCCAACTCGGGAAAAGAGCTGTTCATATAGCTCGTTGGCAACAACAACTGTTCCCTCCGGCAATTCTTCAAAATACTTAATAATCTTGTCTGTATATTTCATACTTTTATCCCGGAAGCTTAAGATTACTCCTCTGTCTTGTCATCTTCACTGACAGGTTCTTTGTCAGACTCCCCATCATTGCTGATGTCCTTTACAGAATCTTTGTCAGCCTTTTCCTTATCACTGCTAACCTTCACAGGCTCTTCTTCCTCAAAGATATCGCAGTCCTCAAATTCCTCTTCCTCATCCACATAGAAATTCACCGGAATAATCTCTATATTACTGCAGGTTGCAGTTCCAATGACATAAACAGTTGCCACATTCTCATCATCAATATTCTCAACAAGATTTCTGACACCTGAAGCCTTACGGTCAATATCACAGGTTACGTTAACATCATCCGGAACAACAATGGTAACAACACTTGCTGTACTTGTGAAATTGATATATACATCTTTATTGATTCCGGCAAGACCCAAATCAATAACCATCTTAGAACCTACTGCCTTTACCTCACATCCGTTGAAGTCCTCATCGTCGATTTCTACAACCTTCTTGGTTCCAATGGCATTATACTTGCGAACCTCCAATTCAAGACTGTCGTTTTCTTCCTGTTCAAATTGTTCTTTGGTAGCTTTAAATTTATCATAAGCTACCTTTCCTGCTACTGCTGCAGCTCCTACTCCTAAAGCAAACTTTAACACTTTACCCTTTTTTGCCATAAAATATATCCTCCATATGTAACATTTTCACTTAAAAACTGTAGTTAATTATATCACGACATGTATGCAAAAGTAAACCTGGTTTATCAGCCATTTTTTAGGCTGTTTACACTCATCCTTTCCATACAATATCAACGTGTCGTCTATATATATTTATTATAAAGATTTGGGCACTAAAAGTCCATCACAAAGAATCAGATTGTTAACTATTGTTAACTTGTTAAATATAAACAGTTGACAATTCATTTCAAATGATGTATCTTCGTTAAGTAAAAATTTTTTCCAAAGAAATGAGGCATACTATGAAGAAAAAAATAACAATTTATGACATTACAACCTGCGCAATATTCACAGCACTTATGTGTATCCTTGGGCCAATGTCCATTCCGATCGGTCCGGTACCTATTTCTCTTACTAATCTTGTAATATATCTTTCAGTATATATTCTTGGCTTCAGAAACAGCACAATCAGCTGTGTTGTATATCTTCTTCTTGGAGCCGTGGGGCTTCCCGTATTTTCTGCTTATTCAGGTGGACTGGAAAAGCTTGCCGGTCCAACAGGAGGTTATCTTATAGGTTTTATATTTATTGCACTGATTGGTGGACTTTGTATGAAATTATCAAAGGCTAACCCTGTGATAACAGGACTTGGATTGATTGTAGGAACAGCCATCACGTATGCATTTGGAACTGTATGGTTTATAATTCAGCTTAAATGCAGCATAGAATATGCTCTTACAGTATGTGTCTACCCATTTATCCCATTTGACCTTGCTAAGATTGTTATTGCAACCGTTCTTGGTCTTGTAGTTAGAAAAGCTCTTAAAAAAGCTTCTCTTTTACCTTCAATCGGCGCAAATGCATAACTTATCGGATATCTTCCGTTCTATGATGTAATAATAAAGTACGCAGATTAAAAGTGCCGGCATATTTACCGGCACTTTTAATTATCCGTTATTCAAACTCTGTTGATGGTCCGGCTGACGACTTTGAATACACACAGCCACAGTAATTCTGCCTGTATAAATCATATTCCTTTGAAAGCTCTATTGACCTTTTATACCCATCTTTCTTCTTAAAATCAGACAAAAGATATTGCACTCCATATTTCTCCTGACATTTAAGCCCTGTCTCGTTTAGCTTTGCGCTGTTTTTTTGCGGGCTGATGGTAAGTGTGGTGGTGAAATAATCTACTCCCAGCTCTTTTGCAAGTTTCCCTGTTCTGTCAAGTCGTAACTCATAGCACTTAAAGCACCGCTCTCCGCCCTCCGGACATTTTTCCAATCCCTTTGCAATACTGTAAAAGCTTTCCGTGTCATAATCTCCTTCAATGAAATCAACAGGATTGATTGTGGGAAACTCTTTTATGAAACGAATCTGTTCTTCCACTCTTTTTCTGTATTCCTCTTTGCTGGAAATATTAGGATTATAGTAAAATACTGTAATCTTGAAATACCTGGATAAATATTCAATACAATAGCTGCTGCATGGTGCACAGCAGCTATGAAGAAGAAGCCACGGGGTTTTTCCCGCGGCCACTATCATATCTATATTCTTTTCCAGTTCCTTTTGAAAATTTCTCTTGGAAAAATCTGTGTTCATTATTACATAATCCCTTCTATTTCTTTAAGAGCGTCAAATAATCTGTTCATCTGTTCATCAGTACCTATTGTTATCCTCAGGTAATTATCAATTCGAGGCTGATTAAAATATCTTACAAAAATATTCTTCTCCTTGAGTTTCTCAAAAATCTCTGATGCAGGGACTGTCTTATGCTTTACAAATATAAAATTGGTCAAAGATTCAGGAAACTCAAACCCCAATCTCCTAAACTCTTCCTTGGCACGTTCCCTTGTGGCGATGATTTTTCCTGTACACTCCTCTAAGTAAGCTGTATCCTTCATTGCCTCTATACCATATACTATGGAAGTTCTGTTCATTGTGTATGAATTGAAGGAGAATTTAACATCATTAAGTGCCTTTATAAGTTCCTTATTTCCAAATGCGTATCCTATACGCATTCCTGCCATGGAACGTGACTTTGAATATGTCTGGACAACCAGCACATTGTCATACTTATTAACCAAATCAACTGCTGATTTGCCGCCAAAATCGATATAAGCTTCATCTACAACAACAATAACATCCTGATTGTGCTTTATTATGTCCTCCACTGAATCCAGTTCCATGTACAACGCGGTTGGTGCGTTAGGATTAGGAAATATTACACCACCATTTTCTTTATAGTAATCTGAAGGATTAATTCTAAAGTCACTGTCAAGCGGCTGCTTTTCATAAGGTATTCTGTAAAGATCAGCCCACACACTGTAAAATGAGTATGATATATCAGGGAATAAAATTGGTTTCTCAGAATTAAAAAATGTCAGGAAAATCATTGAAAGTACGTCATCTGAGCCCACTCCAACGAAAACCTGGTCAGTATCAACCTTGTAATTAGATGCTATTACAGATATCAGATCATTAACAGTCGGATCCGGATATAATCTTAAATCATCATAATTAAAGCTCTTTGCTGCATTAACAACCTTTGGTGATGGTGGATATGGATTCTCGTTTGTATTTAATTTAATAACATTACTGAGCTTTGGCTGTTCACCCGGAACATAAGGCTCAACTGTTCTTATATTTTTCTCCCAAGCTTTCATAGTAATAAACTCCTTTGTTGCTTTTATTAACCAGTTTATTGTATCAGTGAATTTTCCTATTTGCAACGAAAAACCACAATTACATCCTCTTTAAAATATATTTTTTCATATTGAGGATTATTAAACAGCTTCTCTGCAGATAGCTTTTCTGCCTCTGAGCGCAGGTCTATTGCAATATAATCTGTGGAACACCCGGAAAACATATTGTCATACAGCTCGTCATAATGGGAAAGCGCCACACAGAAATTGGGACTTGCCTTTACTGACACATCTTCCGGAATAGTGTCCAGACCTTCTTTTATGCTTTCATATACCTCCCTGTCTTTACCGCCATAATATTGCACCACATTTTCAAACAAAGGCGCGATAAAGCCAGCCGACATAACAACACTGCACTCTAACGCAATAATGAGATGAAGATGTTTTTTCCCCATGTCAGCAAGGTTTAATATTGCCATGAAAAGCAGCAGACTTCCTGAACCTAGCGTAAACTGAAAATAGATATTATGATAATACTCATATTCCGGCATCAGATTAAAAATAATAAACGGAAGTGCTAAGGAAAATCTACTCCACTTTTTAGTAAACAGTGGAAGAAATGCCATGCTTCCAAGTACCTGTATTAAATATAATATTTTTGAGTAATCTGTCATCTGGGTAAATATGTAGGCAGGATTGACAATTATTGTTCTTATAATTCCAAATAAATTACCATTTCCACCATATATCATATTGTTAAAGCCGCCTGTTATCACACCTTCTCCCAACAGGTCCAACATTACTGTTACTATAATAAAATACGCAAAAGAAGATAAGAACATTATTAAACCCTGATTTAATTTCTTCTTTTCCAGCATAACGTACAGGGCGATGCACATTACATAAATGCTGGCATCCTCTTTTGTAATCCACAGAAGCAACATTGTTACTGCTATTGCAATATTCTGCTTTGGCAATTCATTTTCAACAAAATATAATAATGTGAATATCAGCAGTGGAAAAAACATATTTTCATGGATATCATAAAAACAGCCACCGCTAAATATTGGTCCTGCCAGATATATGCCACATATAATAATTATCTGTATTCCGGAAAAACCTTTTTTCTTTGCTATCAATGAAAGAGGTATGGCTGCCATTGCAATTACCACAACCTGAATAACCTGAAGGGTGACCGGAGACGGAATAATATAATAAAATGGTAATATAACATACATTATTGGTGAAAAATGAACTGCCAGATGGTTCATTAACCTGTCTCTTTCCACAGTGGTATTCATAAGTCCCGTTGTTTTCATATAATGGAACATCTGGGAAAATATTCCGCAGTCAAAGTCAGGTGCAGAATAGCTTTTAACCCTTACCGCCATGCATAGTCCTACAAAAACAGTAAAGACTGCCATAAGGACAGTTATCATTATCACATACGCCCTTTTACTTAAATTAAGCTTAATTGGGCTAATTTCCAGCATATTAAAGCAATAAATCGTTTCCAGAGTGAGAATTCCGGTCAAAATAAGCACAAACACTACATCCTCACAGGAATATGCGCAGACACAGGAATAAACAAATGTAACTGTAAGAAGTATTATTCCCTCTAAACGATCTGTATCTTTCTTTGTAGCGTCCTTTACCATTGCAAAAACTATATAGAGGATTGCTGTTATTCCAAATATTGCAGTAAGTGACAGAAAAACACTTATACTCCCCACCAATTCCAGATTATTAACACTAATCCCCTGGCTGTAAGCATATATTGTCTGTAATAAACTGACAAAACACCACGCCATAAATAATCTTATGACGCAGTGTTTTATAATTTTGTTATAACATAATGAACTATTTTGTTCTTTCATGACATTTTCTCAGATACTTTCAATATAATCAGCAATATGCATAAGTCCTGCCCCGGCTCCGGACTGATATGTATCACATGAAGAAACCTTCACATTGCTCTCATCCGCATCAAATGGACATGCATGTTTAAAATGTTCTCTTATCCTATCCTCATACGGTTTCAGATACATTGCCAGCGGACCACCTATAATAATATTGCTGTCATTCATAATATACAGATTATTGATACCGATAGTCAAGTCATTAAGATACTTTTCAAAAATTCCGGCAATTCTTTCGTCATTCATCTTAAGCCTTAAAAAGAATTCATCTAATGAAATGCCTGTACCTTCTGTAAGTACTCTTTGAGATACGTAGCTCTCAAAGCATCCCTTTCTCCCGCACATACATGGCTTTCCACCAGGATGGATTGTAATGTGTCCGAATTCACCACAACGGTTGTGAAGACCACTCTCTATCCGGCCGTTTCTTATATAAGCTCCGCCTACTCCGTCGTTAAGCATTATATATATGGCATCATTATACTTATCTTCTTCTCGTCCAGACATATTATTAAACCAGTAATCAGCAAATGCGCCTGCCCTGGCGTCATTCACCACATTTACAGGAAATGTAATCTTCTCTGTTATGCTTTTTACGGAAATATCCTTAATATTCATGGTTGGAGCTGCAACAATAACTGTCTGATCTCCGTTAAAAATACCTGGGACAGTGATTCCGACACCCAGCACAGATTCCAAAGAAATGCCGTGTTTATCAATCAACTTAATTATCTGGCTCTGAATAATTGAACCAGCCAGAAGATAATCTGCAGATGAATAATTATCCTGAATATTATCCACGATATTTCCGTTAAAATCCATCAGGATAGTTCTAACATACTCCGCAGTAATATTTGCTCCAAATGCCACCTTCGCATTCTTGTTGACTTTTATTATCTGAGCTTTTCTTCCTCCTGTTGATTTAAAGTTTCCTTCAAATTCTATAAGCTTTTCTTCAATAAGCATTCTTAAATTCTGGTTTACTGTCGGGAGCGACAAACCAAGACTGTTGGATATTTCCTGTCTTGAGATACCTAGACTGTCATAAATAAGCCTGAACACCCGGTTTTTATTTATTTTTTTTACATCAGTAATCGTATTATTCTCTGATGATGCCATAAACTCCTCATTTCTACGCAGTTTAGATGTGACTGAATTATTATTTACCAAATACGGCCTCGTAATCCTTCTTAAACTTTTCAATACCTGCATCTGTTAACGGATGATGCGTCATCTGTTCAATTACCTTATATGGGACAGTTGCAATATCAGCTCCTGCTAAAGCGCAGTCAGTAATATGTATAGGATTGCGGACACTTGCACAAATAATCTCTGTAGGAAGGTCATAATTAGAGAAAATGTCTACAATATCCTCAATTAACTGAATTCCCGGCTGAGATATATCATCAAGTCTTCCAAGGAATGGTGATACATATGCGGCTCCTGCTCTTGCAGCTAAGAGTGCCTGGTTTGCCGAAAAAATAAGTGTAACATTAACCTTTATTCCCTCGCTTGAAAGAACCTTGGTTGCCTTTAAGCCTTCCACTGTCATAGGAATCTTAACGACCATATTAGGATGGATTGCAGCAATCTCACGTCCCTCTTTAATCATTCCTTCTGCGTCTGTTGTTGTAGCCTTTACTTCACCGCTTATCGGTCCGTCAACAATTGATGTAATCTCTTTTATTACCTCATTAAAATCTCTTCCCTCTTTGGCAATTAAAGATGGGTTAGTTGTTACACCACATATTACCCCCATATCATTTGCCATTCTAATTTCATCAACATTAGCTGTATCAATAAAAAATTTCATATTTGCCACCTTTCTTATAATTATTAGATATTATTTAACCATTATAATACACTCTCTGAAAAAAATCCCTTTAATGCAGGGTAAATTTTTTTAAACCTGTTATACTTTTCATCATATCTTGCTGATATTGCCAAATCCGGTTCAATTGTACTCTTAACAGACACTATACTTTTACATGCTTCCTCAACAGAAATATACTCCCCACAGGCGACCATAGCAAGCATTGCTGCCCCCATTGAAGGTCCTTCTTCTGATTTAAGAAGTTCCACTTTTATTCCGAGTACATTTGCCATAATCTTACACCACAATGAGCTTCTCGCTCCTCCGCCGCACATGCGGGTACTGTCAATACTGATTCCAAGACTCCTTGCCACCTCAAAGGAATCCCTTATTGCAAATGCCACACCCTCCAAAACGGCCTGAGTCATATCTGCCCTTGTCGTGTCCATAGTCATTCCGGTAAACGTTGCCCTTGCAAGAGGATCATTATGTGGTGAACGCTCACCCATTAAGTATGGAAGATAATATACATTGTTGTTACCAAGACGGTCATCAGTGATTTCTGCCTGTTCCTTAGCATACTCCTTAGTTCCGATAATCTTATCCATCCACCAGCCGTTACATGAAGCCGCAGACAGCATGCATCCCATCAGATGATACCCTCCGTCTGCATGGTCAAAGGAATGAAGTGCATTATTGTCATCCACACCAAAGCTGTCACTGGAAATAAATATTGTGCCACTTGTTCCCAAGGAAATGTTACATCTGCCGTTTCCTACTGTTCCTGTTCCGACTGCCGCCGCGGCATTGTCACCTGCGCCCGCGGCAACAACCACATTTTCAGTAAGATTAAGCGCCTCTGCTGCCTTCTTAGTAAGGTTTCCCACCTTCTCATAGCTTTCAAACACTTTTGCCATGCAGCTTTCATTTATCCCGCAGATATCCAGCATTTCTTTGGACCACTTCCTGTTCTTTACATCAAACAACAGCATTCCTGATGCATCTGAGACATCTGTACAATGAACCCCTGTGAATCTGTATGCCAGATAGTCCTTTGGAAGCATAATTTTACTGATCTTAGCAAAATTATCCGGCTCATTTTTCTTTAGCCACAGAAGCTTAGGTGCCGTAAATCCTGCAAATGCAATGTTGGCGGTATACTCAGCAAGTTTTTTCTTTCCAATTACATTATTAAGATATTCACATTCCTCAATGGTTCTTCCATCATTCCATAGAATAGCAGGTCTGATAACATTGTCCTTATCATCCAGAATAACCAGTCCGTGCATCTGCCCGCCAAAACTGATACCGGCAATCTTTTCAGCGCCCACAATTTCCACCAGCTCTCTTATGCCATCGCAGGCTGCATTGTACCAATCCGTTGGATTTTGTTCAGACCAGCCGGGCTTTGGAAAATAAAGCGGATACTCCCTTGACGCACTACCCTTTATAGTTCCATCTGCTTCCATAAGCAAAAGCTTCACAGATGAAGTACCCAGATCAACTCCTATATAGTACATACTTCCCCTTCTTTCTATCTAATTCCTCTGTTTTTTCTTTCAGAATTTGCGAAATATATAATGTATATCAGGTATGAATTAAAACTATTTCATACCGTAACTGACAATACATTTTACGCAAATGGATTCTCTGACGGATAAAGCATTCCCTTTGGCTGGTTGAAGTCAACATCCTCCACGCCAAGATATTTAAACACATCAAATAACGCTTTTCCAAAATGTCCGAAGGCAACTGCTCCATGATGTGGATAATTCTTCTCAATAAGAACATTTCTATAAAATCTTCCCATTTCCGGAATAGCAAATATACCTATCGCACCAAAAGAACGTGTTCTTACAGGAAGTACCTCTCCCTGTGCAATATAAGCACGGAGCTTACAGTCAGCTGTACTCTGAAGTCTGAAGAATGTAATATCACCAGGGACAATATCTCCCTCAAGTGTTCCGTTAGTTACCTCCTCAGGCAAAGAACGTGCCATAATCATCTGGTTTCTCATTTCACAGGAAGAAAGCTTGCTACTCGCGGTATTTCCACAGTGGAAGCCCATAAATACATCTTTTGCTGTATATGGGAACTTTCCTCTAATCTCCTCAGAATAGATATCATACGGAACTGTATTGTTAATATCCAAAAGCGTTACAATATCATCACTTACTACTGCACCAATAAATTCGCTTAAAGCTCCGTAGATATCAACTTCGCAGGATACAGGGATTCCCCTTGATGTAAGTCTTGAATTAACATAACAAGGAACGCAGCCAAACTGTGTCTGGAATGCAGGCCAGCATTTTCCGGCTATTGCCACAAACTGTCTTGAGCCCTTATGCGCTTCAACCCAGTCTAATAATGTAAGTTCGTACTGGGCAAGCTTACTCAATATCTCAGGCTTCTTGTTGCCCGCACCAAGCTCTGCCTCCATATCCTTTACAACATCAGGGATTCTCTCATCGCCGGCATGCTTATTAAAGCTTTCAAACAAATCCAGCTCTGAATTCTCCTCAATCTCTACTCCAAGATTATATAACTGCTGGATTGGTGCATTACATGCAAGAAAATTATTAGGTCTTGGCCCAAAGCTGATTATTTTAAGATTAGACAAAGCATAAACAGCCTTAGCCACAGGAATAAACTCATGAATCATATCCGCACATTCTTCTGCTGTACCCACCGGATATTCAGGAATATATGCTTTAACGCCTCTAAGCTTAAGATTGTAGCTTGCGTTAAGCATTCCACAGAATGCGTCACCTCTTCCACACACAAGTCCGCCATTTGCTGATGTCTCCTCAGCCGCGGCAATAAACATCTTAGGTCCGTCAAAATATTTTGCAAGCATGGTTTCAGCAATCTCAGGACCGAAATTACCAAGATATACACAAAGCGCGTTACATCCTGCTCTCTTTATATCCTCTAATGCCTGCATCATATGTAATTCACTCTCAACGATACATACAGGACATTCATAAATGTCACCTTTTCCGTACTTTTCTTCATACGCCTTCACAAGATTCTGTCTTCTTGTAACAGAAAGACTTTCAGGAAAACAGTCTCTTGATACCGCTACTATACCGATTTTCATTGTTGGATAATTGTTCATATTACTTGGTCTCCTTTTTATATATTTCTATTAGGCGGTTGCAAAACGCTGCAAATACCTATAATTTATCTGATTGTTTGTACAACTCGCTTTTTATACAGATATATTCTCACCCTTTAACCCTTCAAACGCTCCTTCAATATGAGCATCCGGGTGAGCAATTAACCATTTATTAGTTGCCGCTAACAGCCTGTCCTCTGACATCACTGCTGAATTAGTTTTATTGTGTTTTTTAAGCTCATAGTTTGTTCCGCGAGGCAGTACTACAACGCATTTAAAACCTTCTCCATTCACACCGCATGGTGCATAGTGCAGGGTTGTTGCATATATTTCCACAGCGGTGCCCTTAGGTACCAAAAATGCTTCAACATTAGAAGTATCATAGGTAAAATCTCCTTTGATATCCTGCTGTTTACCCAGAAGAAGAATCATGTCGGTGGCTGCCACATTAATCTCTGAGCTTCTGTGGTATTCCAATGCATTAAGCAAGCGGTTATGTCCATTACAGAATCCAACCTGTACAGGCATCTGCCCATACGCAACATCTGAAAACCAATCCTTAAGCTTAAGCTTTTCCAGACCTTCATCTGATGCCACATAAATCACATCCTCCGGCAAAGGTGTTGACTCCATGGCACTTATAAGATCTGAAAAATCCACTCCGTCAAGCACTCTCCCTAGCTGCCCAAATTCCTCATCATTTACATTTTTAATTGTCATAAAAATCCTCCGCATACTTTTATAAAGTATCTTTTTAAAAGTTAATTTTATTTTAACAAATAAGGAGGTTATGTCAAGAAAAAAAGCAAAAAGAATCAGATACCCGTTAAGATATCTGATTCCTTTAAAACAATATAGTATTATAAATGTAACACTCTTTCCTTTATCTCCTGAGTTCTTCCCTGGTTCCAGAACTGTGTTCCAATATAACCACAGGTTCTTCTTGCTACATTCATTTTATCCTGATCACGATTCTTGCAGTTAGGGCACTCCCAGATAAGCTTTCCGTCATCATCAGTAATAATCTGAATCTGACCTGTATAACCACATTCCTGACAATAATCGCTCTTTGTGTTAAGCTCTGCATACATAATATTCTCATATATATACTGCATTACTGAAAGAACTGCCGGAATATTATTCTGCATATCCGGAACCTCAACATAGCTTATAGCACCACCAGGAGAAAGCTTCTGGAACTGTGCCTCAAATTTAAGCTTGTCAAATGCGCTGATTTCCTCAGTTACATGTACATGATAGCTGTTAGTGATATAATTTCTGTCTGTAACACCAGGAATCTTGCCAAATCTCTTCTGAAGACATTTTGCGAACTTATATGTTGTAGATTCAAGCGGTGTTCCATAAAGACTGAAATCAATATTAGTCTCTGCAGCCCATCTCTTGCATGTATCTGTAAGATACTGCATTACCTCAAGAGCAAACTCTGTTCCACCAGGCTTCGTGTGGGTTACACCCTTCATATACATTGTACACTCACAAAGGCCGGCATAGCCAAGAGAAATAGTTGAATATCCGCCATAAAGGAGCTTATCAATGGTTTCTCCCTTCTTTAATCTTGCAAGGGCACCATTCTGCCAGAGAATAGGTGCAACATCCGAAGGAGTTCCCTTAAGTCTGTAATGTCTGCACATAAGAGCACGCTTGCATAATTCAAGTCTCTCATCAAGAATTTTCCAGAACTTATCCATATCTTTGCCTGAAGAGCAGGCAACATCAACAAGATTAAGAGTAACTACACCCTGATTAAATCTGCCATAATATTTAGGCTTGTTATTCTCATCAAGATATGTTGTGAGGAATGAGCGGCAGCCCATACATGGATAACAGTTACCGTTTCCGTTGGCGTCAACCTTAAGCTCCTTCATAATTTTCTCTGAAATATAATCAGGAACCATTCTCTTTGCAGTACACTCTGCTGCTATCTGTGTAAGATACCAGTACTTAGAACCCTCCCTGATATTATCTTCCTCAAGAACATATATAAGTTTAGGGAATGCCGGTGTGATATAAACCCCCTGCTCGTTCTTAACGCCCTGAATTCTCTGACGAAGAACCTCCTCTGTAACAAGAGCAAGGTCATCTCTTGTCTGGCCTTCAGGCACCTCATCAAGGTACATAAATACAGTGACAAATGGAGCCTGACCGTTTGTAGTCATAAGAGTAATTACCTGATACTGAATCATCTGAACGCCGCGCTTAATTTCATCCCTTACACGAAGCTCGGCTACTTCCTTAATCTTATCTTCACTGGCCTCAATTCCTGTTTTTTGGAATTCTTCACGAACCTGATTTATAAACTTCTCCCTGCTCACCTGAACAAATGGAGCAAGATGTGCAAGTGAAATGCTCTGTCCGCCATACTGTGAGCTTGCAATCTGGGCAATTGCCTGAGTTGCGATATTACATGCAGTAGAAAAGCTGTGTGGTTTCTCTATCATTGTTTCACTGATAACTGTTCCATTCTGAAGCATATCTTCAAGATTAACAAGACAGCAGTTGTGCATGTGCTGTGCAAAATAATCTGCATCATGGAAATGAATAAGTCCCTGCTCGTGTGCATCCACAATATCTGCAGGAAGGAGAAGTCTCTTTGTGATATCCTTACTTACCTCACCTGCCATATAATCTCTCTGAACACTGTTTACAGTTGGATTCTTGTTGGAATTCTCCTGCTTCACTTCCTCATTATTACATTCCAGAAGGCTCAAAATCTGCTCATCAGTAGAATTTGATTTACGAACCAGAGCTCTCTTGTAGCGGTAAGTGATATATTTTCTGGCAACCGCAAATGCTCTTAAATTCATAATCTGATTCTCAACCAAATCCTGAATTTCCTCTACACTAAGAGAACGATTCATCTCTTTACATATATTTTCAACATTATGTGAAATCATTTCAATCTGTTCCTCTGAAAGTCTTTCACTGTGAACAACCTCTGCATTAGCCTTAGTAACAGCAGCCATAATCTTTGAAATATCAAATGTTACTTCTGAACCGCTTCTTTTAATTATCTTCATAATTACCCCCATTCATCCTTCTATTTATTCTCTGGTAATACTCCTCAAAAGCACATCGTTACGGAGTTTTTTGTTTAATAGGAAATTCATAGGTTTTTCCTGATTAAATAAAAACCTTGCCGCAACAGATTAATCCAACCTGTTGGAGCAAGGTCTATTCTACAATATCTTGTTTATTAAGTCAATAGCAAAACACAATATATAGTAATAAAAAAATATTTCACATCTATATACTGTATACAAAGTCATTCTTCCTACGTATTCTCCCCATCAATTACCATCGCACTGATTAAGGTAGCTGTTATTGCGGCACATTCCACCTCATACTCAGCCCACTGCTGGGATTCTTTACATTTATCCAGAGTAAGAATTCCCGCTATTCCATCTTTAGATTTAATAACACAATGAATGGTTGAGAAAACTCTTCTGCTCCTCATAACATCGCAGAATTCCGGTGCAACATTAATCTGGTGTCCCACAAAACCCACTGCAGCATAGTCTTTTCCGTCAAGGAGCTTTGTAAAGCCCTCGGTATATACGTATGAGGCATCATCACAATTATATAAATTCACTCCATAATTATACACTCTGGCCATATCACTGCCATAGAAGATATTAATACTGTCCAGTTTGTAAGCATCATACATATGCTCAAGCATTGACTTGACAGCCAGACGCCTGTCTGTTGGGAACTTACTCATAATATCTGCAAGATATCTGAGTTCTTTCATTTCCCTTCCGTTATTAACAGCATTATTCTTTTTATTGAAAGAATCTTCATAAGACTGCTTGTGAAGTTCATCTCTAAAGAATACATATCTGTCACGGCCTTTTTCCTTAGCAATGTATAAGCAGTAATCTGCTTTCTTAAACAAGGTTTCATAATCAGTTCCATTATCAGGACTGAAGGCTGCACCTATGGAGCATGTTACCATAAGATTGTCAAAGTCATTGACAAACTCCCATTTGATCTGAGTTCTTATTGCCCTGAGAACTCCTCTTAAAACATACTCATCATTAATACCATTGAGTACAACAATAAACTCATCGCCACCGATTCTTCCAACGACACCATCTTCACCAACTATCTCTTTAAGCTTCTTTCCCACTCTTGCAAGCACTTTATCTCCACACATATGTCCATAAAGATCATTAACCTGCTTAAAATGGTCAACATCAAGAACAACAATTGTAACCCTGTTATTCTTTTCCTCTTTGACAAGCTTAACTGCATAATCTGTTATAGATTTCTTATTATAAACGTGTGTCAGGGAATCATAAGTAAGCTCATCCATTATTCTTGTTACATTCTTGTTTCCACGTGCATTCTCATCAAGAATTATTCTGCCGATTATGAGTTTCTCACCATTATGCTTCTGATACACACTAGCCAGGAATCTGAGTGTCTCCATTGCTCTGTTGTGTGTTCTTAATGAACTGTTAAGCTTTACAGAAATTGTCTGGACAAATTCCTTAATCTCACCGACAAATGTAATAAACTTATCCTTATCAGATCCTGCGACAAGCCCTTCTGATATCATATAATTCTGCCATGTATCTATGTCGTCCTTATATATAACCTCTCTGATATCCGAATCATATCTGTAAATAGTAATAACCCTTGTGCTACTGCTATATGTAAATGTAAATTCGTTAGTCAGTCCAAGCATTATCTTAAACTTACTTATATCATCCTTCAATGAATCATTCACTTCTGTGATAATATCCAAATCAATCATCTCTATGTTAATATTCCTTATCTGCCCGTCATATGTTGAGAGAAGTTTAAGTAAATTATAATGATAATTTCCATCCTTCGCTAAAAATCTAAATATCCTGCTAACGTATCCACCATCATAGGAATCTACAAACGCTGTTAACTCCGCCTTATCATCGGGATGCACAACCTCTGTAAGACATACCACTGCAGGACCTGCAAAATAATCATTAAACGGTTTATTTGAAACATTTACAAGATAAAACTGATCAATGGAGGCCATTCTTCGTTCGGCTCTATTATTTAAATCTGACTGACTAGCATATCCATACATAATAGCACTATTATCCATGTTGTTCACGACTTGCCTTTCTATATTAGTATGTAACTTCGCAATATGTTGATATTATTATATAACATTTTTTTAACAGAAACAAGATAAAATAATGACAAATTCATTATTTTTTAGTACTTTAGTACTAATACAAAATCTTGTGTTTTACTTTTCAAATTTTTATGTTATAATACAACATATTGTTAGTTTTTAACTAATATGATAATCAATTTTATTAAAAGTTAGGAGGTTTTTTATCAATGGAACGTGTAAAGTATAACAAGGTCGAGGTTTATCATGGAAACAGTGCAAAGAAATTTCCTGTTTATGAAATTTACCTTGATGGTGTTATTGTAACTAAAGTTTCTTCTGAGGTAGATGCTTTAGAGATGGTTTCAAGATGGCAGGAGATTTACAAATAATCCCTTGAATCAGCAGTCAATGGATTATTCGCTCTTGTAAAGACAGCACATTTAATAATATTGATTAACTATATTATTGTAAAACTTATTTGTTTGAAAAACCCTGCCGGAAAACGGCAGGGTTTTTATCATCTAAATAACTTATTGACCATACAGAACATATACATGTAACCAATTGCTACAGCATCTTCTTTTTGTGCAGCCACCACATAACAAACAGACAGATTACAAAAATAATTATACATATAATAAAGAATCCGTACGGTGTGTTAGAAAGAGGCATCCACTTATCCGACACATTCATTCCGTAAATACCGGATATAATAGTCGGTATAGCCATTACAAGTGTAATTGAAGTAAGGTACTTCATAACGTTATTAAGTCGGTTGTCTATAACTGATGATAACAACTCTCTCGTACCATCAATGACATCTCTGTAAATGGTTGTCATCTCGATAGCCTGCTGATACTCGACCATAACATCCTCAAGCAATTCCATATCCTCAGGATACTGTTCAAGCCTTTTATACCTTCTCAACCGTTCGAGTACAATACTGTTAGCTCTTAGAGAGGTCGCAAAGTAAACCATGGTTGATTCCAATTCGTGTAACTCAACAAGATCCGTATCCTGTGTATTACCGCCAACTCTCTCCTCAATTTCGATACGTTTTTTATCAACTGAACGAAGATATGACTGATAAAGCATGGCTGATCTGAATAGCAGCTGATATATAAATCTCATCTTCTTCTTCGTACTGAAATCCTTAATTCTGTTGCGAAGAAAATAATTCAATACAGGTGTATCTTCTCTGCAGATAGTGATTATAACATTCTGCTTAATAAGAATACCAAGAGGAATAGTAGTATACATTTTCTTTTCATGACGAACCTCCGGAGTTGGAATATCAACCAATATAAGAGTATATCCATCCTCCAGACTTATACGTGAACTTTCCTCCTCATCCAATGCGGTTGCAAGATCTGCCAGATCAATTTCAAACTGCTCAGAAATCTGATTTAATTCCTTACTGGTAGGGTCAACCATGTTAATCCAGCATCCGTCCATATATTCATCAAGTTTGCTAAGTGTATGTTCTTCCGTTCTGTGAATTTCTATCATGGTGTCACCCCCTCGTTATTATTATCAGGCTAGTAGATTATACAATTATTTTTTCTCCTCTACAAGGGATTTTTCCTAGTTTTTACAAACACATTTCTTTCATCGCGTACCATATGTCTGACATCTTTCGGACATTGTGCAACGCATTGTCCGCATCCTATACACTTTTCAAAATCAAACATAAGTTTAGACTTCTTCTTATCATACCACGTTGCACCTGTAGGACAGAATCTGTTGCATTTATTACAGCCTGTACACTCACTTTCATCAATTATTTCAGGTTTGTAAAATGATTTCATTAATAACTGCGACAATGCACCTTCTCTATAGCTTGAATACAGAAAGCAACAATCTACACAACAGTTACATATTACCATCTCTTCATTATCAGAGTCTGTACCATAATGATAAAGAGTATGTATGCATCCCTTATTTTCAAGATTATTTATCAGTTCCACCGCCTCATCATATGATACATGCCTCGCAACGCCGGCTTCAACCAGCTGTTCACTCATTCTTCCTACTGAAAGACAGCTCTCCATAGGGAAATTATAATCGCAATGCTCTCCCTCTAGTTCTTTCTTCATTCTGCAGAAACAGTTCATAACAGCAAGCTCATCTGCATGTTTATCCAGAATGGGCATAATCTCTCCCGTGGAATAAACAGCCTGCATCGCATCTATTGTTTTATTAATTGTAATTTTTCTCGTTCCATGGGATACAATCGCAGACATTCTCCCCTGCTCTGTTTCCATATGCTTGGAATTAACATGATTCATATAGGCTCTGACAGGTCCAATATTCAATGTTTTTAAAAGGTCCTCAAATTCCCCGAATTTGAGTAACAATTGTTTTCTTTGTTCTGTCTTAGGTCCTGAGGCAAATAATTCAATCCATCCCGGGAAAATAGGCGCAATATCATATATACCCTCTCCTTTGCTCTGCCATATTCCACCTTTATCTCTTATACTCGAAAACACCCGGTTAAAATTATTGTCATCCAGTTTCCACAATTCCTTTAATTGAGGTATTGTGTATGCCTTATCACCCATTTTGAGCATATAATCCATGTCTTCCATTGTAAAAACTATTTCAAAACACTCCAGAATACTTTTCACCAACGGAATGGAGAACTTATTTTTTCTATTCATTATTTTGCCAAGCTCTGTAGCTTTAGTCTTAAAATCTTTGTTCATTGTCACGCCTTTTTCTCTTCTGATTTACAATCCTTATGCATATGGCATGAGCCACAGTTACCGTTGCATCCTCCACTCAGTCCATTTTTACTGTGAGCGTATGATACAGCAACATATATGACCACAATAACCAACAATACCAGCACTGCAGCAATAATCCTTACTATTGATTCCATAGTTCTCCTCCTATTTCAACCCTTAAAGAATGAATTAACTCTATCAATAATCTCTTGGTTTCCCTATCCAGATGTGAGATTGTTTTAATCATCGAAGCAACATTCTTAAGCTTTTCAGTGCCAATGTCAGATAAATTTTCAGCGCCACTTGCAGAAATAATCATAAACAAGGTGTCTACAAGCTCCGATTTCTTTTCGTTTTCTATCTTACTGAGCCATTTTAATATAATTCTATTTAATCTTACACTCGCCTTACTCAAAGAATCCGCAGTAACAAATTCCGCTCCCATGACCTGCCATGAAACCGCATCATGCTGCATAAGAGCTGTCTGGCTGCTTTTTACCACAGTATAATCGTCATCATGTTCAAGCAGCATTCCGACAAATGAAAACTCAGGAACAAAACTTTTAATCAATGGCTTAATCTCCTGATATGACTGTGATTTAAGCATTTTTTTATCAAATCCTGGTCCATCATTATTGTATATACTAAGAATCTTTTTCCTTACCCTTTTATTAGCATTAACAGCTGAATAAATGGCAAGATTTCCGCCTTTTGAATGTCCGCCAAGTATTATCTTTCCACACAGATTTCCTGCTGTCTTGTTAAGGTACTCAACCGATTCCTCCTGTGACGGTACCGGACTTAACACGCACATATTAAAGTCTTCCTTCCAGCCAATAAGCGTGTCGTCTGTACCTCTGAACACAATAAAATGCAGATTCTTTCCAATTCTTGCATGCAGAGCGGCAAACTGTTTTTCTTTATCAACATTTACATGATTTACATAATTAGATAATTCAATTTCGCCAAATCGTTTTGTTCCAGCAGCCTGCCTCAAAATAAATGGTGCCGATGCAATAAATGACTTGCTCTTTGACAATTCATCCTCATCATTTATATCAAAGAAAGCCTCTGCAGCATCTTTTAGAAGAATTGTATCCTTCGTCCCCGGATCAGGTACAATCCCATCAAGGTCAGTGTATGAAATATGCGATAGTATCAAATTATCCACATCATTAAATGGCGACTCATCAAATGTCAAGTCTCCACGCCACTTAATGTAATCTGTCATATCTGCCACCGATTACACCTGCCTATCCTGCTTTTCTTCTCTTAAACAACATTTCTTTCCACGTTACAGGATTTAACAGTAAAAGCATCGGAAATAATTCCAGACGTCCTGCCAGCATATCAAAAATCAAGACATATTTAGACAAGAATGAAAAGCTGCTAAAATTCTGTGTCGGTCCTACCAGTTCAAGTCCGGGTCCGATATTATTCATAGTCGCTGTAACTGCTGTAAAATTAGTTATCATGTCTTTCCCTTCAAAAGAAAGAATCAAGAAAGACAATGTAAAAATAAATGTAAAAGTAATAAAAAATACATTTACAGAGCGCACTGTTTCGTGTTCTACCGGTTTCCCTTCGACTCTTATTGTTTTAACGCTCTTCGGATGGATATATGAATTCAGTTCTTTGAGCACCGATTTAAATAAAATCATAAAACGTGATACCTTTATTCCTCCGCCTGTACTTCCTGCGCATGCGCCAACAAACATAAGTATTACAAGAACTGCCCTTGCTGTTTCCGGCCATAAATCAAAGTCTGCAGAAGAAAATCCTGTTGTCGTCATAACCGTAGCGACCTGAAACAAAGAATGTCTTAATGTACTTTCAAAGCTTCCAAATATCTTATAAATATTGACAAATATAATAGCTGTACCCACAGCCATAATTCCAAAGTAACATTTCACCTCTTCAATCTGAAATGCTTTCTTAAAGTTTCTGTAAAGGAGAAGAAAATATACATTAAAGTTAACTCCAAATAAAATCATAAATATTGTTACTACCCATTGCAGATATGGTGAATATCCCATCATACTGTTGTTTTTAATTCCGAATCCACCGGTTCCTGCCGTACCCAATGCAGTTGTTACCGCATCAAACGCAGGCATTTTCCCAATAAGCAGAAAAATTATCTCAAGCATTGTCATGCCAAAATAAATAATATAAAGCAATCTGGCTGTATATTCCATTTTAGGAACAAGTTTACCAACCGAAGGGCCCGGGCTTTCTGCCTTCATAATATTAATATTGGCTCCACCTGTAAGAGGAATAACCGCCATCAAAAATACCAGCACGCCCATTCCACCTATCCAGTGTGTAAAACTTCTCCAGAAAAGCATACAGTGTGAAAGACTCTCCACATCAGACAATATACTTGCTCCTGTAGTTGTAAAACCTGAAACCGTCTCAAATAAAGCATCTGTAAATTTAGGAATTTCTCCACTCATAACAAATGGAATACATCCAAAAAGACTTATGAATATCCAGCTTAACGCTGTGATTACGCAGCCCTCTTTAAGATAAAACATACTATCCTTCGCTTTTCTTATATTCATGACAATTCCAACAGCAATACAGATTACCGATGTTATTACAAATGTCCAGCCTGCTTTTTCTCTATAAATCAATCCGACAAATGCGGGAACAAGCATCAGAATCCCTTCCAGCATCAGCACTTTTCCAAGGGTATTTCGAACAATTGATTTATTCATAACTGTCTCCTTTTCTGTGCCACCTGTTACCTTAATATATCCTTTATATCGTTCAAACCTGTGTTTGTTGTTACTATTACTACAGAGTCTCCCGCTCTCATACAGTCATTACCACTTGGAATAATTATTTTGCCGTTTCTGTTGATAATTGCAATAAGAAGATTATCTTTCAGTTTCAAATCCATAAGTGGTATATCTGTTATTCCCTGAGTATTATCCAATCTGAACTCTATTGCTTCAGCCTTTGAATCAAAAATATGGTATAATGTCTCAATATTACTTCCCATTGATTCCTTCTTTGCTCTTACATAGGCAATAATGGCCTGTGATGTTATAAACCTTGGATTAATTATACTGCCTAAATCCATTGAGCTGATGACGCTCTTAAATGCAGTTCTGTTTATTTTGGTAATAACCTTTGCATCAGAAACTTTTTTTGCATGAAGAGCCAGCATTATGTTCTCTTCATCAATTCCTGTTAATGCCACCACAGACTGTGTCTGTTCTATTCCTTCTTCCTTCAATATTCCTTCATCAGTACCGTCAGCATTGATAATTATAGCCTCCGGTAGTAATTCAGAAAGTTCAACAGCCCTGTTTCTGTCATTCTCGATAATCTTTACACTAATTCCCATTGTAAGAAGCTGTTTTGCAAGATAATACGCTGCTTTTCCACCACCAACAATCATGGTATCTTTTACCTGGTTAGTTTTAAAGCCTATCAACTTCATAAACTCTCTGACATTTTTTCTTGAAGCAATAAATGAAATAACATCACCCTTCTCAATTACAAAACGTCCTGAAGGTATGGTAAGATTTCCATCTCTTTCAACTGCACATATAAGCACATTTACTGAATTATTCTTTTTACAGATATCTGCTATCTGCCGCCCAATCATGATATTATTATCAGGTACTTTAATCTTTACCATCTCTGCCTGTCCATGAGCGAATCTGTCTATTTCAAGAGCCGTTGGCATATAAAGCAGTCTTGCCGCCTCAGTGGATGCCTCAAATTCGGGATTGATAATCATCTCAAGTCCAAGTTTTTCTCTTAAATATGCTGCTTCCTCACTGTAATCAGGGGTTCTTACACGAGCTATCTTGGCACACTTGCCACCTCTTCCGGCAAGCGTACAGCACAATAGGTTCAATTCATCAGAGCCTGTTACCGCAATCAGCAGATCTGCATCGTCAATTCCAGCTTCCTTTAAAACACTGTAACTGGCACCATTGCCGGCATATCCCATAACGTCATACAGACCTGTAACCATGTCAATGCGTTTCTGGTTCTTATCTATAATGGTTATGTCATTGCCTTCTTTACTGAGTTTCTCAGTAAGAGTCATACCAATCTTACCGCAACCAACTATTATAATGTTTAATCCCTTATTATCTGTTTTTAATTTCTTTAACATCTGTCAGGCTCCCCATTTAAAGAACTACTCAACGAAACTTTATTCAACCGCCTGTAACCTGTTACTGCAGATTCTTTAAGCTGTCAAATAATTCCAGATCCGATTCATTTATCTTAATATTAGAGGTAATCGTCTCTTCCCCCGGTCTTGTTATGCTAATTTCAACAACTGTTCCTTCAATAATACCTTTAGAGAAAACAGCCTTAAGAAAAGCCACAAATTTAGGATGGCTGGCACTAAACTTATTCTTTGCTCCCATTAGTTTTACCATCGTTGCAGGATTTACCATAATTTTCCTCCTAACGTGCATCAAGATTATGACTATTAGTCTTTCCGTATGTGAATTTTTAATTAAACCAAGTTACATTTTACATGACAAAATCAATGATAATACCACATGTAACTCCAATTAAATACAATATTCCAAGTATTTTCAGGTTATCTTTTAAATTGTCATTCTCCTTAAATAAAACAAGTAAACCTACACCTGCTCCACCAAGAAGTCCAGCCATTAATGAACCGAGGCTGAGTACATTTCCTACATATAGCTGTGTAAGCACAACTGATGCAGCACAATTAGGAATTAGTCCCACAATTCCGGCAATAAGCGGTCCAATCACCGGCTTATTAAGAATAATACTTGCCAGTGCATCTTCGCCAATAAACATGATTATTAAATTTAATGCAAATGAAATGCCCACTATGAATGCAAATATAACAAGTGTATGCCTTAATGCTGATTTAAAAATGCTCTTTTCACAATGACAATGGTCACGCTCGCATATATGACCAATCTTGTCCATTGCCGGAGTATTTTTCTTTAATCTGCTGTATATAAAATCCACTGTAAAACCGGCAACAACACCTATCAAAACCTTAGTGAACAAAATCTTTAGAATCAATGAAACACTTACCTGTTCTGACAATAAAACAGGTAGCATTTCATCTGAGGTAGATAAAAATATTGCAATAAGTGTACCAATTGAAATAACCCTGCCCGCATACAGATTAGAAGCAGCTGCCGAAAAACCGCACTGTGGAAACGCTCCAACTAAACCGCCAATCAAAGGTCCCAATCTGCCTGATTTCTTTACCATGTTTCTTGTTTTTGAACTGACCTTATGCTCAAGAAACTCCATCAAAAGGTAAGTAACAAACAAAAACGGTAATAATTTCACACCATCTATCAGTGTATCTGCAATAACATCCATCAATTCTTCAAACATTGTTATTCACCAACTTTACTCTCTGAATTCTTCCTGGAAACTTTTGCGAGAATCCATTTAACAACAAAAAACGCAATAACTCCGTAAAGTGATCCAAGCACCAGGCTTGCAGCAACATCTGAAGGATAGTGAACCGTAAGATACAGTCTTGAAATTGAAATCATGGCTGCCACTACAAAAGCAGCAATACCCTCCTTCTTTTTCCACATGAATATAGCAACTGCAGCTGCAAAGGATGCTGAAGTGTGACCTGATGGAAAGGACCAGTCAGTAATTGAGTCGAATATATTATAAAGCTGAGTGTCATAAAGTGTTGGATCTGCGACAAAAGGACGGGTTCTCTGAAATACATTTTTCATGATGCCATTGCACATAATCAATGACAGCACCAAAGCAATTGCAATTGTAAGCCCCACCTTTCTGTAATCCTTTTTAGGTAATCCTATCAGCATTAAAGCTGCAATTATTATCCAGAATATCCCTGCTTCTCCAAGTAAAGTAAATCCATACATAATTGTATCTAATACCGGGTTATGTAATGATGCGAACCAGTGTAATATTTCAAGTTCCATGTCAGTTTCTCCTCGTATAATCATAAATGCAATATTAATCCATTTTATGATATTAGTCCAAATGTGTCAACTGTCTTACACCTTCCCTGGTAACGCTCCACACTTGTAAATACTGGTCATTTCCCATTGTTTTCATGTCGCCTATGCTTTTATTTCCCCACAAATCATACCATTTTTCATCGTATTTTTCTGCATCACTTCTAATAATTGTTGACGAATACGTATCAGAACCCACCTTTAAAAGAATATTTTTTCTTTTTTTCCACTGGGCATATATTGTTGTGTCTTCAGTCTCACGATATGGTGTTTCACCGCTAATACGCAGCCCATTTCCATTGCTTTTTGTATTCCATCCGTCAAATATATATCCGGGAAGTGATGGTGCAGGCAGTTCACCAATTTTTCCGTCAAAAACAACATTTTTTTCTTTCAAAGATGAATTCTGAACAGTCTTTTTAGTATTTTCAGGTTTATTATAGTCAAGAGCAATAATATAATTATTCGGAATCCAATTTGCTGTCAATTTCATATAATATGGCTGTTTTTCAGGAGTAATGGTTATCCCTGACAATAATGTGCCACCATAATACCATCCTCCAAAGGAATATCCCCTTCTGCTTATGTAAGGAAGCGTTATATCCGCAGACTTCCACTGTGCAACTGCTAAAAGCCTGCTGCCATGAATACTTGTAAGATTCCTTACTTTCTGTCCTGCTTCATATTGTGAAGAATCAATTAACCATGATTTAAATTCCAGGTAACCTGATATATCATCTGCCCCATCAGGAGTTGTACTGCCTGAACCTTTATTAGTGTCAAACACAACTGTGTAATTTCTTCCTGTCATGTCATCACTTTCTGCAATTACGGCTTCCGTATCATAAACCATGTATGTTTCCTCAGGTGCCATATCACAATCCGTATTTCCCGCATCATAGACAACACTATACTCCACAGGAGTCCACACACAATATAATATTTCTGTATTATCAGTAAACTTCCACTTTTGGCTGTCAAGACCTGTAAAATCACTTACTCTTATTCCTGAATCTGAGTCGAGATATCCTCCATTAGCAGATTTCAGATATACATATCCGTCTCCTGCAGGTTCAAGTATCCATAATTGTTCACGTCTTTCATTACCCTCATAAAAAGCCACTTCACCGGTTCCGTCTGAAATCCCTCCATTAGTAAGAATTCCCGCACTCCCTTCAATAGTCCAGTATTTTTCTCCATTATTCTGCCTGTCGTAAATACAAAATACCAGTCCTTTCATATTGTCCAAACTCATATGACTTAAGGTTGCTTTATTATCCGATGTAATGCCAAGATATTTTTCACTCTTCTTGTTAAATATACCTGTATATCCATAATCTGAAACTGTAATGCTGTCACCGCTTTTGTATGATTTATTGTTTGACGATGTTCGATATCCGTCCCATAAATATCCGTTTTTCGTGTAAGAATGATTCTTTATTAGTTGTGAATTATATGATAACTCAATATAATCCGAATAATCCGGATTACCGGATGAATAGTACACAATATCCAATCCATTCCCAAAGGTATCTGAGGTGCAGCTAAGCAATCCGTTAATTCTTGCGCATTTACTGCCATTATTATAGATATTGCCATCTAACACCGCTGTATTAACATACTTTTCTGAAGGATTTAGTATGTTAAGAACCGCTTCGTACTCCACACAATCGTATAATCCGGTAAGATCTACCCCCTGTAATTCATACTCACAGTCTGATACTTTAACTACATTGCTCACATCCCCTGAAGTAACGTTTATTGAATCTACCTTGAATCTCTCATCAAATTTCAGATGTAATACTCCAAGCATTCCCACCTGTCCATTGGAAGTCTTATTTTCTATTGTTCCATTCACTATTACTTTAGAATCACCTTCAGATATAACCGGAAAACATTCCTGATCCATATTATATGTTCCGGTTTCCACATCAACTGCTATCCCAAGAATATTACATGCCAATGTACAGCTGTTATATACAGTAAAATCCATTCCAACCTCTGAAACATTGTTATCAAACCGAACGCTATGTTTATCATTATTGATTGAATCCACATCAATCAGTTCAATGTCTGAGGCACATAACGGATATGCCATACCATAATCACCTGTATTGGAATCAAGACAATACCAGCCGTTTTCTGAAACAACGGAATATAATCCGTTCCCGGATATCCCCTTATCAAGCGGAACCCCATTTCTGGAATATAAGAATACAAACGGATTACTGTCAGTTCTTACATTTGATGTTGTTATTACATCCTTTTGAACACCATCCTGAATGTATCTAAGAACATTAAATGACCCTGTGGGGTTACAGTCAGCCCCTGTAAAACTATACAATAACTGTCCTGTTACCTCACCCTCCATTTTAGTTTTCAGTCCACCTGTATCTATTGTTACCCCCGCAGAAGCGCCAACACCACTCACCAGCTTATTTCCTGCTTTTAACGACAAAGCCCGCAGAGGAAGGTTAGCTGATTCTTCCACCACAATAAGCTTCCAGCCACAAAACGCATCACAGCCCACAGGCTGGTTATACATATCAAATGGAATATTGCAGCAATAATACCAGCCATATCCTTTACTTTGAACAAATGATGTCACATCAATAATTCCCGTTCTTCTGTATTCATTGTCTGAATAGTAGTATCTCTCTACACTTTTTTCTATTGAAGTCCCATCAGGAGCAACCAGCGTTATCAAGTGTGCAGGCATACCTTTACTATTATCATAACCTGCAGGGAGGCAGTTACCATATATATCCGGTTCTTTCAGTCCTGTTATACATCCATCTGAGGTCGACTCCAGCACTAAAAATGCCTTATATATTTTCGAATCTTCCTCCCCCGAAAGATATCCTCCGGATGAATTTCCCCCGAAGTTTCCCTGATTTTTTTCGTAATTCCTGACAGAATCATTATGCACTAACCATCCCGGAGTTTCACTGTAATACGGATGATTAAAACCAATCCATCCCCAATAATGCACGTTGTTAAACGCCAGATTAGTTCCTCCCGTCATGTTAAAGCGATACTGTCCAAACAGTGTTTCTCCAAGAATATCTTCCATCTGATTATTCTTTATCTCTTCAACTTCTGCTGCGGCTACATAATTATTATCAGATAGCATGAGAATAACCATAGCAGCTAATACTGCCCAGCAAAATGTGACTACTCTATGTATCTTAACAGCTTTATGTTTATCGTATATTTTTCCTGTTTTAACTATCAAATGCTCCTCCTCATTTATTCCACTGCGACACAATATGTTTTCTCATAATAACATTCCCCTCTTTTCCCGTGCAGAGGATACTCAAAATCTTCTTCTGCCCGGATTTGAAATATTCCCTTATCTACATCACAATATACAAGTGCCACATTTATCTGTGCAGTGGAGGTAATTGTTTTACTGAGAATCAAACAGAATTCCTCCATGCAATCCAATATAAGTTTCTCTTTTTCTTTATCATTCATTAATGATACTTCTTTGAAAGTATATTGTTCCGTCATCTTGTCAAATGCATAATCCATGGCAGAATCAAGTCCTCTTTCAACCTCCTGGCCTGCCAGATTCCTACTGATAATACTGCCATGAATCACTATGATTAAAGCCAGCACCACAAAGAATCCGCTTCCCGTAATCATCAATCTCATAATCACCTCTCCCATCACATTAGTTAATTTAATAATTGAATCTTGCCAAACCGGAGTATTGGTGGACTTTATTATATCCTGCCAAGGCGGACTTTAATTCATACGAAATGCTGTAATCTACGTAACAGTACATTTCCGTTTCATCAGTTTTATCGAAGGAAATCGTACAGTCATTGTCAGCACAGTATTTTACCAGTGTTTCCTCCACCTCTTTTGAAAGTCTGCACTGACCATCTGAATCATACACAGCCTCCCCTTTTGCCTCTATATAATTCTCCACATATCTGGCCACCCTGTTTACATCAGTCACCCTGCAGTTAAGCATTATAAGGTCTATCGAAAAATAACTGATAAATGCAAATATAATAAGATAGACAGAAGCCTCAAGTATGCTTTTCATATTATTATTTAACCTCCAATTGATGTGGATATCATTCTGTTGATAATAAATCCATATTCTTCTATAAGAGCTGCCCCCATTGTTAAAACAACAAGCACTGCAGCAGTGTTAACAATTCCATCTTTATATAAGCTGATAATTGATTCCATTAAACCACCTCCGCCAAAATATTTCCAAATAGTGTTACCATAAATAAAACCACAATAATTGCCTGAACGGCTTCCTCGAATATCTCAATAATATTATCCATATACGAAGTTCCTCCTTTTAGTTACAGATACATCATAACTACCAGCATCATATCAATGCCTATCTTAAATGCAGCAAGCAATGTTGGTATATACTCCTGAAATCTCATGATGCTCTCCTTATCCGCAATCCTGTCTCTTTCGTATTTCTCCATTAACTCATAATTTCTTCTTATCAAAAGATTGATGGTATCTTCCACATTGCTATCATCCACTGTTGTGATTGAATACAGCATTCGTGTCATGGTTGAAATGTCTTTTGACTGAAACTCCTGCATGAAATCATAGTACGGTCTGACATCAGACGGATCTGCATTTAAAGCTGTTATAAATTCCTCCAGAGAATTCTGCATTACTGCAGGGCAATCCTCTACTGATTTTTCAATGGCAGCCTGCAGGGTATTGCCCTGCAGATTCAGGGCAACTCCCCTAAGCCACTGGGTAAAAGCATAGTTAACCTCAATACTGAGACTTTTTCTTGCTTCACTCAGTCTGATAACAGGAGAAACCAATATGACAGCCGCCATAACAAAAAAACATACTGTCCATATAATTCTTTTAAATAATAAACACACCACTCCAATGGCAACGAATAATACAACACCGGGTATTACAGACTTAACTCCAGAAAACTTACTGTTACACATAACTGTTTTATAATCACGCATTACAGCCGCTTCCGATTTCATGCTGATTAATGTATCCGAATCATATTTCTGGCAGATATAAATAAAGAATAACATGCAGGCAACAATAAAAACTGTTGTTGAAAGCTGATAAATTCCATTATCATATAAGCTGACAGATGTGTTGGAATAGTTATTTAACATGCCACTAATTAAAGTTGTAATAAAAGCCATCAACACACTAATAACTATTCCTACAGAAATATCTCTTTTTATACATCTTACATCCTTTGAAAAGACATATCCTCTGTTAATCCATCTGTCATTGTCTTCAAACAGCGCCTCCATTAATTTCCGGTACTTACCGCCTTTCTGTTCAACTTCAAGCATAAATTTATTAAGCACCTTTATCCGTGGATTCCTATATCTTTCCTCAATAACCTGAAGAGAATCCTGATAGACATCATCTCCTAAACCATGCTTTAATTCCTCCAGCGCCTCATCAATTGACTCTGAAAGACTAGAAGAGCCTACGATTCCGGTATCTTTAAGTGCATTTATAATCTTTGGCTGTCGCATGAAAGAATAAGCCATCTGATGAAGGTACATATCAATATCCATATATATTCTTTCTGCATTTCTTATCTTAAAGCCCTTTCGTATCAGAAAAGGGGCTCCTGACAGTCCAACAACAACAATTACTACAATATTAACCGGCTTTAACCTAAAAAGGACACCAGCCAGTATGGAAAAGAAAAGCATGCCAAGCATTGTAAAAATATATCTTCCGGCAGAATAAGAACAGCCACAATATTCCGCTTCTTCCTTTATTTTTTTATATGAAAAATGTCTTACCAAATTATTTCCCACAAATATATCCTCCTCATTATTTACCACCCAATCCGTATCTTCTAAATCTATCCTTTATAAATTCAGGTAATTCTTCATTAGTTCGTTTTCCATCCTCATAAATTACACTGCATTTATTCTTTCCGTTCTCCCTTGAAAAGAAGCCAACCTGGGATATCCTTCTTCTCTCGTATTTGTCACATTCCACCAGAACTGCCATATCTATATATTTGTAAATGCTGTTGATAAAACGCTCCGGCGCATTGCCTGTCCCCAGCATATTGTACATTCTGTCAGGCATATCTCTCACATCATCAAGGTGCATGGTTGTCATACAAAATGCCCCTGTTGAGAGGCTGTTGAGCAATTCAACAACCTCCGGTCCACGGGATTCCGATAAAAGTATCCAGTCGATATTATGCCTCAGGCCTGCTTTAATAATATCCTGATACCCAACCTTATCATCAACAAAGAATTCAACACATTTCTTCATGGGGTTAATTGTTCTGTAATGGATTTCCTGATTATCTTCAAATACTCCTGCTTTCTCATCTGCCGGGATAAAAGTAGAAAGAAACTTTAAAAGTTCTGTTTTGCCTGCATGTGGCTGACCGCCAATAACAGTGCTTAGATGTGCCATTACACAATTCTCCAAAAGAGTGATAATCTCTTTTGATGCGTAATCGGACTTAAGAAGCGATAAATGGTTAAATCTCAGATTCTGCGGTATCTTACGGATTGCTATGCTTTTCCTTCCACATCTTGACTCATGCCAGATTGAGATTCTTAGAGATTCTGTATTCGCTTCAAGAATCGGATGAATTCTATTGAAAGAAACACCCATTATATTAGACAATCTTATGGAAAGATTCTCTACATACTTTTCAGACAATTCCTTATCTGAAATAAAACTTCCGCTGCCTAGTCTTGTAATCCAAAGATTGTATCCATCCCATTCTATATCTGTTATGGATTCATCCTTTATCTCATCTGACAGCTCATAAAACAGTTCCTGACTGTTGCTCGTAATTAAATTATTAAGTTCCTTAACATCCATAAATTACGCTGAAGGTTGCTCTGAGCTTTCTATTGCATCAAAAATGCGTTCTTCATAGGAAATCCCCTCAACTGCCCCCTTTGTCTTGTTACTTACAATAGTAACCACCGCAGCAGTCAGTAATACTGCTGCCAGCACCCCTGCCAAAGCTACAACAACCTTACCGTAATGTTCAATAATGTCATGCATACAACATCCTCCTTAAACTCATTATTCTAATTGTTATCATTGATTCATACCATTTGTTATAAATAGTTTATTTATAAAAGCGCTTTTATATTATTGATATTATCACAAGACATATCATTTGTAAACCATAAATTTATTTTTTATACTAATAATTTAAAAAGCATGTCACTTTTTATGCTCAAAGTGACATGCCTTAATAAAATTATTATAACTATTATTCAGTTAAGTTTTATTGTCTGTAGTCTTTCCACAATTTCCTCGAAATGCATGCCATGTGATGCCTTTACAAGGATGTTGTCATTTTTTCTGATTATCGTACCTAGTATTTCAAACAGTTCATCTTTAGTTGCAAATTTATATATAACAGCTGCGCCTTCCGCACCTTCGGCAATATATGCTGCCAACTCACCTACAGTCACACATATATCTATATTCTTTGATTTAATATGTTCACCTACACTTCTATGAAGCTCTTTTTCTTTTTCTCCTAATTCGAACATATCGCCAAGAATACATACCCTACGTCCAATGGCAGTGTCTAATACATCAATTGACGCCATCATTGAAACAGGGTTTGCATTATAGCAGTCATCAATTATTAATAGTCCATTTTCCTTGATTATATTATTTCTTCCGGCTATTGTCTGCATTTTCTCTATTCCTTCGGCTATCTGGGCAGAGGTAAGGGACAACATCGCGCCGACTGCTGCTGCCGCAAGTGAATTAAGTATCATATGCTCTCCAGGAACCGGCATGTGAACCTGAAATTCTTCCACACCATCACATAAATCAGTTCCATGAATTACAAATTGTGTTCCCTCAAGACCTAAATTCTCAATATCTGATGCATAAAATCCTTTTTTAGTATTGATGCCAAAATAAACAGGTTTTTTCCCATGTACATCAGACACTGTGATTAGCTTATCATCATCGCCATTAAGAATTGCTATACCATCAGGATTCATGTAATCGAATATTTCTGTCTTAGCCTTTAATATACCATCTCTTGTGCCAAGATTCTCCAGATGGCAAAGACCAATATTGGTAATGACAACTATATCAGGACGTGCTATCTTAGCGAGTCTTGTCATCTCACCGAAATCACTTATCCCCATCTCAAGTACAGCTATCTCATCTTCCTGTCTCAATCTGAATATTGTGAGAGGAAGTCCGATTTCATTATTAAAGTTTCCAAGCGTTTTTAGTACACGGTATTTCGTTGACAGGACACTGCTTATTGTCTCCTTTGTGCTTGTTTTACCAACACTTCCTGTAATCCCCACCACCTTAATATCAAGCTGGTTCCGATAAAATGCAGCAAGATCCTTCAATGCCTGTAAAGATGAATCAACCTGAATGTATGACCCGGATACAGATGGCATTTCATGTTCGGCAATACAGCACAATGCACCCTTGTTAAAACAATCCTGAATATAATCATGTCCATCACTTCTGGCGCCTCTGATGGCTATAAACATACTGTCACATGATACTTTTCTGCTGTCAGTTGTTATATCAGAAACCTCCATATCAAGCTTACCTTCATCGCCGTGATATATTCCGCCACATGCCTTTGTCATAGCTCTCAATGTCATACCATTCATCTTAAAAATGCTCTCCTTTTACTGTCTGATTATTCAAATCTTTTTATTGAAATATCAATTATCTTCTGTGTCAGTTCATCATAGCTCATTCCTACAGCTGCTGCCTCCTGCGGAAGAAGACTTGTTCCTGTCATTCCCGGAAGCGTGTTAATCTCAAGGCAGAATATATCCCCATTCTCATCGAGAAGCTCATCAACACGGGCATACGTTGTAACACCTGCAGCCTCACACGCTCTTTCTGCCCATCTTTGCATTTCCGCAGAAAGATCCGCAGGAAGGTTTGCAGGACATGTCTCCTTTGTAGCTCCGGTCCTGTATTTATTCTTATAATCATAAAACCCTTGAAGCGGCTCTATTTCAATAACCGGAAGTGCTTTACCTTCGAGCACCCCCACAGAGAATTCCCTTCCCTTTATATATTCCTCAACAAGTACTTCATCTTCATATGCAAAAGCCTCACTTAACGCATTTTGAAACTCTGTTTCATTATTAGCAATTGACACTCCTACGCTTGAACCTCCGCAACAAGGCTTTACTACACATGGAAATGGAACATACTCAATCTTGTGACCTTTCTTTAATGTTATACCCTTTGGCATAGGAATCCCCGCTGGAACAAGCATCTTTTTGGTAATATCCTTGCTCATCGAAATAGCTGAGCTTATGTAATCTGTTCCGGTATATCTTATGCCCAAAAGTTCAAACACCGCCTGTATTTTGCCATCCTCTCCATTGCTTCCGTGAAGTCCGATAAATACTATGTCTGACGCCTTACATAGCTCGAGAATATTCTTTCCAAAGAATCCCTCTCCCCTGCTCTTTCTTTCCTTTAATTCTTCTTCCACATTAGGAGTCATCTGCTTAAGCTTCGCTGCCAATAATTCAAGATTATTGTCTTCATCAAAGAATCCCTCAATACTGTTTCCCTCATATCCAAAGAAAACATCTGCCATATTGGCCTTGTGTCCGTTTCTTCTGAGTGATTCACAAACCATTCTGCTTGTAACGATTGACACATTTCTCTCTGTGCTTGTGCCACCTGCTAAGACTACTATTCTCATACTTTTTCTCCTATTCTTTTCCACAATATCCACAAAGTTATACACATTTTTTGTTAATTTAATTATTTATGGTATTTTTCACAACAAATATATTATATGCATTAAATTGTCAGATAATTACACTTTTTTAATTTATCCGCTTCCTTCCACAATAATCAGAAAAATATTATCTTTACCTTTTATTCATTAGGGCAATGGAAGACAATGTCGGAATATCCATTGGGCATACCTTCATGCATGCCAGTGATTTTGAGCATCCGTTTTCAAAATGCTTATGATACTTTTTTCTGATATCAATATCATCTGCATTACCTGATGCTATCATAAATGCATCATTGGCATACACTGCTCCAAAGAACTTTCTCCCTCCTGCATAATTTGGACACACCTCAAGGCACAAACCGCATTTCAGACATTTGGAAACATCATACCGCTGCTTGTGATTTTGGGGACTCTCACTGACCTCTGACTGATAAAAAGCCCTTCCTCTTAACAGCATCTCCTGAATGGCACTCCTGTCGACCACAAGGTCGCATATCACAGGAAATTTCTTCAATGGTTCAAGTACCAGCAAATCATCCTTTGATTCATTAATAAAATAATTGCAGGCCAACGCAGGAACACCATTTATTATCATTGCGCAAGCTCCGCACATTTTCTGCATGCAGCTGCATTCCCAGCTAATTCTTTTCGCAGGTTTGCCGTCGATATCAAACAAATCATCATCATAGTTGAGACGCTCAAGAACATGTGCAACACTGACATTTTTTTCTCCTTCATACAGGAAGGTCTGCCAGTAATATTTCTTATTAGGACCATTTTGTCTTTTTATCTTAACCCTCATAGTCATTTTCCTTCCTGTAAGAAATGGTGATATCGCCATTATGGTATTCTGCAAGCGTTGAAGCCTCAAACTCAGCATTTTTTTGTGGATACTCTTCTCTTATATGAGCTCCGCGGCTTTCACGCCGTTGCAACGCTGAGATAAGAATTGCCTTCGACAAAATCAGCATCTGACTAATTCTGATATTCCTGTATAATGAAATATCCGGATCCAGACCCAGCTTGGAAGTGGCATCAAGGTAAAAATCCACCGCTTCAATACCCTTCGTAAGACTATCTTTGTTTCTTGTTATTCCAAGATTATCGTTCATTACATCAGCCAACTCGCGTTCAATATAAACAACCGGATATTTGCTCCTTGACAAAGCCGCCTTTCTGATTACCATTTCCTCATTTCGTACATACTCCAAGAAATCCGGTTTGGGTAAATTAGAATAAGCATTAGCCGCTATTTCCTGAATACATGCCCTCGCGCTATAGATGGCAGCAAGTAAAGAATTACCTCCCAGACGGTTGGCCCCGTGATATTTGCTTGCACATTCACCAACTGCATACAAATTACGGATATTAGTCATATGATTATCGTCAACATCAATCCCGCCCATAAAAAAATGAACAGACGGATAAACCGGTATCGGCTGCTTTGTAATATCCAGACCTGCATACCTCTTACACACGTCATATATTTCTTCCAGACGCTGATGAATCAAATCCTCTCCTAAAAAGCTTACATCCAGATAGACCTGTTTTTTCACATCATATATACATTTGGATACCACATCTCTCGGCATTAGATTGCCGCGCTCTCCAAACATCTCTTCCATAAAATATCGTCGTGTATTATTATCCTCATAAAACAGCCTTCCCCCTTCACCTCTTGCCGCTTCAGAGATAAGCATCCTTTTATGTGGTGTTTCCAGGGTTGTTGGATGATACTGAATAAATTCAAGATTTCTAAGCACCACCCCCTGCTCAAACAATTTACCAGTCGCATAACCGTCACATAAAGTAGAGCCGGTAGTTTTACCAAATATCTGATTCTGCCCACCTGTAGCCATACACAACGCATCGCCATACAGTTCTGACAGTTTTCCTGTCACCGCGTCTAGTAGAAGACAGCCATAGCAGACGTTATCTTTAATCAAGGCAGAGTAAAAATGCTTTCCAAAAACTCTTTTTACCAGCCCTTTCTCCTCATACTCCCTGCATTTATACACGAGCGCACTGACAATCTGCTTCCCGGTGGAAGTCCCAGAAAAACATGTTCTGTTGTGCGACTGTCCACCAAAGGCACGTCTTAATATCTTTCCATTTCCGTCACATGAAAAAACCACGCCTATGGAAGAGAGCCATTTCACTTCATCCGGTGCTGCCTCGCAAAGCTTTTTTATTGATTTTTTATTATCAATAAACCCACCACCCTTAAATGTGTCATATATGTGATTTTCAATGGTATCTTCGCTTTTTTCACTATCCAATACGGCATTAATTCCACCTGCTGCCATAACGGACTGGGCTCTTTCCGATGGATACGGCGAACACAGTGTGACCTCAAAACCTGCCTCTGCTCCCCTAATGGCACACACAAGGCCTGAAATTCCGCTTCCGATAACAATTATTTTCATAATCAATGACCTCCGTACGCAGCAATAAATAATATGAGTATTACCGAAGTTACCGCAAAAAGCATAGCGCAGACGATAAAAGCTGTAATATCAATATAATTTAAATGTTTTTTGTCACTGATAAATCCAAGACTTATACAGGCTCGTGAAAATGATACTGCCGCATGCGAAAACACACCGGCAAAGAACAATATCTCTGTAACAATCAAAACAATCTTCTCGTTTAAATCAGGAACATTTCCATTAACAATAAACTTAAATGCCGTCATATGTATGTAAAACGTCAAAAATATAAGTACTGCACTTATTCTTTGTACCAGCACTCTGAGATTGTATTTCACATTAAATAAAACATTCTTCTCATGAATAAATATAATCATAAACAATGTTAACGCTATATGTATTATCATAAACGTTGCAGTTCCCCTGGAAAGCATTTTGCAAATTCTGTAATTATACCATCCAGTCATCATTGAATACGACATAATCATTGTATGACATATAAGCATAACAATACTAAATAGACCAATTACTGCATTAACTTTTTTCATAAATCACACTAACTTAATCATATTATCCAAAAGTACAGTTTACTCCCGGATATAAAATCAGTAAACTCCTTCATACAAAATTGCTAAGTCTATTTTTCCATAAAAAACTTATCTTCTCAATCTTGTTCCCTCATACTTAATATGCGCCATAAGACAATTCTTAAGTGACTGATACCTGCTTTCAACATTACCTGGCTCAAGTACAACATCCACAGCTTCTGCCATCACATCAAGCATATCATCATTTAATCTGCTGTGAAGTGCGTTAAGAATATCAAGCTTCTCTTTGTATCCTTTAGCATCCAGATAATCCGCAAGGGTAATTCCTGAATCTGTCCTGACTTCAAGGGCTTCATTTGCATTTTCCCATGCATAATGCCCGTCAACAGTTGTCCCTGAACATTCCTCTATATTATTACCGGTGTAATCATTATATTTTCCACGATTGAGACAGTTTTCTCTTCCCTCTAACGACACCTGTTCAAATCTGTATTTCTGAGTCACAGCCGGATATTTCTCATGATCCACTTCACTTAAAAACATATCGAATGGCCTTACATACACTTTAAAATCTCCGTAAAGAGCCTGATAAACCACCATCTTCTCCTTTGTTTCAGAGTGATATGCCACGCTCACAACCTGGTACAGTTTATCCTTAAAATGTCTGTAAAATCCACCTATAACTAACTCTCTTTCCATAAGCACCTCTATATACAATATATTGTTATATAATAAAAATCACTATTATATTTTATCCTATATGATGTAACTTCTCAATAAATAATTCATTTGTTTTTGCAAATATGCTATTATTATTTTATGTATCAAAGTCCATTCTTATTTTAAAATACAATGGGATGATAAATAAAATATCACAATTACCATAGAATTAGGGAGTTTCAGTTAATATGAACGGAAATAAAGCAGTAGATTTACACGTGCATTCAAATATATCAGACGGTACAGATTCACCCGAAGTGCTGGTGCAAAAAGCTGTAGATGCCGGTCTTTCGGCATTTGCCTTAACCGACCACGACACTATAAATGGAATTTCACCTGCATTAGATGAGGCCCGACGTCAACGACAGCTGGGTAATCAGATTGAGGTTATACCCGGCGTGGAGTTAAGTACATTTTTTGACAGGACAGAAATCCATATAGTTGGACTTTTTATAGATTATGACAATGACGCATTAAATTCTTTCCTTAATGAGCAGGTTGAATCGCGCATAAACAGGAATCGCAAAGTGTGCGAATTGTTCCAAAATCTTTGTATTAATATATCCTACGAAGACATGCTTGCCACCTACCCCGACGCAGTCATTACAAGAGCCCATTTTGCTGACAGACTTGTGAATTTGGGAATATGTGGTGACAGAAATGAAGCCTTCGACAGATTCCTAAGTCCTTCTAAGCCATGCTATGTTAACAGGGAAAAGGTGTCCCCAAAAACAGCTATAAGAATAATTCATGAAACAGGTGGAGTTGCCATCTTAGCCCATCCTGTGCTTTATCATCTTGGAAATGAACAGATGAATAAACTGTTGGATTATGTCTGCGAATCTGGCATTGATGGCATTGAGGCTATTTATTCCACATACAAAATGGGTGATGAATTAAATATAAGACGTATTGCAAAAGAACGAAATCTGCTTATTTCAGGCGGTTCTGACTATCATGGGAACAATAAGCCCCATATCAGTCTCGGAACCGGTATGGGGCATTTATTCATTCCGTATGAAGTTTTAGAGAATCTCAGAGCCAAAAGGAATTCTGATAATATCTAAGATAATCCTTAAAATTACCAAATTATTCCTGTTTTTCACTGACAGTGGCAATCGACAGCTCTGCAAGCTGCTTTGCATCTACAACGTCAGGAGCATTTGTAAGAAGACATGATGCATCCTTAACCTTAGGGAAGGCGATTACATCCCTGATTGAATCTCTCTTTGCCATGAGCATAATCAGTCTATCCAGACCATACGCAAGACCTGCGTGTGGTGGAACTCCATACTTGAATGCATCAAGAAGGAAGCCGAACTTTTCGTTGGCAGTTTCATCTGTAAGACCAAGTGCCTTGAACATTCTTGACTGAACATCTGCCTGATGGATTCTTACTGAACCACCACCGATTTCAGTTCCGTTAAGGACAATATCATAAGCCTTGGCTCTCACTGCTCCCGGATTAGTCTCCAGCATATCAAGATCCTCATCCATAGGCATTGTAAATGGATGATGCATTGCAACGAATCTTTCCTCCTCGTCTGACCACTCAAACTGAGGAAATTCTGTCACCCATAAGAACTTGTAAACTGACTTATCAAGAAGCCCCATCTGTTCTGCAAGCTCAACTCTCAATGCACCTAAAACATTCCATACTATTTTATTTCTGTCTGCGGCAAAGAGAAGCAAATCTCCAGGCTCGCCGTCAAGTGCAGCAACAATTGCTTTCATCTCATCCTCAGTCATAAACTTGGCAAATGATGACTTGTATGTTCCGTCAGCATTAATTGCAATATATGCAAGACCCTTAGCGCCATAGCCCTTTGCAAAATCAACTAAGGCATCAATCTTTTTACGTGGCATCTCGCCCTGTCCTTTGGCATTGATACCTCTTACAGAGCCACCATTTTCAATGGCACCTGTAAATACACCAAAGCCGCAATTTCTTACAAGCTCTGTAATATCCTTTAATTCCATTCCAAAACGAAGGTCAGGCTTATCAGAACCGAATCTGTCCATAGCCTCCTGCCATGTCATTCTCTGAATTGGAAGAGGTACGTCCACGTTAAGAATCTCCTTAAACAGATATGCCAGCAGTCTTTCATTAACATCTATTACATCATCAACATCCACAAATGAAAGCTCCATATCAATCTGGGTAAACTCAGGCTGACGGTCTGCTCTTAAATCCTCATCCCTGAAGCATCTTGCAATCTGCATATATCTGTCATAGCCGGAACACATAAGCATCTGCTTAAAAAGCTGTGGTGACTGTGGCAAAGCATAGAACTTGCCCGGATGAACACGGCTTGGCACAAGGTAATCTCTTGCTCCCTCAGGTGTTGACTTTGTAAGCATTGGTGTTTCTATCTCAAGGAAACCCTCTTTTGCAAGAAATGCTCTTGTGAGAGTAGCCACCTGGCTTCTCATAATTATATTAGACTGGATGTCCGGTCTTCTAAGGTCAAGACATCTGTACTTTAATCTAATCTCTTCCTTGGTATTAATATTCTCCTCTATTGGAAATGGAGGTGTCTCTGACTCTGAAAGAATTCGAAGTGATTTTGCAACAATTTCTATATCACCTGTGGCAAGATTTTCATTAACTGCACCGCTTCTTTTCTGAACCTCACCGCAAACTGCAATTACATATTCATTTCTTAAAGTATATGCCTTGTCAAAGCCTTCTTTTCCGATTAAATTCTCATCAAATAGAATCTGAACAATTCCACTTCTATCCCTTAAATCAACAAATATAAGAGCTCCAAGATTACGTCTTTTGGACACCCATCCCATCACTGTAACATTTTCACCTACATTGGCATTTGACACTTCAGTACATCTGTGAGTACGTTTTAAGCCAACCATTGATTCTGCCATAACTCTCTCCATTCCGCTGTAAATACAGCATATATGTTTATTATTTTTCTTAAGAATTAAGTATATCACTTAAATCCAAATCATCAAGACATAGCTTGCTGTTATTAATTATTTCTATTGTCTCATCATCATGTATCATTCTCTGGAATTCTATGAATACCTTCATATCGACATTTTTAATATTCTCAATCATAATGTCCATTGCAGTATCCATATCAAAAGCTTTTCTGTATGGTCTATCCGAAATAAGAGCCGCGAAGCTGTCCACAACTTTTAATATTCTTGCCCCTAAGGGAATATCATCTCCCTTTAAATTGCCAGGGTAACCGCTTCCATCAAAGCATTCATGGTGTGACAAAACAACATTCATTATATTATCCGAATATTCATATTTTTTCAATACATCATAGCTTATTTTAGAATGCATCCGCATATATTTTATTTCTTCAACTGAGAAATTGTCAGTATTTCTTCCATACAGGTACTTTGATAGTTTTATCTTTCCCACATCATGAAGCATTCCTGCCAGTTTAAGCTCATAGCTTTCTTCCTTGGACAGACACATCCTGACAGCAAGACAATATGCCAGATTACCCACAAGAATCCCATGTTCAATGCCACCAATAAAATCACTTACAATGTGTTCAATAAGCTCATTATTGTCTGTTTCTTCCTCTGCCAAATTAACAATACCCATATATCATTCTCCCTGTGACTACCGCAGTTTCGACACACGATACCTACGGATTGTTCCGTACTTCGTACTACATCATTATATTATACTATAAAGATGATACCAGGGTCAAATATCCCTTAACTGTGATACCTACGTGATACCTACGGATTGTTCCGTACTTCGTACTCCCACAATCCTGCAAAATATTCGCATATCGTGGTGCTTACGCCCCGCTTTTATGCTCATATTCTGGCGGGTCAAAAAATGGCTCTGGCCGCAATGCAACCAGAGCCGTGTAATATAACTTTATTAAACTATCTTCCTGCTCTCTTCCTGTTTGATGAGCATGCTACACCGATAAGTACAATAACTGCACCAATCATCAAAATACCCCATAACGGATTCCACGAATTATCGCCTGTCTCAGGAGCAATCTCTTCCGTGACATTTTCAGTAAACTTAGCATATAATTTCACAAGATCTGTCTGTGTTGCAGAAATCGATGTTACCTTACTGCCATCGTCAAATGTCGAAGTTGTATACCAGCCGCCAAATGTGTAGCCGGTCTTTTCTGCATCTGACAAACTCGCTACTCCAACTCCGTATGTATATTTATCCGGGTTGGAAGCTGAATTGGTTCCTCCATTCAACACATATTCTATATCATAGTCATCTACAGTAAACTTTGCATATAATTTCACAAGATCTGTCTGTGTTGCAGAAATTGATGTTACCTTACTGCCCTCGTCAAATGTCGAAGTTGTATACCAGCCGTCAAATGTGTAGCCAATCTTTTCTGCATCTGACAAACTCGCCACTCCAACTCCGTATGTATATTTATCCGGGTTGGAAGCTGAATTGGTTCCTCCATTCAACACATATTCTATATCATAGTCATCTACAGTAAACTTTGCATATAATGTCACAAGATCTGTCTGTGTTGCAGAAATCGATGTTACCTTACTGCCATCGTCAAATGTCGAAGTTGTATACCAGCCGCCAAATGTGTAGCCGGTCTTTTCTGCATCTGACAAACTCGCTACTCCAACTCCGTATGTATATTTATCCGGGTTGGAAGCTGAATTGGTTCCTCCATTCAACACATATTCTATATCATAGTCATCTACAGTAAACTTTGCATATAATGTCACAAGATCTGTCTGTGTTGCAGAAATCGATGTTACCTTACTGCCATCGTCAAATGTCGAAGTTGTATACCAGCCGCCAAATGTATAGCCTTCCTTACTTGCATCTGTAAGACTAACCACTTCTTTTCCCTCATAATAAAATGCAGGATTAGAATTAGTTGCACCATCTACATTATAATATGTAATAATAGACTTCGTATATGGGACTGCTTTCAATTTTATTTCACTCATCCAGCCGGAAGATACATAGACATCAGTTACTTCCCACTCCTTAAATTGTCCGTCCGGCATCTGCCTGGTTGATGAAAACTCACTATCTGAATACTCTTTTACAACGAGTCTGTACTTGCCATCTGCATCCGCAGAATAACTATCAGATAACAGCACAGTTGTTCCATCCACATCATAATAGCAGACGTCATTTGTAGTCCCCACACCGGAATCCATGATAACAGTATCGTTTGGGTGCAGGATATTGTCGGATATATCATGAGTCCCGCTTCCTGCATGATACTCAGTCGCATACGCAGATATGAACGGCACATTTCCAAGCATTAATACGCACGCCATAATAAGCGCCCAAAATCTCTTTTTCCTCTTACTCAGCTCTCTTTTCATTTATTTCCTCCTTAATCTTTCTGTTGTAACCATACAACATATATCTGAAATGGCGTAAGCCATCTCTGACCGTCCTAAGCTTGGATTTCCTATTATATTCACATTTAGAAAGATACACCGGCACCTGCTTAATACGCATATTATTGCCTGCTCCCTGTGCAATCATCTCTGTTGCAAATTCCATGCCATCTGTACGAAGTTCTAATTTCTCTGCAGCTTTCCTTGAAAGACCTCTAAGTCCACAGTGAAAATCATATACATCTGTGTGAAAACGAATTCTTCCACAAAATGATAAAAAACGAACTCCGATTCTATGTGACAACGGCATAGCCCCCTTCTCAATTCCACCTGCATAACGGTTTCCAATAACCATGTCACAGTTTTCATCTGCCAACGGATTATATATCTGTTCAAGATGCAAAAAATCATAAGTGGTATCACAATCACCTATAATTAAAATCCTGCCTCGGCTGGCGGCGAGTCCCGCTCTTATCGCACTTCCGTAGCCGGGATGAATCTCACGGATTACCCTTGCACCATGCTCTGTGGCTACATCGGAGGAAGTATCAACAGAATTATTATCCACCACAATTACCTCACCGTCAATATTATTTTTTCTAAAATATTCCAATGCTTCGTCTATACAGTGCCCTACTGTGCTCTCTTCATTAAGGCAGGGCATAATAACTGACAGATCAAGGCTTTCTTTTTCTTCCATTACCATGTAAAAGCCACCTCCAGTCCGTCATTTCTTCCAAAATAAGCACAATGGCAAGGATTGTTGCCAATTGCGCCCTGTATGTAAAAAAGAAGTGCAGATAAGAATGATTATGAAGTACAATATATCTTATATAGGGAACAAGCCCTGTCAATGCGTACAATGCAACCTTCTCTTTGCAAATGTTTTTCCCATGATAGACATATCCTGCATATATAGAAGCTACAACAAGTATTATTCCTGCAATCATTCCGACTATTCCATATTCAAATGGGAACAGACATCGTACATTTCTCCATACTGCACCGGAAATGTAATCCCACCAGCTTAATCCTATATCTCCGCTAAGTCGTTCTCCAATATGTTCTGAAATATATGGCATAACATTTTCATTAAGAACAACAGTTGCCATAATCCATTTCATTACCCACATTCCTGTATAACCGGCTCCCCATAGTAATACAGACTTTCCTGCATGCTTCCAGATATTAATACTTTCTGTTTTTTTTGTTACTTCTGCCGCATTCATTCTTTTATGAAGCTTTACCCAGCTTATGAGCAATAAAGGAACTGTTAAAGTAAGTGTCTCTGTTGTAAGAAAGTCCAGATAATTAGTTACCATTCCGCCAATAAGAAAATATGCTCCCATAACATTCCATTTTTCACGTAATGCAAGCTTTACTCCTATTACAGACATAAACAACATAAAAAGATATGTCCATGTGTATTCCAAAGAAAGCGGTACAAACCAGAATGATGTCATTATAAGCCCAGCCGCAACACCAATTGCCGGTCCATACATTCTGTTTTTAAACAAAACAGCCTCAAGCCACAATATGAGGAGTACCATAACCACCCCGTTCAATATGTAAATCTGCTTTATATTAAATATAACAAGAAGCGGACGCAAAACCGCGATTGAACCATGCCAGTATCTCATATACTGCTGATTAGGTTCATATCCGTCAGTCACTGCGTCCAAAAGATTCTCATTTTCATTCTGATGTTCTCTGTAATAGTAAGATGACAACATTACGGAGCGCAGTGAAGAAGAGCTGTCATACTGCCATGCAATTGCAAGCAGTATGGAATCAGCATATCTGTCAATTTTACTGCTCTCTGCACACTCAACAGCTTTGCCAAAAAGCTCGCCCTCGCACAAATACTCCGCGGATTCTTTTACATTTTCTTTAATTGCAGACTGTGGTATCTTCGCAGAAGCCACCAAAAGACCTGTCAATATTATAACTGAAAAACAAAAAATACTAATGTACCCGAATAATTTTTTTATCAACTGCATTTTTTTATCACCATCAATTGCACTTATATATGTTTGTAAAATTTTGTATCTTATCACAATGGGAAACATCATAAAGAGTTTAAGAACAAAACGGACAAGTCAGCTAATCCTTTAAACATCCTACAGGAACTATTTTTACACCATTATCTGTTGTATATCCAACCGGTGCAGTTGCACAAATCACAATAAGCGCTGATGGTTCCCTATATACCGCCCTTGGATGTTCTGAATCTTTTAATGCTTCTTCATTGTGTTTTCTAATTACTTCACTGAACTTCAAAAGGGATTTTTCTGCATCCGGAATTTTGTTTACTCCCGTTTTTATCTCAATTAGAGCGTATCTTCCATCCTCCATTTGATATACAGCATCTGCCTCAAGTCCAGTATCATCTGTATAATGAAGTATGTGTGCATTATGTGCCCCTGCAAAAACAATCAAATCTCGTAAGACAAGGTTTTCAAAAACATGTCCAAATAAATCTAAATCATTATTGAAATAGTCCGGATTAAGACCTAATGCCGCAATTCCAATAGAAGGATCAACAAAAATATGTTTCTTTCCGCTCCGTATTGCTGTCTTTGACCTAATCTGTGGAGTCCATGCATCAATGTCTCTAATAACAAACAGCTCTTGCAGCTTTTCTACATATGAATCCAGAGTCATATCTGTAACATTTTGTGTCGCCTTTACATCTGCAAATATATTTATTTTTTTTGCCTTTGTTGCCATGTTTCGCGCATATGACCACATTAGTGCTCTAGCCCACTCCGCATTTCTCTTAACACCGTCAATTGCACTTATATCTGTTTGGTATATCTGTCTATAATAATCCTTTGCTATTTCTAATTGCGCCGCTTTGCTTTTTAACGCCATACATCTCGGCCATCCGCCTCGACATACTATAAAAAATAATTCTTCTAAAGATAAATCCGACAATGCCCCATCAAATTCATATGTTTCATCTTCAACAATCTTTGATAATGAAATCCTTCCATTTGATTCTCCGGTTTCCCATAAGGTCATTGGAAACATCGTTATTTCTGTAATTCTTCCAGTACCTGTGTGTGGTGTTTTTATCTTTTTACTTGACGATCCGGTTAAATAATAATTTCCTACATTCTCAGGATTATCATCACAATCTTTTCTTATCGCTCCCCATATTTTAATTGCGTCTTGCCACTCATCAAATAATATAGGCTTTTCATTTTTAAAAAATAATTTAGGAGATGTTTCAGCAACAGCCAAAAGGCCATCTCTTTTTTCCTCATCCTGAAATTCAATAATTGTATTGCACCGTTCTTTAGCTGTTCTAGTTTTTCCGCATCCTTTGGGGCCGATGATATTAATCGCATTAAAAGCTTCCTGGCGCTTATTTAGTTCATCATCCACAATTCTTTTTATATATTCCATACCAAAACACGCTCCTTCTGAATACAATTATAGATTAATACATATTATCAATCAAGTCTGTTTTATATTTTTCGGCAGTTTTATTTTGTATTTTTCGGCAGTTTTGTTTTATATTTTTCTGCTTACTAACATAATAAAAAATATTACCTTTAATAATGTAGTATAGCTCAAATTCCCATATGCAATCGCAAATATATAACTATTAATATACAATTCTATATAATTTGTGTTTAATTGCGTAGGTTTAATAATTCATTCAAAGATATATTTAAGCAGAGATTCCATATCAGAAAAACCAAGTTTTGGAAGCCCCAGTGTCTCAGTTGTAAATAAGTAATTCGATTCTATCCGAGTCGGTTTATTCCGAATATTTTTTCTCTACGTCAATGATAATAATCATAATATATACCATGTGCTTCTTTCATCCTACGCATATAACTCTTACCACATACAAAAGAAGCATATGTAAAGGATAAAAAGCATAAAACGCATACTTTGCAACTTTCCATCTTATAAATCCTCTTTCTCCGTTATACAGTACAATAGGAATAAACGCGACACCCGCAAAATAAGTGCTTGGCAGAAAACAGCTTCCAACAATAGCTCCTAATATCTTCATATTTCTTAATGCATACAACATAATGATAAATCCAAAGCCTCTCACTCCGTAATCTGCATGCACTACAACTGCTGCTACAAAAAGAATAAGCAGATATATAAGCTGCCTCTCTTTGCATTCACTATATTTCTCTATAACACAAAGACCTAAATATCCCAAAAACAAGGTAAAAAATACATTCTGGCTTGAGAAAACAGATGAACTTGCATGTTGCAAATCCCACGGAAGCTCGGATATCAGTTCAAATACAAGAAGATTTCTTTCCATATTCTCTCCTGTAATTTATAACTCTTTTTTGATAGTATTACATTCTCATTACTATTACAATATAGTCCATTTTACAATTTTGCAATTTTACAATTCGTAAACAATTGATTTTTGGTATTAAAAAAGAACTCACCAGATATCGCTACCTAATGAATTCCTCGTTTTGATTTTGATTACAATTTTATCATACACCCCATGAAAAACATATCCAGTGACAAATACCGAAATTATTATAGATATTTTTCACAAAAATCATTTGCCGTTATTATCTCTATATCTTCATACCTCTCAAGTACGAGCAAATCCTTATCCCCACTAACAATGTATAAAGCCTTTCCATCTTTGGCACATCCAATAAATTTATCATCATCTGGATCTCTTGATATTTCTACTTTTGTTTTAGCTTCAATAATTTCCATTGAACTTAATAAAGGTGTTAATATAGCTTTGTTGAGTTTACCCTGTTTTCTTTCAATAAGTTCTTCAACTATTCTCATTATTTCTTGCGCTTTCTCACATCTTTAATTATTGAATCCACATCTGATTCTTTATATCCAACAGAGTTAGCCCATTCTTGTGCTTCATCCATTGATGCTTCAAATTCCTCAACTGATGGAAGTTTCAAAGCCTTCATTATAATCACATCGCCCGAGGTATATGCAACTAATTTATCTCCTGTATCTATAGATAAAAGTTTTCTGATACTAACTGGAAGAGAAATTTGTCCTTTTGAAGATACTGTAAGTACTTGTGCATTCATGAAATCAACCTCCTTTAAGTAAGATTTTCTTACTTATATATAAACATATTTTATGTTTTTTTTCAATATTTATTCATAAATCACAAATATTAATTATCACAAATCTCGTCATATCAAATTCTTCTCATAACAATTCTTTCATCAACTCTGGTGCTGTAGCACCTGTTATTACATATTGTTTTCCTCAAAAAATGTCCTTTTTCTTTCTATCATCTCATCAACTCTGTCAATATAATTCTTAACATCCTTGACATTTTCAATACGCTCAATTCTACCTACATTTTTCTCATCCTGGAATACAATCTTACTTGATGCTCCAGCCCCACAGGCAATGATAGTCTGTTTCTCCTCCATAATAAGAATATTGTAAATACACTCCCTTCCCTTCTTTGAAAAGCCCACATTCTCAAAATTCCCAGCCATATTCTTCTGTCTGTACATATAGTATGGCTCCATGTCTAGTTTTCTTGCTGCTTCATGAGTTTTTTCGATAATTGTTTCTGTATTTTCAAAGGTAAGATTGGTGTATTTATCCCGCCAGATATTAAGAGCTGCTGCCCGCTTTATAGCCAGTGAATGAACTGTAAGACTCTCAGGCTTCAATTTAAGGATTTCATCAAGCGTGTGCTCGACTTCCTTTACTCCCTCACCAGGCAAGGCTAAGATAATATCCATATTGATATTATCAAATCCCACCTCTCTTGCCAAAGCAAATGCTTCTTTTATCTGTTCCACACTGTGTTTCCTGCCTATCAAATCCAGCGTTTCCTGATTCATCGTCTGTGGATTGATAGATATTCTTCCCACATTATGTTTCTTTAAAACCTTAAGCTTTTCTATTGTTATACTGTCAGGTCTTCCGGCCTCAACCGTAAGCTCCCGCACATTTTCTATATCAAAATCATTCTCAAGCTCCGTAAGCAGCCTGTCTAACTGCTCTGCCGAGATTGAAGTTGGAGTTCCACCGCCAAAATACACTGTTTCCAGTCTTTTATCTTTAAACTTTTCAGCGACAAATCGCATTTCTTTAAACAGAGCTTCAAGATAAGCGTCCACCATATCCTTATATGCAGAGATTGCAGAAGAAGAAAATGAGCAGTACATGCATATACTTGGGCAAAATGGAATTCCAATATACAGGCTGTATCCATTCTTATAGTCAATTTCATCGAGAATCTTCTTCTCATTCTTCGCAACTGTTAATGCAAGCCTTGCCTTGTCCTCTTTAACAAAATGTGTATCAATAAAGCATCGTAATATTTCTTCGTCCGTCAATCCATCTTCAATCATAATATATGCATTTTTACTTGGACGAACGCCGGTAAGATACCCCCAAGGCAGAACCTTACCTGTTTTTTCATTGAGTGAAAGATACAAATCCTTTTTAAAAATATCGTGCATCTGTCTCTTTGTTAAACCATCAGTATCAGGGGTTGCAGCTTCAATTAACATATCCTCACCGGTAAGCACACTGTCCTCTTTGTAAGGACTGACCTCCATTCTTGGATAAAAGGACTTAACCATCACAACCGCGTCATCATAAAAAATGTCATTATCTATTTTAATGTAAATCATAAACCCATCCTAAAATAATCACGCCAAATACGGATTATTCTTTTTTTCATAACCAATTGTTGTACCCTCTCCATGACCGGGATACACTCTCGTATTATCAGGCAAAATCAATAATTTGTCCTTAATATTTCTTACGAGCTTACTCATGCTTCCTGTTGGAAAGTCTGTCCTTCCCACAGAGCCGCAAAACAGAGTGTCCCCTGAGAATAACAGTCCACCGTCAAATTCCATTCCATTACATTTATCGCAGAAAGCTATCAGATAACAGGTTCCGCCTGCTGTATGTCCCGGAGTATGAATTGCTTTAATGTCCATTCCTGCGATGTTTATAATATCTCCGTCATTATGAAACACATCTGCCTTAACAGTAAGGTTAAGACCATAGTGCAGGGACAGATTCTCATCCATTGACATAAGCAGATGCTCTTCATCACATGATGCATATACCTTTACACCATACTTCTGCCTTACTACATCCACTGCACCAATATGATCAAAATGTCCATGAGTGAGAAGAATCCCCCGCAATGAACAGTTATTCTTTTTAATCATTTCGTCAATTCTTTCAGGTGAATCTGCCGGGTCGATAAGCACAGCTTCCTTCGTATCCTCATTTACAAGAAGATAACAGTTAGTACCTACCATTCCCAGGACCTTAGAATCTATAATAACATTCATTCACATACCCCTTATCAGCCCATGGCTCTTGAAACATCTGTCACGCCGTCAATATTTCTTAACTTTTCAACAATCCTTGCCAGTTCTTCCTTGCCGGAAATATCAAATCCAATGGTAATTGTTGCAAGTCCTTTTTTATTGACACGGCTGTTCATCATCTTTACATCAATATTGGCCTCTGTTAACAATTTTGAAATGTCAACGATAAGACCGGTTCTGTTATTTGCAAATATATTAAGCTCTGCACTGTATCTATCAGAGTTTTCAACACTCTTATCCCATTCAGCTTCAATGAGTCTTGCTCTTTCACTGGCAGGAAAGCTCAAAATATTAACACAGTCAGTTCTGTGTATTGATATACCTCTTCCTCTTGTAACAAAGCCAACTATTTCATCTCCCGGCACCGGATTACAGCATCTTGAGAATCTTACGGCGACATCATGAATTCCCTTCACAACAATACCGTTCTTTCCCTTTCCTTCATTCTTTGAAGCCTTATTTTCAATGTTAGATGAAACATTTTCCAATACGTCTTTATCTGTAATCTGCGTCTGTTTAGTCTTCTGGTACTCCTCATTGAGCTTATTGACTACCTGACCTTCCTTCAGTCCGCCATGTCCCACAGAGGCAAGCATAGATTCCCAATCCTTAAATCCGTACTTATTGAGAGCCTTCTCGATAAATTCAGGCTTTGATATCTCAGAAAATGGTATGCTTTTTGTTTTACAGTAATTAGTAATAAGCTCTTTACCCTTAAGGATATTATCCTCCTTAAGCTCCTGCTTAAACCACTGATTAATCTTATTCTTTGCCTGTGTGCTTTTTACAATTGAAAGCCAGTCCCTGCTTGGGCCCTTGGAATTCTGGGAAGTAATAATCTCGATTCTGTCACCATTCTTTATCTGATAATCAATTGTTACAAGCTTTCCATTTACTCTGGCACCAACCATCTTATTACCTACTGCACTGTGTATGCTGTAAGCGAAATCAATCGGACATGAGCCTGCAGGAAGATTCTTTACATCTCCTGTTGGCGTAAAACAATATACACTGTCTGAAAACAGGTTAAGATCATTCTTAATTGATGATAAGAACTCCTTATTATCAGACATTTCCTTCTGCCATTCAAGAATCTGACGAAGCCAGCTAAGCTTAGCCTCCTCGCTCTCATTTCCCTTTTCTCCTGATTTGCCCTCTTTATATTTCCAGTGGGCAGCAATACCATATTCTGCAGTTTTATGCATTTCGTATGTTCGTATCTGAACCTCAAAGGGCTGTCCGTTTGAAGCAATAAGAGTGGTATGAAGAGACTGGTACATATTCTGCTTAGGCATTGCAATATAATCCTTGAAACGTCCCGGAATAGGCTTATACATTTCATGGATTACACCTAACGCTGCATAGCAGTCTTTTACTGTGTCTACCTTAATTCTTACTGCAAATATATCGTATATCTGGTCTAATGTTTTATTCTGGTTAACCATCTTGCGGTAAATTGAGAAGAAATGCTTTACTCTTCCATCAATTTCCGCCTCAATACCGGCATTGCTGATATGCATTCCAACTTCTTTGATTATACTCTGTATAAATGCATCTCTTCCCGGTCTGTTTAAGCTTACCTGCTCAACCAGGTCATTATAAACATCCGGCATGAGATATTTCATTGATAAATCGTCCAGCTCAACCTTAATCTTAGAAATACCAAGTCTGTGGGCGATTGGAGCATATATCTCCATTGTCTCCCTTGACTTTTCTATCTGTTTATTAGGCGACTGATACTGCATTGTTCTCATATTATGAAGTCTGTCGGCAAGCTTGATAATAATTACTCTTATATCCTTAGCCATGGCAAGGAACATCTTACGCAGGTTCTCAGCCTGGACCTCAATCTTGTCATGCTGATAATTCAGCTGGGTAAGCTTTGTAACACCATCTACCAAAAGAGCCACTTCATCACTAAACTCCCTTGCAACATCCTCAGTTGTCATTACTGTATCCTCGACAACATCGTGCAAAAGACCGGCGACAATAGTTTCCTTATCCATTTCTAACTCCGCAAGAATAATGGCAACACATATCGGATGAATAATGTATGGTTCGCCTGACTTTCTTAACTGTCCTTCATGAGCCTCCTTTGCAATCCTGTAAGCCTTTTCAACGTCGCTAAGATCTGAGGAAGGATGATACTTCTTAATCTCTTTGATAAGAGTGTCATACAATTCCTCCGGGCTTGTGAAATCAGCTGGTGTACTCACATTTTTCTCTTCTTTATTCAGTTTCGTATTGTTATTTCCTGCTGATTCAATGTTCTCTGGCATATTGTCACCTCTCTAATGTTTAGTTATCTTTTGACCCTGGTATCATATTCACTATGCTTGTGCATATGTCTTTTCCATAAATTCCCTTGTTGCGACTGCATTCTCAGGAACAGTATTCTCCAATGTACAATGAACAAAAGGCTTGTGCTCTTTTATTAACTTTAAAAGCAACGGATAATTGAGACCGCCACCTGTAATTGGATTGCCGCTTCCTGTTCCTGCCGCAACAGATTTAAGTTCATTGCCTTCCACCACATAATCCTTGCAGTGTACAACCGCAATATCTTTTCCAAGAAGCTCAAATGCCTTATTGATAATTTCATCCTGCATAGAAAGATTGTCTACACACAATACATTTACAGGATCAAAAATAATCTGAAGATTAGGTGAGTCTATGGCATCAAGTACCTTTCTTGCCCTCTCTACGGTACATACTATATGTTTCCATACCGGCTCAATGGCAACAATGACACCAAACTGCTCTGCGTACTTTACAATAGGTTTAAGATTCTCGATAAATAAATCAAGAGCTTCCTCACTGTGGTTAGCAGGCTCATACTTATATTCCTCATTTACGGCACCTGTCTCAGTTCCCACAACACCACAGCCTAAAATGCTGGCAAAACGAATATGTGCTTTATATTTCTCAACAATTTCCTTATGCTTTTCCGGATTAGGATTGCAAAGATTAAGATAACAGCCAAGCACTGCAATGTCCACCTTATTCTCCGCGCATAATTCCTTCATGTACATTGCAAGTCCCGGAGTCATAGTCTCTATTCCGGGAGTAAATTCCTTAATTGACTTGCTTAATGCAATATGCATACAATGAAATCCCTGTGCGTGAATGTTAGGAATCAACTCATTTAATGGTGCGTACTTTACATCATGGGCTCTTATACCAATTCTCATAAATATTATCCTCCAAATAATAAACTGTGCACACATTCTCCCGTGTGACTTTTATAGAAACAAAACTACTCCTATAATAACGCAAAGTGTTACTTGGCGCAAGTCACATCAACAGTATGTATGCACAGTTTTTAACTTATGTGTACGAAATATCATTTTTCTGTAATGCATTGTAATATGTTATAAGCGGTATAAAGCTCTGGGCAAAGCCTTTCGTGCCATCCCCGCCACATATTACGGCATCGTCAACTATTTTCTTTTGTCCTATTGCTCCGCGAAGCTGCTCGTTTACTGCACGTGCAAATGTTTTTCTTCCCGGCATTAAATATTTTGTGTCACCTGTCAGCTCATAGGCAATTGTAAGAGATTCCAGGAGTAATGTGTTATTGCCGTTTCTTTGTATACTTGGAAGCTCCTTGTAGTAAAACAGACCGTTTGGAAGCATGCAGTTTTCAATAATATCATCCACAGCTCTTATAAGCATATTCTTAATATCCTCGCTTGGAAACTCCCTGTAATATCTCATGACACTTCCCACTGCCACTGAAATCATGAATCCGACCCTGACTGTTGTGTTGTCTGTGTATGGTGCAAGCCAGTTTCCATATTCTTCCTCCCACACCTTGAAGCTGTTGATAATCCATTCACATTTTGACAGCCATTTTTTATCCCTTGTTTCAACATAAAGGGCAACCAGAGTTCTTAATGCCCATCCTGTCTCTCTAGCATTGGCCTCACCCGGTTTTGCATACATTGGTGTGTCAAGAAGTCTCATTACATTATCGCCAATCCCCACAGCCGTTTCTAAGCCTCGTTCATCTCCTGAGAAATGATAATAATCCAGAAGTCCTTCCACCCACTCATGGGAGCAGACCATGATGGCATTCTTACAATGTCCGGCTGTATGCTCCCACTGTCCGCCTATCCTCAAAGGATCACTGCTATAGTGGCACACATCAACATCCATCTGGTGCTTTGCCGAAACAAAAAGATAATCCAGAAATCTTCTTATACCTGTTCTGGCGTACATAAGCGCAACAGAATGAGGATAATCATACTCATTATTGCTCCACACCGGCTTACCATTACCTCTTCCCTGTGTCGTATAGTTATTATCCACTGTATCTCCCCAGTTTAACAATCCATAGCAGCGTGAATGTGCATCCGCTTTCGCCACAAGTAAAATCTCCACGTCTTCATCAAGCTTTTCAGGGAATATATCAATCATCACTCCTGACTCTTTAAATACTTCAGGTGCAATATGCGGTCTGTCTGGCATCTGATAAATGAGACTTCTGTTATCTAATTCTGCTATAGGCTCTGAAGGGTCATGAAAATGCATAAGAAATCTCTGCTCTTTTGCCATACCCGGCTGTATATATATGTCATTAAATCCTTCCGGAACAAGCATTACTGCTATTCCCTCCCTGCAGGCTTTGATTGCCTTAGGGTAATTCTGCTGAGCCTGATAAACTGTTATGCACACACCGTCCTGTGCATCCGTGTAATCAGCCATAAATGTTCCGTAAAATACCTCGGCATAATGTTCATTCGCCTCTTTTATTAGGAATTTATCATCAACAGTCTTATTTACTTCTGTTCCATCACGCCCAATGAGAAAATCAGTCTTGTAATTGGAGCTTGCCACAATTGTCCTTATATTTTCAAATGGGGCTTTTTTCTCAAGCATCTCAAGCTCTCCGACACCTCTTGTATGAAACATCGGTCCGTCGTTAGCTGAGTTGTCAAGAAGAGTATCTCCACAGCCTGTTGAATCATTTTCAGATTTAATATGCATATCCGAAAGAGTGTCATCAGGACACACATTTTTATCAGGCTTAAAGTAAAATACAAGGGAAGAAAGCTTAAGTTCATCATCAGAGGTATTGATAATTCTGTAAGCAATATCAAGCCATGGCTTTCCTGCAAAACCTGTCACCCTTATTTCAAAATCAATCTTTTTGTCTGCCGAAACATTGGAACCTTTGACAGAGAGAATAGTACACACCGGACCTGACTCAATTACCTTCCACTCACCCAATTGCATGTCATATCTTTGCGAGCGGCCGTCAGTAAGGTATGGTCCCTCAAAATTGTCAGCAGTATAAATCACCCTTCCGTCTGAAACCATCTCAAATATTGAAGATGAATTGTTTTTCACTGAAAATTCCATTCCTGAAAGATTCACAAAGAATCCGTCTGCCTTTTCATCAACTACGGTTCCTGGCATATCTGCCTTAAGGTCACTGTCAACATCCAGAAGCACCCTGGTACCCTCATTTGCCGGCAAATCTGCCATAAAGCGTACAAAAAGATATCTTACACTTCCATCCGCATGTCTTGATGTAACCTTAGGCTGGACAAGACAAGGCTTACCATCCTGCAGTACTGCAATTCTTCCAATATCCTTTAGTTCACCCTCCTTAAATGGCACTGCAATATCGGCACACTCCTGAAGTCTTGGATACCTGTACAATTTATCGAAAGAAATCTCAACCATAAACTGCCTCCTCGAAAAATAATATTGAATTCACATAATGTAATCTGATATAATCATAGCATATTTTAAGTGTTTCGCCATTACATTTTTAAAAAATGCAGGGTTTAATACAGATTTTTTATTCAATTTACTATTAACAATTAGTAAGAATATCGGCACGGAGGTAGTATATGCACTATGCAGAAATAAAATATAATGACATAGCCAACGGTCCCGGTGTAAGAACTACACTTTTTGTAAGCGGGTGTACCCATCGCTGTCCGGGATGCTTCAACCAGATTGCCTGGGATTTCAATTATGGAGAAGAGTTTACAGAAGAAACAATTAACGAGATAATCGAATCTTTATCTTCTCCTTTTGTTGCAGGTCTTACGTTACTTGGTGGTGAACCATTTGAGCATGAGAACCAGAAAGCTCTTCTTCCGCTTCTAAGACGTGTTAAAAGAGAATTTCCCGACAAAAATATCTGGTGTTTTACAGGATATTTATTTGACAAGGATATTCTTGACAGAATGTGCAGGGAATGGGAAGAAACCAGTGAAATGCTGTCCTACATCGATGTGCTGGTGGACGGCGAATTTAAGGAGGAACTTAAAAGCCTCCTTCTTAAATTCAAAGGTTCTTCTAACCAGAGGACAATACTGGTGCAGGAGTCTTTAAAGGCTGGAGATGTGGTACTTTGGGAGTAAGATGGCTACTCGAACGGTATAAATTAGAATTTTTTCAATGCAGGCACGCTTGCGCTACTTGCCACCCTAACGGTACATAAGGCGCTTATCGTATTTTGGAACTTCGTTCCTCGTACGATAAACAGCGCCTGAGTACCGAGAGCTCCAAAGTACCTGCGTATGAAATGGTTCTACTTCATACCTGACAATAATCATACTTATAATTTAACAAAGACTTTTTTAGGGGATGAAAAAGCCCGTCATAATGCTGAATGGCAGACTTCACTACAATTAAAAGAAAGAAGAGGTAATTACTATGATACAGTCACAGAAAGTTAATATTAAGAAACTTAACGATAATGCAACAATCCCTACATACGGTACACCTTATGCTGCAGGGGCAGATCTTTACTCTGGTATGGATTCGCCGGTGGCAATAGTTCCTGGAGCAACCGAATTTATCCATACAGGTTTGTCAATGGAGATTCCTGACGGACTCGTTGGATTGATTTACGCAAGAAGCGGTATGGCTTGCAAGAAAGGTGTTGCACCTGCCAACAAGGTTGGTGTTATTGACTCTGACTACAGAGGTGAGATAATTGTTGCACTTCATAACCACTCTGACCAGCCTGTAACAATAGAGCCTAAGGACCGCATAGCGCAGATTGTATTCACTCCATATATCAGTGCTGCTTTTAACGAGGTTGACGAATTAAGCGACACAAAACGTGGTGAAGGCGGATTTGGTTCAACAGGTACAAAGTAATATGAGCCAAGGAACAAATGGTATTGACAGTGTTTCCGGCATTACGCCCGTTCCACTGCCAATACCATTTTTTATTTCATCAGCTTCCTATCCACATACGTGTAAATCATGCTGATTACAAAGCACAGAATTCCACATACCAGATAGCTTATGGCATGTGAAAATGTATTGTCATAAGAAATATCTACAATCACCAGCTTTACAATACTTATAATTGACAGGATAAGTCCATACATTCGGATTGACTTTATTTTTATTAAAAATCCAACCACTACACATGCTATTGCAAACACAAAGGAAGCCACACTTATTGCTGCATTTGGCGTATGATATGAACCAAGAATTGCGATGAGTAGTAATGTAAGCTTAATTCCCACATAATATCCTGCATATTTTTTTCCGCTCTTTAACAGATTAAGACTGTTTGCACTAAACAAGGCTATTGCAACCAGCACAATGATAAAATGACATATTTCACCTGTCATATAATCCAGCATGTCAAAGGCTGCCAGCATTAATAACGCATTTACAACGTAGCCCGCCCGTCTTGAGCTTCTTTCCTCCAACCCTGTATGCGGATTATACGAAAGTACTGTCTTTATCACTATAATATGCAAAACTGAAATTATCAAAAACGGTAGTGCGTTTTTTACGTCAGTATCATCAGTTATCAGGCTTATTATCTCCCGGCTTGTTATTAACAGGTAAAGCAGAGTCATAAGATATGAAGCGACCTTCACATCCTTGCTGTACTGATTCTTAAATATCCATATTCCTGAGTATAATAATGCAAGAAACACCATTCCCAGTATAAGCTTTGCCAATTCGCCTTCACCGGCAAACATGTAAATAAAAAATGGCACTATTCCTGAAAGCTTGTAGACATCACATTTATCAATAAGACCAAGCACAGCATATATAATTGCAATTAATATCAAAAACAGACCATTGTCACTGATAACATCTATTGTCAGTCCTGTTACCATCAAAAGAATCAAAACCACAATCTTTAAGAATTGTTTTGAAAATCTCTGCTTACTGAGCTTTGTTTCCAAAAGTATGATTATATAGGCGCATATTCCAATTCCTATTACTCCGGGAAGGAAATCTTTTACGTCTGTTTCTGCCAGCAGGGAATACTCCACGCTTATAAACATAACCGCAAAAAGACTTAACAAAATTCCCAGAAATTCAGAAATCTTATTTTGCCTTAGGACAGCCACCAGAAGAAGCTCAACAGCCAGAGTAATTAACAGAACCGTTCCTGCACCACATGCATTTTCTACTGACACAAGCTGACCTAAAGAAAGTATTACAAGACTTGCACAGGAAAAACAGTGATGAATCATGTTTTCCACATATTCTTTCTTAAATGTAAATACAAATAGCACCGAAGATGCCACCAAATAATAGATGTTTAGTATCATTAACCGCTGCACATCTGCCTCTGATAAACACAACACCGTACCAAATATAACAGACACAAGAATTCCAAGATGACCTATGTATATGAACACTTTGTCTCTGATTTTTCCAAGAAGAGCAACACAAACCGCCCACACAAATATAAAAGCAAACAGAGCCAGTTCTCCATAAGCCTTAAAGTAAACATGGCTCATAAACAGTGACAGATAGACAAGGCCTGTTCCGCAAGCAGTTATTGCAACCACCGTGGTATTCCTGTATTTTCTCAAGCACACCAGACCGGCAATAGTAAAGGAAAAACTGAACACATACATTAGCACCATCTTTACAGTATCTGTCATGTACGGTGTGAGAAGCGTTGCGAAAAGAATTAGACTTATGAATATGAGTACAGACGCAAATATTCCCATCCACGACTTACCGATAACATGTTCAAAATCTCTTTTTTTCTGCTCCTGCATACCCTGAGGAGGCTGAGGAATCTGCTGCCACTGTTGCTGTGTTCCCGGATTAGGCACAAACTGAGGCTGTGGCATCACCGGCTGTCCATGAGGTTGTGTTCCCTGATTAGGCGCAAGCTGAGACGGTGGCATTATAGGCTGTCCATAAGGTGGTGTCACATTTTGCTGAGCAGGTTGAAACATCTGCTGCAATTGTGTACCTTGTTGCTGCACACCCTGCTGATTTTTTATCTGCTCCAGCTGACGGCTCATTGACACAAGTTCACCCTGAACCTCCTGTACCCGGGCATTAAGCTCATTTATCTTTATCCTGTTTTCTTCAAGCCTTCTCTCGTATTCTCTGATAAGATTTACATTCTTATCCTGCATATTGATTTCTCCATATTGTTTTATTATTTCTCATCCACCACCTGAAAAATGAAGAATTTCAGGTAATAGCTTTCATCTGCTGCCCAAAGAATCGGATGATCCGGAGACTGGGTTCTGAACTCCACCTGACGGAGTCTTTTATGTACTGCCTTTGCTGCCTCACGTATTGTTTTTTCAAGAAGCTCCTGGGTCATGAAATGTGAGCAGGAGCAGCTTGCGAGGAAGCCTCCGTCCTTTACCAGTTTTAACCCCTTCATGTTAATCTCCCTGTAGCCCTTAATGGCATTCTTTGTGGCTTCACGTGATTTAGTAAATGCAGGCGGATCAAGAATCACAACGTCATACTGTTCTCCTTCCTCGTATAATCTTGGAAGCTCATCAAGAACATTGGCACACCTAAAGCTAACCCTGTCCTCGAGATGATTAAGTTTCGCATTAGCTGTAGCCTGACTTATGGCAAACTCTGATATATCGAGGCCTGTCACTTCCTTTGCCCCTGCGATTCCTGCGTTTAACGCAAATGTACCCATGTGGGTAAAACAGTCTAACACCCTTTTATCCTTACACAGCCTCTGCATTGCCAGTCGGTTATATTTCTGATCCAGAAAAAATCCTGTTTTTTGTCCATTTACCACATCTATCATGTAGTGAACGCCATTTTCCACTATCTCTACATTTGTGTCAAATTCATCACCGATAAAGCCCTTAACACGCTCCATTCCCTCAAGAAGTCTTACCTTTGCGTCGCTTCGTTCATAAACTCCCCTGACAGGCATCCCCATTGATTCCAATATTTCTTTTAAAGTATCAACTATTATTCCTTTCAGCCTGTCAATTCCCATGGCTAACGATTCCACAACCAGAACATCAGCATATTTGTCCACCACTATTCCCGGTAAAAAATCAGCTTCGCCAAATATAAGACGACATGCAGACATATCCACAGTATCGCGCCTGTATTCAACTGCATTTCTTACTCTTTCCTTAATGAAATCCAAATCGACAACATGCGAGCGTCTGCTAAGCATTCTTACAGTTATCTTTGAATTGGTATTTATAAAACCGATTCCCATAAAATATCCGTCGAAATCATGCACCTCTACAAGTGATCCATTTTCAGGTCCGCCTGATATTACATCTATCTCGTTATCATAAACCCAGGCACCGCCTGCCTTAAGTGTACGTCCTTCTCCTTTTTTTAATAAGACTTCTCCACATATTCTGAACAAATCACTCATTTAAAGTACCTCATATCCTTCCGTATTCCGTGTTCATTTTCATAGTATCATAACATTTTATTTTTTTCCAGTATAATAGAACATACATACACCACCTACAGCCACTAGTAAAGACAGAAATCTTGTCAGTGAAAACTGTGTCTCTTCTGAGCCAAATAAGCCGAAAAGCTCTATAAGATATGCTGCAGCCACCTGTGCTACAACGATTGTCAGCTCTGCCTTTGTGACACCCAGCCCCGCTATACTTTTTACAACCGTATAGGTTATAAATGCACCAAGCACACCACCAAGCAGATAGAGCTTATTCTCAACATTAAACACCGCCGTCAGCTTAGGTCTTCCGCTAAATGCCCACATTACAACACAAGTTGCCAGTGCAGTAAGCTGGACAAAGCCTGCCGCTACCCACATACTGCTGCTTTTAGTTACATTTGTATTAAAAACCCCCTGCAAACTCATAAGTATTCCTGAAATTATTGCAATAATAAATCCAGCCATTTACTGCCTCCTGATTAAGTTTTTATAACAGGCTTATGACACCCTCAACTTATTATACAGAAGAAATAAAACGTTTATTCAGGAATTTGGCAAATTAAAATAAAAACTGTGATGTTTTGGGCATCCGTATTCTTTAGAATAAATCGAATGCATCCGGCACATCACAGTTTATTATTACCATAATATCTTATTATTTCACATTAAATCCCTTTAATGATTCCTTAAAAGCAGCATAACTCTCGTCAATGTCTTTTCCATCCCAGACATCATGTAAAAGTATTTCATATCTGATGTAGAACTCGCCTAAGCCTATATACCTTGCCTTGTTTGTCGATTCAGAATAAATGGCGTGGATATTATCGTATGCTTCTTTATTGATCAGCTCTTCAATGTTGGCTCTTGCTGCGCATCTTCCTGCATAGGTTTCCAAAGTATCTACATAATCATAAGAAAAAGCTTTTGCGACAGCCTGTGATACCTCAATATTAGAAGTGTATGGATTAACCACAGCCATAGTTGTAACAGACAATGTCTTGGAAACAAGATTATCATCTAATGAAGGAATCGCACATATACCATATCTTACTTTAGTTGCATCAATCTGATTCAGATGCTTTGCATCGATTATCGTGCACATCAGCCTTCCACTGTTAAACTGCTCTATACAGGTTTCCATTGTTGTAAAATTCCGCTTAATTCCATGGATTTCTTTAAGTTCAGCATACTTCTTCAAAGCAGCCTTAACCGCAGTTTCATTTATTCCTATACTTACCTCTCCTGTATCTGTTTCTTCGGAGAAGGTGATATAACTTCCTGCAAAAGCATAATTAGGAAACATTGAAGACGCATCCATATTAAACACCATTGAAACATTCTTGTTTGATTCATCTACCACGTGGTTTTCAGTCATTTCGTTGATTTCATTAAAAGACGAAACCTCAGACATATAATCCTTATTATAAATCATGAAGGCAGCATTGAAATCAATCGGATAACCATAAAGCTTTCCGTCAAATGAGCACTCTCTAAGACACGCACTTCCATAATTATCTTCTGAATAAACTTCAGGGAATTTATTATTTTCCAACATAAGTCCCATAAGATATGCTTTCTCACAATCCTCTGATGACATAAGATAAATGTCCGGTGCATTGTTATTTCTTACAGTTTCGTCGTAGACAGTCTGAAGGATATCATCCACCTCTTTGTATTCCAGCTTTATGCTGACAAGATTGTTGGCCAATGAGAATTCCTCTGCCGCAAGCCTTAAATAATCTGTATAGCTTTTGTCACTAAACCACACCGTTATTGTAACAGGTTCCTCTATCGAAAGAGATTTTGCTGTTTCGTTTCTGTCATTTTTCCCACAGGAAACTAAAGATACAGTTAATACAAGCATAAGAATTAATGCCGTTAGCTTTTTAACATAATTCATAAATTACTCTCCATTTTATCAGGCTTTATCAAGTGCCTTAGAAAGCTTTTCTATACACTCGTCAACATCTGATTCATTTATAACAAGCGGTGGGACAAAACGTATAACATTGGTTCCTGCGGTAAAGAGTATCAGTCCATTTTCAAGGCAATCAGATACCACATCCTTAGGAGAAATATTAAGTTCCAGTCCCTGCATAAGACCCATACCTCTGCGCTCTTTTACACATTCGTATTTCTCTACAAGTTCGTCAAGCTTCTTCTCAAAGTAAGCTGATACTTTCTTAACATTATCAATAACATTCTGCTTTTCAAATATTTCAAAGACCTTAGCTGCCGCCGCACACGCAAGAGGATTGCCTCCATAAGTTGTACCATGATCTCCAGGCACTAATGACTTTGCTACCTCTTCTGTTGCCAGGAATGCTCCAACCGGAACACCACATCCAAGAGCCTTGGCAACCGTAAGAATATCCGGCTTAACACCATACTGCTGGAAAGCAAACATACTTCCTGTTCTTCCCATACCGCACTGAATTTCATCAAGAATAAGAAGTATACCACGCTCATCGCAAAGCTTTCTCACACCCTCAATAAATTCCCTTGTAGCGGGATAAATGCCGCCCTCTCCCTGAACTGTCTCAAAAAGGATTGCCGCAGTTTTATCTGTAACAAGAGCCTTTACACTCTCAAGATCATTATATTTTGCAAATTTTATTCCTGGAATCATTGGTCCAAAGGCTTCCTGGTAATGCCTGTTACCTGTAACAGCCAGTGCTCCCATACTCCTCCCGTGGAAAGAATGATCCATTGCAATAATCTCAGCATCTGCTGTTCCTTTGTTAAGGAAATAATGCTTCTTGGCAAGCTTTATTGCACCTTCAATAGCTTCCGTACCTGAATTGGTAAAGAAAGCCCTGTCCATTCCTGAAGCCTTTGTCAGCGCTGTTGCTGCATTTACTGCCGGCTCATTATAGAAATAATTGGAAGTATGAATAAGCTTATCAATCTGCGCCTTTAACGCATCATTATATTCTTTATTGTTGTAGCCTAAAGCAAATACAGCTATGCCTGCTCCAAAATCGAGGTATTCCTTGCCGTCTGTGTCATAGAGACGTACCCCCTCTCCCTTATCAAGAACTATCTGATAACGGTTATATGTATGAATCAAATGCTGTTCTGCACTATCTATTATATCCTGTGTACCCATATTATCATCTCCTACATTAAACACATTTTATATATTGGTATTGAAGAATCTCTCAGCACCTTTTGACAAAATAGCTGTTCCGACACCCTTATTGGTAAATATCTCAAGAAGAAGACAGTGTGGAATTCTTCCGTCAAGAATATGTACTCTTGAAACACCATTTTCAATGGCATCAATACAGTTATTAAGCTTTGGCAACATTCCTCCGCCAATTGTTCCGCCTTTAAGAAGTTCTCTGGCCTCATCTGTTGAAAGCTCTGAAATAAGACTGCTCTTATCATCATAATCTCTGTAAACGCCTTCAATATCTGTAAGAAATGCTAGTTTTTCTGCACTTACGGCTCTTGCAATTGCACATGCCGCATCATCAGCATTAATATTATAAGAATGGAAATCATCATCATATCCAATTGGACATATTACAGGAAGGAAATCATCCTTTAACAGAGAATGAATAAGTGTTGTATCAACACTCTTAATCTCTCCTACAAATCCTATGTCTTCTCCGCCTGACAGCTTTTTTTCAACCTTAAGCATGCCGCCATCCTTACCTGATATACCGCAGGCCTTAACACCAAGTTCTTCAATCAGTGAGACAAGACTTTTGTTAACCTTGTTAAGAACCATCTCAGCGATTTCCATTGTTGGCTCATCAGTTACACGAAGACCATTTACGAATCTTGGCTCCATTCCTGACTTAGTAACCCATTTGCTTATTTCCTTTCCCCCGCCATGCACGATGATTGGCTTGAAACCTACAAGCTTAAGAAGCACTACATCCTGAATAACCTTTCTTTTAAGTTCCTCATCAACCATGGCACTTCCGCCATATTTTACAACAATAATCTTTCTGTTAAACTTCTGAATATAAGGAAGCGCCTCCACAAGAACCTGTGCCTTCTTTAACTCTTCTTCCATATCAATTGTACTCATATCTTCAATCCTCTTTCATTAAAAATACTGCTTAATCAGCTTCTGTAATCAGCATTTATCTTTACATAATCATATGTAAGGTCACAACCCCAGGCTGTTGCCTCCTCGCTGCCCTCATGCATATCCACGAAAACAGTAACCTCCTCTGTTCCCATAATCCGCTTTGCAAGCTCTTCATCAAAAGCAAGAGGCGTTCCCTTATCAAACACCTGTAATCTGCCCTCTTTACTCTCGAAGAAAAGCTCAACATCGTTCTGGTCAAATTCTGCACCCGAATAACCCATGGCACACAGAAATCTTCCAAAATTAGCGTCACAGCCGTATATTGCTGCCTTTGAAAGATTAGAGCTTACAATTGCCCTTGAAAGAATTTTTGCGTCTTCCTTACTCTTGGCATTGACAACCTTTGCCTCAAAAAGCTTTGTAGCCCCCTCTCCGTCTCCTGCCATCTTTCTTGCAAGAAATCTGCAGACATGGAACAATGCCTCATAAAATGTATCATAATCACCATTCTTCGATGTGATTGTATCATTTCCTGCAAGACCATTTGACATAACAAGAAGTGTGTCATTAGTTGATGTATCACCGTCAACCGTAACCATATTAAATGTATCCTTTACAACCTGACTCACAGCTTCCTGAAGCAATGACTTGTCAATAGATAAATCTGTTGTAAGGAATCCAAGCATCGTGCACATATTTGGGTGAATCATTCCAGAGCCCTTGCTCATTCCTCCAAGAGTCACCTTTTTCCCTGCCACTTCAAACGTTACTGCTATCTCCTTATTAACCGTATCCGTGGTCATAATTGCTTTAGAAGCAGCTGTTCCAGCCTCCATACTGTCATCGAGAGATGTACTCATCATCTTAACACCATTAACGAGCTTTTCAACAGGAAGCTGCATACCGATGACTCCGGTTGATGCAACTGCAACTGTATCAAATGGAACTCCAAGAGTTTCTTCAACAGCCTTTGCCGTCTTTTCACAGGCTTCAAATCCTTCCTTTCCTGTACATGCATTGGCAATACCTGAATTAACTATAACTGCCTGCATAGGTTTTCCTGATGCAACTATTTTCTGATCCCACTGTACACACGCAGCTTTAACAATATTGCTTGTAAATGTACCTGCACATTCGCATGGAACCTCTGAATAAATCATAGCCATATCTGTTCTGTTCTTATATTTTATATTAGCTTCACAACATGCTGCCTTGAATCCTTTAGCAGCAGTAACGCCACCCTGTATTATTTCCATAGTCTTTTCCTTTCCTGCCGGAAACATTTTAGTGTAAGTCCGCTTATCCGGCTTCGGACATTTAAAATGTATGGTGTAATTCTAAACACCTGTAAAAATGTAAACCATATTATTATATTTAAGGGAACATTGGCACAGCCTTAAGTCCTTCATTCTCGTCGAAACCAAATAAAAGATTCATATTCTGCACCGCCTGTCCTGCCGCTCCCTTAACAAGGTTATCCAGTGCTCCCATCATGATAAGTCTGTTTGTTCTAGGTTCAAGCTTGAATCCAATATCCACAAAATTACTTCCCTCAACCCATCTTGTTTCAGGACAGATATCCTTTGGAAGGACTCTCACAAAAAATTCTTTGTCATAATATTTGTCATATGCTGCCTTAACATCTTCATATGTAACATCCTTTGCAAGATTAGCATAGGCAGTGACAAGAATTCCTCTGTTCATTGGAACAAGATGAGGTGTAAATATAAGCTTAATATCATCTCTTTTGCAGGCATATCCCAACTGCTCCTCAATTTCAGGGGTATGTCTGTGAGTACCTACGCCGTAAGCTTTCATGCTTTCATTTACTTCGCAGAAAAGATTAGGAAGCTTGGCGCCTCTTCCCGCTCCGGATGTACCGCTCTTCGCATCAATTATAATTGTATCAGGGTCGATAATTCCTTCCTTTACCATAGGATAAAGAGTAAGAATTGATGTAGTTGTATAGCAGCCCGGATTAGCAATTATTCTTGTCTTATCAGTAATCTTATCCCTGTTAATCTCACACAAGCCGTATACAGCCTCATCAATATACTGCGGAGACTTATGCTCTATCTTGTACCACTGCTCATATATGCTTACATCCTTTAATCTGAAGTCAGCACTTAAATCAATAATCTTTGTCTTAGATAAAATGTCATCATTAACCAGAGAAGCACATAACCCCTGTGGAGTTGCTGTAAATATCACATCTACCTTTGATGCAAGCTCCTCCATATTGTCATCCATACATTTTGCGTCAACAATCTGGAACATGTTTCTATATACATCTGAATAATTCTCATCTATATAACTTCTGGAACCAAGCCACACAATCTCCACATCCTTATGTCCCATAAGAAGTCTTACTATTTCATTGCCAGCATAACCTGTTGCGCCAATAATACCAACCTTTACCATAATTCCTCCTAAAGTATCACTCCTCACCAAAGCAATCATTTATTATTTGATGTTTAGTGCTGAATTATTATTCATTGTTTATGCATAATATTCATCTGGATAATATTAAACAAATATCATTATAGCAACTTTTTATCTGCTGTAAAGAATTATTTTTAAAAAATAAATAATTATTCATATTTTTTGAATAATTTTGAATATTATTCATTATTTTTTGTTGCATTTTTCTATAAAGTAGTTTATGATGATTTGCAGATATGGTTTTTTCGGCAATTATGTAAATAACATCTATGTCGTAACCATTTTATAACATTAACGGAGGATTACAATAATGAAAGAGAAAGTTATTCTTGCCTACTCTGGCGGACTTGACACAACTGCTATTATTCCATGGTTAAAGGAGAATTATGACTACGAGGTTATCTGTGTATGTGGTGACTGTGGTCAGGAGCAGGAATTAGAGGGACTTGAAGAGAGAGCAATTGCATGTGGTGCTTCTAAACTTTATATAGAAGATCTCACTGATGAATTTTGTGAGGATTACATTATGCCATGTGTAAAGGCTCATGCAGTTTATGAGAATAAATATTTACTTGGAACATCAATGGCAAGACCTCTTATTGCAAAGAGACTTGTTGAAATTGCACGTAAAGAAGGCGCAACTGCCATCTGCCACGGTGCAACAGGAAAAGGTAATGACCAGATAAGATTTGAGCTTACAATCAAGGCTCTTGCTCCTGATATCCGTATTATTGCAGCCTGGAGAGATCCTAAGTGGACTATGGATTCCCGTGAATCAGAGATTGAATATTGCCGCCAGCATGGAATTAATCTTCCATTCTCAACAGACAGCTCTTACAGCCGCGACCGCAACATCTGGCATATCAGCCATGAAGGTCTTGAGCTTGAGGATCCTGCTAACGAGCCAAACTACAAGCATCTTCTTGTATTAGGCGTCACACCTGAGGATGCTCCTGATGAGGGCGAATATGTTACTATGACATTTGAGAAGGGTGTTCCAAAGACTGTTAACGGCAAGGCAATGAAGGTTTCTGATATCATCAGAGAGCTTAACAGACTTGGTGGAAAGCATGGTATTGGTATCATTGATATCGTTGAGAACCGTGTAGTTGGTATGAAGTCACGTGGTGTATACGAAACTCCTGGTGGAACAATTCTTTACGAAGCTCATCAGCAGCTTGAAGAGCTTGTTCTTGACAGAGATACAACAACAATGAAGCTTGACATGGGCAACAAGTTTGCTCAGATTGTTTACGAAGGAAAGTGGGAGACACCTCTCCGTGAAGCTGTTCAGGCATTTATTGAAAAGACTCAGGAGCGCGTTACAGGTGAGGTTAAGTTTAAGCTTTACAAGGGTAACATAATTAAAGCCGGCACAACTTCTCCATACTCACTTTACAATGAGTCTATTGCATCATTTACAACAGGTGAGTTATATGACCACCATGATGCAGAGGGCTTTATTAATCTGTTCGGTCTTTCACTCAAGGTAAGAGCAATGAAGGAAGCTGAGAACAACAAGTAAGCATCATCGTTAGTGTCAAAAGTCCTAATTAAAATCTTACTTTAAAAAACCATACAAAAAAAAGATTGTTCGAAGTTATTTGAACAATCTTTTTTTTGCAGTTTTCTAATCCAGTTCTTTATGACGGACTTTTGACACTAACTAATGCCTATGAATCCAAATGCCAGTCTGTTATATCTGAGATAAATACGTAAAATATCTCTCCATAAACCTTATGATTAATCAGATGTCCATAATCATCAATATATCTTAACTTTCCGTCTTTTCTTAAAATCCTGTATCTGACATGATCGTGAAATGTTCCAAGTACTTCTAACTGCTCTTTAATATTAGCCTCTGTTATTTCATAATCATCTTCATATACAAAGCCTTTAAACGAACCTGAGGTATATTGTATAAAATCATTGTAATTATCACACCCCATCAGCTCTACTGCTTCATCATTGGCAAATAATATCTTCTCATCTCCCACAGCTTTATATATGAAGAAGCCCCCCGGAATTCCATTGGCAAACTCTTCTGCGTCTGCAAGAAAATCGCTGGAATTAATTGTAGTTCCAACATTCATGGCATACACATTGGCAAGCTCATACATAAGTCTGTCAATGTCTATAGGCTTGGATAAATGTGCATTCATGCCGCATTCCTGCGATTTGACAATATCCTCCAGGAAACAATTGGCAGACAATGCAATGATTGGAATCTTCTTGGCATCGCTTCTTTCCATGTTTCTTATTCTGCGGCTTGCTTCATATCCATCCATAACAGGCATTCTGATATCCATCAGTATGACATCATAATAGTTCGGGCTGGAATTAGTAAGCATGTCCACTGCCTGCTTGCCATTTACAGCACGTTCCATAATCATTCCATTACTGTTAAGAATTTCCTCTGCAATTTCGGCATTAAATTCGTTATCCTCAGCATATAGAATCCGCTTACCGGCCAGCATACTGTATCCTGCCATCTTAAACACGTCACCACTATGTTTAAGCTTTTCATGGGTAGCTTCGGCTAATTCCCCTTCACTTAAGCTGTCAATCTGAAGATTACAAATACTTAATAACGCTTTACCTGATACCATGATTTTGTCAAGATATTCCTTAACCTTGTCTTTGTCATCAATATACTTTTTAGCAAGCTCTGTAAAACCCAGCACAGCATTTAACGGAGTCCTGACATCATGCGCCAGGTCTTCAAGGATCATATGCTCATTGTCAGTATATTTTTTTATATTATTAGTCTTATTATCAATGTCCATTACCTTTTCTTCCAAATGTTTGTACCTTCTTCTCATAGATTGATATTATTTTATCAAATATTCTTACACAATTCAACCTATGTATCACATTAATAATACTATGTTGTATTATGTCTTATTTAAAAACTGATACTTACACTTCCGTTATTTGTTTTGGCATCGATTGAATTATCTTTATCGGCATCCTGAAAATATTCATTAGATACCTTTTTACCGTCAATTCTTACAGAACCATTGTCAGCCTCTGCGCTAATCTTATAGTCTTTCTTTTCTCCCTCAACATTAATTTCCACAGCACCGTTAGATGTTCTGAAAACAGATTCGCCTTTAAGTTCTCCACTAAATGACACTTTGCCGTTGTCAGATTTAACGTACAGATTATCAGAATATTTACCTGTAAGCTTCACGGCACCATTATTTACCTTTATCTTTGTATCACCGCTAAATTCACCTTGAATCTTAATTGCTCCGTTACAAGACTCAATTTCAGCTTTATTAGTGCAGATAACATTTTCCATGGATATTGCACCGTTGTCAGAATTAAAAATAATATTTCTTACACTCAATCTGCTCTTTGACGTTATCATTCCATTATCAGTATCAACCGCTATTTCGTTGAGTTCCTCTTCATCCGGAATGTAAACCGTAATCTTGCGTTTATTTAAGTTAAACAGATTAAAATCAAAGTTGAACATAAGCCCTTCTTCTTTTTCATAAATGCTGATAGTCTTATTATTTATGACAATTTCAGGTTCATTGTAAATGCCTTCCATCTCAAACACTACATAAAAACTGTCATCCTCTGAAGCCTTTATCTCTAATTCCGCATTGCTTAAAGAGATTTTGATATCCTCAATATCAGATACATGATCTGTTTCATAATTGAAGTCTTTTTTTTCTGATACTTCAATTCCCTTTTTAGTAATAACCACACGTTTATTGCCACCGGATACAAGTCCTATTCCCACAAGAATAATACCTGCTATTATGCAGCAGCTTGCCACAACCGCCCAAATTTTATATGCTTTTTTCATATGAATTACCCTCTCTGCTTTCCGAATATTTTCCTGACAAGGCATACAACGCCTTTACAAAGTAATGTCAAAAGCTTAATAGTCAGTATCATTGCAAATATTCCAATGCCCAGACACACAAGTCCCAATCCAGCCATAAGTATAGCAGTTGGAATATGTGTAAATGTAACAATGGCACCTCCTGCTACAACTGATACGCCTGCTATTACTATTGATACTGCCGCTATGACAAGGGATATTACCACAATAAAAGCTACAAGCACAAGAATAAATGCCACAAACACCAGTGGCGACCAGATAGGACTGGCGAGTATTGCTAGTACAATAATCCACACATTTGATGCTTTATCCTTCGCCTTCATGCTTCCATTGTCGTTATCAAGCTTTCTTATTGCTGAATCTGCAAGAATCTGACCCGCTAATTTCTTAGGATTACCCAACTCATCCATGACTTTACAAAGATTAGCTTCTCCGCCATTCTCATAAGCGTCATCCAGGTATTCGCAATAATATCTTACTGCTTCTAACCTCTCCGTCTCATTCATTTTACGAAGATTATAATTTAATTGATTTATGTATTGCTCCTTGGTCATTACATCACCCCCGTTTTATCATTTGAACCAAACAAAATTGCATCTATACTTCTTTTATAATTATTCCAGTCATTCTTATACTGCATAAGCATCCTTCTTCCGGAATCTGTTATTCGATAGTATCTTCTGTTTCTTCCCCCATACTGGCTGTCATACGCAGTCAGGAGTCCATCCTTTAACAAACGTCTTAATACCGGATACAGTGTAGATTCCGAAACATCGACTATTGTTCTTACACTCTGGGTCAGGACATATCCATAAGTGTCTCCTGACTCAAGTGTCGCCAGAACACATGCATCCAGCAACGCAGATCCTAATTGAAACGACATACTTTTCCTCCCACTTGTTTATTTTATGTATAATATTATATATCATATAATATTATACATGTCAATATAATATTATTAATACAATATAAGATTATACAAAAAAAGCTGTCGCACTTTAAGCGACAGCCTACTGTAATCATTATAAAAATATAACATCCAACTTTTATGCATATAATGGATACTTATCTGTGAGAGCCTTAACCATCTCCATAGCCTTTGCCTGATTAGCATCAACATCCTCAACAAGAAGAGCAATTGCCTCTGCAACTACATCCATATCAGCCTCATTGAAGCCTCTTGTTGTAACTGCTGCTGTACCAAGTCTGATACCACTTGTAACAAATGGCTTCTCAGGATCATTAGGTATAGCATTCTTGTTACATGTGATGTTAGCAGCATCAAGAAGCTTCTCAACCTCCTTACCTGTCTTACCCTTACCAACAAGGTTAACAAGCATAAGGTGATTATCTGTACCGCCTGAAACTAAGTCAAAACCTCTGCTTGTAAGACCATTAGCCAATGCCTGAGAATTCTTTACAATATTCTCTGCATATGTCTTGAAGCTTGGATCAAGAGCCTCCTTAAAGCAAACTGCCTTACCTGCTATTACGTGCATAAGAGGACCGCCCTGTATACCAGGGAATACTGCCTTGTTGAAGTTAAGCTCCTTAGCAAGCTCGCCATCCTTCATAAGAATCATTCCGCCTCTTGGTCCACGAAGAGTCTTATGTGTTGTTGTTGTAACAACATGGGCATAAGGAAGTGGGCTCATGTGCTGTCCGCCTGCAACAAGACCTGCAATGTGTGCCATATCTACCATAAGATATGCTCCAACCTCGTCTGCGATTTCTCTGAATCTCTTAAAATCAATTGCTCTTGAGTATGCTGAAGCACCGGCCAAAATCATCTTTGGCTTGCACTCCTTTGCAATTCTGAGAACCTCATCATAATCGATAAAGCCATCATCATTAACTCCGTAAGGAACTACATTAAAATACTTACCTGACATATTAACAGGTGAACCATGTGAAAGATGTCCTCCATGAGCAAGATTCATTCCCATATATGTATCACCAGGCTCCATAAGACCGAAGAATACTGCCATATTAGCCTGTGCGCCTGAATGAGGCTGAACATTTACATACTCACAATCAAAAAGCTTCTTAGCTCTCTCAATTGCAAGTGTCTCTACAACATCAACATACTCACATCCGCCGTAGTATCTCTTTCCAGGATAGCCTTCCGCATACTTATTAGTCAATGGACTACCCATAGCAGCCATAACAGCCTTACTTACAAGATTCTCAGATGCAATAAGCTCAATATGGCTTCTCTGTCTTTCCAATTCATCATCCATAGCCTTAGCTAAATCCGGATCAAAATTCATTACCTCATCAAATGAATACATTATTCAACCTCCAAATGTACAAAAATAGTCGAAAGGCTTTACGAACAATTTAAAGCCTCTCGACTATTAATATTATAATTATTTACTGAATTAGTCAATGCCTATTTAAACTATATTCTTTAGCAGTATACTGTTGCTCAATTCTTTGCTGTCAGCTATTCAATTTTAAACACATCAATTGCCTCTGTAAGCTGTCCTGAATGCCTGATAAGTTCCTCCGCTGCAATGTTCAATTTTTCAACAGATTGAAGCTGCCTGTTTGCGGTTTCAGTTACCTCCTCGGAAGCGGCTGCAGTCTGCTGTGAAACGGCAGAAATACTTGAAATAGCATCTATGGTTCTCGCCTTAGACTCAGCGATAGCATCAATCTGACTTGTGATATTCTCAAGATTTCCCATAAGATTTCCAAACTGTCTCTGAATATCTGCGAATACTGCACTTGCATTCTCCAGGCTCTTCTCCTGAACATCTACAACATCTTCAGCCTGTTTTGCAATCTGAACAGTCTCATTAGTCTTTCCATTGATACCGTCTATAATTCTTCTGATTTCATTTGCAGAGTTAACCGACTGCTCTGCAAGCTTTCTGATTTCATCAGCAACCACTGAAAAGCCTCTTCCCGCCTCTCCTGCTCTTGCTGCCTCAATAGATGCATTAAGTGACAAAAGATTAGTCTGCTCAGCTATCTCATTAATAACACTGATAATATGTTCAATTGAATTCGTTTCCTCACGAAGATTCTCAATCTCCTCTATAACCCTTGAAGTAATATCTACGGTACTCTTTACATTGACCTTAAGTTCTTCGATAGATTCCATTCCTGTTGCAACTATTTCATTTGTATCATCGGCAATACGTGCTATCATTGTAGAATTGTCTGATACAATATTAATCTTATCAGATAACTCATCCATCTGTCTTAAGCAGTCCTCAGAGTCTTCTGCCTGTTGAACAACACCATTTTCAATTTCACCGATTGCAACAGTTATTTCCTTTGTGTCAGACAAAAGTTTCTTCGCACTTTCCGAAACAGTAACACTTGAGTCTTCTACTGTTTCTGAAACATTTTTTGTCTGTACTATAAGATTCTTAAAGTTACCAACCATACTCTCCGCACTGTCAGCAAGGACCTTAAACTCATCATTTCTGTTAATCCTCATGTCTACAGACAAATCACCTGTTGCCGCCTGTTCAAGTTTCTTCATGAGTCTTTTGATAACCCCGCTTATATTTCTTGAGAGATATCCTCCAACAATAAATGCAATCATAAATGCAATTACAATTGTAACAATTGAAATAACTTTTATCTTGGAAGCCTGTGAGACGATTTCACTTTCAGGAATAATAGCAAAAATAATAAAACCATCGTCAGTCTTAGAATACATCAGTACCTGTTTCTTTCCATTGTACTTGATATCCATACTTCCATCCGGTTCCTTGCTATCAACAATTTCCTGATAAAAATCTTTGTCCACAAAATAGCTTGTCTCAGGATCAATATCCATATAATTGGAAAATACCAGTTCTCCACCATCAGGCGCAACCAGACCTGTTATTGAATTAGCTCCCAGATCAAGCTCTCTGATTGGTTCTGTAACATAATCATAAGACAAATCAAAGAAAATGTATCCGATTCCCCTCTTTGACGTTCCAAGAAGAGGTCTTCCCAATGAAACACCATATTTAACCGGAACCATTTCATCCATATATTCTCTCGATGTAAACCAAGCTGAATTCTTAGCATCAATAGCTTTAGCCTCAGATGATTCTTTGAGATTCTTTAACGCATCCGGCTCATTATTTAACTTTGATGATGTCGTGTAAATATTCTTTCCATATGGTCCAATTACAAAAATATTAGATATTGCCTTATTTCCCACGGCTGTTGCATTAATAGTACTATTAATTGTGCTGTAATTCTCACTCTCAGTGAGCATTTCATGTGCATATGCACCCGAATAATATCCTTGAATCGTTGTATTCCCCATTATTTCATTAGATGTCGCCTTAATATTGGAAAACATCAGGTTATAATAGTCAGAAGTCATATTAATAGTAGACTGCGACGACCTTTTAAAGCTGTTCTGAAGTGCTTTTGCAGAAGCACTGTAAGAAACAATTCCAAGTACTATTATAAGCAGAACAGGAATAGCAAATGAAAATATGAGTTTAAACTTAATTGAAGACAACGCCTTCATTCTTTTTAAAGTACCATGTCTTTTGGTCTTTCTGACAGATACCGGAGCAATTACTGTTTCTGATTCCTGTACCGGCTCAGCTTCTGATTCTTTCAAAGTTTCCTGTACCTGTTCGGCTTCTGACTCCCGCAAAGACATCTCTTCTGCTTCCACTCCCGCTGTTTCCAAAGCACTACCGGCAAGCTCTTCATTTACATTTTCTATAATAGATTCCAAAGGCTTCTCTGCAGACTCTTCTGTATATTTCACCGTAGTATCTTCTATAGGTCCTTCTGCAGATTCATACTCCCTGGAATTTAACATTTCCTTATCTTCCATATTACACCACCTTTATTCTGTTGTAGCACGATTACAATTTCAAACAACATTTGAATGTATATTTTGTATTATTCTACATCATTTTACGACAAATTACAACTTAATTTGCTTTACTGTATGCCATTATATGTATACCATGGCACCTTTAGTTTAACCTCTTAAGCGGAGCATTTTTTACTGTATAGGAGCTGGTGTCAAAAATCCTATACATCTAAAACACCGGGATTTCTATTTCAAAATCCCGGTGTTATCATATACAATATAAAAACAAATGTTAGATTCCAAGTATCTTCTTGACTTCATTACACATTTCATTCACTTCGCATACTGTATCATGTAGAACAGGTGCTGTACGTATGTCCTCAATTGCCTGAGGCACCTTAACATTGCTGATTCTGCAAAGCTCGTCAACAAGCTCAAAATCTGACATAGCATCGTACTTTGAATCAATGGCATTCATTACGCTTCTTGTAAACTTATATGGACTTGCTGTAGACGCAATTACCGTCTTAGTCTCATCCTTTGTTTCAGCCTTATACTTGTCATAGACAGTTGCAGCAACAGATGTATGTGTATCAATCACATATCCTGAATTATCATAAATCTTCTTGATAGTGGTTGCATTCTCTGCCTCTGTAGCATAATTACCATAGAAATCTTTCAATTCAGCCTTCATCTCATCAGTAATCTCATACTTGCCTGTATTCTTTAATGAAGCCATAAGCTCTGCATTCTTGGCTGCACTGTTCCCGGCAATACGGTAAATAAGTCTTTCCAGATTACTTGAGATAAGAATATCCATCGAAGGTGATGTTGTAAGTACAAATTCCCTGTTTCTGTTGTACTCTCCTGTTGTAAAGAAATCGTACAATACCTTATTCTCATTAGATGCACAGATAAGCTTATTGATTGGAAGACCCATATTCTTAGCATAAAATGCTGCGAGAATATTACCGAAGTTACCTGTAGGAACAACTGCATTAATCTTCTCACCCACTGAAATCTCGCCTTCACTTACAAGCTTACAGTATGCATATACATAATAAACAATCTGTGGAACAAGTCGTCCAATGTTAATTGAATTAGCTGATGAAAACTGGAAACCTGCATCATTCATAATCTTCTCAAGTTCTTTGTCAGAGAAAATGTTCTTAACCCCTGTCTGGGCATCATCGAAATTACCCTTAATTCCGATTACAAATGTATTATTACCCTTCTGTGTAATCATCTGCTTCTCCTGAATTGGACTGACACCATTCTTAGGATAAAATACAATAATCTTAGTTCCCGGAACATCAGCAAATCCGGCTAATGCAGCTTTTCCTGTATCACCTGATGTTGCAGTAAGAATAACAATCTCATTCTTCACATTATTCTTCTTCGCAGAAGTTGTAAGAAGGTGTGGCAGAATTGATAAAGCCATATCCTTGAATGCAATTGTTGCACCGTGGAACAGTTCCAGATAATATGCACCCTCAGCCTTAACTAATGGGGCAATCTCATCTGTATCAAATTTAGAATCGTATGCTTTGTCGATACAGTTTTTTAACTCTTCCTCTGTAAAATCGTCAAGCATAAGCTTCATTACCTCATATGCCACTTCCTTGTATGACATCTTTGAAAGCTCTTCAAGACTTTTATCTAACTTAGGAATACTTGTAGGTACGAACAAACCTCCATCTGGAGCAAGACCCTTTAAAATAGCCTGTGATGCAGTAACTGAAACACTCTCATCTCTCGTACTTTTGTAAATCAAACTCATTATCTAATCCACCTTTTATAATAATAAAATGCGTTCTCTTAAAACACAGGTAACATTATACAACAAACAGAAACATAAAAACAATAGGCAATCAATTTTTATTATGGTATACTTCAGACATTACAATTATATTTTTCTTATTTGTTATCAGGAGTGAATGTCATGCCAACAGGTGTTTATAAAACAACGAAAAAAGACAATTCAATATATTACCGTGTTTCCATCACCTATAAGGGCAGACACATCAGTCTTGGAAGCAGCGATAATGAAATGAAGGCAGCTAAAATATACCGCCTTGCCAGTGATATAATCAGCAACAGAAAAAAACACTATATCAATCCTGATAATATGAGCACTTCATACAAGTCCTCTTATGATATATCATTTTCAAAGTATGTCAGCCTCATCAATTTCAGGGATAATGGCATATACGTAAAAACACCCATATACTTGTCAAGAAAACAGTTTTTGTACTTTATTGATTGTTCAACTGCACTAATATTCTCCACAGACGATTTATTTTACTATTCCAACCACACCATTATGAAACGCGGCGGATATTATTTTGTCAACGACTATGGTTCACAAACCAGTATTCTTTCAAGATACGGCATCAGAAAGCATTCTGTTAAAGGGCGTGATTACTATTTCAGAAATGGAGATGAACATGATTACAGATATGAAAATGTGGTTGTCGTAAATCCATTTAACGGTGTTACACAAATAGAAAAGAGCGGAAGAATAATGTTCCGCTCTAAAATCCATATCAATGGAGAATATATTCTTGGCGAGTATACCTCCGTCTACGAAGCTGCCATTGCTTATAACAAAGCAGCTGACCTTCTTGCACCTTTTATCAACGTTCAATACGAACGCAATTACATTGATGAACTGTCTCCCATTGAATATGCCAAAATCTTTAACTCTGTAAAACTTTCAAGGCATTTCATGGAATATGTCAGAAGTAACTCTTAAACTGCAATAATCATTATATGCTACTTATCATTTACAGTAGCAGAGTCCATAACTATGTCCTGTGCCTTCTGGATAAGCATTCCTTTAACAACCTTATCCTTACCATACTTCTCAACGAAGCTGTCCTTGTTGGAGAAACCATTATCGTTGGCAAACTTCTCTAAATCACCCTTATACTCGTACTCTGTCACGCAAAGATTCTCTGCCTTACATATAGCCTCAAGTATCATCTGCTGGGCTGCACTCTTTTTAACAAATTCATCAAACGTCATCTGAAATCTGAAATTGCAATACTCATCTTTACTCATGTTAGCCCATGTAGCATAAAATCCTATAGAAGTACCAAGCTCTTCTGTCTTTTCCTCAATAAGTGATTCTGGGTAATCCTTCACCTTACATATATCGGCAAGCTTCGTAAGAATTGCTTCTCTTCTTGCTTCATCATAAGCACTGTCAATTTCAGACTGTACTTCATTCTTTACATACTCTTTATAATCGTCAACTGTATCACAATTAAAATATTCCTTACAGTACGTATCAGTTATCATAGGAACATTGGCCTGTCCAACTTCCTTCATTGTAATCTCAAATACGACTCTCTCTCCTGCGTATGATAAATCTGAGTAATCTTCAGGAAGCTGTGTAGTAATAACACTTGTTTTTCCCGCTGTCATTCCATAAAGGGCATCCTTTACATCCTGAACATCCAAGTCAAATTCATCCTCACCAAGAATCATTGAATAATCCTCTCCTGAAAGTGCTGCTATCTCTATTCCTGATATCATACCCTTAAAGTCAAATGTAATCTTGTCTGTATCTGCTGATTCTTTATCTGACGCAACATATTTAGTATTAGTCTTCTGGTCTTCCAGAATTTTCTTCTCAATATACTCGTTCTCAATTGATGTTTTGTCAATCTCAACAGTAATTGACTTATAGTCTCCCAATTCTACATATTCATCAATATCATAATCATATTTAACCTCTATCTTGGTGTTACAGGCAGTAACAGCAAACATAGCTGCTGAAAGAAATGCTACTGAAATGCTTTTAAAAATACCTCTTTTCATACTGTTTCAATATCTCCCGAAAATAATGATTGTTTGCCACTGTGATATCCATTCTGTATTTTTCAAAATAATATCGCGTCTAGTATACCACAATATTTCTATAAAGCAAACGACCTTTAATACTTTTCACAATATTATCACATATTATCGCTGTAATCCGTGCAAAAAACATACAGTTAGAAAGAAGCTGTCACTTACCGGACTCTCATCCATTAAAGTAACAGCTTCCTAATTTAATAAATAATAAGTATCAATTATGCAAGCTTTGACTTAGCTACATCAGCGAGCTTTGTGAATCCCTCTGCATCATTAACAGCCATCTCAGCTAAAACTTTTCTGTTAAGATCAATATTAGCGAGCTTTAAGCCATACATAAATCTGCTGTATGAAAGACCATTCATTCTTGCAGCAGCATTAATTCTGGCAATCCATAACTGTCTGAACTGTCTCTTCTTCTGCTTTCTGCCCTTATAACTCTCTGTAAGAGCTCTCATTACAGACTGCTTAGCAACTCTGTACTGCTTAGATCTTGCACCCCTATAACCCTTAGCGAGCTTTAACACTCTGTTATGCTTCTTCTTTGCGTTTAAACCGCCTTTAATTCTTGCCATTCTAAAATTTCCTCCTTAATTAAATACATCTCTAAACTTTGAAAATCTGTCTTATTCTTCAATTTAGAGATAAGGCATAATCTGCTTCATTGTCTTAACATTAGTTGCATCTGTCATAGCTGCATGTCTAAGATTTCTCTTTCTCTTAGCAGACTTCTTTGTAAGGATATGGCTCTTATAAGCCTTCATTCTCTTTAACTTACCTGTTCCAGTTAATTTAAAACGCTTTGCAGCAGCTTTTTTTGTCTTTACCTTTGGCATAATGTTCCTCCTAAATTAATCATTTATTTATATTTTAACGTTTTTCAGTTAAAAACATTGTCATGCTCCTGCCCTCAAGCTTTGGAGCCTTATCTATAACCGCAATATCGGAAAGCTTCTCTGCAAAATCCTCAAGGATATGCTTTGTAGAATCGATATGCGCCATCTCTCTTCCTCTGAATCGAAGAGAAACCTTAACCTTATTACCTTTTTCGATAAACTTACGTGCTGAATTACACTTTGTGTTCAGATCGTTCACATCAATGTTAGGTGACAAACGAACTTCCTTAACTTCAACTGTTTTCTGTTTCTTTTTAGCTTCACGTTCCTTACGGACCAGCTCATACTTATACTTGCCATAATCAACCAGTCTGCATACCGGTGGAACTGCTGACGGAGCGACCTTAACCAAATCAACTCCTGCATCCTTAGCAAGCTTTAAAGCATCCTTAGGTGACATAACACCAAGCTGTTGTCCTTCTTCTCCAATAACACGAACCTCCTTATCACGGATCTGTTCGTTAATCATTAAATCACTAATAGTAGTGCACCTCCATAAAAAAAGTGGATAGCCAGACTATCCACCAAATTCCTAACAAATACAATTATATAATAAATTATAATCGTAAATATCAAAAATATAAACCCGAGTCGCCCGTGCGCTAAGGTGAGAGTGGATACTCTGCTTTGTTTTACAACTTCTAGATGATAACATCACCAGAATAATCTGTCAACATGTTTTTAAATTAATTTGCAAAAATATGCTGAATAAATATTCTGAATTTGCAGACATTGCAGAAAAAAACAAAATAAAAATCTGCAATATCCCAAGCCTCTATGATTGTAGCATAATTACACAAGCTCCGCAATACCTGATAATCTGACGTACTTATCTGAAATCTTATACCACGTAGGATAGTCAACTATTCCTGACTGTGGCATGTTAAAGATTTTCTGGAATGCCCTTACTGCTCTGGCTGTATTCTCGCCATATATTCCATCTGTCACAAGCTTTGGTATTGAGTTATAGAATTCCCCTATAAGATTCAGCTGTTCCTGAATCTGTCTTACTTTCTGACCTGATGAACCTATATCAAGATTACTTCCCGGCCATGAAGCAGGTATTCCTGAAATCTGCTCAGCATAATTAATATACATATTGTCCCCGTAATAATACCGCAGAATTTCTATCGCACTATAATTCTGGTCAGCCAGATATTTGCTTCCCCACTGGCTCATCCAGTTAGGGCAGCTCACGCGTTTTCCGTCACAGTATTGTGTAAGAATTGGCTGTTTAACATTTGGTCTTGAAAGATAATTTTCAAACAAATCATCAACAACCTGCTCAATACTTCTGAAATAATTTCTTCCATGCACCCATTTATGGTCATATGCAGTGGAGGATGTAATTGTAAAATTATAGCCCTGGTTCCTGTACCACTCCGTGTAAACCCTGTTCAGTGTAAAAGACTGTATGGCAAGCACATTTGCCTTTATCGCCTCTACAGGCCATGTCGAGTAAATTTCGCTGCTCGCTACATTTTTTATATAATCCCTATAGCTTACATAATAATTAGTGGCGGTGCTGTCTGTCGGCACTCCGTCATGAACAATGATAGTTTCCGGTATTACAACCCTGCTAAGAACAATTTCCCCGGGCTGACCCATCGGCTTTATTTCACTTTCGGGAATCTTTGGTGGAAAAACTCCAAACAGAGTATTAAAAGGAATATAAATATTGTCATTACTCTCTGTCTCAGGCGTGGTATTAACCAGTCGTGTCATATACACTTCCTGTTCTGACACTTCTCCGGTAAAGACATCAGTACCTGAAATCACCACCGTATCATAATTATCTGCAGTAATTGTAAGCAGAAATTCTGAAAAAGGCTGTTCCTCTCCCGGTTCCATACTATACTCTAACGGCGGTGTCTGCAAACCTTCAATTGTAGCCATTCCATTTTCACCTGTCACAAGGGTATAAAGAGTATTTTCCGGATCACCCATATAATTAATCTCTATCCGGGCATTTTGAATCGGTGCACTTGTGAATGCATCCATTACATTAATGCTCAGAGTACCTGTACCTGGTGTATTTGCTGCTGTCTCGAAGGTATGTACATAACCTACATTCATACATAAACTCCAAATACTATTTCATATTATTCTATGAAGCTTGAATAAATATATTACTGTATAAATGTTTAATTATGTTTTTAGGCACATTTGCAACAAATCCTCATAAAATAGAGTGATTAGCTTTATGAATAATTGGAGAATGAGATGGCTGTTAAAGTAGCAATTGACGCCGGTCACGGTGGAAGTGACTATGGTGCAGTATATAATGGACGCAAAGAAAAGGATGATACACTCAAACTTGCCCTTGCAGTAGGCAAAATTCTCGAAGACAACGGCATAGACGTCTTCTACGTAAGAACAACAGATGAATATGAAACTCCCTTGAAGAAAGCCACTGATGCCAATAATTCAGGTGCAGATTATTTTGTGTCTATCCATAGAAACGCCGCAGAATACCCCGGGCAGTACAATGGCGTTGAGACACTGGTTTATAACAATTCCGGCATAAGAAGCACTCTGGCAAAAAACATAAATTCCGAACTTGAAAAGGTAGGTTTTAAAAATATAGGAATAACTACCAGGCCAAATCTCGTTGTCCTCAAAAGAACCAATATGCCTGCTGTTTTAGTGGAAGCAGGATTTATTGATGACACAGGGGATAATGCCCTGTTTGACGAGAAATTTAATCAGATGGCACAGGCAATTGCAAATGGAATTATATCGACAGTTGCACCTCAGACATCAACTTCGCCATCTGCTGCAGCCACACCTGTTTCAAAATCCACAGAATCATCTGTTGTTCCAACTGTCACAGATAATATGTCAGACAACGACCCCGGCACAGATTCTGACAATTCCAAACTATACCGTGTCCAGGTTGGTGCATACAGGAATAAGGACAATGCCGAAAGAATGCTTAGCTCACTGCAAATGGAAGGTTTTCCTGCATTTATGATTTACGAGGATGGTTACTATAAGGTTCAGGTTGGAGCCTTTGAAATTCTTGCAAATGCAATTAAGATGGAAAGAAGATTAAGAAGATTCCGTTATAGCACATACATTGTGTATTCTTGATGTTGTCAAAAGCCCAATTTGAATTCTTGCTTTTGCAAAATGAATAAAAAAGACTATGACTCAGGGCACTACTCCATTGTCATAGTCTTTTATATTGCTTATAAAATAGGATTAACTGTTGATTGTATATCAACCGGTGTCAATTCCATTGATGCATCAGGTAAGGCTGCACCTGATTCAACAACTGACTTTAAGTATAAATCATAAATATCAGAAGATACCAGCTTCTTGATTACATCCTTGTTCTGTTCAAGTTCTTTCAACATGTTAGTCAAAAGAGCATCTGTAAGATTCGCAGAATCAGAAATATCAATTGCATCCTTAAAATCACTCTTTGACATGCTTACTGAAGTGATATCGTCAACTGTTGCCGTAGCTGACATTGAGATATCCAGCTTCACGTCTTCTCCGAGATTTCCCTTGACATAGAGTTCCTCAATATTACTTGTATTACCGGAAACACTTGTTGTCATACCCATACTGAAAAATTCACCCGGATATTCATTCTGATCAGGCTTGATTTCAAATGCAATGTCTGTCTTGTTGTCGTTAGTTTTAACTACAACCTTCATGGTAATATCATCTGCCACGACTGTAGCTACAAAATATGAGAATGGTGAATCCTTTCCTCCAAGGAATTCAAGAGAAATATTACCCTCCTCAGAAGGATCAAACTGGCTCACATCCAATGAAAGTTTAACAATACTATTACTATCATCAACAAGCATTGTTACTGTAACAGGAGCGAAATCTTCCATTTCATCAGCAATACTGCTCTTTAATGAATCCTTATCAACACCTGCAAATGAAGTAATGAGGTTCATGTAAACTGAAAGATTTTCATCCTCGAATGCTGCATCAATAACAGTATTAATTGAATTAATAACTGCTTCCTTTGTGAGCTTTACATTAAACTCAGTAACATTTATATCACCGTTTTCTGATTGGTAATTATATGAGTTAAGCTTTGTATACTCACAGCTGTCTGCAAATGTATTAATTCCCTTTACTATAACAGCAACTCCAGCCTTAATCTCATCATTGTACTGTTCAAGAACTGATGAATCTAAATTAGAAGCGTATGCCATGAGCATATTGTAATACTGTGCTGCATCATCATCTAATTCTGCAGTAATCTCACTCATAGGAATAACAAAAGATTCTGTAAATAACTCCGGTATGCTGAAATAGATATTTTCTCCGTCAGAATACACTTTACATGTTATTACATTGCTGCCTTTACCCTTTGCAAAACCAAATGTAAAAGCTGATTCCCCTTTAGTGATATCATTCTCAATAGTGTAGTTTACTGTATCAACACCAAGCATTGACATCAAGTCCTGATCTGCAACCTCAGCAGAATCAAGAGTATAACTTCCTGTAACTTTAGATTTCTCTTTTACAGATGAAAACACTCCTGAACTAAGAGCATTGTTCATATAAGTCTCTAAGCCTGTTCCGGCATTCTTGACAGCATCATTGGCAGATACTTCCACTACAACATCCTGATTGCCAGCAGCATTATCCTTATCCTTTATAACAAAATTCCAGACAAGTGCGCCCGCTGCTCCTCCGATAATAAGAACTGCAAGCACAATTCCAAGAACCAAAGGCCATTTTTTCTTTTTCTTCTTAGCCTGTTGCTGCTGTGGTGCCACATTCCCATAATTCTGTCCCATCATCTGTGCACCGTACTGCATATTACCTGCCGGCATGGCTCCATTGTTCATTCCGTATTCATTCGGAATTGTTCCCTGACCTGACGCAGAGTATGTATTATTCTGAATCTGTCCCTCAGCCATAGCTGGTGATTCCGGTGTCACAGGTGTTGCCTGCTCCGGTGCTGCCTGCACTTCTGGTGTTACCGGTGTTGCCTGCGCTTCTGGTGTTACCGGTGTTGCCTGCTCCGGTACTGTTGGCGTTGCCGGTGTTACCGGTGTTGCCTGCGTTTCAGGTTTAACAAGCATATTGCCGCACTTAGGGCAAAACTTTGCTGTACCCGCATTAAATCCACATTTTTGGCAAAACATAATCGCATCCCCTTTACTCTTTAATGTAAAATAAATAATCTTAACTATTATATAGTCTAAGCACTGATAATATTATCAGACTATCATTTAATTTTCAATATAAATCGTTTATAATTATTTACATATAATTATTTACATATTGTTATTATGTACAATCATTAAGTACAATTATTGCCTTTCATATTTAACAAATTCGTAACAGATGTCAAAATATGTATGTTCGTCAGACTTTGCCGTAATCTTCCATTCATCTTTTTTGTCAAGATTGGGAAAAAACGTATCTGCTTCATATTTGTAATCTATTTTAGTTATGTGAGCCGTGTCACAATATGGCAGCATCATTTCATAGATATCACCGCCTCCTATAACATACACATCACTGCTGTCATACTTCGATATTTCCTCCAATGCCTCTAAAAGACTGTGACACACAACTGCATCTTCTCTGACAAAACTCTTATCTCTTGTAAGCACAATATTTCTTCTTTCAGCCAAAGGCGCTTTTGACGGAAGCGTTTCAAAGGTCTTTCTTCCCATGACAACTACCTTTCCATATGTTTCTTCTCGAAAAAGCTTCATATCCTCGGGAATCGAAACAAGAAGTCTTCCCTTGTTACCGATTCCCCAGTTCTTATCCACTGCAGCAATCAAATTCATTTTAGTCTATCCTTTCATATTCATGTCAGCCTTTGAGCCCAAGCTTTCCGGCAATTTCAGCCGGAACATACCCGGTTACTTTTATTCCTTCCGATGTGTACTCTTCGCTTTCAAGCTGTCCATATTCTCTTATAAGCTGTATCTTTCCTGCTTCGCTGTATGAAAATGTTGTTTCTATCCTGACGCGGGAGTTTTTGATAATTGTCTGTAATATTTCGAGAAAACTATTAAGCCCCATTCCTGTTTTTGCAGAAATATAAGCAGTATAGTCTGCCTTCAAATCCTTAACGCATGGCGTATCCTCAAAGCAGTCACATTTATTAAAAAGTGTAACAACCGGCTTATCTGCCACTCCAAGATTAGAAAGTGTCTCATATACAGTAACCATCTGACGCTCATAGTCCGGATTGGAGCAATCCACCACATGTACTATAATATCAGAGTATACGGCTTCCTCCAGAGTACTCTTAAATGCTTCAATCAGATTGTGAGGCAGTTTTCTGATAAATCCAACTGTGTCTGTGAGCAACACCTTCTGTCCGTCAGGTAACTCAAGTCCTCTGGTTGTAGGATCAAGAGTGGCAAACAGCTTATTTTCTGACAACACACCTGCATCCGTTAATTTGTTGAGAAGTGTGGACTTCCCTGCGTTGGTATATCCCACAATGGCACATACCGGAGTTGATGTTTTACTTCTGGATTGCCTCTGTATATCTCTGTGAAGCTTTAATTCAGTGAGTTCCTCATTAAGCTTTGTAATCCTGTCCCTGATAAGTCTTCTGTCTGACTCGATTTTTTTCTCACCGGGACCTCTCGTTCCAATTCCTCCGCCAAGTCTTGAAAGAGTGATTCCAAGCCCGGCAAGCCTTGTTGAGCGGTATTTTAACTGTGCCATCTCCACCTGGATTTTACCCTCACTTGTGGTAGCCCTTGCCGCAAAAATATCAAGAATAACCATGGTTCTGTCCATTATTTTGGTCTGTAGCTCATCCTCTAAATTTCTTAACTGTGCCGGTGAAAGCTCATCATCACAAATAATTCCGGTAGCTGAAAGCTCATCTATCAAAAGTCTCAATTCCTCCAACTTACCCTTTCCAATATATGTTGCCGGGTGAAAACTGTCTCTTGGCTGAATCATCCTTCCTACGACCTCTGCTCCTGCTGTGCGCGCCAATTCCAACAACTCATCCAATAAGCTTTCCACATCATCATTGGCGTTAATCTCCACACTCACAAGAATTACACGTTCCTTCTCGTCGTCTGTATTATATAATGCCATATACTAATTCCTCTTATTTCTTTCTGCTAAATAATCGCTTAGAAAATCAGTGACTTCCTTTACAGTTCCATATCCCATGACATTCCCTGTCACTTCTTCTGCTTCCTTCATTGTCCATGACGCAATATTCTTTCTTGTCTCAAGAATCCTGCTTGGCGACACGCTGAACTCATCCAGCCCAAATGCAAGAAGAAGGGGAATCATTCCCTCTTTTCCTGCAGCTTCACCGCACATAGCCACCTCAATTTCTGCCTTATGTGCGCATTTGATAATATGCGAAATAAGCCTTAGTACCGCAGGATTATACTCCGAATAAAGATATGATACATTTTCATTACACCTGTCTACTGCCATTGTATACTGCGTAAGATCGTTTGTTCCGATTGAAAAGAAATCAACTTCTTTCGCCAGGACATCAGCAATAAGCGCTGCTGCCGGTGTTTCTATCATAACTCCAAGCTTTATGTTTTTATCATAGGCAACTTCGTTTTTGTCAAGATCATTTCTAATGCCTTCCAATATCCGTTTCACGGCATGTATTTCTGAAAGAGAGGATACCATGGGAATCATTATCCTTATATTCCCAAAGGCACTGGCGCGGTAAATCGCCCTCAACTGTGCCGTAAACACATCCACTCTGTCAAGGCAGAATCTTATTGCCCTGTAGCCCAGAAACGGATTGTTCTCCTTTGAAAGACCCATATACGGAATATCCTTGTCCCCACCTATATCCAGAGTTCTTATTGTCAGTGGCTTCCCCTTCATAAGAATCGCCGCCTTTTTATACTCCTCAAACTGTTCCTCCTCTGTAGGAAGGTTCACTCTGTTCATAAACAGAAATTCTGTCCTGAACAGTCCAACTCCCTCTGCACCGTTGGAATTGGCCATGGAAGCCTCTGACGCACCGCCTATGTTAGCTGCCAGCATTACCTTCACACCATCTTTAGTCTGGGTATTCTTATTAACATATTCTTTCAGTTCAAGGATCAGCTCTTCGTATGCTTTTTTCTTTTTCTCATATATTGCCACAGTTCTGTTACTTGGTTTTAAGAAAACCTCTCCATATGCACCGTCAACAATGATATCCATTTCATCACTGACCATCTGGCTGATATTTTTCACACTTAAAACTGCCGGTATTTCAAGCGCCCTTGCAAGGATTGAGGCATGTGAGGTTTCGCCTCCCTTTTCTGCCACTATACCCACAACATGTTCCATGTCCATACATGCGGTAACCGAAGGATGCAGCTGTTTTGCCACCAGCACTGTCCTGTCAGGAAGATGTGTCAGATCCAGCTTCTTTCTTCCTGTCAGAATTGATAACATTCTGCTTTTCATATCAGCAATATCTGATACTCTCTGATGCATTGCCTCGCTGTCCATCTTTAAAAAAATGTCTGTTAAGTCCGCGCATACCTTGTCCACAGAACCCTCTGCACAAATATTATTGTCCTTAATACAGTCTTTTACTCCCTGAATAAACGAAATATCCTTTGCAAGATATATCTGATTCTGGAGTACCAGTGCATTCCTGTTTTTTTCGCCAAGCTTTTTCCCCAGTTCACATACCAGCCGCTCTGTTTCCTCAAGAAATGTGTTAAGGGCATTTTCAAATCTGTCAATCTCTTTTGAGGTGTCCTCAACACTGTAGGTTTCCGCTTCCACATTTTCATCAGGCAATAACAAAACCTTGCCAATACCTATTCCATTAGATGTTCCAATACCTCTTAACATGTCCCCCTCCTCTTATATACATCTTTAGTTGTTGAATACATATGCCAGCATATTCACAAATGTCTCACTGGTATCTCTTGAATAAATTGTTTCTCTCGCAAGCACGGGTTCATCGGTAATAATTGCATCGACGCCCATATTTGCAAGGTTTCTTATTGATGTTTCACTATTTACAGTCCATGCATGCACCTGTTTACCGGAATTATGTATCTCCTCCACCACACGTTTAGACAGGAATGATGCATTCATGCTGAAGAAATCAACTCCCTCAATCTCATAAAAGTTACCGTAAGCTACAGACAAAATATATCCCACCTGCACCCCGGGCTCTCTTTCTTTTACCTTCAGAAGAACATCCTTGTCAAAGGAGGTTACAACCACATTGTTAACCATGTTATATTTATGAAGAAGCTCAACCAGTTTTTCAGCCATCTCATCACTTCTGTCAGTGTTCTTTATCTCAATATTAAGATTAATCTTACCTGACACAAGTTCCAAGACCTCCTCCAGCGAAGGAACCTTTTCCCCCTTGAATTCCTCTGAAAACCACGAACCTGCATCTAACTGTTTCACTTCCTTAAGAGTCATATCAGAAATCAGTCTGTCAGTACCGGTAGTTCTTTTAGCCGAGGAATCATGCATTACAATGATTTTCCCATCTTTTGTAAGCTGCACGTCAAGTTCTATACTGTCAGCAAGATTATTCATTGCCAGTGAAAATGCAGCCATGGTATTCTCCGGTGCAGCCGCCGATGCTCCTCTGTGAGCTGTAATCTGTGTTTCATGAAAAACGGCTATTTTTTCAAAAGGACTCTTATTAAATGCAAACACAAGGTATATAAGCAGAACCCCAACGGACACTGACAATACCAAACAGTATACTATTTTATTAAATCTGGCAGAGCCTTCATCTATATCTATAAAACAGAAAGTTATATCCTCCCTGTCTGCGTATTGATAATAATGATTTGATATAACCGAAAAGGACATAGGAATGGCAATGCACATAAGAAATACCTTTATAAATGTTCTTACTCCCCTTAAAACAGAAAGATACACGGCAGTTCCGATATAAGCCATATCCAGGAGCTTAACACCCACAATAAGTATAATGGATATAATGAAATAAATCAGAAAAATGCTGACTGCAACTAAAAGATTATACCCAACTATATTAACCACAGTTCCAAGCGGATGCGCAAGCACCATTCTGACACTTTTCCTGTATGATTTCATAAAGCCTGTGCCTTCCAGCATGTATATATTAAATGTATATATCCCCAGCAGAACCACGGAATATATAACAAATAAACAGGCAAACAGGCAGACCTTTATAATCGTTTTATTATTCCATATGTAAATCATAAACAGATTTCTCACAGTTGGTGATACTATGGCATTGATAAGGATTGTAACATTGGTTGCAGAAATAGCTACAAAATAGAAAAGGCAGAGTGGTATCGTTGTAAGACTGAATCTTTTCTTAACACGGATAAATGCGTTATAGAGAATATCCATAACAGATGCCACATCAGATTCTCTCCTGGTCTGAAAACATACTGCCATATACGCCATCTCATAGGTACAGAAAATAACAAATAAGACCAGAACTGCAACAATCGCCGCGATTACTAGTGGACTTGTCAATGCTCTCTTTATGTACTCATTGGTCAGGTAATTAATGCCCACCATCTCCATAACATTATCCAGTAAAATAAGAATAAGCGGGTATATAAGTGCGATTGCCACACACTTATACACCAGCTCAAACAGTACTATATTCTTGGCATTTTCAAATAAAAGATGATAATTATTTCTAATCTTCTTAAACATCAGCCTTCCCCGTAAGAATAAACTATCGACGGAATCTTTCAATCACTTTGTGTGTTTTTGAAACAATAGCTGATAAGTCCATTTTTCCGTCATAATTTTTAACAAAATGATATGTAAAATCACATAAGTAAGAGATGACCAGTACTGTGGAGAGACACACAACAACTCTGTAATCCATTGCAAATACGATACTTTCCACTATCCTGTTGGCAAATCCGAATACCACTATGGCAACAAGTCCCCAACCCAGTGTACTCTGAAGGCAGATAATACCCTTATAATTAAACTTAAGGTGGTCATAGTTCCACCACACAGCACCAAATAGTTTAAGCATAATCTTTGCTGTGATAAACTCAAATGCTGTAGCACATATACAACCTGCAAAATACAGAGCAATGTAATTATGCTCAATCGGTGCAAATAATATATATGCAATCATAGTGCCAAAGCCATATATTACACAGAATGGCATCTTGGCAAAGCCTCTGTTCTCCCAGTATCCCAGCTGTTTCCTGATAACAATACACTCCATGCACCAGCCAAGAAAGCTGTAAATAAAAAACCAGATAATAAGCTGGTTAATATTCATACCTCTGAAAGTCCATCCCATTATATTGATCATCATATTCCTCATTTCTTTTATACTGTGTAAAAAATGAAGAAATCTTACTTAACTTATCTGCAAAGTTCCTCAAGTGTCTCTCTGATTGCCTTTATGAAGTCCTGTGTATTAAGTGTTGTAGGATTCTCCATTGTTGTAATCAACGCTAAATCTTTAGTCATTTTACCATCTTCGATAGTCTTTATGCAAGCCTGCTCCAACTTATCAGCAAATGCTCCAAGTTCCGGAAGATTGTCGAGCTCACCACGTTTCCTGAATGCCCCTGTCCATGCAAATATAGTTGCAATTGGATTAGTAGAAGTCTCTTCTCCCTTAAGGTGCTTATAATAGTGCCTCTGAACCGTACCATGGGCAGCCTCATACTCATAATATCCGTCAGGTGATACAAGCACACTTGTCATCATTGAAAGAGAACCAAATGCTGTTGCAACCATATCACTCATTACATCACCATCATAGTTCTTGCATGCCCAGATATATCCACCCTCTGAACGGATAACCCTTGCAACCGCATCATCGATAAGAGTATAGAAATACTCAATTCCGGCAGTTTCAAACTTATCCTTATACTCTTTATCAAATATATCCTGAAAGATATCCTTAAATGTATGGTCATATTTCTTTGATATTGTATCCTTAGTTGCAAACCACAAATCCTGCTTGGTATCAAGGGCAAAGTTAAAGCAGCTTCTTGCAAAGCTTTCAATTGATGAATCAAGGTTATGCATTCCCTGAAGCACTCCTGCTCCCTTGAAATTATGTATAAGTTCTCTTGACTCATTTCCATTCTCGTCAGTGTAAACAAGCTCAGCCTTGCCACTGCCCGGAATCTTCATCTCAGTTGCCTTATAAACATCACCGTATGCATGTCTTGCAATTGTTATAGGCTTCTTCCATGTCTTAACATATGGCTCAATTCCCTTAACAATGATTGGTGCACGAAATACTGTACCATCAAGCATGGCACGGATTGTACCATTAGGACTTTTATACATCTCTTTAAGATTATATTCCGTCATACGTGCTGCATTAGGTGTGATTGTTGCACATTTTACGGCAACACCGTATTTCTTTGTGGCCTCAGCAGAATCAACAGTTACCTGGTCATTAGTTTCATTTCTGTGAACTAATCCTAAGTCATAATACTCTGTCTTAAGGTCAACAAACGGAATAATAAGCTCATCTTTAATAAGCTGCCAGAGAACTCTTGTCATCTCATCTCCATCCATCTCAACCAAAGGTGTTGTCATTTTAATCTTGTCCATAATACTGTACCTCGCTTTCATATCCATCCGGCACCCATTGAGCTGTGAGTTAAATGACCACAAAGGTCACCCAGACAAATTAACAAATTTGGTAAACATTATAAAATATTTATTAAAATTTGTAAACCTTCTTCTCCCTTGTATTCAGTATTTTTCTTTGTTATAATTACCTCAATATATGTAAATGCTATATAATAGTTCTTACATAAGCTTTATAATCAAGTTGTATTGCAGGTTATATTTTCCTGCGGAATGGAGTAAATTTATGTGTGGTATTGCTGGATTTACAGGATACATGGAGAACGGTGAGACAATTCTTACCAATATGATGGATAAAATCGTTCACAGAGGGCCGGACGGTGCCGGTCAGTACATTGACGGCAAAGCATATCTTGGGCATAGACGTCTTTCAATTATCGATCTTGATAATGGTTCACAGCCTATGTATAACGAGGACAAATCTATTGTTATCACTTTTAACGGAGAGATATATAATTACAAAGATTTAAGAGAAGAGCTTATAAAAAAAGGACATACCTTCGCAAACAATTCAGATACGGAGGTCCTTATTCACGGATATGAAGAATATGGAACAGCACTTCTAAATAAATTAAGAGGCATGTTCGCTTTTGTAATCTGGGACAGTAAAAAAGAAATACTGTTTGGAGCAAGAGATTATTTTGGAATTAAACCTCTTTATTACACAGTAGTTGACGGAAGAATTATTTATGCTTCAGAGATAAAAAGCATTCTTGCTCATCCTCTGTATAAGAAAGAAGTAAATACTGAAGCTTTGGAGAATTATCTTACCTTCCAGTATTCAGTTCTTCCTGAGACGTTTTTTAAGGGAATCTATAAATTAGCGCCGGGACACTGCTTTACCTTCTGCAACGGCAGTCTGAATATTGAGCGCTATTGGGAGCCTACATTTGAAGCAGATGAATCCAAATCTCTCAATGAATTTGTATCTGAAATAGACAACGTTATGCACGATTCTGTAGAGCACCATAAGATAAGTGATGTCGAGGTTGGTTCTTTTCTTTCAAGCGGTGTGGATTCAAGTTATGTTGCAGCAATTTTTAACGGAGATAAGACCTTTACCGTAGGCTTTGATTATGAGAAGTACAACGAAATAGATTATGCCAAATCTCTTTCATCAAAGATTAAAATAGACAATTATTCAAAGCTTGTTACAAGTGAAGAATACTGGTCAGCTATTCCAAAAATTCAATATCACATGGACGAGCCTCTTGCAGATCCTGCTGCCATCGCACTTTATTTCGTAAGCCAGACAGCCGCAAAGCATGTTAAAGTAGCAATGTCAGGTGAAGGTGCTGATGAATTCTTTGGCGGATATAATATTTACAAGGAGCCCCTTGATCTTGCAGGATTCCAGAAGCTTCCACTCGCACTACGGAAAGCTCTTGCAGCCTGTGCGTCTGTTATCCCATTCAAATTTAAAGGGAAGAATTTCTTAATCAGAGCAAGCAAGAGTGTCGAGGAGCGATTTATAGGTAATGCTTTTATGTTTACCGAGAAGGAACGTGCAAAGATTCTTAAAAACCCTTCCGGTAAATATGACCATAATGAACTCACAAAGCCATATTACGATAAGGTTTCAGACAAGGATGATGTCACTAAAATGCAGTATATTGACATTAATTTCTGGCTTATCGGTGATATTCTTTTAAAGGCAGATAAGATGAGTATGGCTCATTCTCTTGAGGTTCGTGTTCCTTTCCTTGATAAAGAGGTTTACAATGTTGCCCGAACCCTTCCAACCAAATATAAAGTTAATAAGAATAACACTAAGTATGCTATGAGAAAGGCTGCCAATAAGTATCTTCCTGATATGGTTGCAGAGAAGAAAAAGCTTGGTTTCCCAGTTCCAATAAGAATCTGGCTGAAGGATGATAAATACTACAATCTAATTAAGAAGGCATTTGAAAGTGATGCAGCAAAGAAATATTTTAATACAGATGAACTTGTAAAATATCTTGATGAGCACAAGGAAGGCAAGGCAGATAATTCAAGGAAAATCTGGACAGTTTACATGTTCCTTGTATGGTATAACGATTTCTTTGAGAATGGTTACGGCGAGACTGCTTAAAAGCAGTAAAGCGTGAAGCGTGCGCCGCAAGGCGCACCCGTAAAAGAGGCTCGCCACAACGATAAATATCGTTGTGGCGAGCCTCTTTTTGATACTGTATCAATCCATATCATCACGATTAGATACAGCATCCTCATATCTGTCATCATAATCATAGTCATCTGCATGGCTGTGACCATCCACCATATTCTCTCTGTTTACAACTCTCTTCTTATCTCTCTGTTTCTCAACCAGATCAGATATAAGTTCCTTGGTCTGCATAGGATTCTTGATATTCTTAATTTCAAAATCTCCAAGAGTCTTATCTCCGGAACATATTCTGATTGTTCCCAGATTAAACATTCTCTGAAATAGAGAGCGGGAAAGCGAGATATCCATAATTCTGTATAATCTCACTTCGTCATCCTTGATGCTGAACAAGCCTTTACTCACAAAGAATCTTTCCTCTGATACAGAGTATCTTGTGAATGTCCAAGGCAGACCAAAAAACAAAAGTCTTTTTCTGTCCTTCCATAATATGTCCTTCAATTCATCATTCTTTGCCATAATTTCCCTCATTTCTGAGCGATTATACTTAAAGCTACCTGCCTTCGCTCCATAACAAATAACCATGACTTACTGTTTAAAATATGCAACACCTGACTCAAATATCTTAAGATCCTGCTCGCCGTAGATATTGATTGCAACAGAATCACCGCGTCTTTCTGAGTGAGCCATCTTACCTAAACATCTTCCGTCAGGACTTGTTATACCTTCAATAGACATATATGAGCCGTTTACATTCCACTCTTCATCCATTGAGATATTTCCTTCAGGGTCACAATACTGAGTAGCCACCTGGCCATTCTCAAACAGCTTATCAAGCCATTCCTTAGGAGCAACAAATCTTCCTTCACCATGTGAAGCAGGATTACAGTAAACATTACCAAGTGTGGCACCTGCAAGCCATGGGCTCTTATTAGTAACAACCTTTGTATAAACCATCTTTGAGATGTGACGGTTGATTGTGTTAAATGTAAGTGTAGGCGAATTAGCATCCTGGCCTGTTATCTTTCCGTTAGGAACGAGTCCCAGCTTAATGAGAGCCTGGAAACCGTTACAGATTCCAAGGGCAAGACCATCTCTCTCATTGAGAAGTCTTTCAACTGCCTCCTTCATCTTTGCATTTCTAAATGCTGTTGCAAAGAATTTAGCAGAACCATCCGGCTCATCACCTGCAGAGAAGCCGCCTGGGAACATAATAATCTGTGCCTGATTAATTGCCTTCTCGAATTCATCAACAGACTCTCTGATACTTGCGGCATCAAGGTTTCTAAACACCTTAACAATTGTATCTGCTCCCGCTCTCTCAAACGCCTTGGCACTGTCGTACTCACAGTTTGTTCCAGGGAATACAGGAATAAATACTGTTGGCTTGGCAACCTTATTCTTGCAGATATATATTTCCTTTGTATCATACAAGCCCGAATTAACAGGTGTTGTCTCTTTAGATGCCTTTGTTGGGAATACTCCCTCAAGTGTATCCTTCCATACGCTTAATGCTTCCTCTACATTGATTGAAACATTCTTATATGTGAACTTAGCCTCTTCTGTAACAACGCCCACCTTTGTATATGCCACATCAACCTGTGAAAGTTTATCAGCAGGAATCTCTGCAACAATACAGCTGTATGCAGGAGCAAAGAGTTCGTCCTCACTAAGGTCACTGCTTAATGCAACACCTAAATTGTTACCAAATGCCATCTTTGACACAGCAGGAACAATACCGTTGGCATCAAGAACATATGCAGAAACAATAACCTTCTTCTGAATAAGATTATGAATTCCTGAATAAAGTGCCTTAACCTGCTCAAATACAGGTAAATCGTACTCATCCTTCTCGATATCAAACTTCACAAGCACATTTCCTGCCGCCTTCAATTCAGGAGTGATGATATCTCCTTCCTTTGCCACATCAACCGCAAATGAGCAGAGTGTAGGTGGAACATCTATATCCTCGAATGTTCCTGACATACTGTCCTTTCCACCTATTGATGGAAGTCCGAAGCCAAGCTGTGCCTCGTATGCGCCAAGCAATGCAGCAAATGGCTGGCTCCATCTTGAAGGATCCTCAGACATTCTTCTGAAATACTCCTGATATGTGAAACGAATCTTACTAAAATCTCCACCGGCAGCAACAATCTTGGCAACAGAATCAGTTACCGCATACATTGCACCGTGATATGGACTCCATTTCGAAAGATATGGATCAAATCCGTAAGACATCATTGTAACTGTGTCACACTTGCCCTTGAGAACAGGAAGCTTAGCAACCATAGCCTGTGTTTCTGTAAGCTGGTACTTTCCTCCGTATGGCATGTATACTGAACCGGCACCGATTGAACCGTCAAATCTCTCAACAAGACCCTTCTGTGAACACTCATTCAAATCAGCAAGAGTCTTAAGCCACTTGCCGCGAACATCATCAACCTTTGAAGCTTTGAGATAGCAGTCCTCCTTTGAAGGAATATCTACAAGCACGCTTGTCTCCTGATGAGCACCATTGGTATCAAGGAATGCTCTTGAAATATTAACAATGTCTTTTCCTCTCCAGTTAAGAACAAGTCTTGGCTCCTCTGTAACTACAGCAACCTCGATAGCTTCAAGATTCTCCTCTGCTGCGTACGCAAGAAATGCATCTACATCCTTAGGGTCAACAACAACAGCCATTCTTTCCTGTGACTCAGAAATTGCAAGCTCTGTACCGTCAAGGCCTTCGTATTTCTTTGGAACCTTATCAAGGTCAACCTTAAGACCTGCAGCAAGCTCACCGATAGCAACTGAAACTCCGCCTGCTCCGAAATCGTTACACTTCTTTATAAGCTTAGTAACCTCAGGACGTCTGAAGAGTCTCTGCATCTTACGCTCAGTAGGAGCATTACCCTTCTGAACCTCTGCACCACAGGTCTCAATTGACTTCTCCGTATGTACCTTTGAAGAACCTGTAGCTCCGCCACAGCCATCGCGTCCTGTACGTCCGCCAAGAAGAATGATTATATCTCCGGGATCAGAATTTTCTCTCTTTACTGCTGCTCTTGGTGCGGCAGCAATAACTGCACCAATTTCCATTCTTTTTGCAACATAGTCAGGATGATACAATTCCTTTACGTAACCTGTCGCAAGACCAATCTGATTACCATATGAGCTGTAACCGTGTGCTGCACCTGTTACAAGCTTTCTCTGCGGAAGCTTGCCATGAAGTGTATCAGCAACAGGAACTGTAGGATCTGCAGCACCTGTAATACGCATAGCCTGATATACATATGTACGTCCTGACAATGGATCTCTTATGGCTCCGCCAAGACATGTTGCAGCACCACCAAATGGCTCAATTTCAGTAGGATGGTTATGAGTCTCGTTCTTAAAGTTAACAAGCCATTCCTCTGTCTTTCCGTCTATCTCTACAGGAACAACTATGCTGCAGGCGTTAATCTCATCAGATTCCTCCTGGTCAGCAAGCTTTCCCTCTGCCTTTAATTTCTTCATTCCCATGAGAGCCAAATCCATAAGACATACAAACTTATCCTTGCGGTCTTTATAGATTTCTGCCCTGTCAGCGAGGTATCTGTTATAAGAAGCCTCCATAGGTGCTCTGTAATATCCATCCTTAAACACAACATCTGTAAGCTCTGTTGCAAATGTTGTGTGACGGCAGTGGTCTGACCAGTATGTATCCAGTACCCTGATTTCAGTCATTGAAGGATCTCTCTTCTCTTCATTAGCGAAATACTCCTGAATAAACTTGAAATCCTTAAATGTCATTGCAAGGCCAAGGGAATTGTATAATTCCTTAAGTGCTGCCTCATCCTTATTCACAAAACCATCAAATATAATTACATCAGCAGGACTCTTAAACTCTGTTACAAGTGTTTCCGGCATGCTCTCTGATGCCTCTCTCGAATCCACAGGGTTGATACAGTATGATTTAATCCTCTCTTTCTCATCCTCACTTAACTTTCCTGAAATTACATATGTTGTTGCTGTCTTAATGACAGGCATCTCATTTTCATTAAAAAACTTTACACACTGCTCGGCAGAATCCGCTCTCTGATCGAACTGTCCAGGAAGGTACTCAACTGAAAATACAAAATCAGACTCATCTGAATCAAAGCTGCCTTCATATACATTATCAACCGGTGGCTCAGAAAATACTGTTGTAAGAGACTTATTGTATGTCTCCTCTGAAAGATTCTCAATATCATATCTTATGAGCACTCTTACAGAAGATATAGTTTTAATTCCTAAGTATCCTGTAATCTCTTCTTGAAGCTCCTTTGCATTAACAGCAAAATCCTTTTTCTTTTCAACAAAAACACGTTTAACGCTGCTCATGTCATCCTCCTGTAAATCAATTAAATTTGAATGAGTTTATATTATATCACAGACGTGATACATTAACAATAAAATCTACTCATGCATGCGGCGTATAATCTTATACACTACTTCATTTCCCATAACTGTCGGAGCCGTATGTGCAAAGAATACTATGCCGTCTGTCTGAGATACTATCTCGCTTTTTACACTTCCCTCACAAGGGTCTAACACCTGACCGATAACCTCACCGTGAAATACCGGATCGCCCGGCTCCTTGAACCTCTTATAAAATCCTGCATCATAAGTTTTCACAGGCATAAGATCATATTCATTGATAACACTGGCAATATATCCGCTATGATTATTATACTTAAGTATTCCCATTCTTGTTAAGAATCGAAGAACCGATGAAACTGCCTGCCTTGCCGATTTATCATCCACCATATCTGTGCTGTTAGTATAGATAGAAAATGCATTTGTTCCACTCATCTGCCAGTTGTAATTGAGAGTGGCCGTGTCCATAGGCTTAGGCTTTCTTATCACAACATATGGAAGTCCAAAAAGATTGGCAAGACTTGCACTCTGGAAACCTGTTTCCATCATTCTCACATGAGGAATAAAATCTCCCGGCATATAAAAGCTTGCAAACTGAATCCCATAGCTATACCCTTTAACATTGTTAAATATTGCCGCTGCTATCTGCTTGGTTGTATCCCCGCTGTCATCTCCCGGAAACATCCTGTTAATATCAGAATTGTCATTAGCCCAGAATCTTTTCCCAACATTAAGGGAATATTTATTGGCTGACGGAATAACAAGTATTTCATTATTATGGGATATGGCACCGTGAGCCTCCAGTTCTTTTAATGTCTTTATGAGCTGAGAGCAGATATATAACTGCTGAAGTTCATTTCCCCGCAGTGCTCCCACAATACATGCTGATTTCTCTCCACTGCCAAATTTATAGCCCTCTATTTCAAAATTCTCTCTGTACAAACCCTTGAGAGAATATAAAATTTCTTTTCTCATAGTCTATACCTGGCCTCCGTACACTCTTGCGATTAAAGCACCTTTGTAAACAACCGGATTCTCTCTCACTGTGAAGATAATTCCATCGGTAGGAGATTCTATATGTTGTAATATACGTCCCTCAATTGGTTCGATAATATCTCCGATATGCGTACCAATACCTATAGTTCCCATATTATCAATTGCCGGAACAAAAAGTCCTGTTTCTTTTGCAGTAATAAAGGTAACCTCACCTTCAGAAGATATAATCGGAGTTCTGACTTCAATAGGCGGTGCATCCCATATCCCCAGATTTATAAGAAGATTAAATAATCCTTTTATCATCTGATGACAATAATCAGTTGTTATTCTATGACCTACTCCCATCTCAACAACCAGGGTTGGTACACCCAGATGATTAAGACTATAAGCCAAAGTAGCATCCAGCACTGTTATTGATGAATATACCCACAGAAAATCTGTATTAAGCATCTTCGCATATGGAAGAAGTTTATCCGAATCCTCCTCATTCAATCTGACCTGCGGCATTTCCTTGACAAATATATTGCTGGAATGAATATCAATGCATATATTACTTCCAATAATGTCATTTACTATACCTGAAGCAATATACTCCGCAACTGCACCATTGTTATCGCCCGGAAATACCCTGTTCATATCCAGGTCAAACATTGGAATACCTCTTGACCCGGTGTCCAGGCCAAGAGGATTAACATCAGGATAAATATCAACTATACCTTTGAGCTTATCAGGAAACATTTCAATCTGCCTGATAAGCTCATATATTACATACTGTCCGTCCAGCTCATCCCCATGTGTACCTGTTACAATCGATATTCTGGGGCAATCCGGTGCCGGATTCTTTGGCATAAGCCTGTTTTTCTTAATCACAAGCCGCTCATGCAAAGGAAGTTCAACAGAAACAATTTCTTCTATCACTTTTTCCTCCAATCACAACACAATAGTCAGACTCTGTGCTGAATTAATTATCATCATAATCTCTTAAAACAATTGCATTTGATGTCCTTTTGACAATAACATGTGCAAAAACCGACTCAGGCATATACGTCTTATCTTCCATTACAACTCTTGTACCCGGATAAAGATTCTTAAGTACCTTTACCACTGCATTCTCTGAGTCCCTGATAAGGTTAAACAGATTCCTGCTTTTGTCTTCCAATTTACCTTTTTCTGCTTTTTTAACAATCTTTGACTGGAATACTCTTGTGTACATATCCTGATCATACTTTTCAGAAGAAACATCCTTAAGTGCATTATACTTTGCCAATACCTGGTCAAATGTTTCAATCTGTGTGGTAATATCACGCAGCTTCATAATGTAATCAGCATATTCTCTTCTCAGCTCTTTGGTTGAGCCTACTCTAACCACAGTCTTAGTATCAGTTGTATGTCCGCAGGATGTTGTCTCAACACCCATTACACCTGTAATATCTCCACCTATAATCGAGCCGTGAATGCCCTCCACTATAACCTTTCCGTAGGAAAGTACGTTACTGTTAAGCATATATCCACATTTGATATCGCCTTTGGCAAATACATTTACGTTTTCAAAAAATTTGGCAGAAATCGTGCCCTCAGCCTCGATCTTGCCCGTGTTCTTCGCATTAACGCCATCCCTCATTATTATGTTTTTACCTGAAATAATGCTGGCGCCCTCAACGTAACCGCCAATATAAATGTCACCCATGGCATGGACGGTTACACCGCTTCTTACACCGCCCTTTATACTAACGTCTCCGTTGAAATCAATATTTCCAACACTTAAGTCCACATCCCCGTTTACTTCATAAACGTTACTGATTACCAGATCGAAATTAGAATACTCTATCTTTCCATCAATGGCAGCAAAATACTCCCTGCCATCTTCTGATGTTGAAAAGCCTTTTCCATGTATCTTTGGACATGGCTTGCCCGGTTTAGGAACAAGAAGCTTCCCACATACATCATATCCGAAATTGCCCTTGGTAGGCTCATGATATTCAACAAGCTTATCTCCGGCATTAACCTTCTGAAACATCTGTATGTTAAAGTAATCAACTGTTCCATCTTCTCTTATTACCGGTTTGTTATCACGATTAGTTTCTGTATTAAAGAAAAAATCATAGTATCCGTTATCACCTTGCTCAGCAAAACGCCCGCACGCCACAGAAAACTTTTTATCATATATCTTGTTATCTACCAGATTATGTATTTTATCCTCTTCTATCCCTGTCTTAACACCTGCATCTGCCAGCCTGTCCATCACTTCATCAAATGAATACGTAAGATATTCATCTTCATTAATACTCCTAAGAAGAACTGTCGCTAGCATACGGTCTGGCGAAATTTCTACTAAGACTTCTCTCATGTTGGATTGTGGATTGTCATTAAACAAATTATCTGAATCTGCCATATTACTCTCCATAATTCTTTATTTTTTGGATTGCTTCCCCACAGTAATCCTGTCTTACATTCTCTATTAATTGCTGTAAACCAATAATGGCGAAGGATCTTCGCCTCTTTCAAGCATGAGACGAATCTGTTCCATCTGTTTAAACGTATATCTGGCATCAGCATAAAGGCTGACATCCACTCCGTTAGTAAGGCCAAGAAGAATCTCCTGACTCTGAAGTTCATTAAGAGTCGGTTCTTCCTCACCGCCATTCTCGAGTTTCAGTCTTGCCTCCTGCATGTCCACCGCATTAAGGAACGGATCTGCATAACTTGCAGCATCTACACCTGCCTCCAGACCAAGTCTTATCTGTTTCATCTGACCGGATGAAAACCCAACCATATTATACAGGCTTATATCTACTCCGCTTTCCAGTCCTAACCTCAGCTGTTCCATCTGTTCTCCGTTATACTCATGCAAAAGATACGCTGTAACATCAACGCAATTATGTATGCCCTGTCTGATTTCATTAAGCTGGTACTCATCATAATTATCTTCAACAAAAAATGTGAGATCAATATCATCCTTACGCGCCAGCCTTATCTGTCTCAATATTTCCCCAGAATATCCTGCTTTCGCGAATCTTGACATATCAAAATTATACTTTGCAGCAAGCCTTATCTCCCTCATAACTGCATGAGAGAATCTGTAATCACATACATTCTCAAGAGGTATTCCCGCTTCATAAGCAGCCTTTATCTCCTCCATCTGAATGTAATCATATTTAGGGTCTGCATACATTGAAACATCTATTCCTGCTTCCAGTCCAAGTCTCAGAGATTTCATCTGTGCGGCATTGAACTCAGGATTAACATAATACCTTACATCTACTCCTGATTCAATTCCCCGGACTATTTCCAAACTCTGCAGCTCATCATATCCAAGCTTCATCCACTTACCTTTAGAAGCACGATTATTAATGTATTCCTCCACTGTCTGATTAATCTCCATAAAACCCCCACTCTTATAAAAAAGATTATAACTAGTTAAATAAATTGTACTACAATTATAAAAATACCACAAGAAAAACCGTTACTTTCCCCAGAATTCCTTTATGCAGTCATCCACACCGTCAAGAAATGTCGGAAAAAGTTCATCCCACTCACGGGGAAATAACATCTCATATTCTTTTGTAAGGAATCTGTCATCCAGCAAAAGAATAATTCCCCTGTCAGAAGCTGTTCTTATCACCCTGCCCGAAGCCTGAAGCACCTTATTCATACCGGGATAAACATAGGCATAGGAATAACCGTCACGTCCACACAAATCAAAATAATCCCTTAAGATGTCCCGCTCCCTGCATATCATCGGAAGTCCTGTTCCTACTATAGCCGCACCGATAAGACTGTCATCCTTTAAATCAATTCCCTCTGAAAAGATACCGCCAACCACGCAGAAACCAATTAGTGTGCCGTCGCACAGTTCAAATATATCAAGGAAATTTTCTTTATCCTTTTCCCTCATGTGGGAAGACTGCATAATTACATTAAGACCATCTGAAAATAATGCTTTTATGCCATTCTCACTTGTAAAATCCACATTTTCAAGACTTATTTCATTGCAGGGATTTAACTGTGTGAAAATATCATATACAGCTTTCATATAACTGTATGAAGGAAAGAAAACCATATACCTCCCTTTCTTTCCATCAGCCATGCTTTTGATATATGCACATATTTTACGGTATTCTAATGTATTTCTTCTTGTGTACCTGCTGGTTACATCCTTCGCCACTATGATTCGCCTGTTTTTAGTGTCAAAAGGCGAATGGGCATATACGGCATATTCTTCCGTATCACCTGACAGCATTTCCTTAAAATAATTGATAGGCAAAAATGTTGCCGAGAAAAACACAGCACTTCGGCACTGCTTCAGCCTTTCACTTATGTTTCCCGACGGGTCCACGCAGTAAAGGTGAATCATGAATCTTTTTTCAGAATCATGTTCCGTATATATCACGTACTTCTCATCTAAAAGCTCACCCATATTTAAGAAATGTCTGACCTCAAAGAAGAAATCCATAAGTTCTTTTGCTTCCTGCTTACCCTTATATTCCTCCATGTATTTCTGCATTAATAAAAATGCTCTTTCAAGACTCATAATAAATGATGATATTGATGTCAGCACCTTATATTCATCACACACTCTCTTGTATTCAAGAAGCTGTTTATTACATTTTTCAAGGGCGTTATACAGTTTTTTATCCTTGTCCTTTACAAGCTTTTTGGCCACAAGGAAATCCTCTTTTACAAGTGTTGCAGAAAACATTTCTCTTCCGCGTTCCACCAGATTATGAGCCTCATCCACAAGGAAAATGTATTCGCCATTACCGCCTTCTTTAAAGTACCTTTTAAGACTGGCATCCGGGTCAAAGGCGTAATTATAATCACATATTATTCCATCGCACCATGTAGATATATCCAGAGACATTTCAAATGGGCACACATTATGCTTTTCTGCATACTTCATCACAACATCCCGGTTAATAACCAATTCCTGTGTAATGCAGTCATACACTGCCTCATTAACCCTGTCGAAATGTCCGCCTGCACATTTACAGGCAACAGGGTTACAGTCTCTTTCAGGCATCATACATATTTTATCCTTGGCAGTCAGCGTCACGGTTCTGAAAGATAGTCCTTCCCTCCTCAATATGTCAAAGGTTTCTTCCGCAACAGTGCGTGTAATAGTTTTAGATGTAAGATAAAACAGCTTATCTGCCAGTCCCTTCCCCATGGCCTGCACCGAAGGATATACTGTTGAAATCGTCTTTCCAACTCCTGTTGGAGCCTGGATAAAAAGGTTCTTTTCCTCCAGAATTGACTTATACACGCTAAGAACAAGTTTTTTCTGTCCGTCCCTGTATTCAAAAGGAAAGCTAAGTCCACTGACAGATTTCGTGAACTTCTCCCTTTCAACGAATACGAAGTCGCTCCATTTTTTAAAATTGTCCACAAGTAAATCAAACCATTCCGTAAGCTCCTCTTTCGTCAGTTTCTCCTTAAATCTTTTTATCACTTCCGTCTCAGGATTACAGTACGTAATCTGACAGGATATTTCATCTATGTTATGCTGCATTGCATATATATAGCAATAAACTTTAGCCTGTGCCTTGTGCACATATACAGGCTCTTTCATTTTGTCTACGTCTTTTCTTACAGTTTTTATCTCGTCAATTACCACCTCTCCCAAAGGTGTTCTGTCCCCATTCTCATCCTCATCAAAATCTGCAATAATTCCGTCTGCCCTTCCCTCTATGGACAACTTATATTCTATCATTTCAGAATCAGGCATACAGGGCTGCACCTCATCTGTCTTCATATCAATAATCACTTTCAAAGGCACTTCTGCGTGATACGAACTGCCCATGCTCTTTTGTATTTTTCTGTGAATTCTTGCGCCCTCAAGCATGAGTTTCAGTTCGTCTGTACCACCCTGACGGTTATCTATATCTCCCGTGGAGAATACGTATTCCACCAGATTTCGCACAGAAATACTAAACACATTATTCCTGATACTATACATTACAATCTCCCACTGCAATAAACACTGTTTTGATGGTATAATAATACCATATTATAAATTTATCTGATACTGTTATTTTACACTGCAGTATGGTACAATTTTAGAAAAAAACAGAGCAAAGGCTTAGAAATGAGGGAATATGGCTAGTATAAGTATGTGCATGATTGTAAAAAATGAAGCTTCTGTTCTTAGTCGCTGTCTTGATTCCTATGCAGGAACTTACGATGAACTGATAATTGTAGACACCGGCTCAACAGATGAGACCAAATCCATTGCTGCAAAATACACTGACAAAATCTATGATTTTGAATGGATAAATGATTTTGCTGCCGCAAGAAACTATGCATTTTCCCTGGCAGGCTGCGACTATATATTCTCATGTGATGCAGACGAGGAACTGGACGAGAAGAACAGGAAAGCGCTTATTGACTTAAAAAATGTTATTCTCCCGGAGATTGATATTGTCCAGATGTATTATGTCAACGCTTCTCCTCACAATATGGTTTACAATTTCAACAAAGAGCTCCGTCCGAAACTGTTTAAAAGACTGCGAAGCTTTACGTGGATTTCCCCGATACACGAAACAGTTTCTCTTACGCCTGTTATATTTGACAGCGACATTGAAATAATGCATAAACCTACAGGAAACCATTCTAAAAGAGATTTTGACACATTTGTAAATGCCGTAAACCGTGGTGTAAGACTTGAAGATTATGTATTGATTATGTTTTGTAAGGAACTGTTTATTTCCGGAACTGACGAGGATTTTCTTCGCATGGAAGATATCTTCGAAAATGTTTTCTCAAGAGAAGAACGCAATGAGGACTGCCGTCAGAATATAAACTGTGTCCTGGCAAGAATTTACAGATTAAAGGAAGATAAGGATTCATTTTTCAAGATATGTCTTAAAGAAGTTTCCACACGTCCATGTGCAGAGATATGCATGGAATTAGGAAGATATTATGCAGGGCTTAAAGACTATGAAGAAGCCATAATATGGTTTATGAATGCCGCAACAGAAACACCGAGTATTATTGATATACATTCTGGCGGAGACGCCCCATTATATGCCATATCCGAATGCTATGATAAGCTGTACCGGGAGGCTTATGACAATGACGATTACGATAATGCCGCCGTATTCATGGAATACTCAAAGGATTATCTTAATAAAGCAAAGGGCTGGAATGGACCTGAAGTAAATGACTGATATGTATATGAATACTTAATAAAACTGCCGCACTAAATTTTACTTTAGCGCGGCAGTCTTTGTTCTTTATGTTGTATAACGTTATTTGTTCTTACCGTCATCTTCAGAAAGATCATCATCCGAAAACTCAACTTCCAGGATATCATCATCCAGGTCATCCTCATTATAGTTCTCATCATCACTGTAATTATCTGTACTTTCATCAGTGTCAAATGAGTAATATGACTTTCCGTCCTTCTCTGATGTTTTGCGGGAATTCTTTTTCACTTTAATTCCCAATACGCAGATAATGATAACTGCAATCAGAATAAGTCCGAGTAATGCAGCCATAATTATGAAAGATTCAAACTCTATTCCAAGAATTCTTTTGTCGTCCTTCTTATCATTGCCTGCATCAGCATCAGCGTCAGCCTCAACAACTGCATTTATGGCTATATCATCATTTTTCTGAATAGTTTTATCAGCTGCTCTGTACAGAAACCATCCTGTCTCGCCATTGCTGCTTATTCCATAAAACATACAATAGCTCTTGTCTTTATTTACCAGGGCCTTTACAATATTGCCGTTTAGCTCATAGTCTGTTAATACCCAGCCCTCAGGGATTTCTGTTCCTTCTGCAATATCAAGGATACAGTAGTTCATGGAAGGCTGGCTTATTTCTCTGTATAATGAGAAGCTTTCCTTAACCTCGTTGAATATGTATAATCCATTGACCGCATTGCTGTCACTGCTCTCAAGATACATAAGTATAAGGCCTGTTTTATCACTCTTACCTACAACAACTTCATCACCGTGATAATTATATGTAGTCGCCACGTATCCATCCGGAAATGGAACAGACTCAGTCTTATCCACCACATTATATGTGACGCCTCCCACAACTGCATGTGGCAGGTTAGCCTCCGTAACTGTCTCCGTTTCCTTCGTAGTCTCCTCTGTAGGTGCTTCTCCCACTCTTGTAACCCATATTACGTATGTCTCAACATCTCCATTTTCAGCTGTTACAGCAACAGCAATTCTGTTACTTCCATAATTCAGATTAGAATATGTGTCAGTAACCCATACCCTTGCCTTTGAATCACGTGTCTTTGCATCAACGGTAACAGAAGAAACATCTGAGCCAACCGTAGCTGTATACTCTGTTGTATCAGGAGAAAACGCAGGTGACAGATTTCCGGGGCTAATGGAAAGTGAGGAAAGCTTATTGTCTGAAGAGTAGGTTGGCAATGCCTTTCCCTCGATTTTTCCTGATGAATTGTTAAATACAATCTTTGTTTCTCCATCGTTGGCAACACCATAGGAAGATGCCACATCTACGCTGATATCCGATGTTCCAACCTGTATAACGTTAAATGTAAAAGTATATGTCTTGCTTGTCCCGTCAAAACTCTGATCAAGCTTTCTGATTATACCGTCACCCCCGGCATCATAACCGCTTTTTGGTGTAACAATATTCTTGTTATACTTTATGTTAAGATAAAGGGCAGAAATAGGAACACTGCTGCTTACAGTTACGTTAATGCTCACATCATTACCCACAGTTGCAGATTTGGACTCGATGCTTATTGAGCCTGTCACGTCTGCTTTCACATCTCTCACATTATAATTAAAGCATGAAATAATAATAAGAAACGCTAATAATACTGACAGATATTTTTTTATTCTCATAGGACCTCCTTATTACTGTGTTATCGTACTTGTACCTAATATGTGATTCTTAATTGCAACAATATCAAATAAGTCTACACTGCCTTTTCTGTTGGCATTGGCAGCCTCTAACTTGTATCCGTCAATCTTCTTTGTCTCAAGAATATGATTCTTAACTGCCACAATATCAAACAAATCTATATTACCGTCACAATTCACATCTCCATAAATAATAGCTGTGTACTGGGCAAGAGTATTGTTATTCTCATCATAGACAACAACACGGTCACCGGTCTTTATGACAGACGCACTCTCTGTTCCACCTGCATTAAATAACTTTTTTGAATAGTTATCAGGTATATTGACATGAGACAAGAACTCTGAAGCACTTGTACCCGGAGCAATGCCTGTCACATATCCTAATGAACTGTTAGTTACGTAATCAATTGAAAAACCATCCTTGCGGACAACTGTGAGCTTGTAAGTTCTCACATCTCCATTTTCCGCTGTGACTACTATATTGAATACATTTTCTCCTATTTTTAAAGCAAATGTTCCGGTGCCTGAAATAGTTGCCTTGCTGTCATAAGCTTTTGCCGAAATGTTAATTGTATTCTCATAGCTTTCCACAATAAGTGAGTAATCCAGTTTATTATAATCATATGTAGGAGTTAATGAATGGTTCTCCACTGAAATCTCACTTAACCTGTTATTCGGACTTCCATTCTTCGTTGGTTCCGGGCATGCCTGATCCGGCATGTTGTTGTATATTGGAATAGTAAACATCAGGGCTGTTTCCTGTTTTTCCTTTTCCGTATACGACTTTGCAGAATTAGCTGATTCAGACCGTGGTGCAAGTATATTGGTCATATACTGGTGCCAGAATCCCCTTCTTAAATCAAACTTCTGATAATACAGAGTGTACTGACCTTTAAAGATATAATTCAATCCTACCTTCTTGGCACCGCCGACGATGGACTTAAGTCTTGTATCCCAGCCCTCTTTCTTAGCCTCAGTAAGGGCATTTATGTAAATCTGCTCCCGATTTCCGGAGTTGGCACCTATATTAAAATAATTATAATATCCCATGTATTCTTTAGTGCCGCTTGATGGTACATATGTACCTGAAATACATTCAGATGTTCCTGCCGTACCCTGCTCCTGTCTGATTCTTGTTGCAAGAAGATACGGAGAGACACCTGATGTCTTTCCTGCATACATAATTGCCTGAGTATAAGTTAAGGTTTCGTTCTCATTAGTCGGAGACTGAATTATATGCTCACCATTCTTATTGGTGGTCATAAATGTACCTGCGATTATTCTGTCAACACCGGCATCAGTGTATATTCCGTCTGTATATATCTGGTTTTCAAACATAAATATATTAGTTTCATTAAGGAAGTTACGAGGATCCATTGCATAGCTTACGAGTTCTCTTGAGGCTTGAGTCCACGTACCTGCTTCCATATTGGTCCAAGTGCTTGTGGTCCAGTCATAATATCCTTCTTCAGTTGATTTGTATGAACTGATTGATGACATAGGCACAAGAGCAGCACCATATCTGTTCTGGGCTTCAAGGCACTCGTTCCAGTCAACATCAGTGTGGTCAGCAACAAACACCCATTTAGGATACTTCTCATGCAACGCCTTTAATGCATCTCTGTAGGTGCTCGGAAATCCCTGCAGCTTAAGATACTCATCAAAATCCATCTGCTCATCCCAGTTGTATGCGATACATATTTCTGTGTAATTATTGCTGACATATCCGATCTGTCTGTCTCCCTTTGAATCATAGTATCTGATCCTGTACCAGCCTGTTGCCTCATCTACACCAAGTATATCGAATGTTGTTCTTGCAGAAAGAGTAGTTAAAATTGTCTCACCCCATGGTTGATTACGGACATTAAGTTCAGTTGTACCCGCCTTAACCTGTCCCATGGCAATAGCAATCTCTTCTGCCTGCGCCTCCTCAGCAGACAGGAATGAGAGGCCAAATGCCCCACCTGTTACAATCATCACCACAACAAGCAGTAAAACCACAAGTCTTTTTGCAAGATTTCTGTATATTTTCTTATTCAATACTATCACCTTTATTCTTAATTCTTACCAAACTCCGAAAGCTTCAAGCCTTCATTTCTTTCAAGTACCATTCCTACGCTCCAGCTATTGACAAAAATAAGAAGTGGATTATCCTTTAAATCTTTAATTTTTTTCATATCTGAAGTACCGACAATCCGGTTAACATCTATCTCTTCCGGATTCTCAATCCATCTTATGTGCTCATAAGGAAGAGGCTCTAACTTAATATCAACACTGTATTCGTTCTTAAGTCTGTATTCCAGAACTTCAAACTGAAGAACACCTACAACGCCTACTATTATTTCCTCCATTCCGGTATTAAACTCCTGGAATATCTGGATAGCTCCTTCCTGTGCAATCTGTGTAATTCCCTTTATAAACTGTTTTCTCTTCATTGTATCCATCTGACGAACCCTTGCAAAATGCTCAGGTGCAAATGTAGGTATTCCGTCAAATTGAAATTTCTCATTGGATGTGCAGATTGTATCGCCAATAGAGAAAATACCCGGATCAAACACACCGATAATATCTCCGGCATACGCTTCCTCAACTATATGTCTTTCCTGGGCCATCATCTGCTGAGGCTGTGACAGGCGAATCTTCTTTCCTCCCTGGACGTGATTAGCCTCCATGCCCGCCTCAAACTTTCCTGAGCAGATTCTCATAAATGCGATTCTGTCCCTGTGAGCCTTATTCATATTAGCCTGAATTTTAAATACAAATGCTGAGAAATCTTCTTTGAACGGATCAATCAGTCCCTTTGTTGAATTTCTTGGCAGTGGCGATGTTGTCATTTCAAGGAAATGTTCAAGAAATGTCTGAACGCCGAAATTCGTAAGTGCCGAACCGAAAAATACAGGTGTAAGCTCTCCTGCCTGAACCTGTTCTATATCAAATTCTGCACTGGCTCCGTCAAGAAGCTCCACATCATCCATAAGCTTATTGTAAAAACTGTCGCCTATTTCCTTCTTTAACTCATCACTTTCCAGGGAAAGCTTGGTTGTTGCCACTTCCTTCTGTCCGTTAAGTGCTGCCTTAAATAAGCTTACTTCCTTCTCACGTCTGCTAAACACACCTTTAAATTCCTTGCCGCATCCAATTGGCCAGTTCATCGGACATGTAGCTATGCCAAGTACATTCTCAATCTCATCTAAAAGTTCAAATGGGTCATTAGCTTCCCTATCCATCTTGTTAATGAAAGTAAAGATAGGTATATGGCGCATTACACATACCTTAAAAAGCTTTATTGTCTGCTTTTCAACACCCTTGGAGGCATCAATAACCATCACCGCAGAATCTGCTGCCATGAGGGTACGGTATGTATCCTCAGAGAAGTCCTCATGTCCCGGTGTATCAAGAATATTGATGCAAAACCCGTCATAGTTAAACTGAAGAACGGAGGAGGTTACTGAAATACCTCTTTCCTTTTCAATTTCCATCCAGTCAGAAACTGCGTGCTTCGCTGTCTTTTTGCCCTTTACTGAACCGGCAAGATTGATAGCGCCTCCATACAGCAGGAACTTTTCAGTAAGGGTTGTCTTACCTGCATCAGGATGGGAAATTATCGCAAAGGTTCTCCTTTTCTTTATTTCACTGCTTAAATCTTTCACAATTACCTCCAGCAATAAACTTACGAAAGCCTGAGACATGCTGCATCTGGCTTATGCGGCCAAGCACCACTATCACAGGCTTCCCAACATTCATAATAGTTAATACAGTCTCCTACCGCAGGTTTAGTTTAAATTCAAACCAAACTGATATGAAACCTCAGACTTATCATCAATTTTTCTAAAGATATTGACAATATCATTCATAACAGGAGCAAAATCCTCTTCGTTTTCCACTTCCACTGTAAGAACCTGTCCATCTTCTTTAATTGCAATTGACTTAACAAGCTCATTGTTACTGATAAGGGCCTCGACCTCTGCCACCTTCTCAGCTGTAGTGAGCATTTTTGATTTACTCTTGTATTTCACTGCATATGATCTAATCATGGATAAATCCTCCAAATTCATTCTGTACGTGTGAAATCATATCACACCCACATGGATAATTCAAGCCAAAATCCCCTAAAATATCCAATTATACCCTTTCCAATTTTTGCCTATACGGATTTGGGTGTCAAAAGTCCATCATAAAGAAATGGATTGGCAAAATGCACAAAAATACATTGTTTAAATGACTTTTGCGCTGTGGAGATGAGACTCAAAAAATCATGGAAGCCTTTGCTGAACATGATTTTTGCCTTAGAGGCTCATCGAAACGCCCAGCGCAATGGAATGCAAACAATTTATTTTTTACATTTTGCCAAGGCGAGATTTTTAATTGGACTTTTGACACCCAAATTCTATACGGATATGCACTTCCCCAAAGTAAATGAATAAATAACTTTTTCTTTCACTGTAAGACCTGTAATCTGTGTAAGTGCTTTTGCATAATAATCAAGCTGTATGGTATATCTCTTTCGAAGCTCATCCTCGCCTGAAGCATTGACCGGTACCCGGTCCGTCTTGTAATCTACTATGGTTATGCCGTCATCCTCTATAAAGTACAAATCCACAACCCCCTGAATAAGCTGACTTGAGTATTCAAAAACGAATGGTTGCTCTTTGTAGACATTGTTTCTTGTCTGTGCCTTAATAATTCTTTCAGCAATATCTGAGTTTATGAATCTAAATATATCCATAGGCTTTATGCAATCCGCCTGCATTCTTGACAGCTTTTCCTTAGCTACAAGCCTTTCTATTTCTGTCTCAACATCCTGGATATCGCTGACCGCCGACATATCAATACACTCCATCACTCTGTGATAAGCTGTACCTCTTTCGTTGGCAGCAAGGGTTTCTTTAACGCCTGAAATGAATTGTGGAATTATTTGCTCAAGTTCATTTTCCTTATCGGAAGCATCCTTTAAGCTTTCCTCCATAAATGCATCCGCTTCAAAATCTGCCTCATGCTGCATTTGCTTTAACTCAGAAACAGTTACCTTTACCTTGGAATCAGCATTGTCAGGCGGGATGTATTCTTTCAGCTTGGGATATAATTCTTCGCTCAATTCGTTATTATCTGTTTCAGTCTTCTTTGTGTCTTCATTATCCCAATCTGCGTCTTCTTCCGGCAGAGTGTAATCAGGTGAATCAACCATTGCTTTGCAATCCCCGGTTATTACATTAAATGTACCCGTATTAACATCATCGGGCATTAATGCAACAGGCATCACCATATCAAAATAGTTCTTCAGATTCTCATTATCAGAATAGCAAAGAATCCCTGTATTAGTTAACTCCTGTGCTGTTGTGCGGTATCCTGCAAGGAATTTTTCAGGAATATCCACAATGCCTGTCATGTACAGTTTCTCCCTGGCACGTGTCATGGCAACGTAAAGCACACGCTGCTCCTCTGCTATGGTCTCCCTTCCGATATTATCCGCTATGGCATTCTTAATTATAGTTGAAGATTTGGTTCTCTTTTCAAGGTTAATATAATCTGCTCCAATCCCCAGAGACTGGTCAATAATAACTCCTCCTGACTTATCTCTTTGATTAATCTCCTTGTGCATTCCTGCAAGTATTACCACCGGGAATTCCAGTCCCTTGCTTTTATGTATGCTCATTACCCTAACAAGATTATCTCCATTGGAAGATACATCTCCCTCTGAAAAATCAACCTCAAACCTTTGAAGTCTGTCGATGTATCTTAAGAAATTGAACAATCCGCTGTAACTTGTTTTTTCAAATGCCAGTGATTTTTCGAGAAGAATATCAAGATTAGCTCTTCTTCTCATACCCGCAGGCATCATTCCCACATAATCATAATATCCCGTATCATAGATTATTTCCCACAGGATATCATAAACTCCAAGATAATCTGTCTTTATTCTCCATCCACGAAGCATGTCAAGAAACGCCTTACACTTATCGGCAACTTCTGTTTCCTCATCATCCATTAACTCCCGTGATGCTTCAGACATTTCAACAATCTGGTCATACAGGCTATGTCCTGAGCATTTCCTGCTTTTGCAATATAATCTGATATTCGCAAGCTCTGACGCGTTGAAATGTCCGAAATATGAAAGCATAACCGCTGCCAGCGGAATATCCTGAACAGGATTGTCTATTATTTCCAGAAAATTTAGCAAAAGCCTGATTTCCCTCACATTAAAATATCCCTCTGACACATCACACATTGCAGGAATTCCGTTATCTGTAAACACATCAACAAATATGTCTGCCCAATCTGTCACAGCTCTCGTAAGCACCACAATATCCCTATATTCAATTGGTCTGTAACCGTCTGTTTCCTTGTCATAGACATATTTTTGATTCCGGGATTCATCCAACCCCATCAAAGAACGGATAATTCCTGCTATATACAAAGCCTCGCATTCTCTCTTTGTCATATCTTCATCAATCACCGGTTTAATAAGGTGAATCTCTGTGGAACACAATTCTTCTCTTCCAAAATTGCTTACATCATTATCTACCGGGTAATCAAATGCAGCATTTAGCTGATTATTCTCATTATACTCAATTCCACAGAAGTTCTTGTTGATAACTCTTTTAAAAACATCATTGACACAATTTAGGACATTCTTTCTGCTTCGGAAATTCTTTGTCAGTTCAATGACCTGGTACTCAGAATCCGTCCTTGTGTAGGAATTATATTTGCCCACAAACAATTCAGGGCAGGCCTGTCTGAATCTGTAAATGCTCTGCTTGACATCTCCCACCATATACATATTATTGTTATACTCCGGAAGTCTTTCTCTTGAAACTGCAAACATAATCTCTTCCTGAAGGGCGTTGGAATCCTGATATTCATCAATAAGGATATGTGTAAATCTTTTTGCAAGAATGTCTGCTGTCTCTGTATATTGTCTGCTATTGCCATTCTTCTTAACAAGTATATCCAGTGCCATGTGCTCCATGTCATTAAAATCTATTATTCCTCTGTCCCTTTTCTCCTGTGAGATTCTCTTCATGAAGTCTCGCACCAGCTCAATAAGGGTAGTCAGGACTTTCCCGACTTCATTCACATTTACTGTCATTTCTTTATTGGAAGCTGGGAATACTTTTTTAAGTTGTTTAATTATATAATTCTTGAACTTATTTCTCTGTTCCTTAACAAATTCCTTTTTCTCTTCATCCACATCCGGATATTTCTTACGTCCCAGTGTTTCAAATTCAAAACACCCGACACAATCTGCAAGTTCATTAAAATTCCTGCATTCCATTGTCTTATTCAAGAAAATATAATCGCTTTGGATGGCATCCAGATACATTCGTGGTCCATTCTCATCGCAGCATATTGAAATAAGCTTCTCATACTTTTCTTTGTAATCTTTTAGAGATTTAATAATGGAATCGAAATATAATCTTGTTATTTCATTATCTAATAACGTATCTGTATCCTGCAGGTAAACACCAGTACATTTATCAAGCCATTCTTCAGGCCATGGATTACTTCTGGCCGCCTTATACACATTAAGAATAATCTCTGTAATCCTTTCATCGCTTTTATTATTATTGTAAGAATCAACAAGATTAAAAAAAGATTCATCCTGCTTATCATAATAATCCTCTAAAAGCTGCTCACAGATATCGCTTTCAATAAGCCTCAATTCTCCCATATCAGCAGTTTTAAAACCCGGATCAAGATTAATCTCACTGAAATGATTACGTATTATCCACAGACAGAAGCTGTCTATTGTCGTAATCTGTGCATTATTAAGAAGGGTTATCTGCTTTATAAGATGTGTATCTGTCGGGTTATCCTCAAGTTTCCTGCTTAATTCTGTTCTGATACGTGCTTTCATCTCAGCCGCCGCTGCATTTGTGAAGGTTACTATCACCATTTTATCTATGTCAAGTGTTTCGCCGTTCCCAGAGGCAGATGAAATCATTGAAACAATTCTTTCCACCAAAACAGCAGTCTTTCCTGAACCTGCAGCTGCAGAGACAAGAATATTCCTGTCAGTCAGCTCAATCGCTTTCTGTTGGTTCTCTGTCCATGTTGTCTTCAATTTCTTCTTCCCCTTTCATCATATTCATGATAGTTTCGTTATCAAATTTAGGAAGTCTTCTGTACTTCATTCCCAAATCTGTTCCAAATCCGCAGACAGCCTTATATCTACAGTAACTGCAGCTATTCTCAACACCATTTTTGTACGGGTTAATTGCAATATCTCCCGACAAAATCTTTGAAGCATTCTCTATTCCCAGATTATAGACATGTCTTCCTAAAAGATTTAACTCCTCGGTAGTCATGCATTTACTCTTTGAGGATATTCCACCTGAAGAATTCAACTCCACAGGAATACTGGTAAATACTTTATCACTGTCCTCCATATGGAAAATAATCGAATAATCAGAATTAACATAACCGTCCATACGCAGCTTTTTAAGAATCTCACCATCGATGGATTCATCATCGGCAGCCTCAACGATTGGATCGTCTATATTGTAGTAGAGAATTCCTGCCGGAACGATATGTTTTCCCCTGTGCTTCTTCTGTTCTATTTCCATTGCAGCATTGAGATATGTCAGAAGCTGTATTTTAAGACCATAATAAGCCTTTAACATATCGAAGGATGAACTTTGGGATTTATAATCCACAACACGTACATATACGTTATCCTCATCTTCACAGATATCAATCCGGTCAATTCTTCCCTGCATCAATACACGATTAGCGCCATCCTTGTCAAAACGGGATATATCAGTCATAAATTCTGCCTCAAACTCATCCGGTACAAAGTTTCCTCTCTCCAGTTGCTTTCCAATTGCCCAAAGCGTCCTGTCTGCGAGTCTGGTAATTCTTTTTATCATATGACTGTTCTTCCCTGACTCCAGAAGTATTGTATTGCCGTAATTCTTTGCAATTGTCTCAACACTTTCATTTACCAGGACTTTTCTTGTGGTTTCATTCATAAGGGAAAATGTCATCTTCTTTTCCTTCATAATGTCTGAAACCTGTTTTAGTACGCTGTGAAGTACATTACCCAGATCCACATTTTCAAATCTGTATTCTTCGCGTGGGTTTAACTTTAATCCGTATTTCAGGAAATATGCAAACCTGCAGGATGCGAACTGTTCAAAGGATGTAACGCTTCCTACAAATTGCTCTCCATAAAGCTCAAGCGCCATATTCCCAAGAATTGTTTCGCATATATTATCAGGGGTCCACGCAATTTCAGCTTTAGGGATGGTAAGATAATAATCCTGCTTCTTCCTGTCCTGCACACCTAATTCAGTAATAGAAGGAAACATCTTTCTTATTCCGGATAGAATATAAGAAGGTAAAAGCGGTTTGCCGTCAAGATTTCTTGTGGCATAGCTTATATACAATTTATCAGAGGGTTTTGTCATAATAAGATAAAGATAGAACCTCTGTATAAATGCTTTTTCTCTTGGAGAAGGAGAAAGAATAACATCAGACTGTGCCAGTATCTCCCTGTCTGTCTCTGACAGCACACTCCTGTTCTCTGATTTCTTAGGTACTACTCCGTCGTTCACACCCACAAAGAATAAAATTCTTATATTATCAAGTCTTGTACGCTCCATATCTCCTATGACAACACAGTCATTCGTCTGAGGAATAAGTCCAATCTTAATCTCATCAAAGCCCGAATCCAGAACCTTGGCAAATTCCCTTACTGTAAGTGTTTCTGTTCCAAGAAGCAGCACTATGCGGTCGAGTAACTCAATTGTCTTTTTGTAAATATATGAAAATGATGGATCTGCCCCCGGAATTGCTGCTTTCTTACTGATTCTTTCCTGCAGATTCATCTCAAGCATATAATCATACAAGGCTTTTACCATCTCACCTACATTTCCACCGGCTGCCTTTAGCTTTTCTGATAGTGCAGACAAAGGTTCAATCACTTTTTTTCTCAATTCGTTAAGGTATGCCAGTTCTTCGTCTTTTTTCATTCTGGTGGTTCTTGTCCACTCTTCATACCAGCGTTTCTTTCCCCTGATTCCAACAGCAAGACAATAGTTATCAAGGATATCTGTCTGTTCTGTGTCAAGGTCAGTCATTCCCGTCCTTAAATAACCAAACACACTTTCATAAGAATAGTTCTTATCAATTACCTGCAGTGCCATTCTTATTACTTCCACAAGGGGATTGCCCTTTACATGCCTCTTCTCATCAAGGAAATATGGGATATCATTCTGTCTTAATATATTGGCGGTAAGCCTGCCATATTTCTCCATATCCGCTGTCACTATTGCTATATCTCTGTATTTATATCCGCCAATTCTTGTAAGTTCAAGAATCCTTGTGGCAACAAATGCAATTTCATCCTTTGGTACCTCCGCTTTATACATGGCAATATCTTTAGTACCTTCACATCTTTTTGTTCCATCTGCTCTGTTATCATGTGTTTTTTTATATACTTTACCATTATTTCTAAACAGATTGTTCTCAAGGAATGCAAGCTCAGGTGTTGCATGAAAACGGCTGAGGGGCGAGTGTTCAATCATAACAGGTTTATCAATTGAAATATGGCTTTCATCGCATATTCTGTAAAGTCTGTTAATTGTATCCTTGCTGAGGTAAAAAATATTCTCCAGTCCGTCAACTACATTTATCGCCTCTTTAGTGTCGATTGTGAGAGTGACATATATCTTGTGACACATTTGAAGCATTATGGACAACAGACGATACTGTACAGGCGTAAATCCTGTAAACCCATCCAGACAGATAACACTGTCGGGTATCATCCCTGAACCGGTTATTTTCTGGCATAATAAATCAAGTATCTCTTCAGAGGTAATGTAATGGTCACTGATATACTCTTTAAATGATTTATAGATAAGACATATGTCATCAAGCTTCATCTGAAGGCTCTGCTCATTCGTACTGTCTTTCTTAATACGGTCAAGCTTCTCCGGAGTAATGTCATACTGGAGCATCTCAGAGATTACAGACTTCATCTCTGATACAAATCCTGTGTTGGAAACATTTCCTGAAAAAAACTCAAGTTCCTTTTTATGACGTTCTAACATGCAACGCACTATAAGATTCTTGCCTGTATCCTCAAGCACAGGATAATTGACGCATCCAACCTCCTCAAACACCTTATACGCAAGGCGTTCAAAACTCACAACATCAATATTGAGTATTCCTTTTCTTGGATGAAGCTCCACCATCTTTTTCTGTATAGCCATGGTATACTGCTCCGGTACAACAACTATATATTTTTTAGAAGGATTATCCATGGATTCTTCTATTATCTTTTTATATATAAATGTTGATTTACCGGCTCCTGAGCTTCCTAAAACCAGTTGAAGTGACATATCTTTATCCCCCCTGCACTATTCTGTTATTTATTGTCGCATGAACACAGCGTGTTTTCAATACACTCTGTTAAATTCAATGTAATAATCATCCCTGCTTCAGAATATATATTTAATAATAAAAAAGGAAAGGTAAGTATAAGCATGAATTCCCAGACAAAAATACTTGTAATTCCTCTTAAAACACTTATTATCTGTATTGCATTAGTTGCTTTAGCAATCATTACGTTTATTATATTCCTCTTTGTGGGTAAAAATAAGGACACTATTGAGGACACACCGCGTGCGTCCACAACCTCTGCAAATGTAAGTAATATGGTTACATATTCTCCGGGCGTATACTCCGCCTCATTTACCTTAAATGGTACTCCGGTTGATATTCAGGTTACCGTTGATGAACATAATATTAACAGCATCGAAATGCTTAATTTGTCAGATTCAATAACAACAATGTATCCTATGCTTGATGAATCTTTTACTGCTGTAAAAAATGCTGTCATTGAGAACAACTCAACATCTAATGTTCTCTACGAGAGTGACAACAAATATACCTCCACAATTTTCTTAGAGGCTATTCAGGCAGCATTAGACAAATGTACCGTGCGGTGACATACCGGTAGATTTTATCAGAAATAAAAAGGCTTTAGGCAGCGTCTCCTTGGTGAAACATGCCTAAAGCCTGTATTATTATCTCCAGATATTCTTCATTGAATCCAGTGGCATATAATGGCTGACTCCAAGAGCATTAATTATTATTCCTGAAGCGCCTATTTCTGTCATCATGCTTACAAGTTCATCGTATTTGTAGAGCATGTTCTCCTTGATGTCCTTAAAACATTTATCCATCTCGTATCCGTCAGAGAATACAGGGATTGATAATACCTTCTCGTCGCCCTCTCCTTTTCCATATCTTTCTGTAAGGTCAATAAACGGATGAGCTATCTCAATCTGGTCTTCATTCTCCTCCTTAATGCATGGTGTCATATATTCTGCATTAATAATAGCTTTTCTCATATCGTCTTCCAAAGGTCCAAGAATAGCCAGTCTCTTTGACTTGTCACCCTGCTTTCTATACTCCTGGAAGAACTTAATCATAGCATTCTGTAACCCCGGATTAGTTACATAATCATCCCTGAAGAACAAATCATAAGGTGCAAATTCTTCTCTTGAAACAATGAATTCCTTATCCTTACCATTGGTAAATCTTATATTCTTATATCCGTTTCTGTACATATGAGCTACTTCGTTAAGGAAAGTTTCCGGTGTCTCAATTCCGACAGATGTTTCATATCCATACTTCTTAAGTGCATTTTGTACTGTTTCACGATCCTTATAGTTATAAAGCATTACACAGTCATCATCAACCATATATGGATAAGATGTGGTATCACAATATATCATCCACAAATGCTCTGCTTTTTTTATCTTATCAACTACGATCTTACGGTATAACTTTTCAAGATTGGAAAAATATCCCATATCATTTATATTGTTCTTTGCTTCAGCCACATCAGACAAATGTGGAAGAATCACAGCCATTATCTCAATACTGTCCTCTAACGAAAGGGACTGCATCATTCCAACCCCTTTATCCTCGTCCTTTAAAATGTGTCTTGTTAAATCCTGTGCACGTGTTGCGTCCATCGTAACCTCCAATACAACCCTTTTTATTATTATTTATACTCATTAAAAATACTCTGCAGTGTTTCTGAATCACTCGTCATGGTAATTCCGGCTGCCAGAAGTATTCTTGCTTTGGATGGTAATAAATTACCTGCTTCAATGAAGCCTGCATCTCTATCTGTAGTAACTTTATCACTGGCTGATGTTGCTAATCTCACAACAGGCTGTGACTTTGCACAGCTCTTAGCTATTTCATATATCGTTTCAGACAAATTACCATCATAAGAATCTGTGACAATTATCAGTCCCTCAGATAAGTTTAACATCTTTTCAACAAAAGTTCCATCATTTCCTGAATAATCATATATTACAGGTACATAAGGCAAATCTGAAACATCGGAAATATCAAATACCGTCTTACATCCCGGCTTGTAATCCTTAAATCCTTCAGCAAATACAACTGCTCCGGAAGAATTAACACTCACGCCAAAAGCGGCATCTCCTTCTGCCGCCAAAACATTTCCACCATCGTAAATAAGCACACCCTTCCCTTTAGCTTCAGAACATGTTGTTATTTCACATGCATCATCTGAATATGACTCATCTGATATGGCAATAACAGGTTTGGTTATTTCGTTAGTAATGTGAATAAAAAAAGAAAAATCATTAATCACAGAGTTATCAACAAGAACCACAACCCCTGTTGTTTCTTTTTCTTCAAGCTGTTTTTTAACCTCACTCGACAACGTAACCATGTCTTTGGTATCCCTCATGTTAAGGGCATCAATTATGGCCACACCCTTCTTTGACACTGATTCTGAATCATCATTGTGATTGTCGTCATTATCATTGTCCTGCTGTAATGCATCCAAATATCTCTCATCTGCCTCCCTCATATATTTTATGGGATTAGGCATATTACAGCCTGTGAGTATAAATGCACATGCACACAGCATGCTTACACACAGTAACATTTTCTTAAATGTCATATTCAACCTCTTCATACTAAACGCAAATGTCTTCCTATACGGTAATAAAAAGCTGCCGCCCATAATCATAAGCGACAGCTCTAATTACAAACAAGTAATATTTTAACCTCTATTGTCAATCTTAGCAATATCAATAATAGATAAATCTTTATTATTAAATGCATGCTCAAGACTTGATATAAGAGCATGTGCTGTATCAAGGCTTGTAAGACAGTGAACACCGGTCTCAATTGCATACCTTCTGATAAGGAAACCATCTCTTGCTCTCTCAATGCCATTCTCAGGTGTATCAATTATGAGATCTATCTTGTGCTCAAGAATTAAATCAAGGAGTGTAGGAGCTTCCTGTCCAATCTTGTTAACCTGAATAGCAGGTACCCCATGTTCCTTCAATACCTTGGCGGTACCTCTTGAAGCATATACCTTATATCCGAGGTCACAGAATCTTCTTGCGATATCAACGCCGTCTTCCTTGTCTGCATCTGCAAGTGTCATAATAATCTGCTTATGCTTTGGAAGTCTTATTCCTGCTCCCTCAAATGCCTTGTAAAGTGCCTCATCAAAGTCTTTGGAAATACCAAGACATTCTCCTGTAGATTTCATTTCAGGGCCCATTGTTATATCTGCACCTCTGATCTTCTCAAATGAGAACACCGGCATCTTAATTGCATAGTAGTCTGCCGCTTTCTGAAGTCCCGGCTCGTATCCCAAATCTCTTATCTTACAGCCTGTAATTACCTTTGTGGCAAGCTTTACAATCGGAATACCTGTAACCTTGCTGATATATGGGACTGTACGGCTGCTTCGTGGATTTACCTCGATAACATATACCTGATTGTTATATACAATGAACTGGATGTTAATCATCCCCTTTACATGAAGGGCTCTTGCCAGTCTTCCTGTATAATCTACAATCATATCCACGATTTCAGGAGTGATTGACTTGGCAGGATATACCGAAATGCTGTCACCTGAGTGAATACCTGCTCTCTCAATATGCTCCATGATACCAGGGATAAGGATATCCTCGCCATCGCACACTGCATCGACCTCAATTTCCTTACCCGAAAGATACTTATCAACAAGAATTGGGTGATCCTGTTTTATTCTGTTGATGATATTCATAAACTCAATAACATCCTCGTCAGAAACAGCAATCTGCATTCCCTGTCCGCCAAGGACGTATGAAGGTCTTACAAGCACAGGATAACCCAGCTCATTGGCTGCTTTTAATGCTTCCTCAACAGTAAATACTGTATGACCCTTTGCTCTTGGAATCTGTGTATCCTCGAGAATCTTATCAAAAAGCTCTCTATCCTCTGCTGCATCAACATCTTCAGCCTTAGTGCCAAGGATAGGTACGCCCATCTTCATAAGAGCCTCTGTAAGCTTGATAGCTGTCTGTCCACCAAACTGAACTACAGCTCCGTCCGGTTTTTCAAAATCAACTATTGATTCAACATCTTCCGCTGTAAGTGGCTCAAAATAAAGCTTATCAGCAATATCAAAATCTGTTGAAACTGTTTCAGGGTTATTATTGATGATTATTGTTTCATAACCCTCATTCTTAAATGCCCATGTACAGTGTACTGAGCAGAAATCAAACTCAATACCCTGTCCGATTCTTATTGGTCCTGAGCCAAGTACTAAAAGCTTTTTCTTATCGTTTGTCTCTATTGCTTCATTCTGGCTTCCATATACTGAATAGTAGTATGGTGTAGTAGCAGCAAATTCGGCTGCACAGGTATCAACCATCTTAAATGCAGCATGAATATCGTACTCATTGCGAAGCTCTTTTATCTCGCGCTCTGTCTTTCCTGTGAGCTGTCCGATTACATTGTCAGGGAACTCTATTCTCTTCGCCTCAGCTAAAAGCTCCTTTGTAAGCGGTCCCCTCTTCAATGCATTTTCCATATCTACGATAATCTGCAGCTTATCAATAAACCACAAATCTATCTTGGTAATATCATGCATCTTTGCAGGAGAAATATGTCTTCTCAATCCTTCTGCTATCTTCCAGATTCTTCTGTCATCAACAATTGCAAGCTCTTCTAAAAGCTCCTCATCTGTAAGTGCCGTGAAGTCATATGACATAAGGCTGTCAACATGCTGCTCCAGCGAACGGATAGCCTTCATAAGTCCACCCTCGAAGTTATCACTTATGCTCATAACCTCTCCGGTAGCTTTCATCTGTGTTGTAAGTGTTCTCTTTGCAGAGATAAATTTATCAAACGGAAGTCTTGGAATCTTAACTACGCAGTAATCAAGCGCAGGCTCAAAGCTGGCATATGTCTTTCCTGTAACCGCATTCTTGATTTCATCAAGTGTGTAACCCAGTGCAATCTTGGCTGCAACCTTGGCTATAGGATAACCCGTTGCCTTAGAAGCAAGTGCTGAAGAACGGCTCACTCTTGGATTAACCTCAATTACACAGTACTCAAAGCTGTCAGGATGGAGTGCATACTGAACATTACATCCGCCAGTGATACCAAGCTCATCAATAATCTTTAAAGCTGAGGTCCTTAACATCTGATATTCTTTATCAGATAAAGTCTGGGATGGAGCCACTACTATACTGTCACCTGTGTGAACTCCCACAGGGTCAATGTTCTCCATATTACAGATAGTAATACATGTTCCGTTGGAATCACGCATCACCTCGTACTCAATTTCTTTCCAGCCCGCAATACATCTTTCAACTAAGACCTCTCCAACTCTTGAAAGTCTCAAACCATTTTCAAGAATTTCACGAAGTTCCACAACATTGTTGGCAATACCGCCACCGGAACCGCCAAGTGTGTACGCAGGACGTAAAACTACAGGATATCCAATCTGCGCTGCAAATTTCTCACCATCCTCAACATTATTAACAACTAATGATGCCGCACATGGCTCACCGATTTTTTCCATTGTCTCCTTAAACATAAGTCGGTCTTCTGCCTTCTTAATTGTAAGCGCTGTTGTACCGATAAGTCTTACATTGTGCTCCTCAAGGAAGCCTGTCTCTGCGATTTCCATCGCAAGATTAAGTCCTGCCTGACCACCAAGGGTAGGTAAGATACTATCCGGCTTCTCTTTGATAATAATCTGCTTTAAGGCATCCACTGTTAATGGTTCAATATACACCTCATCAGCGATATCCTTATCTGTCATGATAGTCGCAGGGTTAGAATTGATTAAAACTACCTCAATTCCTTCCTCCTTCAGAGAACGACATGCCTGTGTTCCCGCATAATCAAACTCTGCCGCCTGTCCGATGATGATAGGACCAGAACCGATTACTAATACTTTTTTAATACTGGAATCTTTTGCCATTTTCTTAGTCCTCCTTCTTCATCATTTCCATAAAACGGTCAAATAAATATGCTGTATCCTGAGGACCTGCGCAAGCCTCCGGATGGAACTGTACAGTAAATATGTTCTTCCCGATATATTCAAGTCCTTCATTTGTCTTGTCATTTACATTTTCAAATGCTGACTTTGCAATCTCAGGGTTGAGTGTCTTTTCATCAACCACATAACCATGGTTCTGTGATGAAATATAGACCTTTCCTGTCTTTAAATCCTTTACAGGATGATTAGCTCCTCTGTGTCCATACTTGAGTCTGTGGGTATCTGCACCTGTTGCAAGTGCCATAAGCTGGTGTCCAAGACAGATAGCAAATATTGGAACGTTACTTGCATATAATTTCTTGATTTCTTCTATTATCTCAACACACTCCTTAGGATCCCCCGGTCCGTTGGAAAGCATAATTCCATCAGGATTAGCAGCAAGTATCTCTTCTGCACTTGTATATGCAGGATAAACAGTTACCTCGCATCCTCTCTCGTTTAACGAGCGTGCTATATTTTTCTTTGCGCCAAAGTCCATAAGGGCTACTTTAGGTCCCTTGCCGCTTAATGTATATTTATCCTTGCATGTTACTTTTCTTACCACTCCCTTTACTGAGTATTCCTTTATTCTAGGAAGAACCTCATCCAGGTTAAAATCTGTATTAGTGGTAATCATACCGTTCATTGTACCCTTCTCACGAAGAATCTTAGTTAATGCACGGGTGTCAATGCCGCATATTCCCGGTATATCGTTATCTAAAAGGAATTTCTGAATTGGATCTTCATTCCTGAAATTACTAGCCATTCTTGAAAGTTCTCTCACAATATATCCGTCAGGCCATGCCTTTAAAGACTCCATATCCTTGTAGCATATACCGTAGTTTCCTATCAAAGGGTATGTCATAGTAACTGCCTGTCCTGCATAAGAAGGGTCGGTAAGCACCTCCAAATATCCTGTCATCGAAGTATTAAAGACAATCTCACTTATTACTTCACGTGTTGAGCCTATGCTTGTACCCTCAAACACAGTTCCATCTTCGAGAATCAAAAATGCTTTCATGAATGTCACCAATTTCCTTTCGTATTATATTAATTAGATACCAGGGTCGAAAGAACAATCCGTAGGTATCATAGTTAAGACTTTTAACACCTTAACCGCAAAAGTAACTTTTGCGCAAAAAAAAAGACACAGTTAATGTCTTTTTTTCTCAAATTTTATAAATTTTATCATATATGATTTTTCATTTCAAGCAAATATTACTTTATAAAATTAGTTTTTATTTGATAGATATCTCCATCTGCCCGATATATTTCCATGTATATCCATTATCATTTGACTGATACTTTGCAGCTGTCTTTCCATCATTGTACACCCCATTCTCACCCTGAGTCAGATACAATGTAAGCGTACCATCCTGTCCCACAATTGGTATAAGCGCTTCTTTATAAACATCAAACCATCCAAGGGCTGTTCCTGAATTGGAACCTGCAGATGCTGCAGCTGAACTGTCAAGTTCCTGTTCTTCAAGCACCACCTTGGAAAATGTCTTTCCTCCATCCATGGTCTTATAAAGATTACTTTCCATTTTATCCTCATATTTATAGCAGAAGAAACCTATTCTGGTATTAACAAATACAACATCCTCTATTATGTAATTGGCAGGTCCGCTTCCCACGCTGTTCCATGTCTCTCCACCGTTCTTTGTCATGAATATGGCTGAAGATTCCCTGGAATCATTTGACTTTGAATAACCACATACTATCACACCTGTATCATTTTCAAAGAAATCCACATAGTAGTAATCAGCATCATAAATATCCTCAATCTCACAGGTAATCCAATTACTTCCCGTATCATCAGAATATATCAGCATCAAAGGAGTTCCAACAGATTTCTTGCCACCTGTTGCGCCGTACAAAAAAGCTGTCTTTTCTGCTGTAATCATAAAGCTTCCATCTTTTAATTCCGTGTTACTGTCATCAGAATATGGCAGCTTATCAACATCGATAGGAACCGGAATGTATTTCTCACCACCGTCATAAGTTACATAAAGAATATTATCTCTTATTGAATATCCTGCGAATGGATCTATCTTGTCATTGCTTACTATACTTTCTTTATCACCTGTAACCTGACTGTTCTGATTGCCCGCAGACTGAGCAATTCCATATTCCTCTGAACTCATTACGCTTGTTACATATATGGTTGCAGTATTATCATAATGATTATCAAGATAAATATTAATAACCCATCCACAGTTAAGCTTTCCATTGTCAATAAAACCATCCCAGTCCGCAAAATACTCAGTAGACGGATTCCTTAACTCTGCTGAAAAGCTTAAAAATACGGCATTAGTATCACCTGGTATCTGATTTATGGATTCAACTGTTACCTTTCGGATGGCACTATTATATGGAACAAAATCGGACATATACTGCTTTGTATACTCGTTAATCCATATTTTTGCCAGGTCCGTATTCTTGAAATCAGAAAAATCAGAGGCATCACCGTAAGAAGCGGAAAATGATTCTCCATCTGCCAGAACATTGCCCTGGCAGTCAATAGTGACATTAAACGTATATCTTGACTTGAGAACAATCTTTTTCTGCATTCGTGATCTGTAATCAGAATATGCATAGATTGCAACAACAATAACGCACAACAAGCCTATTGCCACAACCGATGCTATTTTCTTATGCCTGTCACTTATTTTAAGCATTAAATCATTCTCCTCCTTTAATGTTTATCTTTAGGCGTTTCGCATACGCCTATGTTAATCTTCTCTCTTAATATGCATAGCTTCCCTGATTATCTTGCGGTAGAACTTATACCACCATAAAAAGTACATTGCACCGGCTCCGATAATAATAGCAATAATAACAATGAACGGATGCACTACATATATCCAGTTAGGGGATAGCTTTCTTGCCATCAATGGTACTCCATATGCAAGCAGCATGCTTACAGCCATAATTACACCGTTATACACACTTCTGTTCTCATACAGTGAACGAATATGCTCATAGCTGATAATAACAAGCATTTCACCTACCGGTCTTGTACTTGTCAACAACAGACACATACCAAAACTGTGTGCAGGCGTAACGCCAAACATTATTAGAATAATAAAGAAATACAGGAAATCAGTTACCATCTTATAAATTAACTTTCCCAAGAAATTCATATATGGGCTGACCTGCATTACTCTTATCATAAGGTAGTCTCTGTCTGACACAGAAAGCAGCGTGTTATTTGCAAGGCTTCCGCAGATAACCGTCATAATTAGAAACATATAAATAATTACTACTTCCTGCTGTGTTTTTATCAATGGACATACCATTGAAATATAAATATATGGAGTGTAAATAAGTACAAGAACATACAGGTACTTTCTTAAAAACTCCCATAACATCACACATAACTGTGAAACTATTCCTAACATTCTGCGCGAAACAGAATTCTCGCCAAAAGAGTCTTTCTTTATAAGCAGACTAATTACCGGCATATTTCTCAATAATTTCTCTGCTTTATTTACTCCTTCGTAATAGCTTAGAATTTTCTCAGCAAACAGTTTTCTAAATAATTTCATTATCTGCCTCCCCAAGAATATCCAATATTGCTTTATGTATCTCCGGAATGGCCATTGTATCCTTCGACACAAGATTTAGTTCACCATCATGAAGCACTACTGTATCACAGGACAGCTTCCTTGATACCTCCAAAAGACACGTAGTAACAATAACTATGTGTTCATCCTTCATTTCGTTCAATATTTCGATAAACTGCCGGGTAAACTCTTCCGAGCAGTAATCCAACGGTTCGTCAAACATTATGACATAAGGCTTCTGTATCATTGCAACCGCCAGCTGAAGCCTTTTCTTATCCTCAAAGCTGTAATTGCATATCAGCCTGTCCCTTACCTTTTTTGAAATATGAACACGGTCACAATAATAGCCGGGATCATGTGTTTTCCTGTTCATGTCACACAGCATGCTGATAAACTCATAACCTGTAATGTACATAGGCAACACGCTCTGCTTTGCAGCATAAAAAATCTGTGCCTTCTTATGTGTGGTTACATCACCTGAGTCTAATGCCATATCACCACAAATGCACTCCAAAAGAACTGTTTTCCCTGAACCTGACGGACCAAGAATCGGATATATCTGACCTTTATTAAAAATATAACTAACATCAGTAAGAGTCTCAACTTTATTGTAGACTTTCTTCAGATGATTGAGCTTTAACATTTAATTCCTCATTTCCGGCGCAGTCATAAAATTACGCCCTCGGTAATAAAAATAATTATATTACATAATTATGTTATTTGTAAACCTTGAAACTTGCCCCAAATCAGTTGCGCAAACATATTCCTGATGATATAATGAGCGTTAGCGAGCTGGAGCAAGCGTAGCTTGTTCATAGCGAGCGGCGAATGTTGATCATAAACGAAGTTAATGACATAATTCTTAAAAGGCTTTCTGCCTGAACTAATAATTAATAGGAGCGATTGTCAATGAAATTAGCGCTTAAGAATTTTTTTAACAAATACTGGAGATTCTTTTTTGGCCTTTATGCACTTATTTATCTCCCATGTTTCTTTGCAATAGAGAAAAAAATTACAATAGATTACCCTGGTATTCACATTATCAATGGTGCCATTGACGATATGATTCCATTTCTGGAAATATTTATAATTCCATATCTTCTATGGTTTGTTTATGTTGTTGCCGCATGCATATTTATGGTATTCAAGGCAGATGATAAGGAATTTTTAAGATTTGCTTTATCCCTTGTTATCGGAATGACACTTTTCCTTGTTATCAGTGTTATATATCCTAATGCACTCACATTAAGACCTGACCACATACCTGATAACATCTTTGGCAGACTCGTTATGGGACTTTACGGAACTGATACATCGACAAATGTATTTCCAAGTATTCACGTGTTCAACTCACTGGCAGTTGACATAGCACTTCACAAATGTAATGCTTTAAGAAATAATAAACCTGTAAAGGCAGCATCAAGAATCCTGTGTATTCTTATAATTCTTTCAACAATGTTTTTAAAGCAGCACTCTGTATATGATGTTTTGGGCGGATTTGTGATGATGATCGTGCTTTACATCTTACTTTATGTTGTTGATTACTCTAAGCTGTTTAACAGAGAAGAAAAAGAAGAACAGACAGTTGATGTGAATTGAGAATATTATAGAATCAGGGTGCAAAAGCCCGCTTAATATTTCTGTTTTGGCACAACACGAAATATTAAGCGGGCTTTTTCGCCCTGATTATTATAGAAATTCCGATGTGTAAGACCGGTTTATTCGGCCTTGAAGATGCTGATTTCATCGCCGTTTGTCACATTGACAAAGCCGTAGTATCCGCGCTCCTCTAATTTAGACAGGAACTTGCCCATTTTCTTTGGTTTTACATATAATGAACAGATCATTCCTTCTTCGCGGTATTTCTCTGCTATTCTGAAAGCCGTCTTTACATCGCCCTCATCATACATAACTGCAATCTTTTTGTTGCGGCCTTCAGCGCTAATCTTGCCATCCATAAGGATAGAGAATATTCTCTCAAATCCAATGGAAAATCCGACTGCGCTAACCTGCTGTCCTAAGAACTTTCCGATAAGATTATCATATCTTCCGCCACCTGCGATAGCACCCTTGAAGTCAATACTTTCAACCTCAAATACTGTTCCTGTATAGTAGCCCTGACCTCTAACCAGTGATAAATCAAATACAATATCAAACTGGTTGTCAGAAAGTTCATTTACGGTATTAATTATAGTCTCTATGCTCTCTGCAGGTGCTTTATCTTCAAGCATATCCTTCACAGAAGCAAGGGAAATATCTGAGGCGTTGCTTACACCTGAAAGAAAGGCTGTAAACTTATCGATGGCAGCTTCGTCAAACTCTTTTGAAATAAGTTCTTCCTTTACGCCATCAAGACCGATCTTATCCATCTTATCAAATGTAATGCAGACACTGTCAAGCTGGCTCTCAGCAAATCCACAATTCATAAGGAATGCCCGAAGCAGTCTTCTGTCGTTGATTTTGACCTTGAAATTCTTCATTCCAATGGCCTTTAAAGCCTTAGTGGTTGTAAGAATAAGCTCAACCTCTGAATCTGTTGAGTCCGAACCTATAATATCAATATCACACTGTACAAACTCTCTTAATCTGCCCTTCTGCGGTCTTTCTGCCCTGTAAACCCTGTCCATCTGGATACATTTCATTGGAAGGGACAGCTTGTCTTTATTGTTGGCAAAATAACGGCTGAGTGGCAGCGTAAGATCATATCTTAACCCCATATCAGCTATTTCATTCTCCATGGCATTGCCTGTCTTTGGATTCTGATTTAAACTTTCAACAGCCTTTTCAAGCTTGTCGCCTCTTTTCATAATCTTAAAGATAAGGTTGAGGTTCTCTCCACCCTCGCTCTTATCAAGGTTCTCAATATCCTCAATTACAGGAGTTGTGATATGCTCAAAGCCATTAGCAACATATACCTTAAGAATTTCATTTTGTAAATAATCTCTGATTTCAACCTCTTCAGGAAGATAATCATTGGTTCCCTTTACCGGTGTTGTTTTCATAATATTCCTCTCTTTTTTCAATAGTCATGCAATTATGCTTTTATCAAGGTGTGGCAGGATATTTACTTCTATCCCACGAATAACAGATAAGACCTACGTCTGGATTGTTATAACTATAGCTCGCCAATTGAGCATCAGTAAACAGAAATCTCTGTGCACCCCATCCATTGGTAGTATCAAAATGATACCAGCTGCCTTCAATCTTAACCATATTCCAAAAATGTGACAAATCTTCAGTATGAATCTCAATATTTTCAAATCCTAACCTTGTTAACAGCGCTGCTGATGCTGCATAGTAACCATAGCAATTTCCTTTGCCTATCTTCAAGGTTTTTATCCCGGCCGTAATAAAGCCTTCCTGGGGTGTTACTCCGGCGTAAGAAATGTTTTTTTCAACATAGCAGTAGACACTGTAAGCCAGTTCTCTCTCGCTCATTGATGAATCAACTATGCGGTTTAAAATATTATCGCAAATTTTGTTTAGTTCCTCACTGCCGGTATCTTTGTATACTATTGCCTTACCTACAGTTTCCTCTGTTCCTGTGGTTTCAGCAGCACTACCGCTCTTCTCCTCAGAGGTACTTTCAGAAGCACTGAAGCTCTCATATTCTGCGTTAGTTTCAGAAACACTACTGTTCTCTTTTTCCGAAGTTCTTTCAATGCCCGTAGATATTTCACCACATTCTATGATTTCGACTGTTTCTTCTGCATCTTTATTTTCACAACCGATCGCAGACACCAACATGGTTGCCGTAAACATAACTGTTATTATATATTTATAAAGTATCTTATGCCTCATCAATAGCCTTTCCAATATCGTGACGCATATACTTATTATCGAAGGTTACCCATTCTGTGGCTTCATAAGCCTTGGCTCTCGCTTCAACTAAATCCTTGCCAAGTGCAGTAACGCCAAGAACACGTCCGCCATTAGTTACCACCTTGCCCTCTTCATTAAACTTAGAGCCTGCATGGAACAGAAAAAAGTCATCCCTGCCCTTGAAGTTCTCCATACCCTTGATTTCAAAGCCTTTTTCATAGGCAAGAGGATAACCGTCAGAAGCAAGAATTACACATACGCACGCATTGTCCTCAAACTCAAGCTTTATCTTATCAAGTGTACCATCAATACATGCCTCAAATACATCCACAATATCATTCTTCATTCTTGGAAGAACTACCTGTGCCTCAGGGTCACCAAATCTTGCATTGTACTCCAGTACTTTTGGTCCCTTTGGTGTGAGCATAAGTCCAAAGAAAATAACGCCCTTAAATTCTCTGCCCTCTGCCTTCATGGCATCAACTGTTGCCTGATAAATGTATTTCTTACAGAACTCATCCACCTCTTCTGTGTAGAATGGTGAAGGAGAGAAATTACCCATACCGCCGGTATTGAGCCCCTGGTCGCCATCCTTTGCACGCTTGTGATCCTGGGCAGATGACATAATCTGTATTGTGTTTCCGTCAACAAATGAGAGAACTGAAACCTCACGTCCTGTCATAAATTCTTCTATAACAATAGTATCACCTGCAGTTCCGAACTTCTTGTCAAGCATAAGCTCATCGACACCTGCTAATGCCTCCTCCTTGGTGTTACAGATAAGGACGCCCTTTCCAAGAGCAAGTCCGTCAGCCTTAAGAACAATTGGATACTCTGAGGTTTCAAGATACTTCTTTGCCTCCTCTGCTGATGTAAATGTCTCATAAGCTGCAGTTGGGATATTGTATTTTTTCATAAGGTCTTTAGAAAATGCCTTTGAGCCCTCAAGAATAGCTGCATTCTTTCTTGGTCCGAATACTCTTAAGCCTTCCTTTTCAAATACATCCACAACTCCTCCAACAAGTGGATCATCCATTCCGATTACTGTAAGATCAATGGCATTCTCCTTAGCAAATGCCACCAGCTTATCAAACTCCATTGCCTTTATATCTACGCACTCTGCCAGTTCAGAAATACCGGCATTACCGGGAGCACAATAAATCTTATCCACTTTGGCACTCTTGCTTAATTTCCAGCATATTGCATGCTCACGTCCGCCGCTTCCTACTACAAGTACCTTCATAATATTATTCCTCCAATATTTAATATTGCCCCGGCATTCCTGCCAGGGCTTAAAAATATATCTTTTAGCTGTTGGCTATCTTATTTATAGCCGCAGGCAGAAGCTTCCACTCTGCCTGTTCCATTATTCTTCTCTGTAATGTTTCAGGAGTATCACCGTCAAGAACATCTACTGCCTTCTGGAAGATTATCTCTCCTGTATCCATTCCCTCGTCCACGTAGTGCACTGTTGCACCTGAAACCTTAACTCCTTTGGCAAGAGCTGCCTCATGCACATGAAGTCCGTAAAAGCCCACGCCACAAAATGATGGTATAAGCGAAGGATGAATATTGATAATTCTGTGGCTGTACTGATGAACCATCTCCTCAGGTATCCTAACTAAGAATCCTGCCAGAACAATAAGGTCAACATTTAATTCATTAACCTTGTTAAGCAACGCCTTATTAAATTCATCTCTGGTTACGTAATCCTTTGGAGACACACAATATGCAGCAATTCCCGCATTCTTCGCCCTCTCCAAAGCATATGCCCCTGCGTTATTACTGATAACTGCCACAAGCTCTGTATTAGTTATCGTTCCATCATTTACAGCATCAATAATAGCCTGAAGGTTGGTTCCGCCTCCGGAAACCATTACAGCTACTCTTAACATAAAGTAACTCCCTTCTCTCCATCGACAACCTGTCCTACAACAAATGCCTTATCACCTGCTGCCTCGATTGCCTTAATGGTTGCGTCCGTATCCTTAGGGTCAATTGCGAGAACCATACCGAGTCCCATGTTAAATGTATTGTACATCATGTTCTCCTCGATATCGCCCTTCTTTGCCATAAGCTTAAAGATTGCAGGAACCTCATATGAATCCTTCTTAACCTCAGCTCTCTTTCCATCAGGAAGCATTCTTGGGATATTCTCAAAGAATCCGCCACCTGTGATATGGCTGCAGCCTTTAATCTTAACGCCGGCATTCTTAACTGACTTTAATGCCTTAACATAAATTCTTGTTGGAGCAAGAAGTGCCTCACCAAGTGTCTTTCCCAACTCATCATAATATGTATCAAGACCTTCTTTAGTGAGTTCCTTCTCAAATACCTTACGAACAAGGGAGAATCCGTTACTGTGAACTCCTGATGACGCGATACCAATGAGTGTATCACCTGCAGCAATTGTCTCGCCTGTAATGATATCCTTCTTATCAACAACACCTACAGAAAATCCTGCCAAATCATAGTCCTCTTCCGGCATAAGACCCGGATGCTCCGCTGTCTCACCACCGATAAGTGCACATTCAGACTGCTTACAGCCCTCTGCAACACCCTTTACGATTGTTGCAATCTTCTCAGGATAATTCTTGCCACATGCAATATAGTCAAGGAAGAACAATGGCTCTCCGCCTGCGCATGCAACGTCATTTACACACATTGCAACAGCATCTATACCGATAGTGTCATGCTTGTCCATAATAATAGCAAGCTTAACCTTAGTACCACATCCGTCTGTTCCTGATAACAGTACAGGTTCTTCCATATTCTTGATATCTGCCAGTGAAAATGCTCCTGAGAAACCGCCAAGACCACCAAGCACCTCCGGTCTCATAGTCTCCTTAACATACTCCTTCATAAGCTCAACTGACTTGTATCCGGCCTCAATATCAACTCCTGAATTCTTGTAATCCATATCTTTTCTCCTTATATCTTTAATGTGTATATTGGATAATGTTAGGGTCAAACAGACCCTGGTAATGATACCTACGGATTGTTCCGTACTTCGTATTAGTAGTTCTTATAGCCAACTTCCTGAAGTCTTGCATCCTTCTTCTGGACACTTTCCTTAAGGCTCTGAGTATAATCCTTTAACTTCTGCAAAAGTTCAGCATCAGATGTTGCCAGAATCTTTGCTGCGAGAAGTCCTGCATTAGCTCCTCCGTTAATAGCTACCGTAGCTACCGGAATACCGCTTGGCATCTGAACAATTGAATATAATGAATCTCTTCCACCTAGAGAGGTAGTATGCATTGGAATACCAATAACCGGCATAGGGAATATCGCTGCACACATACCTGGCAGATGTGCTGCCATTCCTGCGCCTGCAATAATTACCTTAAATCCTTTCTCCTCTGCTGATTTGGCATACTCAAAAAATACGTCTGGTTCTCTATGAGCCGAAATAATAGTCATCTCATAAGAAATTCCAAGCTGCTCCAAAATATCTGCCGCCTTTGCCATAACAGGCATATCAGAGTCGCTTCCCATAACAATACCAACTAAAGCCATACCTATTCGTCCTCCATTCCGATGGTTAAAAAATATAATCATTTACATTTTAAATGTTTTTATACATTCAGTCAAGAAAAGGGGCATTTAACTTTTCTGTACCTGAAAGAACAAATCTTCCGTTAACAATAATATCTGTCACGGTGCCGTCATATCCCACTGCCGAGATGCTTCCTATCTCATCATACGGTATTGTTATATCTGTATGACAGTTATAGTACGCTTTTTCCGGCTCGCTCTTTCTAAGCAGGGAAACCTCATTATCTCTTGATATAATCTCCTTGCCATCAGGATTATATACTTCCACATCCTCTGAACGAGAATAGCAGGTATCTCCTAATGCAAAATGTGGTCCCATCTTTTCTACAATGAGAATAGGGAGCTTGTAAACTATATCATACTTATTCGCAACCACATATGCGGTGGTGTTTGTGCCAATTGCAAACTCTCCAACCGGAAGAGTTTCATGGTTATATAATACATTTTCCTTAAAAAGAGCCTTATTCTTTTCTTCATCCGGAAAATTATCACATGTGTAGTCAACAACCATTCCATCCTTAAGTGTGACAGACAGATTATTAAACTTGATGTCGTTGAGATAAACACTGCTCACATTAAGAATTCCTGTTGTTCCTTTAAGAACCGGAGATGTGAACACCTCTCCAAGAGGAATATTAACATCTGCAAGGCAGTTCTCAAATACCGTCTGCTTTTCGTGGTTATCAACCGGCATTATAGAAACACTTAAATCTGTGGTATTGCCGTTACAACCCTTAACCGAAACATATTCTGCTCTGTCCAGCACATCAATAATTGCCTGCTGATAAACATTGTACTCCTGGTAATCCAGTGTGTTGATGCGAACTGTTTCCCTGAAAATGTCTTCAAAATTCTCACCGATTTCAGGAATAGGATAAGCTATTATAGTGAAGCTTCTCTCCTCGCCTTTTATATAATTGTTGACAATGGCTGCTGCCTCATTTGAGTATCTGACAGAAAGCTTCTGCTGCTTATCATCAAGGTGTAATGCTTCCTCTTTATCCAGCGGTTCAAAAGGAATCTCTCCAAAGACCTCCATTACTGCCGGTCCGCCGTGAACATATGCAAGCTCCTTGTTCTTTTCGTATGCCAGCTTAAGTGCGCCAAGCTTTCGCTCCACAAACTGCGCATCAAGATAAAGTGCATTGTCAAATCTGTGATCAAAATCCATCTGCTTATTAGGACTTGTGCTGTAATAGCCCACCTTTATATGCATATTCCTGTTGATTGAGCTGACTGCTGCCCTGTAGATGGTTGGCTCAAGGCCCATTTTCTTAAACTCCAGTATTTCAGCCCTCACAAGCCTCTCAAATCCCACACAAAATCTTATATTAACTGTTTTCTTCTTTTCCAGAGGCTTATTTCCAAGTATAAATCCCATTCTGTAGCCTTCTGTAAATGTTTTCGCCATGGAATTAATATCTTCCTCAGAAAGCGAATTGAGAAACTGTGCTGTCTTTATCTCGTTATCAGTGATATATTCACCATACCTGTAAAGGTAACGCATATCGCTTAAGTCACTGTTCATCACAATATCTGTGGCAAATGAAATATCTGAATCAAGAAGCTGTCTTGTCCTGTACTCTATATATTCGTCACTATAATCACTGACATACCAGTATACTGCCTCTTTTAACTCTTTGTAGCGCGGCAAAGAAGCTTCCTTGGAGTCTTCATATATGCAGAATATTTCAATAAAAAGCTCCATAAGTGACACCATCTGTGGCAGACGTCCCTCGTGGACAAATACTATCATTCCACGTATTTCCATATAAAGAAATGACAACAGCCTTCCCTCATTCACCCCCAGCTTTCCAGTGGCATAGGTTGGGTTTGCATAGCTTTGTTCATAAGCCTCTCCTGCCACGTCACTGTAGAGTTCTTTATTTAATTTCTTAAGTTCATCCAGTGTCATGTCAGAAAATGTGCCATTTTCCATACATTCCTTCAATTTATCCATCATAAGAATAAACTTTGCGGTACGCGAAAAATATTCTGATTTTTCCTGTGCAATTTCTCTTATTCTTTCGATTGAAAGCTGGTAACGCTCTATTATATTGTCATCAAACATTTTTATTAACTCCTTTTAAAGTCCCATTAAAAATACTGCCAGCATAAACACAGTTAATATTCCGCAAAGCATCGAACCGACCTTTGACAATGTATAGAATTTGTCAGGCTCGCGAAAGCTCAATAGTCCAATCACCACACCTATTACAGAGAGCATAAGACTTAAAAGACCAAGACTTCCCACCTTTAGTCCTGCCATTCCCTCTGCTTTGAATGCAATATATACTCCATAAACGAGGCTTGCCAATGCCAGAAGTCCCATCACTGTAGATATTACTCCTCCAAGAGTCTGACTTTTATCAGAAAATTTATATTTTTTAAATAGCTTCATAATAATCCTCATTTCTGAAAATGATTTAATATTTTTTTAATTGATATGTAGCAGATATACCCTATAAGTGCTCCCAGTGTGTTTAGCAGGCAGTCATCAACATCACATGTTCCCGCCTTTCCAATAAGCTGGATTATCTCAATCGAAACAGAAAGACTGAGTGCCAGAACACATGTTGATATACATTTTACCCTTTCATTGGACAACACCGGCATGGCAATCCCGTATGGAATAAAAATGAGTATATTTCCGATAATATTCACAAAGGCAAATGCCCCCAGCGTGCTATTCTGACCGATGTATGGCAGGAACCGCATTATTTCATGAAAGGGAATAAAATTATATCTATAAGTCGTATACCCTTCTGCTCTGCCCATAAATTCAGCGAACAAAACCAGATACATAAGCATGCACATATACAATAAAAAAAGAATCCAGTTGAATATATTATGCCATTTATCTTTATTATTAATCATATCTGTTCAAACAAATCTGTCCGGTATATCCGTCAAATATCAGCGCATAAAGCTCTGATGACTGACTAAAATATACCGGACAGCTCCTTTTCATTTTAAAATAAAGATTCTGACTTATGTGCGAGAAGTCTTGCTCCATTTACAATCATTACAATGCCTGCAGCGATTCCAAAAATAATGGTAATAATGCCAAAAACCATGTTTGAAACTCCAACAGTCTTCATCTTCTTAAATAATCTTTCTTCCATTCAAGACACCTCCATTAAGCATTCTTTGCGCCATATTCTTCATAATACTTATCAATGGCGGTCTTAATTGTATCGTCAATTACTATCCTGCCATTGCATTCTCTGTTGTAAAGATGCTCAACAACTTCGCTCATGGTGACAATTGCATTAGCATCAAAGCCGTATCTTTCCTTTATTTCATCAAGAGCACTCTTCTCTCCGCCAAGACCCACTTCCATTCTGTTAAGGGAAACCATAAGTCCCACGATAGTAACATCTGCTGCGCCTCTTACTTTAGGCACTGTCTCTTCCATTGATTTGCCGGATGTAGTTACATCCTCAATCATAACTACCCTGTCCCCGTCTTTTAATTTACTTCCGAGGAAGCTTCCCTTATCTGCGCCGTGATCCTTCTCTTCTTTTCTGTCAGAGCAATAGCGTACTTCCTTGCCATAAAGCTTCGCATACGCCACAGAGGTAACAACACTTATAGGAATTCCTTTATACGCCGGTCCAAAGAGAACATCAAAATCATCCCCATATGTATCATGAATTGCCTTAGCATAGTATTCTCCAAGACGCATCAGCTGTGTACCTGTAACATAAGCACCAGCATTCATAAAAAATGGCGACTTTCTTCCACTTTTAAGTGTAAAATCACCAAATTTCAACACATCACTTTCAACCATGAATTCAATAAATTCCTGCTTGTATTGTTCCATTGTCCTAATAACCTCCTAACATCAATATCTCGTTCATACTACCATAAACACTTGGAATTTTCAACCATTTAAGGGTATCCAATGGTATATATCGCATGGTAATACTGATAATACTACTTCTTAACATATCTCTGGTTTCTACTATTTGGCTTATCCGGGATTGTCATACGAATCAAATTCATATCAATCGCCGGGCGCAAATAATTTCTACGGAAACCTTCTTTTGATTTCAAACCTAACTTATCCATCAGCGAATTGCTTGTGTAAGGAACATCGTATTCCATAGCCTCAAGCAACCTCTTAAGGTATTCAGAAAGATGTTCGTTATCCTCGCTAACCTGAGCAGAAACATCATCCAGAATCTTATCAATCTGAGACAACATAAACTCTATGAAAAGAGTAGATTCTCCTTCCACATGACACCGCGCAATCGCCTCATAGTATTCATTTTGAAACTTCTCTATCTGGCTCTCTATAGGAATATATTCAAATACTGGTTTCCACTTTGCAAGCATTGCTGTATGCCACAATCTAGCCATTCTGCCGTTACCGTCAGCAAAAGGATGAATGAAAACAAATTCATAATGGAATACACTACTCATAATCAACGGATGAACACTATTCTTTTCTTTCTTCATCCAAGAAAAAAGGTCATCCATTAACTGTGGCACAATCTGAGCCGGAGGTGCCATAAAGATGCATTCATCCCCATTAAAAACGCCTTCCTCGCCCCTACGAAATTCTCCGGACTCTTCCACAACATATTTAGTCATAATTTCATGGAACAATTTTAAATTGTTGATGCTGTACAACTCTATTTCAGGAAACTTTTCATAAGCAGTGTAAGCATTTTTTACTTCTTGAATTTCTTTTTGCTCGCCAAGCACAGTCTTACCGTTAATAACATCTCTAACCTGTCCCAAAGAAAGAGAATTAGCTTCTATCTTCAATGAAGAATGAATAGACTTAATTCTGTTATTCCTTCTTAAGTGTGGTTTTGATTCCAAATTACTGATAGCCGAAATACGCCCAATCTTCTCTGAAATAGATGATACATGCGCCAATATCTCATTTGTAATTGTAAAAGGTGGTTTATAATCTCCCATAATACACCTCCAATAACTTCCGTATTATCTTGCGTACTATCTTGCTCTATTATACCACATGCCTTCAAAAGTTCAAGTTCTTAATGTGTCTTTATGTTAAACTTTATGTTGTAATCACACTAATATTCGCCGTTGTTCTTTAGACTGTCAACTTACATTTTTTTTAAAACAGTCTTAGCTTCTCTCATCAAACGTTTCCTGCTAAACAATGCTCCTCTTATCATTCGGTAAATAACAAAAAACGGAATAAACACCTTCGTTCTGTAAAGAAACGGATAGGCTGATTTATAATAAGCCATTGAAGGAAACAACCTGCTAATATAATATTTCATTTTAGTTTTGTACTTTATTCCATTCTCATCCCCTTGGATTTTATGAAGCTTCTTGCCAAGCCCAATTGACATGTTTCCATATGTTCCTGCAAACATACTGTCACACAGCATGCTGTATTCTTCCTCAGTTAACTGACTGACCGTTTCCTGTCTTCCAAATATCTTCATAGAAGTACTTCTAAATGTTTTTTCAAACGAAAGAACTCCCAACTTATCAAGTTCTCTCTCAATATATTCCCAATCCAAATCTTTCGCATTCAGATAGACATAACAATCCACAAAAGGTCTGATTCCTGAACCACTTCTATCAAAGTGTTTGAAAGCATGAACTACAAAATAGATATAAAAATCCTCATCTGTAAAAGAAAGCAAAAAACTATTCTCATCCCCCTTCAGTTTTGATTTTATATCTTTATAGTATTCTGCCCAGACCTCATTAATTGCCTTTCCAAATAAAGCGGTATGCATCTCAAAATTATAAACAGGCTCCTTCTCATACACATCATGATTACCTCTTTCATAGGTAATCACTTTATAGCCTTCCCTGACAAAATAATCCTTAACAGCCTCTTCATAGGCCGCATCAAACAAAATATCGTTATCTGCCATCTGACGCATTTCCTGTTTCGGATATAAGTTCTTCAGAACAGAACCTTTCAACGGCATATACCAGATACAATGTGCTTCCAGATATGAAAACAATTTCTTTCTCTCTATATCTAACATCAGATTCTTGCGTAGCGCTTTATCCCTTGTTTCTTTCCATCTTCCAAGAATTGAAGCAGCCGTCTCGCCCTTTGACGGAGATTGCAGGTCATCTGACTTCTTTTTTAACAAAGCGCACAATCCCTCACCTGTACTCTCTCCAAGCAGTTCCAATGCATCATAAGTAATGGCTGCAAGGGAATGTCTTTTCGCATATTGAAAAAGATTGGATAATTCCATCTTAAGAACTCTGTTTTTATCCGGCACCTGACCCCGGAGTGCACAGGTAATCAGATAAAGCATATCCTCCCCTGTCTTATCTATCTCCTTTTGCATGTTCCATCTCCTCTCCAAAATGTATCTGTCTGTCACACACCGACAAAGCCGCCGGTCTGTGGGTTACGATAATGACGGTCTTGT